>NZ_JBEZYA010000012.1:0-297433 GCF_040638295.1 Actinoplanes sp. NPDC026619
GTCTTAGAGTGACCACCCTTGATACCGGAGCTTCGCTGCTTTACGTCTCAGCCACGCCTTGACAACCCAACCAGCCGCCTAACTGAGCGGCGTTGCGACTAGAGCCTCTCGGCGTATGCCGCCCGGAGCTCTTCCCAGCCGAAGTTCATCGCGTCGCGGCCCCGGATCACGCCGACCGGATCGCTGTTGAGGAGGCGGTTCAGCACCTCGAGGCAGAGGTGCCAGCCGGCCGCGACCTTCGCTTCCAGGCCCGGCTCCCCGGGCGCGGAAGCGAGGGTGTGCCGCAGCGTGAGCCGGGTGCCGCCGCCGGCCGGGGTGAGCTCCCAGCGCAGCACGTCGTCGCCCCAGGTGTATTCGAGGACGGCCGGCGGGTCGACCACGGTGACGGTGGCCGGCAGGTCCATGCGCACGTCCCCGTCGACCATGGTCAGGGTGGTGGGCCCCGGCGCGGTCAGCGGCGCCACGGCGGCGAAGGGCGCCCACCGGTCGAGCTCGGCGGGCTCGGTCAGCGCCGTCCACACCTGCTCCGGCGGCTGGTCGAGCTGCCGGATGAAGATCAGCGTCCAGCCGTCGTCGGCCTTGGTCAGCGTGGCGTCGCCGGGCGGGCCGGGGTCGAAGCTCGTCATGTCTCCTCCTTGGCGTTGAGGTGCCGCTCCAGGGCGGCCAGGTGGGTGGTCCACATCCGCCGGTAGGGCGCCAGCCACGCGTCGAGCTCGCGAAACGGCCCCGGCTCGAGCCGATAGATGCGCTGCTGGGCTCGCACCTCGGCCCGCACGACCCCGGCCTCGCGCAGCACGCGCAGGTGCTTCGAGATCGCCGGCTGGCTCATGCCCAGCACCGCCACCAGGTCGCCGACGCTGCTGGGCGTGCCGCGCAGGTGGTCGACGATGCGGCGCCGGGTCGGCTCGGCGATGGCGGTGAGGGCGTCCACGGCCCCATCGTGCCCGTCCGGTTATATAACCGTCAAGGCATGTGCGAGGATCGGAGTCGTGCGGGTTCTGATCGTCACGTCGGGTTCGATGGGCGACGTGGCGCCCTACACCGGGCTGGCGGTGCGCCTGCGCGACGCCGGCCACCAGGTCACCCTCGCCACCCACGAGCCGTTCCGCGAGTTGATCGAGTCGCACCGCCTGGCCTTCGTGCCGATCCCCGGCGACCTGCGCACCGCCCTGGAGCAGACCCTCGACGGCGCCGGCCCCCGCGCCCTCACCCGGATGTACGCGCTGGCCCGCCCCCTGGTGGCCCAGCTCGGCGCCGGCATCGTCAAGGCCGTCGACGAGGCCGACCCGCAGGTGTTGCTGCTGTCGACCCTGGTGGCCCCGCTCGGCTACCAGGTCGCCGACGCCTTCGGACTGCCGCGCGCCGGCGTGTTCCTGCAGCCCGTGCACCCGTCCCGCGAGCTGGGCCCGGTCCTGACCGGCGGCCGGTCGTTCGGCCCGCTCGGCAACCTGGCGCTGAGCCGGCTGACGTCCCGCGTCACCGAGCGGCTCTACGCCCCGGCGATCCGCGAGCTGCGCCGCGAGCTGCGCCTGCCCCGCACCCCGATTGGCGCGCTGCGGCGGCAGCAGGAGTTCCGCGACCCCACGTTCCACGGCTTCAGCCCGGCCGTGGTCCCCCGCCCCGGCGACTGGCACCCGTCGCTGCGGGTGACCGGCTATTGGTGGCCCGCGCCGGCCCCGGCCCCATCGCCGGCCCGGCTCGAGTCGTTCCTGGAAGGCGGAAAGCCGGTCTTCATCGGCTTCGGCAGCATGGCGCCCGGCCGCGGCCCGGAGCTGGCCGAGACCGTGGTGCGGGCGGTCCGCGCGGCCGGCGTCCGCGCCGTTCTGCAGGCCGGCTGGTCCGGCCTGGCCGCCACCGACGGCGACGACCTGCTGAGCATCACCGAGATGCCGCACGAGCAGCTCTTCCCCCGGATGGCCGCGGTGGTGCACCACGCCGGCGCCGGCACCACCGCGGCCGGCCTGCGGGCCGGAGTGCCGGCGATCGCCGTGCCGCGGCTGGCCGACCAGCCGTTCTGGGCCCGCCGCCTGCACCGTCTGGGCGTCGCGCCACCGCCGATCCCGCTGACCGCCGACGCGCTGGTCGCGGCGCTGCGCGCGGTCACCGCCGATCCGCACTACGCCGCCCGCGCCCAGGCACTGTCCGCCCGGATCAACGCGGAGGACGGCGCCGCACCGGTGCTCGACTGGCTGCAGTCGACTAGTTGACTCCCGACTCCCCACGCTGGCGCCGATGCGCTTCCATGAAGCCTCACTGTCGGGGGTGGACGGATGACCATGCAAACCAGGGCGCCGTGGCGGGAGTCCTATCTGGGCGGCTCGGCCGAGGCCGAGCGGCGGCTCTTCGAGGGCATGGCGCACAAGATCATGCAGGCGCAGGCGCGAAACAGCCGGGGCGGTCCGATCGTGGCCGGCTTCCAGGCCAAGGTCACGTTTGCCGTCGACGACGCCGAGCTGCGGTTTCTCGACCTGCCGCCGGAGCTGCGGGTGGGGTTCGCGCAGCCGGGAGCGGTCTGTCGCACGCAGGTGCGGTTCAGCAACGCCGAGGGGCGCCTCCTCTCCGATCACGAGCCCGACCTGCGCGGCGTCGGCCTGCGGGTCAACGTGTCCGGCGACGAGCAGCACGACCTGTTGATGACCAGCGCGCCGGTGGCACACGCCCGAGACGCCCGGCAGTTCACCGAGTTCGCCCTGGCCACCGCGGGCGGCGGCCTGGGGCGCTATCTGGGGCTGATCCGGCTGGCGTTCGTGCTCGGCCCGGCCGAGACGATCCGGATGGTCCGCACCATCCAGTCCGGCCGCCGGCGCACGACCAGCGTGGCCACCGAGACTTACTGGAGTCGCACCCCGATCACCTGGGGTGCGGAGACCGCCGCGCAATACCTGCTCCGGCCGCTGGACGCGGCCGCGGCCGGGCCACCGCCGAGCAGCCCCGACTTCCTCGGCCACGAGATGCGGAGCCGCCTCAAGTCGGGAGATGTCCGGTTCGAACTGTGCGTGCAGCGGTTCCGCGACGAGCGCGAGACACCGATCGAGGACGCGGCCGTCGACTGGCGCTCGGCGTCGGCGCAGCCCGAACCGATCGCGGTGCTCACGATCCGCGCCGGCACGCCGGACAGTGCGGCCGCCCGGAAGCTGCGGCTCAACCCGTGGAACACCACCGACGACTTCCGGCCGCTCGGCAACCTCAACCGGGTGCGCAAGACGGCCTACGACGCCAGCGCCGCGCACCGCAACCGGGAGCGCTGGATCACCGTGCCGCCGCTGCGCAACCGGATCGCGAGCGCGGCCATGCTCCGGATCTTCGGCGTGGTCAACCGGTTCCGGCCCTGGCACCGGCTGCCGGCGTCGCTGTCCCTGCTCAACCTGGCCGCGCTGCGCGACGTGCTGCGCCGGGACAACCTGATCGACACCGAGGTGCGTGAGGCGCCGCCGCGCGTGCGCCCGGTGCCGCCGCCGATCCCACCGGAGAAGCGCGAGTTCCGCACGCCGGACGGCACCTTCAACGACCTGTCCGAGCCGTCGATGGGCGCGGTCGGCGCCGCGTTCGGCCGCAACGTGCCCGGCGTAGTGAACAGCGACGAGCCCAACCCGCTGGTGGTCAGCCGCGAACTGCTGCACCGGGCGGAGTTCCGGCCGGCGACGACGCTGAACATCCTGGCCGCCGCGTGGATCCAGTTCCAGGTGCACGACTGGGTGGTGCACGCCCGGCACCCGCTCGGTGTCGACGACGTGCGGGTGCCGCTGCCGCCGGACGTGCCGGGCTGGCGCAACACCCCGGGCGGCCCGCTCGAACCGGAGATGCGCATTGCCGGCAATATCAGCAAGGGCATCGGCGCGGACGGCCACGAGCTGCTGTTCGGCAACGCGGCCTCGCACTGGTGGGACGGCTCCGAGGTGTACGGGACCGAGAACGCCGCGGCGCTGCGCGACGGGGCGAAGATCAGGCTGACGCCGGAGGGCTACCTGCCGGTCGACGTGCACGGCTCGGAGACCACCGGGTTCAACGAGGCCTGGTGGCTCGGTCTGAGCAGCATGCACACGCTCTTCGCGCGTGAGCACAACCTGCTCTGCGACCAGCTGCGCGAACGCAACCCCGGGTGGGACGACGAGCGGACCTACCAGACCGCCCGGCTGATCGTGGCGGCCATGATCGCGAAGATCCACACCGTCGAGTGGACGCCCGCGATCCTCGCCACCGAGGTGCTCGACCGCGGCATGCACGTCAACTGGTACGGCGTGCCGCCGAACGACTGGCTGAGCCGGATCGGGTTGTGGCTGACCGACGCCAATGCGCTGCACGGCATCCCGAAGACGACGCCGGACCACCACACCGCGCCCTATTCGCTGACCGAGGACTTCGTCACGGTCTACCGCATGCACCCGCTGATCCCGGACGACTACACGTTCCACGACGCGGCCACCGGCGGGGTGCTTCGCGACGAGACGTTCCTCGGCCTGCAGGGCGACCGGGCCGACGACGTGCTGCGCGAGCTCGGCCTGGCCAACGTGATGTTCTCGTTCGGCACCGCCCACCCCGGCGCGATCACCCTGCACAACTACCCGAAGGCGCTGCTGAGCCTGGAGCGCGAGGGCGAGCTCGTCGACCTGTCGGTGGTCGACCTGGTCCGCACCCGGCGGCGCGGCGTCCCCCGCTACAACGACTTCCGCGAGGCGCTGCACCTGCCCCGGATCGAGCGCTGGGAAGACCTGAATCCCGACCCGGAGACGGTGCGCCGGTTGCGCGCCGTCTACCGCACCATCGACGAGATCGACACCATGGTGGGCCTGTTCGCCGAGACCCCGCCGGACGGTTTCGGCTTCTCCGACACGGCGTTCCGGGTCTTCATCCTGATGGCGTCACGCCGGCTGCAGAGCGACCGCTTCCTGACCGCCGACTACCGCCCCGAGATCTACACCCAGTTCGGCCTCGACCGGATCGCCGAGACCACGATGACCGCCCTGATCCACCGGCACTGCCCCGGCCTGGCCAGCTTCCTGCCCGCCGACGCCAACGCGTTCGCACCGTGGAAGGGATCAGCGAGCTAGACGGGCCGCCATCGCTTCGGCGAGGGCCTGCACGCCACGCAGCGGCCGCACCATCACCGTGAAGTCGTCGATCAGCCCGTCCGCGCCGATGTGCAGGAAGTCGCAGCCGGTCAGCTGCGCCTCGCCGATCCGCGCGGCGAACACCAGCGCGTGATCGGGCCCGCCGGCCGCGCCGATCTCCCGCACGTACCGGAAGTCCTCGAACACGGTGATCACGGTCCGCAGGATCATCCCGACGGTCTCTTTGCCGTGGTAGGGCTTGAACGCGACCGGACTGTGAAACACCACGTCATCGGCGAGCAGCTCGATCGCGGCCTCGATGTCGCCGGCCTCCACCGCGGCCCGAAACGCTTGCATCCTCATGCCTCCGGAAACGTGAGCTCGGCCTGCTGACCGTCGCCGAGCAGGTAGTACGCCAAAAATGTCACGCCCTCGCCGGTGGCGTCGAACCGGGCGATCCGCGTCGCCTCCGGCTCGTAGAACACGTCGCCGGGATGCAGCGTCCGCGCCTGGTCACCCTCGATCTGATAGACCACCGACCCGCTGACCACACTGCCGAACACCGGCCCGTTGTGCACATGCAAACCGGCGGCCTGCCCGGCCAGAATTCGAATCTCCCGCACCTCGACCCGCGCCGTCGCGAGCACCTGAGGCAACGTCACATCCAGCACCACCCGCCGGGTGACCGGAACATCAGCGGTGGGTTCCTCTACGCGCATCACCACCGCCACTCTTCCAGTACGCGACGGCCCGCCCCCAACCGCATCAGCACCGAACCGCCCCCAGCGACGGCCGAGCTGCAACACCGGGCCGTCCCGGGCCATCCGGCCCACCGCCCAACCCGGCCGAGCCGGCGATCCGGTCTGCTGACCGGACAGTGGCCACTCAACCCAGCGACCGGGCACGGACCGCAGGCGTCAGCGGTCAACGAGCCCAGAAACGGTGATCGCCGACAGGCCGCGCTTCGACAGGATCGTCAGCAGCTCGTCGGTCGTCCCGACCACACCCCGGCGCCTCGGTGTTCCCTCGTGGAGCACGACGATCGAACCCGGGCGGACGCCGACGGCCAGGTCGTGGGCGATCCGGGCGTCGGCCGGGACGCCGTGATCGGCGGCGACGAGCGTGCCCAGCACCGCCCGCAGGTGCTGCTCGGCGGCCGACCGGAGCATCCACGGCGTGAAGACACCGGCGCCGGGGCGGAACCACCGCACCGGGCCGTAGGGGACGAGCAGCGCACTGGTCGCGGCCAGGTCCCGGCGGAACCGGGCGTCGGGGACCAGCGCCGAGCGCTCGTCGCGCATCAGGTGGTTGGCGATCTCATGACCGGCCCCGGTTATCGCCGCGACCAGTTCGGGGTGCGCCCGGGCCCGTTCCCCGATCAGGAAGAACGTCGCCGTGGCGCCGTGCCGCCGGAGCACCTCGAGCAGGCCGGGCGTGGTTTCCGGGGCGGGGCCGTCGTCGAAGGTGAGGGCGAAGACCGGCTCGCCGGTCTCCACGAACCAGAGCACGTCGGCGGGGATGATGCGCGAGACGGCGCGGACCGCCGGTTCCCGCCATTTCAGGACAGCGCCGGCCACCCCTTCACCCAGTCGCCGGATCACCTTCGGTGGCGAGACCATGAGGCCAGCGTAAGTCGCGGCCGGATGGCCCGCGACGGCCCGGTGTTGCAGTGAGGCCGCCGCTGGGGCGGGTCCGGCCGTTCCTGCGGTTGGGGAACGGCGCTGACACCGTATCCATATCGGTTGATAGAAACGCCCCGCCGGAAGAAGACCGGCGGGGCGCAACCATCGACTTATCAGAAATTACCGCTTGTCGATCGGAATGAACTCGCGCTCGGGAGAACCCGTGTAAAGCTGGCGCGGGCGGCCGATCTTGTTGGCCGGATCGTTCATCATCTCGGACCACTGAGCGATCCAGCCGGGGAGCCGGCCGATGGCGAACAGCACCGTGAACATCTTGGTGGGGAAGTTCATCGCCTTGTAGATCAGGCCGGTGTAGAAATCGACGTTCGGGTAGAGCTTGCGACTCACGAAGTAGTCGTCGCTGAGCGCGATCTCCTCGAGCTGGAACGCGAGTTCGAGCAGCGGGTCGGGCCTGTCCAGGGTGTTGAGCATTTCCTGGGCGGCCTTCTTGACGATGGCGGCACGCGGGTCGTAATTCTTGTAGACCCGGTGGCCGAAGCCCATGAGCTTGACGCCTTTTTCCTTGTTCTTCACCCGGGTGACGAACGCGTTGACGTCTCCGCCGTCCTTGCGGATCTGCTCGAGCATTTCGAGCACCGCCGCGTTGGCGCCGCCGTGCAGCGGGCCGGAGAGCGCGTTGATGCCGGCCGAGATCGACGCGAACAGGTTGGCCTGCGAGGAGCCGACCAGCCGCACCGACGACGTGGAGCAGTTCTGCTCGTGGTCGGCGTGCAGGATGAACAGCATGTCGAGGATCTTGGCGATCTTCGGGTCCACGTCGTAGTTGACCGTGGGCAGGCCGAACGTCATGCGCAGGAAGTTCTCGACGTAGTCGAGAGAGTTGTCCGGGTAGGGCAGCGGGTGTCCGATGCTCTTCTTGTACGCATACGCCGCGATCGTCGGAAGCTTCGCCATCAGCCGGATTGCGGAGATTTCCACCTGCTCGGGATCGAGCGGGTCGAGTGCGTCCTGGTAGAACGTCGACAGTGCGGTGGTGGCCGAGGAAAGAACGGCCATCGGGTGCGCGTCGCGCGGGAAGCCGGAGAAGAAGGAGCGCATCTCCTCCTGCAGCAGCGTGTGCACCCGGATCTTGTCGGCGAAGTCCTTCAGCTCTGCCGGCGTCGGCAGCGCGTCGTGCATCAGAAGGTACGAAACCTCGAGGAAGGTCGATTTCTCGGCCAGCTGCTCGATCGGGAAACCGCGATAACGCAGGATGCCCGCGTCACCGTCGATGTAGGTGATCGCCGAGGTGGTCGACGCCGTGTTCACAAAGCCCTGGTCGAGCGTGACGAAACCGGTCTCCTTGAGGAGGGCACTGACGTCGATGCCGCCCGGACCCTCGACGGCCTCACGTACCGGCATCGACAGCTGGCCACCCGGGTGGTCGAGCTTGACATCCGTCATGTATTTCCCTCACTTCACAGGCAGATGTCCACAAGAATTTGTCGTTCACCGTAAACCCTCAACCTGAATGGGTCATCAGGTGGCCACCCGCTGAGGGATTGATCACGAAGAGTGGCGTTCTTGCATAGATAATGGTGCAGAGACGACAGCGGAGGTGAAACCCGGTGCGGAACCCTGTTGTGGTGGGCGTGACCGGCACGTCGGCCGGTCTGGCCGCCGTGCGACTGGCGGCGCGAGAGGCCGTCTCGCGCGGTTGTCAGCTTCGAGTGATTCACGCTTTCACCTGGCCCAATTCGAGCCCCGACCTCGATCACCGTCGGGCCGCCGCCGAGATGGTCGAGCAGGCGGTCGCCACGGCCAAGCGTTCCACACCTCGGGTGCGGGTGGCAGGCCAACTCGTGGACGGGGTGCCGGAACGCGTGCTGGTGCGCCAGAGCCGCGGCGCCGAGCTGCTCGTTCTCGGCGACGACGATCTGGCCACCACGCCGTGGCTGCCGCCCACCTCGGTGCTGGTGCAGACGGTCGCGCACGCCTGGTGCCCGGTGCTGGTGGCGCGAGGGCCGCGCCCGCCGGCCGGCGTCCTGATGGTCGCGGTGGACGGTTCGCCCAGCGGCATCCTGGCCCTGCGGCACGCCGCCGCCGAGGGCCGGCGCCGCCGGGTCGGTGTCGAAGTGGTGCATGTGGTCAAGGAACTGAGCGAACGGCACGAGGAGGAGGGCCGGCGCATCCTCGCGGCGGCCGTCGCCGCCGTGCCCGACCTGGGCCGCGTCCGGACCCGAGTGCTGGCCGGCCCGCCCGGCCCGACCCTCGTGCACGCCTCCACCAGGGCGCGCGTGATCGTCGTGGGTCCGCGGGGGACGCGCGGCGCCGGACTGCTCGGATCGGTGGCCCGGGAAGTGCTGCATCGGGCCGCCTGCCCGGCCATCTTCGTGCACGGCCGGGCGGTGCCGGGGCAGCGGACGCCGTCCGGGACGTCAAAGGCGCTGGTCCGCTAACGGACCAGGCAAAAGCGCCGATCTGACGGTTGATGACCGAAAAATGGCGACTGCTCGCCCTCACCGGGGTGACGGCGACGGTCGTGTACCTCCTGGACCTGAACCCGGTGGTCAACGCGCTCTGCACGCTGATCATCGGGGGCAACACGATCTGGGCGTGCTTTGCCGGGCCGCGGCGCTACGGGGCCCAGCCCCGGCGTGCGTGGAACCTGGTCGGCGCGGCCGGGATCATCTTCCTGATCGGCATCATCATCCGCCCCTTCGTCACCGATCTCGGCCTGCCTCTGCTCGCCGACGCCTGCACGATTCCGGGTTACCTGCTGTTCTGCGGATTCTTCATCGAGCTGCTGCGCGCCCGGCAGAGCGTCGAGTGGCACACCGTGGTCGACGGCATGATCGTGTGCCTGGCCGGCGGCCTCGCCGCCACCCTGCTGCTGGCCGCGCCGGCGGTGGCCATCCCGGACCGCTCCGACGTCGTCTCGGCGCTGGCCGGGTTGTACCCACTGTTCGACACGGTGCTGCTGATGCTGGTGCTCAGCCTGACCTTCACCGCCCGCACCTGGCCACCCAGCCTGATCTCCATGCTCCTGGCGATGGCGCTGCTGTTCGTCGGTGACCTCGGGTACGCGATCGTCGGGGCGTCCGGCCACCTCTACACCACTCCCCTGCTCGACGCGCCGCTCCTGCTCGCGTACACCGCCTTCGGGGTCACCCCGATCCATCCGTCCGCGGTCGAGATGGGCCGGCCGGCCCGGCCACCGGTGGCGGCCTGGTCCCCGCGCCGGATGGTGCTCCTCATCCCGGCCCTGGCCACGCCGTTCCTGCTGCTCCTGACGATCGGCGACACCACCCGGCACCGGGTGGCGATCGCCACCGTCGGCACGCTCACCGTGTCCCTGCTGCTCGTCCGCGCCATCGCGGCGGTCCGCGCGCAGGCCAATTCGCAGCACCTGGCCGAACACCAGGCCACCCACGACGCGCTGACCGGCCTGCCCAACCGCCGGATGATCGCCACCACGATCCACCAGCTGCTCGACCGGACCCCGGTGGAGGGCCCGGAGCTGACCTGGGTGGTCGTGCTCGGCCTGGACGGCTTCAAATACGTGAACGACTCCTGGGGCCACGACACCGGCGACCGGCTCGTCATCGAGGTCGCCGAGCGGCTGCGTGAGTGCGTGCCGCCCGAGGTGGCGGTGGCGGCGCTCGGCGGCGACGAGTTCCTGGTGACGGCCGTCGGCGACCAGGGCGACGCCGACCTCCTCGTCGACGGGGTGCGCGGCTGCTTCGACCGCCCGTTCGTGGTCAGCGACTTCGAGCTGAAGATCAGCACGTCGATCGGCATCGCCTCGGCCGGGACGCAGGGCGAGCCCGAGGAGCTGATGCGCGACGCCGACACCGCCATGTACCAGGCGAAATCGCACGGTCCCGGCCACACCACGGTCTTCGACATCTCCATGCACGACCAGGTGCGGCAGCGCATCGAGCTGGAGGTGGCGCTGCGCCAGGCGCTCGCCGACAACGAGCTGTGGGTGGCGTACCAGCCGCTGATCGACATCGACAGCGGGCGGGCGATCGGCGCCGAGGCCCTGGTCCGCTGGACGCACCCGGCCCGGGGGCCGATCTCACCGGCCGAGTTCATCCCGGTCGCCGAGGACGCCGGCCTGATCGGCACGCTCGGCGACTGGGTGCGGCAGGAGGCGCTGCGCCAGCTCGCCGCCTGGCGTACGGACGGGACCGTCGACGACAACTTCTATCTGTCCATCAACGTGTCGGTGAAGCAGCTGGCGGTGGCCACGTTCCCGCTGGTCGTCTCGGCCGAGCTGCTGCAGTACGGGGTGCCGGCCCGCTGCGTCGCCCTGGAGATGACCGAGTCGGTCATGGTCGAGAACTCCGGCACGAGCGCACGGACCGTCTTCGAGCTGCGCGAACTCGGCGTCAAGCTGCTCATCGACGACTTCGGCACCGGCTTCTCCGGCCTCGGCTACCTCCGCCGCTTCCCGGTCACCGGCGTCAAGATCGACCGCTCGTTCGTGATCGGGCTCGGCGCCGACGAGGAGGCCGGCGAGATCGTCCGGGCGATCGTCGCGATGAGTCAGGCACTGCGACTCAGCGTGATCGCCGAGGGAGTGGAGACCCGGATCCAGCGCGATGCCCTCGCCTCGTTCGGCGTGACCATCGGCCAGGGCTGGTTGTGGGGTCCGGCGGTCCCACCTGCGGAATTCGCGAACGCCTGGCACGCCGCCGGCGCCGCCGCCGAGCTCGCCGCCGGGTTTACTGAGCGTCATAGGTAAAACCTTCCGAACGACCCTTGGCAGGACGTGTCCGACTCGGGCATCATTCGACCCCTGAGGTAACCAGGGTCACACCCCTTAAGGGTCTTATCGGGAGACGAACGACATGGTGGCGTTGACGGGACTCCTGCTGGTGCTCGTTCTCGGACTCGCCGCGGCGCTCGCGGCGGCGGTGCGCTGAGGCGTTCTTCCGGCATGCTTGGCTGATGCGCTTCGCCACCTGGAACGTCAACTCGGTCAAGGCCCGGCTGCCGCGGCTGCTCGAATGGCTCGATGCCACCAAGCCCGACGTGCTCTGCCTGCAGGAGACCAAGGTGCCGGCCGACGGCTTCCCCACGGCCGAGGTGTCCGAGCTGGGCTACGCGGTGGCCGCTCATGGGCAGGGCCGCTGGAACGGGGTGGCCCTGCTGTCCCGGGTCGGCCTGGAGGACGTGCGCAACGGCTTCCCCGGCGAGCCCGGATACCCCGATCCGGAGGCGCGGGCGATCAGCGCGGTCTGCGGCGAGATCCGCTTCATGTCGGTCTACGTGCCGAACGGGCGCACCCCCGAGGACCCGCACTACCAGTACAAACTCGCCTGGTTGGCGGCCCTGCGCACCTCACTCGAGACCGATCTCGCGACCGGCCCGATGGTGGTGGCCGGCGACTTCAACGTGGCGCCCACCGACGACGACGTGTGGGATCCGGCCGTTTTCGTCGGCGCCACCCACGTCACCCCGCCCGAGCGGGCCGCACTGGCCGCGATCCGCGACACCGGGCTGCGTGACGTCGTCGCCCGGCCGATGAAGGGCGACCACCCGTTCACCTATTGGGACTACCGCGCCGGGATGTTCCACAAAAACCTGGGGATGCGGATCGACCTCGTGCTGGCGACCCCGTCGGTCGCCGACCGGGTGACAGATGCCGTGGTCGACCGGGAGGCCCGCAAGGGCAAGGGCCCCTCCGATCACGCCCCGATCGTCGTCGATCTCGATGGATGACCATCCATGATCCGCACGCCTTGACGAGCCGGAAAGCCTCGGACGCATTAGTCTGAGTTCTGCGGATCATGTTCGGCGGGGAGAGCAAGGGGGAGATCATGACTGGGCATTCGCCGGTTGTCACCGGCGACGTGCGCACCACCGGGCCGGCACCGGCCCTGCTCCGCGCCGCGCTCGACGCCGCCGACGAGGCGGTGCTTCTCTGTGGCGCCGCCGACGACACGATTCTGCTGGTCAACACCGCGGCGGCGACGCTCGTGCCGGGTCTGATCGCGGGCGGCGCCGCCGGCGACGCGCCGTTGAGCGGCCTGGCCGGCGCGCTGGCAACCGGCGCAGAGACCTTCACCGACGAGTACGCGGGGCGCCACCTCGCCGGCAAACGGCGCGCGCTGGGTGCCGAGCACTACGGGTGGTACCTGCGCGATCGCACCGACGAGGTGCACCGCGCCGCCGCCCTCGACGCCGAGCGGGCCCGCAGCACGTTCCTGGCCGAGGCCGGCCGTCGTCTGTCCGCCTCCCTGCACCTGGGCCGCTGCCTGCGCACCACCGCCGAGCTCGCGGTCGCCAACCTGGCCGACGCGGCCGTGGTGATCTCGCCGCCCACCCGGCGCCGCAGCACCTGGCTGCGACTGATCGGCGGCGAGCAGATCGAGGAGGGCTCGATCCCGGAGAGCCGGCTGTCCGAGGTGGCCGGCCTGGCCGAGGTGCTCAGCGGCTTCCCGCCCATCCCGAGCCGCTGGATCGACGCCGCGCAGGCCCCGGCCTGGCTCGGCCTCGGCGAGATCGGCGCGCTGCTGGTCACCCCGCTGCCCGGCAACGCCGAACCGGCCGGCGCCCTGATCCTGGCCCGGCGCGAGGGCGAATTCAGCGCCGAGGACGAGATCCTCGCCCGCATCTTCGCGGCGCGCGCCGGCTCGGCCATCTCCGCCGCCGGTCTCTACCGCGAACAGGTCGACACGGCCGCGATCCTGCAGGCCGACCTCCTGCCGCCCGACCTGACCCAGCCCGACGGCATCGAGCTGGTCGGCTCGTACCAGGCGGCCCGCGACGCGCTGCGGATCGGCGGCGACTTCTACGACGTGTTCGCGCCCACCCACGCCGGCGGCGACACCACGATCGCGCTCGGCGACGTCTGCGGCACCGGCCCGGAGGCGGCCGTGCTCACCGGCAAGGTCCGCCAGACCCTGCGCGCCCTGCACCTGGTCGACTCGCCACCCGCCGACATGCTGCGCGTGCTCAACCAGGCGCTGCTCGAAGCCGGCCGGCAGCACCGCTTCGTCACCCTCGTCGTCGGCGCGCTCCGCCGCGCCGAACACGGCCGGGTCCGGCTCACCCTGGCCACCGGCGGCCACCCGGCCCCGCTCGTCCTGCGCACCGACGGGCTCGTCGAGGAAGCGGCGGTCAGCGGCACCCTGATCGGCGCCGTCGCGGACACTGTGGTGCGCCCCGCCGAGATCGAGCTCGCCCCCGGCGAGCTGTGCCTGCTGTTCAGCGACGGCCTCACCGAGGCCCGCGGCGGCCCCACCGGCGCCGAGCAGTACGGCGAGGCCCGCCTCCGCAGCGCGCTGGCCGGCTGCCAGGGCATGCCGGCCACCGCCACCGTCGAACGCATCCGCCAGCTCGTCTCCGACTGGGTCCACGGCGGCGTCCGCGACGACATCGCGATGCTGGCCGTGCGCGCCCCCGTCCGCACCGCCCTGAGCCTGCGCGACGGCGGCGCCCCGAGCCAGTCACCGTTCGCGATCCACCAAGCCCGGAGGGTCCGCCAGCGCTCATGACGGTCTTCACCCCGCACCCGCCACTGCGCCTCGACGACCCCGGCCTGAGCGAAGCGTTCCTTCGCCTGGTGGGCGACGGCGACGAGTTCGGCGCGGTGGAGGTGGTCACCGCGCTGCACGACGACGGCGTGCCGGCCCAGCGCATCATGATGGAGCTGATCGGCCCGACCCAGAGCCGCGTCGGCGAGCTGTGGGCGGCCAACGAGTGGACCATCGCCCGCGAACACGCCGCGACCGCCACCGCCGAACGCGCCCTGGCCGCCCTGGCCGCCCGCACCCAGGTCCGCCCGGCCCGCGGCCGCATCACGGTCGCCTGCGTGGACGGCGAATGGCACGCCCTGCCGGTCCGCATCCTCGCCGAGATGCTCCGCCTGGACGGCTGGCGGGTCGACTTCCTCGGCCCGTCCGTGCCCGGCCCGCACCTGGTCACCCACCTGCACCAGACCGGCCCCGACGCGGTCGCCCTCAGCTGCATGATCTCCACCCGCCTCCCCCGCGCGCACGCCGCCATCACCGCCTGCCGCTCGGCCGGCATCCCGGTGATCGCCGGCGGCCGCGGTTTCGGCCCCGGCGGCAGGTACGCCCAGATCCTCGGCGCGGACGCGTGGGCCGCCGGCGCCGAGGAGGCAGTCTCCCGCCTGGCCTCGTCCTGGCCCCCACCCCCGCGCGATCCCCAGGTGCACGCCTACCTCGGCGACGACGAATACACGCACGTCGTCCGGCACCGCCCCGAACTGCTCACCAACGGCATGAAGGCGCTGCTGGCGGCCTATCCGGCGATGGCCTCCTACGACGACCGCCAGATGGACTCCACCCTGGAGGACATGGGCCACGTCGTCGACTTCCTGGCGGCGGCGCTCTACTTGACCGAGCCCACGATCTTCACCGAATTCGTGGACTGGACCGCGTCGGTCCTCAAGGCCCGCAACGTCCCGTCCCCGGCCCTACGCGTAGGCCTCCAGGTAGTCCGCGACCAGCTCACCGACTACCCCCGCGCCCTGGCCACCCTGCACGCCGGCCTCTCCCACCTCTAACCCTCCCGCATTCCCCGCGCTCCCCGCGCCCCACCCGCGCGCCCTGCGCTTCACCCATCTCCGATCTTGGAGATCTGGCGTTCGGTCCGCGCACCAAGTCGCCAAGATCGACGCATAAGTGGGGTCAGGCGCGGGCGCACGCCCGCCCCACACTCCCCGCGCTTCACCCATCTCCGATCTTGGCAACCTGGTGTTCGGTTCGCACACCAGGTCGCCAAGATCGACGCATGGGCGGGGTCAGGCGCGGGCGCACGCCCGCCCCACGCTCCCCGCGCTCCACCCCAGGCTCCGATCTTGGAGACCTGGTGTTCGATCAGCGCACCAGGTCGCCAAGATCGACCCATAGGTGGGGTCAGGCGCGGGTGCACGCCCGCCCCACACTTCCCCGCGCGCACCGCGCTTCACCCAGCTCACGATCTTGGAGACCTGGTGTTCGATCAGCGCACCAGGTCACCAAGATCGACGCATAGGCGGGGCCACGCGCGGGGTGCATGCCCGCCCCACGCTCTCCCGCGCTCCCCGCGCTTCTCCCCCAGCTCCGATCTTGGAGACCTGGTGTTCGGACGGAGCGCCAAGTCGCCAAGATCGCGGTTTGGGTGGGGTCAGGCGCGGATCACCAAGGTCTTGGCGGCCATGTCGCCCAGGCGGCGGCGGTCCTTCGAGTTGACCACGATGATCATCGCGACCAAGTAGGCGGCGATGCCGTCGATGATGCGCAGCAGGGTGCGGACGAAGCCGGAGAGCAGGCCGGGCCGGGCGCCGGTCTCGGCGTTCACCACTCGGATTCCGGTGAGCAGCTTGCCCAGGGTGCGGCCGGTCAGGCCCTCGAGGAACGTGTAGTAGAGCACCGCGAGCAGCGCCAGCCAGAGGCTGCCCTTCGCGGAGAGCGTGGTCAGGTCGAAGCCGGTCGGCCGGCCCGGCACATCGACGACCGAGAGGAAGATGCCGAACAGCACGCTGTCGATCAGGGTGGCCACGATGCGGCGGCCGGTCACCCGAACGTTCGGGGGCTCCTGCAGGTACGTCATTAATTGATCATGAACGACCGCCGCAAGCCCCGAATTAATCCGGTCGCGCTCCCGGAACGGGTCGGATAGCGTTGCGCGCATGATCTTCTGATTGTCGTCGGCCGCGGTCGCGGCCCCTGCGTTCCGGCTCCTAGCGCGCTCCGGCGGTTAGTCCCGCCGTGGAGACGCCGGCGTGCCGACGCCCGGAGCAATCTCTCATTCTTTCCACGGCTTCGCCCTGCCCTGCGCTGTCCCCGAGGCGGCGCGCGCAAAGGAGGTTCGTATGCCCCCGAAGAGCTTTTCCGTCCGGGTAGACCAGGACGATCTCGCCAAGCAGGACCTTGCCACTGGGCTTTCCCAGTCGGCGGGCAGCTCACCGTCCGGCCGCCCCGGCCAGGCAACCGGCCTGGCCGCCGCCCACCACGGCGCCCGCGACGGCCGACAGGCCGCCCGGGACCGCGCCGAACGCGACCACGCTCGCAACGGCGGCGGAAAGTCCCGCTCCTACGCCTTCCGACGGAGCTAGGCCGGCCACGCGCCGCCCACCCGGAAGCCCGGCAGACAACTGTCTGCTGGGCTTCCCTCGTTTCCGCCCGCCATCACGCCCGCCCGGCCGAGGCCGACCGCCACCGCGGCCGAGCGGCCGGCCCGCCCCAGTAACCGGGGACGACCCCCGAGGCAGGGACGACGCCCAGCCCAGGACGACCCCTAGGCCGGGGCGAATCCAAGCCAGGACGACCCCCAAGCCAGGACGACCCCCAAGCCAGGACGACCCCCAAGCCAGGACGACCCCCAAGCCAGGACAACCCCCAAGCCGAGGCGGCGCTACTCCTGAGGTGGCCAAGGCTGCCGCGGCGGATAAGTCGGCTGCTGCGCGGGGTAACTCTGCTGGACGGGGTAGCCCTGCTGTGCGGACTGGTCCTGTTGCCCGGAGTGAGCCTGTTGCCCGGAGTAGGCCTGCTGCGCGGGGTAACCCAACTCCGTCGGATGGCCCTGTTGCGCTGGGTAGCCCCGCTGTCCGGGGTGGCCGTGCTCTCCGGGGTGGCCGTGCTGTCCGGGCCGGCCGTGCTGTCCGGGCCGGCCGTGCTGTCCGGAGTAGCCCTGCTGGCCGGGGTAGCCCTGCTGCGCAGACTGGCCCTGCTGCGCGGGGTGGCCCTGCTGCGCGGGGTGGCCCTGCTGCGCGGGGTGGCCCTGCTGCGCGGGGTGGCCCTGCTGCGCGGGGTGGCCCTGCTGCGCGGGGAGGCTCTGCTGCGCGGGGAGGCTCTGCTGCGCGGGGAGGCTCTGCTGCGCGGGGTAACTCTGCGGCGGGAAGCCTTGGTACAGCGGGTCAGCCTGGGGCGAGGAAGCGCTCTGGTGTTGCGGCGCGGGCTGGGAAGAGAAACCCTGCTGGGGAACGGCCCGGTGCGACGAGGCCGGTTGGGGCTGCGGTGCGCCGTACTGCTGCGGGTAGCCCTGCTGCGGCGCGGGCTGGGAAGAGAAATCCTGCCGGGGAGCGGCCTGGTGCGAAGGGGCCGGTTGGGGCTGCGGCGCGCCGTACTGCTGTGGGTAGCCCTGCTGCTGCGGCGCGGGCTGCGAAGAGAAACCCTGCTGGGGAACAGCCTGGTGCGACGGGCCGGGCTGCGGCGCGCCGTACTGCTGCGGGTAGCCCTGCTGCTGCGGCGCGGGCTGCGGCTGGAACGGTGGGTTGCCGCCGGCCGAAGGCGCGGCCTCGGCTTTCTTGGCGGAGGCGCCGGAGTGGCGCCGGACGATCGAGATGGTGCCGCCGATGAACATCAAAGCGCCCAGGCCGAGGACGGCCCAGCGCATGTATTTGTCGTGCGACTTCTGTTCGTCGAAGCTTCTCGTCGTTGATGTGCCCTTGCGGGTTTCGGTGCAGGTGTCGCCGGGCTCCATCCGGTCGGAGCCGCACTTCACGTCGTTGCCGGAGAAGGCGAAGATTCCGATGAAGACCAGGAGCAGGCCGACGAGCGTGGTGCTGTATCGGTTGCTGAGGATTCTGCCGAGCATGGGCGGTGACAGTAATCGATGGGTGACCCCCGCGCTGCCCCGTGCGGAACGGCCCGGCCAGCACGACCGGGCCGCCGCAAATAGGAATCAGCCGAGCTCGGCGTACACGTCGTCGAGGGTGCCGTGGTACATGTCGCTGCGCAGGTTGAAGTTCGCGCCGCCGACCCGCAACGGTGACGTGTTGCTGATCGACAGCGTTGCCGGGATGGTGGTCGAGCCGTGTACGGCGCCGTCGATCTGGACCGACAACGTCGTACCGGAGCGCTGGCAGTAGAGCTTGTGCCATTGGCCGTCGGTGACCGAGATGTCGGAGCGGGCGATGTAGGGAGTGGCCGATCCGGTGCCGGTGACCACGCACTGGGCCCGGCCGTTGGTCGCGCCGAGCTGCAGCTTCCACTGGCTGCCGGTGCCGGCCACGCCCTTCTGCATGATGTTGGCCGAGCCGGACAGTTGGGCCTTCGTCACGTTCACCCGGGCCGACCAGTTGAACAGCCGCGTGCCCGGGTTCAGGTTGGCGTTGTCCGGGGCCTCCATCAGGCCCCGCGCGCAGGTGGTGGCCGCGGCCGCGCAGCCGGCCGGGAAGATGACCGTCCCGGCCTCGAAGCGGAGCACACCCTGGTCGGCGGAGCGGACGCTGAGCGTCACGCCCTTACCGGAGGTGTCGACGATCTTGCCGGCGGCGGAGCCGGCGTTGAAGTCCCAGCGGGCCACCACCGCAACGGGAGCGGGAGTGTCCGCCAGGGCGGGCGACGCCGGGACGAGGATCCCGGCCGCCGCCACGAGAGCAATTGCGATCTTCATACCGATGAGAGTGCGTTATGCCCGGATTGTTACGGGATCAGGGCAGAACGTCCAGCGCCTCGGCCAGCATGCACACGCCGAGCAGGCGCTGCAGGTGCCAGTCGGCGGCCTTCCAGTCGGCCGGGCGGACCGGCGCCTGGCCGATGGCCGGGAGGGTGCGGCCACCGCGGCGGGCGGCGGCGATGATCGAGGTGGCGTAGGCGGCCAGACCGGCGGCGTCGGCGTCGCGGTCGGCGTCGACCAGGGCGTCGCGGACGGCGGCGGAGTGCTGGTCGACCAGGGCGAGCAGGCCCGGGTCGGCGAACGCGGCGGCGAGGCCGTCGACACCCAGCCGCGCCATCATCTCGTCCAGCAGCGCGGCAGCGGGGTCGAGGACCGGGATGTCGGCGTCGGTCGAGATCGGGGCGAAGGCGAGGAATTCGTTCGTCATGGCCAGAACGCTAGGGCCTGCCCGGGCCCCATAGAAGGGGGGTAACCGAACGGCACCCGAGCGCCTACGAGCCCGCTACGCCGGTAGTTGATCCATCGCCTTGAAGACCCTTTTGTCCGAAACCGGATAGGCGGTGCCGAGGGCCTGGGCGAAGAAGTTGATCCGCAGTTCCTCGATCATCCAGCGCACCGCGGTCATCTCCTCCGAGGGCGGCAGTTCCCCGCGGAGCTCCCGGAACTCGGCCTCGATCTCGTGGATCTGCGCCATCAGCTGCCGGTCGCGGGCGAGATTCGTGCCGAGCCGGTCGAGGCGGTAGTTGATCCCCCGCAGGTAGCGCGGCAGGTGGTGCAACTGCCGCCAGCCGGTCGCGGTCACGAAACCGGGGTAGACCAGCGCCTTGAGCTGCTGCCGGATGTCGGCCATCGCGGCCACCATCGCCGGGTTCTTGGTGCTGCTCAGCCGCTGCGACACCTCGTAGGCGGTGGCGAGGACCGCCTGCACCTGCGTCACGACGTTCGCAACGGCATCAACCAGATCTTCCCGTACGGCGTCACGCAGCGTCGCGAATGCCGGAGAAGACCAGGCCGGGCCGCCCGCATCGGCGACGAGCCGGTCCACGGCCGCCCCGGCGCAGTCGTCGAGCAGGTCGGCGATGGAGCGGTAGGGGTTGCCGCGGGACAGCTCGAGCTTGGCCCGGTTGTCGAGTCGCCCGCCCAGGTAACGTGCGGCCGGCGGCAGCGTCAGGAGCAGCAGTTTCCGGGTGCCGGCGATCATCGCGTCGTGCTGTTCCGGCTCGGTCTCGAAGACGCGTACGGCCACCGAGTCGCCCTCGTCGACCAGCGCCGGGTAGACGCTCACCTCGTACCCGCCGCGGAGCTGCTGAAGGCGTCGCGGCAGCGCGCCGAAGTCGTTGGTGGTGATCCCCCGCCGCTCGATGTTGCCGGCGGCGGCCGAGATGGTCTTCTGCACGGCCGGGGCGAGCGAGCGCCGCAGCACGTCGAGGTCGCGCTCCTCCCCCACGACCTTGTCGTTCTCGTCGATCACCCGGAAGTTCATCCGCAGATGCGCCGGCACCTGGTCGGGCCGCCACGCGTCGGCCGGCACGATGGCGCCGGTCAGCCGGCGCAGCTCGGTGCCGACCGCGTCGGGCAGCGATCCGCGCCGGGCCGGGACGCGGTCGAGCACCGCCTCGGCCCAGTCCGGAACCGGCACGAAGTTGGTGCGCAGCGCCTTGGGCAGAGCCCGGATCAGCGCGATCACCACGTCCTTGCGGAACCCGGGCACCGACCAGCCGAAGTCGTCGGCGTCGAGCTTGTTGAGCAGCGTCAGCGGAACCGTGACGGTCACGCCGTCGGCGGCCGAGTCGGGGTCGAAGGAGTAGACCAGCGGAAGCTTCACCCCGCCGGCCAGCCAGGCGTCCGGGAACGCGTTCGGGTCGACCGTGTCGCGCCCGGCGTTGACCAGCATTTCCCGGGTGAACGTGAGCAGGTCGGGATCGGTGTGCCGGGCTTTCTTCCACCACGAGTCGAAATGCCGCGCGGAAACGACGTCGGCCGGAATCCGCGCATCGTAAAGCGCATAGACCGTCTCGTCGTCGACCGCGATGTCGCGGCGGCGGGAGCGATTCTCGATCTCCTCGATGCGTTCGAGCAGAACACGATTCGCGTCGAAGAACTTGTGGTGCGTCTCCCAGTCGCCCTCGACCAGCGCGTGCCGGATGAACAGCTCGCGGCACAGCACCGGGTCGACCTTGGAATAGAGCACCCGCCGGCGCGGCACGATCGGCAGGCCGTAGAGCGTGACCTTCTCGAAGGCCATCACCGCGCCCTGCTTCTTTTCCCAGTGCGGCTCGCTGTAGGAGTGTTTGACCAGGTGAGGCGCGAGTTCCTCGGCCCATTCCGGCTCGATGCGGGCGTTCACCCGGCCCCACAGCCGGCTGGTCTCGACCAGTTCGGCCGACATCACCCAGCGCGGTTGCTTCTTGAACAGCGCCGAGCCGGGGAAGATCGCGAACTTGGCGCCGCGCGCGCCGAGGTACTCGCGCTTGTCGCCCTCCTTGAGACCGAGATGGCTCAGCAGGCCGGCGAGAAGAGCGGTATGGACATGGGCGCCCTCGGCGATTTCCTCGCGGTCCTCATCCAGAGTCAATCCGAGGGTACGGGCGACGTGCCGCAACTGCGAATAGATGTCCTGCCATTCGCGGACCCGCAGGTAGTTGAGGAATTCGGATCGGCAGAGCCGGCGGAATTGATTGCCGGACAGTTCCTGCTGTTTCTCGCGCAGATAGCGCCACAGATTGAGATAGCTGAAGAAGTCCGATTCCTTGTCGGTGAACCGGGCGTGCTTCTCGTCGGCCTGCTGCTGCTTCTCGGTGGGGCGTTCGCGCGGGTCCTGGATGGACAGCGCGGCCGCGATCACCATGACCTCGGCGACGCACTCCTGCTTGTCCGCCTCGATCACCATGCGGGCGAGCCGCGGGTCGACCGGCAGCTGGGCTAGCTGGCGGCCGAGCGGGGTGAGTTTGCGGTCGTCGAGCGCGCCCAGTTCCTCGAGGAGCTTCACACCGTCGTTGATGTTGCGGCGGTCCGGCGGGTCGATGAACGGGAACTTCGCGAGGTCACCGAGACCGAGATTGGTCATCTGCAGGATGACGCTGGCCAGGTTCGTGCGCAGGATCTCCGGCTCGGTGAACTCGGGCCGGGACTCGAAGTCCTCCTCCGAGTAGAGCCGGATGCAGATGCCGTCGGCGACCCGGCCGCAGCGGCCCTTGCGCTGGTTGGCGCTGGCCTGCGAGACCGGCTCGATCGGCAGCCGCTGCACCTTGAGCCGGCTGGAGTAACGGCTGATCCGGGCGCTGCCGGGGTCGATGACATAGCGGATGCCGGGCACGGTCAGCGAGGTCTCGGCGACGTTGGTGGCGAGCACCACCCGGCGCTGCGAGTGCCGCTCGAACACTTTGTGCTGCTCGGCGGCGGAGAGCCGGCCGTAGAGCGGGACGATGTCGGTGTTGCGCAGGTTGCGCTTGCCGAGCGCGTCGGCGGTGTCCCGGATCTCCCGCTCCCCGGAGAGGAAGACCAGGATGTCGCCGTCACCGTCGCGACCGAGCTCGTCGACCGCCTCGGCGATCCCGTCGACCTGGTCCATCGGCTCCTCGGTCTCCCCTTCCGACCGCCCCGCCGCCACCCTTGAAAGGTCTGAAGACTCCTCATGGGCATCCACCGAGACCAGAGGCCGATAACGAACCTCCACCGGGTACGTGCGGCCCGACACCTCGATGACCGGCGCGCCCCCGAAGTGCTCGGAGAACCGGGACGTCTCGATCGTCGCCGACGTGATGATCAGCTTGAGGTCGGGGCGGCGCGGCAGCAGCTCGCGCAGGTAACCGAGGATGAAGTCGATGTTGAGGCTGCGCTCGTGCGCCTCGTCGATGATCAGCGTGTCGTAGCGGTAGAGCATCCGGTCGTTCTGGATCTCGGCGAGCAGGATGCCGTCCGTCATGACCTTGACCATGGTCTGGTCGCTGACCTGGTCGGTGAAGCGCACCTTGTAACCCACCGTGGTGCCGAGCGGCCGGTCCAGCTCCTCGGCGATGCGCTCGGCCACGGTGCGGGCCGCGATCCGCCGCGGCTGGGTGTGCCCGATCTGGCCGCGCACCCCGCGACCGAGCTCCATGCAGATCTTGGGGATCTGGGTGGTCTTGCCGGAGCCGGTCTCGCCCGCCACGACCACGACCTGGTGGTCGCGGATCGCGGCGAGGATGTCGTCCTTGCGCTGGCTGACCGGCAGCGCCTGCGGGTAGGTGATCGGCGGGACGGAGGCGAGCTTGGCCTCGAGACGGCCGCGGGCGGCAGCCGCCTCGGTCTCGATCTCGGCCAGCACGACGGCGCGGGCCGCGTCGTCCCGGATCTTGCGGGTGCCGTCCAGCCGGCGCTGGAGCCGCCGTTCGTCCCGAGGGAGCAGGTCGGTCAGAAGGGCGCGGAGCGAGGCGGGTGTTATCGACATGGCGCAGCAAGAATAGGCGGAACGGGCGGCAAACGCCTGGTGATTATCGCCGCTTGGCGAGCCCGTCGACGGCGGCCATCTCGTCGGGTGACAGCTCGAAGCCGGTGACGTCGAAGTTGGTGGCGATCCGGGACTCCGAGGACGACTTGGGGATCACCACGATCTCGTGCTGCAGATGCCAGCGCAGCACCACCCGGGCCGGGTCGACGCCGTGCGCTCCGGCGATCTTGGTGAGGGCGGGATCGTGCAGGTTGGTGGTCTTGAACGGCGAGTAGCCCTCGACGACCACGCCCCGTGACCGGTGCTCGGCGACGAGCTCGGCGTCCCACAGCGTCGGGCCGAACCGGATCTGGTTGACCGCCGGCGTCACGCCGGTCGCCGACGCCAACTCGTCGATGTCCGAGACGTCGTAGTTCGACACGCCGATCGCCCGGGTCAGGCCGGCCTCCCGGAGCGCGACGAATTCCCGCCACACCGGGACGGACCGGCCCCGCGACGGCGGCCAGTGGATCAGCCACAGGTCGACGGCGTCCACCTGCAGCGCCCGCAGGCTCTCGTCGAGCGTCGCGCGCTCCTGGCCGGCCCGCTCCGGCGGCAGCTTGGTCGTGATGAACACCTGGTCGCGGGGCACGCCCGAGTCGGCCAGGGCGCGGCCGACCTCGGCCTCGTTGCCGTACATGGTGGCGGTGTCGATGTGCCGGTAGCCGGCGTCAAGGGCGGCGCGGACCGCCTTATAAGCCGAATCGCCCCGGATCTGCCAGGTGCCAAAGCCGAGCAAAGGCATTTCCAGGGCGTCATTCAGCGGTACGGCGGGAATGGTCATGACCCCATTATTCGTCAGCCGGATGGTGGTGCGGCACGGGCGAGCGCAGCCGGGTGCCGGCCGGGTCGCCGCCGGACGGGGCCGACGACGGCAGCGCGCTCAGCCCCGGCAGCGCCGCGTGCTCGATGGCGGCCCGTTCGGCGAGCGCCCGCTCCAGCTTGGCGCGGGCCTCGTCGTCGTCGGTCGTTTTCTTCGCCGGTCGAAGCTTCATGGCGTACTCCTCCAATGGCAGGGTGAAGTGGAAGCGCGTCCCTCCGCCAGGGTTGTCGGCGACGCCGATCTCCCCGCCGTGGCGCTCCACGATGCGTTTGCAGATGGCCAGGCCGAGCCCGGTGCCGGCATAGCCGGCGCCGGCGTGGGCCCGGTGGAACTGTTCGAAGACAGCCGGTTTCTCCGCATCCGGGATCCCGATGCCGCGGTCGGCGACCGAGATCCGGGCCCAGCCATCGGCGGCCGGCGCGGCGCTGACGTCGACCCGGGCCACCGCGCCGGGGCGGACGTACTTGAGGGCGTTACCGATCAGGTTGTCCAGAACATGCCGCAGCATCACCGGATCGGCCTCGACGATCGGCATCTCGCCGATGCATACCAGCGGTTCGCCGCCGACCGGCAGATTGCGGTCCTGCACCACGTCGTTGGCCAGGGCGGCCAGGTCGACCGCCGCCGGCGACAACGGGGCGTCCCGGGCGGTCGTGTAGGCCAGGAGCGTGTCGATCATCGCGCCCATCCGGTCGACCGCCCGGATGATCCGCAGGAGCGACTCCGCCGGGTCGCCGAGCCCGTCGGCGAGCGACTCGGTGGCCGCTTCGCAGTGGCCGCGCACGACGGTGAGCGGCGCCTTGAGGTCGTGCGCCACCACCCCGGCGAACACCGCCAGGTCGTTCTCGTAGCGGCGCAGCTCGGTGATGTCGTGGAAGACCGCGACCGCGCCGCGCTGCCCGGCGCTCGGGTCTAGCGGCCGGCCGTCGACGCTGATCAGGATCCCCTCGGGCCGCCCCGGGTTGCGGACCAGCATCTCCACCCCGTCGCAGCTCTCGCCGGCCAGCGCCCGCATCAGCGGCAGCTCGTCGTGCGGAAACGGAGTCTTCCCGTCCGGCCGGAACAGCCCGTAGTACTGCTGCCAGCCGTCCGGGACCGCCGGCTCCTCGTCGATGCCGAGCAGGTTCCGGGCGGCCGGGTTGTGCAGCAGGAACTCACCCTTCTCGTCGACCACCCCGACGCCGTCGCCGATGCTGGTCATCACGGCGCCGAGCAGCCCGGCCTGCCGCCCCAGCTCGGCGGTGGCGGCCCGCACCCGGGCCATCGCGCGGGTGCGGGCGGTGGCCAGCACGTAGACGAGACCGGCCAGCGCCAGCGTGATGGCGATCCCGCCGAGAAGCACGGTCATCGGGAGGCTGCTGCGGGCGCCGGGCAGGTTCCGGGAGTCGGCCCGGACGGTCAGGGTCCATTCGTCGTCGGCGACCTCGAGCAGGCTCTGCCGTTCCAGGTCGGGCCGGCCGGGCACGACGTAGCGGGCCACCGCCGGCTGGGTGCCGTCGTCGTTGGTGGCGAGCAGTTCGCCGTCGAGCTGGCCCTGGCTGACCGTGGCGAGCACGCCGGACAGGAAGTCCTGGCCGCGCAGGCCGAGCACGAGCCAGCCGCGGAACTGCGGGTCGGCGGTGCGCGGCCACATCGGCGCGGCGAAGACGAACGAGTGCTGCCGCTGGCCGGCGGGCAGGTTGCGGTCACGCAGCAGGACGTACGTGTCGGAGACGGTCGGCGTGCTCATCCGGCGCGAGTCGACCAGCGCCGCGGCGGGCTCGGCCGCGGCGGCCAGGTCGATGCCGACCGGCGGCGGCCCGTCGGCGTGGCGCAGCCCGCGCGCGAAGACCGTGAAGTAGTGCTCCGTGGCACCGGCCACCGGCCGCAGCGCGAGGCCGTCGGCGCCGCGCGAACGCCACAGCTTCTGCACGGCCGGGATCTGGGCGTCGGTGGCGGGCACGACGAACGCGACGCTGGCCGTGCCCTTGAGCCCGGCCGAGTCCAGCGTCGACGTGGCCGCGTCGAAGTCTTCCCAGTTCATCTGCGAGTCGGTGGCCAGGCCGGCGGCGGTGGCCTCGAGCAGCGAGCGGTACCGCTCGGTCTCGGTCAGCACGGCGGACTTCGCCATCGCGGCTCGCTGGTCCATGACTCGTTCGGCGTTCTCCCGTTGCGCGGCGCGCAGGCCGGCCACGATCAGCCCGGTCGTGGTCAGGCCCAAGATGATCACAGCGATGGTGAGCAGCGGTCCGGACCACCATCTCCTCACCAATATGAGCGTAATACGCAAATCGCCCCCGTCTGCCGGTTCGGCGGACGGGGGCGAAATAGCGGAAACTACTTCCAGGTGTCGTACTGGTAGAGGTTGTAGCTCGCCATCAGCGTGGTGATCTTCGTGTAGTAGTTCGGGTCGGTCGCGTAGCCGGCCTTCCACACCGTCCAGATGAACTTGTTCGCGTCCTTGGTGTAGGCGAACGCCGGTTTGTAACGGCTGTTCACCCGCAGGAAGTTGCCGTGGTCGCGGAACGAGTGGCCCATCGTGGCGTAGGTCCGGAAGGTCGCCGTCGTCGAGAAACAGGTGCCGGCCGCGGTGCACTCGGTGGTGACGTAGTCGTGGCAACCGCTGGCGAGCGTCCCGTACTTACCGCTCTGGCACTTGATCCCGAAGTAGTTACGGTCGGTGGTCGACAGGCCACTACGGCCCCAGCCCGACTCGAGGATCGCCTGCCCGATCGTCACCGAGGCCGGCACGCCGAACTCCCGCCAGCCCTGCTGCGCGCCCGCCACCGACGCCGCCAGGAACTGCTCCGGCGTGATCGGCGGGGTGGTGTTCGGCGGGGTGAGCGAGGCGCCCGGGCAGAGCGTCAGCGTCGGCGTCACCACGTAGGCGTGCGAGATGTAACCGCCGTCGGTGAGCCGGTTCCACTGCGTGGTCGTGCGCACCGTGCCGGACACCTGGGTGCCCACCACGCCGCACACACCCTGCACGGTCGCGCCGTTACCGAGCGACCGCTTGACCGGCGCGGTGGTGCTCGGCGCCGTCCGCACGTTCACCGAGCCGTCGGCGCTGCGCACCGTACCGATCTTGTAAGTCACGGTCGCCGGCTTCGGCTTCGGCTTCGCCTTTGCCGGTGCCGCCTGCGGCGAGGTGGTCGCGCATTTCGGCACGGTCCGGCCGGTCCGGATGTACGCGTGGGTGACGTAAGCGCCGTTGACCAGCCGGTCCCACTGGGTCGTGGTGCGCACCGGGCCACGGACCGACGGGCCGGTGACCGCGCAGGCGAGGGTGACCTTCTGGTTGTCCGCCAGCGTGCCCACCACCGCGGAGGCGAGCGTCGGGCTCTGTCGCATCTTCAGCGGCGCGCTGTTCACGTCGACTGTCGCGGCCACCCCAGCGGCCTCGGCCGGCGCTGCCACCAGCAGGCCGCCACCGGCGGCGAGCACCAGTAACGGCGCAGCCAGAAGTCGTCGGGTGTTGAACCCCATGGAAACGTCCCCCTCGTCTCGGCCTACGTACTCGTACGAAGATCGCGAGAGGGCGTTGCGAGGCAAGAGCGATGCCGGTAGCGGCTGAGTTGCCAACGTCACCGGTTGGGGCGGCCGCGTCCCTGTGAAACGGGTGAGACTTGTGCGAAAGTGCGCTTGAAAACGCACAGTTTTGGGCAAACGGCTTCCGTCTTCGACACCCGCCGCAGCAGGGAGGACTTCCGCCGATGACGGCCCTGGCGTCCCGTACCGAATCCGCGCCCGCCGCCGCCCCCTCGGCGCGCGGTGGCGCCGGCCATACGCTGGTCCCCCTCGGGGTCGCGATCCTGGCCGCCGCCGGGGTCGCCGCCCTCTACCGCGTCTTCGTGCTGACCTCGCTCGGCCAGCACACCGACACCGCCGCCATGCAGGGCGGCGACGTGCACCACGCGCGGGTCGTCGACGTGCTCAGCCGCACGCTGAACGGCACCACGCTGGTCAGCCTCGTCGCGGTCTGCCTGGCCGCCGTCACGATCGGGGTGTTGCGCAAGCGCATCGACCTGGCGATCGGCGCGACCGTGCTCGTGCTCGGCGCGAACGGCAGCTCCCAGCTGCTGAAGATGTATCTGGCCCGGCCCGATTACGACGGCCTGACCACCCCCAACTCGTTCCCGAGCGGGCACACCGCGGCCGCCGCCTCGGTCGCCGCCGCGCTGATCCTGGTGCTGCCGCAGGCGGTCCGCGGCATGGTCGCGCTGATCGGCGCCGGCTACGTCACCGTCATCGCGATCGCCACCGTGTGGGCCGAGTGGCACCGCCCCAGCGACACGGTCGCCGCGGTGCTGCTGGTGCTGGCCTGGTCGTCGCTGTCCGCCTTCGGCATCCGGCTGTTCCGCGCCCGCCGCCCGCACCCGGCCGAACGGCAGAGCCGGGTCGGTTCCGGCGTGCTGGCGGTCGTGACCGTGGTGGCCGGCGCCGCGGGCGTCCTCGGCCTGATCGCGGTGGCCATGTCCGAGCGTGTCACGCCCGACCTGGTCTCCGGCCGGTTCGCGTTCCTGACCGGCTCGGCCGGCTGCGCCGCCGCGGTGGCCGGCGCATTTCTGATCTGGGTGCGGCTGACCTCCGGCGAACGTCCGGTAGCCGCACCGAAGGCGGCCCCTCGCCGCCGCAAAGGAGGTACGAAGTGACTGCCCCGTTCGACAAGACCGATAGCGCCCCCACCGCCCCGATCCCCACCGCTCCCCCGGCAGACAACGCCCCGACCGCCCCGATCCCGACCCCCTCCACCCAGATTCCGCCCGGCCCCGGTGGCGCCGTGCCGAGTCTGCCCGCGCAGGCCGCGGCCGCCCCCGGCGTGCCCACCGAGGTCGTCGGCACCTACCCCGACTACGCGATGGCCCAGCAGGCGGTCGACCACCTGTCCGACAACAAGTTCCCGGTCGAGCGGACCGCGATCATCGGCACCGACCTGCGCCTGGTGGAGAACGTCCTGGGCCGGCTCACCACCGGCCGGGCCGCCCTCGCCGGCGCGGCCAGCGGCGCCTGGTTCGGCCTGTTCATCGGCCTGCTGTTCGGCATCTTCAGCGACTCCGGCTGGTTCGGCGTCATCGTGGTCTGCCTGCTGATCGGCGCGGCCTGGGGCGCCATCTTCGGCGCGATCGCGCACGCCGCCACCGGCGGCCGCCGCGACTTCGCCTCGCGCAGCTCCCTGCAGGCCGGCCAGTACGCGGTGACCTCCGACGCCGAGTTCGCCGACCAGGCCCGCCAGCTCCTGATCCAGCTCAACTGGCGAGCCAGCGGCGCTGAATAGGCACGTGAAGAAGGGCGCTCCGGGATGTCCCGAAGCGCCCTTTTTGCTGTTTCCTCAGAAGCCGGCGTTGAGTTCGTTGCGCAGCTTGGCCAGTGCCCGGGTCAGCAGACGCGACACGTGCATCTGGGAGATGCCGATCTGGTCGGCGATCTGCGACTGGGTCAGGTTGCCGTAGAACCGCAGGGTCAGGATCTTCTGCTCACGATCGTTGAGCGTCGCCATCGCCGGGCCGAGCGCCACCCGGGTCTCGGCCAGCTCGTACTCCTGGTCGAGGCCGCCGAGCGTGTCGCCCAGTTCGGTGGTGCCGTCGGAGGAGATCGGCGTGCTGAGCGAGGTGGCGTTGTAGGCGCGGGCGCCTTCCAGGCCTTCGAGGACTTCTTCCTCGGTGATGCCCAGGTGCACGGAGATGTCGGCGACCGTCGGGGAACGGCCCAGCGAGTGGGTCAGGGTGCTGTTGGCCTCGGTGATCGCCAGGCGGAGTTCCTGCAGCCGGCGGGGCACGCGCACGGACCAGGTGCGGTCGCGGAAGTGGCGCTTGATCTCGCCGATGATGGTCGGGATCGCGTAGCCGGCGAAGTCGACGCCGCGCTCGGGATCGAACTTGTCGACGGCTTTGATCAGGCCGACGGTGGCGGTCTGGATGAGGTCGTCGGTGGGCTCGCCGCGGCCGGAGTAGCGGTTGGCGAGGTGCCGGGCCAGCGGCAGCCAGGCCTCGATGGCGGCGTCCCGCAGCCGGCCGCGGGCCGGCTCGGCGGCGGGCACGGCGGCCAGCGCGACCAGCAGCTCGGAGGCGCTTTCCGGCACCGTGCCGTGTTTCGTTCTCGGTGGGGTCATGGTCTGGAACATGTAGGTCTCTCCATCAGCGGGCAGAGAGCCGTGCCCGCACGCGGCGACCGTTCGATGCCCTCCACGTTAGCCACAAAGACTAGGTGACACTAGCCGAAAGTATGAGTCACTCACGTCGAATGACCGACCCACACGTGGCCAGGGTGACGTGAGCGAGGATTCAAGGTCGGTCCCCCGTGGTAAACAGCGGGAAACATTCGTCAAGAAGCGGACGGGAACTCAGATGGCCATCCTCGGCATCGACATCGGCGGCTCCGGCGTGAAGGGGGCGCCGGTCGACACGGTCGCGGGCGATCTGCTCGCCGAGCGTTTCCGCGTGCCCACGCCGCAGCCCAGTGACGTGACCAGCGTGGTCGAGGCGGCCGCCGAGGTCGCCGGCCAGTTCGACGGCTTCGACCGGGTCGGCATCACCTTCCCCGGCGTGGTGGTCGACGGCGTGACCCGCACGGCGGCCAACGTCGACAAGTCCTGGCTCGACGCACCTGCGGCCCAGTTGTTCAGCGAGCGCCTCGGCAAGCCGGTCACGGTGCTCAACGACGCCGACGCGGCCGGCGCGGCCGAGGTGGCCTTCGGGGCGGGCCGCGATCAGCGCGGCCTGATCATGATGCTGACCTTCGGCACCGGCATCGGCAGCGCGCTGTTCCTCGACGGCGTCCTGATCCCCAACACCGAGTTCGGCCACCTCGAGCTCGACGGCAAGGACGCCGAGCTGCGTGCCTCCGACCGGGCTCGCGAGGCCGACGACATGAGCTGGGAGAAGTGGGCCGGGCGGGTGGAGGATTACCTCCGCCACGTGGAGATGCTGCTCTCCCCGCGGCTGTTCATCATCGGCGGCGGCGTCAGCAAGAAGTCCGACAAATTCTTTCCGCTGATCGACATCCGCACCCCGATGGTCCCGGCCACCCTGCTCAACAACGCCGGCATCATCGGCGCGGCGGTCGCCGCCAAGCAGGCGGCCGTGATTCCGGTCGGCGCCTGAGACCCTGGAGACAACGTTGCCTCGCACTATTGCCACCAACACCACGGTCGGCCGGGAGGAGCTGCTGGAATTCATCCGGCCGCGCCACCACGCGATCCTGATGACCACCCGCCGCGACGGCCGCCCGCAGGCGTCACCGAACACGTGCGGCGTCGACACCGACGGCCGGATCGTCGTCTCCACCTACCCCGACCGGGTCAAGGCGACCAACATCCGGCGCAACCCGCTGGTGTCGGTGTGCGTGCTCTCCGAGGAGTTCGGCGGGGCCTGGGTGCAGGTCGACGGCGTCGCCGAGGTGATCGACCTGCCGGACTCGGTCGAGCCCCTGGTGGAGTATTTCCGATGCATCTCCGGCGAGCACCCGGACTGGGACGAATATCGCCAGGCGATGCGTGACCAGGGCAAATCCCTCATCCGCATTACCATCGAGCGGTGGGGTCCGATCGCCACCGGCGGCTTCCCGGCCCGGCTGGCCGAGTAGAAGGACAAGAAAAGGCTGAGTAGAAGGACAAGAAAAGGCCGGCGCCGTGAACCAGGGCGCCGGCCTTCTTTCTTGGGGGGTCTTCAGGTATCAGGCCTCTTCGAGAGCGGCGACCTCATGCTCCACGCCGAGCAGGTAGCGCAGCGTGTCGCGGTGCATGGCGGCGACCGGCTCGAGCAGGTCCGGGTGGCGCAGCAGCACCGCCGCGTCCTGGTCGCGCTGGTCCGGGTCGAGCAGCCGGCGGAACTCGTTGGGCAGGCCACCGGCCCGGCGCGGGTGCGGGCGGGGACGCTCGTCGAGCGAGGGCGGGATGGCCGCGGCCACCGCGTCGACGCCCTTGCGGGCCAGCATCGGGTCGGCCAGCAGGCAGGCCGCCCAGCTCACCACGACCTCGTCGACCCAGGTGCGCCAGCCCTCCTCCTCGGCCTCCTCGTCGTCCGGCTCGCAGCCGACACGCCAGTCGAGGACCGCCGAGCCGCCCGGGCCGGCGATCGCGACCAGCGCCGCGTCCATCTCGGTGGGGTAGCGCAGCCAGGCCGCGACCGTGACCGCCTGCCGGGCCTGCAGCTCGGACAGCGTGTGGGCGATGGTGTCGGGGGAGCCCGCCGGGTAGGCGCGTGACAGCCAGTGGGTGCTGGCAGCGATCACGGGCGAGAGCTCGACAGACGGTCCGGCCACAAGTTGCTCCTGGAGAGTCGGGCGCAGCTCCGGTCGAGCGGCGTCAGGGGATACCTCGGCCGCTGCGGGGCCCGACTTGAGCGGGGTCACCGGGATGGGACCGCACGGCAACCGATGCGCTCCCCGGCGCCGCGTGGTGACCCTCGGGGCAGCCGATCCGCAACCGGATGCGACCCGTCCGCACGGCCGGACCAGTCCCATACGTGAAACAGGAGGGGACTGTGTTGCGGTTGTGGAAGCCCGACGCCGTACCGGAAAAGGAACTTGATTTTGCTGGCCGGTAACGTGCTGATGATCAGACCGCGGAAAAATCTACGGGTGCTGATCCGGGGTGAACTGTCGAATTTCACCGGAGACGCACGACCGCTCCTGGACGAGCCGGCCTGAGCGCTCTCCGGTAGGTTTAACGCATCGGCTCGCCGCCGTTTGCGGAGCCTCCCAACGGAGAAGTATGCCCTTACGGCGGTCTCAGTTCGCCGCGCCCGCGCCCGCCCCGCTGACTACGGTGGAGATCATGACCGGTCGTTTCCCCATCGAGGACGTAACGCCCTCGGTTTCCTGCGGTCGATACCCAGCCAAGGCTGTCGTCGGAGAATTCGTCCCGGTCTCCGCGACGTCCTATCGCGAAGGACACCACGCCCTCGGCGTGAACGTGGTATGGCGTGGCCCCGATGGCGAGACCGAGCCGTTCACGCGCATGCGACCGGGCGAACCGGGCCTCGACCAGTGGCACGGCGTGATCCGTCCCGACCGGGTCGGCCGGTGGACGTTCACCGTGGAGGCGTTCGAGGATCCGTATCGGACCTGGCGCGACGCGGTAGTCAAGAAGATCGGCGCCGGCCAGGGTCTGGAAGACCTCGCGAACGATCTGGCCGAGGGCGCCGACGTGCTCGACCTGGCCACCAAGATCGTGCCGCACGAGGACGAGGAACGGGTCCGCAACGCCGCGGCCGTCCTGCGCGACGAGCAGCAGTCGCTGTTCGCCCGGGTCTCCCCCGCGCTCGACCTGGAAGATCTGCTCTGGCAGTACCCGGTGCGTTTCCAGGTGACGACCACCCGGTCCTATGCGGTCTGGGTCGACCGTCAGCGCGCTCTCTATTCCGCGTGGTACGAATTCTTCCCCCGCTCCGAGGGCGCCGAGATCGGCCCGGACGCGACGCCGATCAAGCACGGCAATTTCGCCACCGCGGCCAAGCGGATCCCGGCGGTCGCGGCTATGGGCTTCAACGTGCTCTATCTGCCGCCGATCCACCCGATCGGCAAGGTCAACCGCAAGGGCCGCAACAACACGCTGGTCGCGCGGCCGGTCGACGTCGGCTCCCCGTGGGCGATCGGCTCCGACGAGGGCGGCCACGACGCGATCCACCCCGACCTCGGCGACCTCGAGGACTTCCGGCACTTCATCAAGATCGCGCAGGACAACGGCCTCGAGATCGCGATGGACCTGGCGCTGCAGGTCGCTCCCGACCACCCCTGGGTCAAGTCGCACCCCCAGTTCTTCACGACAAAGGCCGACGGCACGATTGCGTACGCCGAGAACCCGCCCAAGAAATACCAGGACATCTACCCGCTGAACTGGGATAACGACTACCGCGGCCTGCGTGACGAGGTCTACCGCGTGGTCCGGCACTGGGTGGACAACGGTGTCAAGATCTTCCGGGTCGACAACCCGCACACCAAGGCGCTCAATTTCTGGCAGTGGCTGATCGCCAAGGTCAAGGAGACCGACCCGGACGTGCTGTTCCTGGCCGAGGCGTTCACCCGGCCGGCCATGATGAACGGTCTCGGCAAGATCGGCTTCACCCAGTCGTACACGTACTTCACCTGGCGCACCACCGCCTGGGAGATGCGCGAATACATGGGCCAACTGCTCGAGACGGCCGACTGGATGCGCCCGAACTTCTGGCCCAACACCCCCGACATCCTGCACGAGGCGCTGCAGCACGGCGGCCCGCCGATGTTCAAGATCCGGGCGGTCCTGGCCAGCATGCTCACGCCGTCCTGGGGCATGTATGCGGGGTACGAACTCTTCGAACACGTGGCCCGGCCCGGCGCCGAAGAATACGTGGACAACGAGAAGTTCGAGCTCAAGCCACGTGACTGGGCAGAGGCGGAGCGCACCGGCCGGTCCCTCGCCCCGTACATCACCCGGCTCAACCGGATCCGGAACGAGAACCCGGCTCTGCACTGGCTGCGCAACCTGCGCTTCCACGAGGTCGACAACGGGGCACTCCTGGTCTTTTCCAAGCGTGACCCCGAGACCGGAAATACCGTTCTGATTGTCGTCTCCTTCGACTCCAGCAATGTTCAGTGGGGCAACACCACACTGAACATGCCGGAACTCGGCATGGACTGGCACGAACGGTTCACGGTGGTCGATGAGATCACCGGCGCCACGTACGAGTGGGGCCAGCACAACGCCGTCCGGATCGACCCGTACGTCGAGCCGGCCCACGTGTTCGTGTTGCAGCGCAATTGATTCAAGTTCCAGCGGGTGGGTAGGTGGGAAGCTAATGGACCTGACTGAAGATCTCGAACCGGCTGAGTACGATCCGGCAGAGGGCAGCCACGTCGAGGACGGTGTGGTCGAGCATCCCAATGCTGAGGACTTCGGCCACGCCCGCACGTTGCCCGCTGACGCGACGTGGTTCCAGCGGGCGGTGTTCTACGAGGTCCTGGTCCGCGCGTTCTACGACTCCTCGTCGGACGGCTCCGGCGACCTGCGTGGCCTGATCGAGCGGCTCGACTACCTGCAGTGGCTGGGCGTCGACTGCCTCTGGCTGCCGCCGTTCTACCAGTCGCCGCTGCGTGACGGCGGGTACGACATCAGCGACTTCTACCGGGTGCTGCCGGAGTTCGGCACGGTGGAGGATTTCGTGGCGCTGCTCGACGCGGCCCACAAGCGCGGCATCCGGGTGATCACCGACCTGGTCATGAACCACACCTCCGACCAGCACGCCTGGTTCCAGGAGTCCCGCCGCGACCCCGACGGGCCGTACGGCGACTTCTACGTGTGGAGCGACACCAGCGAGAAGTACCAGGACGCCCGGGTCATCTTCGTCGACACCGAGGAGTCGAACTGGACGTTCGACCCGGTCCGGCGGCAGTTCTTCTGGCACCGGTTCTTCTCCCACCAGCCCGACCTCAACTACGACAACCCGGCCGTGCAGGAGGCGATGCTCGACGTCCTGCGCTTCTGGCTGGACATCGGGATCGACGGTTTCCGGCTGGACGCGGTGCCTTACCTGTACGAGCGGGAGGGCACCAACGGGGAGAACCTCCCGGAGACCCACGCATTCCTCAAGCACTGCCGCAAGGTGATCGACGACGAGTTCCCGGGCCGGGTGCTGCTGGCCGAGGCGAACCAGTGGCCGGCCGACGTGGTGGAGTATTTCGGCGACCCGCGCTCCGGCGGCGACGAGTGCCACATGGCGTTCCACTTCCCGCTGATGCCGCGCATCTTCATGGCGGTCCGCCGCGAGTCCCGCTTCCCGATCTCCGAGATCATGGCCCAGACACCGGCCATCCCGGACAACTGCCAGTGGGGCATCTTCCTGCGTAACCACGACGAGCTGACCCTCGAGATGGTCACCGACGAAGAGCGCGACTACATGTACGGGGAGTACGCCAAGGACCCGCGCATGAAAGCCAACGTCGGCATCCGGCGGCGGCTGGCCCCGCTGCTGGAAAATGACCGCAACCAGATGGAGCTGTTCACCGCCCTGCTGCTGTCGCTGCCCGGTTCGCCGGTGCTCTATTACGGCGACGAGATCGGCATGGGCGACAACATCTGGCTCGGTGACCGCGACGGCGTGCGCACCCCGATGCAGTGGACCCCGGACCGCAACGCCGGCTTCTCCACCGCCAACCCCGGCCGGCTCTACCTACCGGCCAACCAGGACCCGGTGTACGGCTATCAGGCGGTAAACGTCGAGGCCCAGCGCGACAGTGCGACGTCCCTGCTCAACTGGACCCGTACGATGCTGGCCGTGCGACGCCGCCACGACGCGTTCGCCGTCGGCACGTTCCGCGAGCTCGGTGGGTCGAACCCGTCGGTGCTGGCCTACCTGCGCGAGAACGGCGACGACGTCGTGTTGTGCGTCAACAACCTGTCGCGCTTCCCGCAACCGATCGAGCTCAACCTGCAGCACTGGAACGGTTACACCCCGGTGGAGCTGACCGGCCACGTGAACTTCCCGCGTATCGGCCAGTTGCCGTACCTTCTGACGCTCCCCGGGCACGGCTTCTACTGGTTCCAGCTGTGCAGGTCCGAGGAGAAGCAATGACGCTGCCCTTCGCCGAGTGGCTGCCGCAACAGCGCTGGTACGCGGGCAAGGCCCGCACCCTGTCGTCGGTCAAGGAGGCGTCGTCGACCAAGCTCGGCGACAACCTCGACCTGGTCCTGGTCGACGTGGAGTACACCGACGGCAGCTCCGAGCGTTACCAGGTGATAGTGGCGTGGGACAACCGGCCGCTGGCCGAGTTCCACAACGTCGCCACCATCGGCACGGTCGAGGGCCGCACCGGTTACGACGCGCTCTACGACCCGGGCGCCGCGCGCCACCTGCTGTCGCTGGTCGCCGGCGGCATCTCGGTCGGTGACGTGGTCTTCCAGCCCGAACCGGACGTGGTCTTCCCCGGCGACGACGTGTGGCCGCGGGTCTTCGACGCCGAGCAGAGCAACACCAGCGTGATCTTCGGCGAGGACGCGATCCTCAAGGTCTTCCGCCGCGTCTCCACCGGCATCAACCCCGACATCGAGCTGAACCAGGTGCTGGGCCGGCGGGGCAACCCGCACGTGGCCCGGCTGATGGGCTCGTTCGAGACCACCGAGAGCGGCGAGCCGTGCCCGCTGGGCATGGTGACCGCGTTCGCCGGCAACTCGGCCGAGGGCTGGGCGATGGCCACGGCCAGCGCCCGCGACCTGTTCGCCGACGCCGAGATGGGCGCCGACGAGGTCGGCGGCGACTTCCAGGGCGAGTCCTACCGTCTCGGCGAGGCGGTCGCGTCGGTGCACGCCGATCTGGCCGCCGACCTGGGTTCCGGCCCGGCCCCGTTCCCGCTCGACGCGGTTCTGGTCCGGCTGCGCGAGGCGGCCAACTCGGTGCCCGAACTCCAGCAGTTCGTGCCGACCGTCGAGGCGCAGTTCCGGGCGCTCGACGGCGAGCAGGTCACGGTCCAGCGGGTGCACGGCGACCTGCACCTCGGTCAGGTCCTGCGCACCCCCGGCGAATGGCTGCTGATCGACTTCGAGGGCGAGCCCGGGGTGCCGCTCGACCAGCGGCGCCTGCCCGACTCGCCGCTGCGCGACATCGCCGGTGTGCTGCGCAGCTACGAATATGCCGCCTATCAGCTGCTCGTCGACTCGGACGACGAGGAACATCTCGCCGCGCGAGCCCGCGAGTGGGTGGACCGCAACCGGGCCGCCTTCTGCGACGGTTACGCGCATGCGTCGGGCTTCGACCCGCGCACGCAGGGTGCGCTGCTCGCGGCGTACGAACTGGACAAGGCGGTCTACGAGGCCGCGTACGAAGCCCGGCACCGGCCCGGATGGCTGCGCATCCCGCTGCGGTCCATCTCGCGCCTGGTCGGCCGAACCTCTCTCTAAGGAGCCCCCGTCGTGATCGGCCATCCCGCCTCCTCGCTCGCCGCCGACCAGCGCGCCATGAACGGCGTGGTGGCCGGCGAGACGCACGACCCGCACGCCATCCTCGGCGCGCATCCGGCCGGCGACCACACGATCATCCGCACCCTGCGCAAGGGCGCCGAGAAGGTGTCGGTGGTCTTCGGCAGCGAACGGGCCGACATGACCAAGGTGCACGACGACGGCATCTTCGCCGCCGAGCTGCCCGGCACCGTCCTCGACTACCGCCTCGAGGTCGACGGCAAGGAATTCGACGACCCCTATCGCCACCTGCCCAGCCTGGGCGAGCTCGACCTGCACCTGATCGGCGAGGGCCGGCACGAGAAGCTGTGGAAGGTGCTGGGCGCGCAGCCGCGCGGCACCGGCGTGGCCTTCGCGGTGTGGGCGCCCGGCGCCCGCGGCGTGCAGGTGGTCGGCGACTTCGCCGGCTGGGGCCCGTACGACGGCTGGCCGATGCGCTCGCTCGGCAGCAGCGGCGTCTGGGAGCTGTTCATCCCCGAGGCCAAGCCCGGTTCGCGCTACAAGTACAAGATCCTCGGCCGCGACGGCGTCTGGCGCGAGCACGCCGACCCGCTCGCGCAGCACACCGAGATCCCGCCGGCGACCGCGTCGGTGGTCTTCGAGTCCACGTACGAGTGGCAGGACGCTTCTTGGCTCCGCGAGCGCGCGCAGAAGCAGTGGCATCAGGAGCCGATGAGCGCGTACGAGGTGCACCTCGGCTCGTGGCGGCCCGGTCTCTCCTACGTGGAGCTGGCTGAGCAACTCGTGGACTATGTGGTGGAAACGGGCTTCACCCACGTTGAGCTCATGCCGGTCATGGAGCACCCCTTCGGCGGCTCCTGGGGCTACCAGGTCACCGGCTACTTCGCGCCCACCTCGCGCTTCGGCAACCCCGACGAGTTCCGCTACCTGGTCGACAAGCTCCACCAGGCCGGCATCGGCGTGATCCTCGACTGGGTGCCCGCCCACTTCCCCAAGGACGAATGGGCGCTGGCCCGGTTCGACGGCACCCCGCTCTACGAGCACGGCGACTGGCGTCGCGGCGAACACCCCGACTGGGGCACGTACGTCTTCGACTTCGGCCGCAAGGAGGTCCGCAACTTCCTGGTCGCGAACGCCGTCTACTGGTGCGAGGAGTTCCACGCCGACGGCCTGCGGGTGGACGCGGTCGCCTCGATGCTCTACCTGGACTACTCCCGCAAGGACGGCGAGTGGACGCCGAATCAATACGGCGGCCGGGAGAACCTCGACGCGATCAGCTTCCTGCAGGAGATGAACGCGACCGTCTACAAGAACAACCCCGGCGTGATCACGATCGCCGAGGAGTCGACGGCGTGGCCGGGCGTCACCCGCCCCACCCACCTGGGCGGCCTCGGCTTCGGCTTCAAGTGGAACATGGGCTGGATGAACGACACCCTGTCGTACATGGAGAAGGAGCCCATCTACCGCCAGTGGCACCACCACCAGATGACCTTCGCCACGGTGTACGCCTGGAGCGAGAACTACATCCTGCCGATCAGCCACGACGAGGTCGTCCACGGCAAGGGCTCGCTGGCCGGCAAGATGCCCGGCGACGAGTGGCAGAAGCTGGCCAACACCAGGGCGCTGCTCGGCTTCATGTGGGCCTTCACCGGTAAGCAGCTGCTGTTCATGGGCAGCGAGATGGGCGACATGCGCGAGTGGAGCGAGGAGCGCGGCCTCGACTGGGGATTGCTGGAAAATCCGTCCTCCGGCGGCGTGAAGGGCCTGGTCAAGGACCTGAACCGGGTTTACAAGGAGACCCCCGCCCTCTGGACCCAGGACACCAGCCCGTCCGGCTTCCGCTGGATCACCAGCGAGGACTCCCAGCACAACACGTTCAGCTTCGTCCGCTTCGCCCCCAACGGCGACGCGGTCGCCTGCATCGTCAACTTCGCCGCCGTCCCGCACGAGGACTACCGCATCGGCCTCCCCCGCCCCGGCCACTGGCAGGAGGCCATCAACACCGACAGCGAGCTGTACGGCGGCTCCGGCGTCGGCAACCTGGGCGAGGTCACCGCCGACGACATCCCGTGGCACGGCTTCAACCACTCGACCAGCCTGCGGGTCCCCCCACTGGGCGCCGTCTGGCTCCGCTACGAGCAGTAAGCCGCCTCGCACCCGGGTGATCTCCCGCCGAGATCACCCGGGGTCGCGCCACACACCCGCGATCCCGCACAATCTCCGGCGTGCCAACGACTATCGAGGCCGATCGCTGCCCCCGTTGCGACACCACCCTGACCAGGCTCGCCGAGCACGAGCCCTGGTGCCCGCAGTGTGAGTGGAATCTGGACCACTACGCCGACGACCCCCGGGCCAGCTGGTTCTGGCGGCGAATGTCCCGCTCCGACCACGAGGCCGGCTTCCGCTCCCACCGCCGGCTGGCCGAGACGGCGACCACCGCGGTCATCCGCTCCGACCGCTTCCTGGTGGCCGTCTCCGCCCTCCTGATGCTGGCCATGGTCACCGCGGTGATCGCCGGCCTGGCCCTGATCATCGTCGGCGGCCCGTTCTTCCCGATCGTCTTCGGCCTGATCCTGCTGTTCCTGGCGGCCCTGCTGCTCCCCCGCTGGACCCGCTTGAAGCGTCTCCTCGAGAACTCGTACCGGGTGGAGACCACGAACGCCCCCACGATGTGGGCCCTGATCGACCGGATCGCCGCCGAGCTCGGTGCCGCCAAACCGGACGTCCTGCTGTTCGACTTCAGCTGGAACGCCGGGGTGACCACGGTCGGCCCCCGACCGCGGCGGGTGCTGACCATCGGCGTCCCGTTGCTGCTCCTGCTCACCCCACCCCAGGTGATCGCCCTGATCGGCCACGAGATGGGCCACCTGAAGCACGCCGACCTGCGACGCGTGACGCTGACCGATCCGGCCCGGCGCACCTTCGGCCGCCTCTCCCGGCTGGTGCGCCCGCCCCGGATCTCGGCCTGGGACCTGGGGCTGGAACCGTTCTCCACCGCGGCGCTGGCCGTGTGGCAGCTGACCGGCGGCACCGTGTCCTGGCTGCTGTTCGCCGCCCACCTCGGCATCAACGCGGCGGCTTCCGAGGACGACCGCGCGGTGGAACTCCGCGCCGACGCTGCCGCGGCCCGGATGGCCGGCACGGCGGCGGCCATGGAGATGATCGACGTGCTGGCGATGCTGCCCACCCTCACCGGCTACGTGCAGCACCACGTGCCGAAGGGCGAGGCCGCGGCGACCTGGCGCCGCATGCTCCGCTCCATCCAGGAACGCGAGATCGCCACCGCCCCCGCCTGGCGCCAGCTCTCGATCCGCACCGACGCCTCGTTGTTCGCGTCGCACCCCGCCCCGGGCCGCCGGCACCAGTGGCTGGCCACCCAGCCCGCAACCGCGCCGGCCGTGGAGATCGACGGCGAAGCCTTGGAAAATGAGATCCGCCCGTACGCCGAGGCCCTGCACCGCACGATGCTCCGCCACGTCACCGAGTAACGAGCAGCAGCAATCCGAATCCGCCGGCTGCGATGACCGGGCCCAGCCCGATGAAAGCCGGGATGGTCCTGGTCATCAGCGGCAGGTCGTCCTCCTCGGCGATGATCAGGCCGGCCCACCGCTCGGGCGGGACGAACGCGCGCCGACCGGCCCGCAGCGGCAGCAACGGCCATGCGCTCAAGGTAGTGGCGACACGCACGCTCCTCGATGGACCTTTCAGCGCGGGATGTCCCAGGCCGACGCCTTGAACGTCACGGTGCCGTCGTTGGCGGTGGCAGTGACCGTCAGGACGATCATCTTCCAGGTGATCGCCTTGGTCCGCGCCGTGTCCAGCGACGTGTTGATGCAATAGACCTGACCGGTGCGTAGAGCCTGAACGCCGGCGGGAAGCGGCCCGGTGCGGATCAGCTCGGCGCACTCGTTCGGCTTCACCGCATCCGACTTGGCCGCGGCGCCCTGCACCCCATCCAAGAGTTCCATCCGAGGTCCCCGCCCCGAACAGGGCGAGATGAGGGTGAATTCGCGATCGGTGTTTTCCGCACGTACGCGTGGCTCGTCGAGGTCGACGTCGACCGATCCCGAGCAATCCGTCATGGCGACCTTGAGATCCTCGCCGGTGTATTTCTCGGCGTATTTCGTTTCCGGGCTGAGCGTCGGCGCTTCGGTTCCGTCCGTCGTCGTCTCGGTGCCGGTCGGCGCGGTGGTCGGCTCCGTCGTCGGCGGCGTCACGGTGGGCGGCTGCGTCGTCGGCTGCACCACGATCGGGGCGGACGCCTTTTCCAGAGCGTCATTGGCTCGCCCGTTCGCCCGCCAGGCGAGCACGACCGCCACCAGAGCGAGCAGCACCGCGACACCGGCCGCTCCGGCCATGAACACTCCGGCTCCCTTGCCTTTCGGCCGGCCGGGTCCGGGCGCGGGTGCCGACTTCGGGGGCGGAGGGGCGGCATTCGGCTGGTTGGGCACATTGCCGTGCACATTGGGCGGTTGCGGGCCACTGCCCGGGGGTGGTGATCCCTGCGGATATGTCATGGACAGCTCGACCTCAGAATTGATCACTGTGTGCAATTTCCCCGGCACCGTATCGTGTGATCTAGCGTGAGCCTCTGTCAGAAACCCGTCAATATCACCTGAACATGATCTTTCCTTGTTAAGGAAAGATGTGGCGCCGCGATCGATCGACAATTCTCAGGCGGGCACGTGACATCAACGCTCCATCACAAGGCGCCCGGCTCCGGTGAACCACCCGGCCCCTGGCATCGCTGGTCCGGCATAGCAACTGTGCTCGGCACCGTCATCGGCGGCCTGGGGCTGATCGTGGCGCTGCTGGCCTGGCTGCTCCCCCGGCAGAACGATCCGGCCCCGACACCGACGACCACCACACCGGCAACCGCGACGCAGGCGACCGCGACGCAGGCGGGCACGACATCGGCCACCACGCCGGCGGCCCCCGCAGTTTTCCTCGACGCGGGCTCGGTTGCGGTGGAGGCCGGCAAGGATCGGCTCGTCGACATGCCGCGGGCGATCAGGGGCAAGAACGACTACGCGAGCCACTCGCTGATCATCAGCTGCCCGTCGAATCAGACCGGGGATCAGACCTCGGACGTGACCTTCGTCCTGAACGGCCACTACGTCCAATTCGACGCGGAGGTCCATCCGTACTATCCGCCGGGAGCGGATCAGCAGTCGGTCACCTACGTCACCGCTCGCACCGGCGTCCGGCAGAAGGACACTTCGCTGACCACGACCGACGTGGCTCGGCAGGCCAATGCCACCTCGACCGCCGCGAAACCACTGACGGCCACCGTCGACAAGGCCGAGAAGCTGACTCTGCGAGTGCAGTGCGCAGATCCGGGCGGCACGATCGTGCTGACGAACGCGCGGCTTACTCCGGCTTGAGGTCGTCGCGGAGCCACTCCTCGGCGAGCACGCCGTAGATCAGGTCGTCGGTCCACTCGCCCTTGATGAAGGTCTGCTGCCTCAGGTGGCCCTCGCGGGTGAAGCCGAGCCGTTCCATCAGCCCGGCCGACGCCACGTTGCGGGCGTCGCACTCCCCCGTCACCTTGTGCAGGCCCTGAAGGCGGAACAGCCGATCGAGTACGCCGCGGACGGCCTCCGTCGCGTACCCCTGCTTCTGGTGTTCAGTCGCCAGGCTGAAGCCGAGCTCGGCCTGCTTCAGATTGTCGTGCATCCGGACCGCGACGTCGCCGATCAGCCGGCGGTCGGCGATGCGTTCGATGGCGTACTGGAACCAGCCCGGGATGTCCGGTGAGGACTCCATGAAGCCGGCCACCGCCGCCTCCGCCTTGAGCAGCGGGAACGGGGCGTCCCACGACTGGTATCGGGCGACGTCCGGGTCGGAGCGGTATGCGGCCAGCACCGGCGCGTCGGCCGGCCGGAAGCGCCGCAGGATCAGCCGTTCCGTGGTGATGAGCATCAGCCGAGGATAGCCAGGTGGCGCCGCATCAGGCCGCGAACGAGGACGGCGCGGTCCGCGATCTCCTGCTCGGTCAGGGTGACCGGCTCGCCGGCCCGGCGGCGGCGGATCTCGTCGGCGAGTGACGACGGCACGCCGAGCGACGGCAGGCGCTCGATCGCCTCCCGTTTGGTGATCAGGCGGCCGGTGGCGATCGTCTCGGCGGCCCGCGACACCGTGGTCAGTCCGAGGTCGACGTGCAGGTCGGTGCGCCACACCCGGGGCCGGCGGACGGCGCCGGCCCAGTAGCCGCGGAGTTCGGCGCGGGCCGCCTCGGACAACTGAGCTCGGGTGACGGGCGGAACCAGTGCGGCCGGCGCCGGGCCGTAGACGGTGACGCCGAACTGGTGGAGTTCGCCGCGGGCGATACCGCTGAGGGGCCGCCTGAACATCCGCTCGTGCGCCCAGTTCACATGAGATGACGAAATATCGGATATCTCGTTGACGGGAACGTAGGCGCAGTGCAGCTTGGGCGGGCCGATCTCCCGGTGCAGGGTCCGCAGGCGGGTGCGCCGGTAACGCGTCAACGGCTCGGCGATCACCGCTACCAGATCGAGGTCGCTGATACCGGGCCGGTAATCCGCCGAACCGATCGATCCACCGGCATAAAACCCGACAACCCTGGCCACCTCGCGAATCGCCGACCCGAAGTGCGGAACGACCGGGGCGACCGACAGACGATCATCCATGTGAGCAGCATGACGGTTCGGTGCCAACTGTGCTGTGCCCCTGCTCCCGGGGCGCCCTCGCCCGATAGAGTGACGGCTCCAAGTTCGGGGGGACGGAACCGTCATGTCTGGGGAGCGCACGGAGGCCCTGCGCCCGCACGATCCACGCGCTCTCGGCGGCTACGAGATCGTCGGCCGGCTCGGCGAGGGCGGCATGGGCACGGTCTATCTGGCCCGCTCGCCCGGCGGCATCCTGGTCGCGGTCAAGGTGGTGCGCGCCGATCTCACCGCCGACGACGAGTTCCGCCGCCGGTTCCGCAGCGAGGTCGCCCGCGCCCGGCAGGTCCCGCCGTTCTGCACGGCCGAGGTCCTCGACGCCGACCCCGATGCCGAGCGTCCGTACCTCGTGGTGGAGTACGTCGACGGCCCCACCCTGGCGCATGTGGTCGAGGAGCGTGGCCCGCTCACCGCGGCCAACCTGCACAGCGTCGCGATCGGGGTGGCGACCGCGCTGACCGCGATCCACGGCGCCGGGGTGATCCACCGCGATCTGAAGCCGCGCAACGTGCTGCTCGCGCCCGGCTCCCCCAAGGTCATCGACTTCGGGATCGCCCGGCACATGGAGTCGAACACCGGTCTCACCGACACGTCGCAGATGGTCGGCACGGTGGCCTACATGTCGCCCGAGCGGTTCGGCGACGCCGACGAGCCGCTCACCCCGGCCGCCGACGTGTTCGCCTGGGGCGCCGTGGTGGCCTACGCCGGGACCGGCCGCACCCCCTTCGCCGGCGATTCGCCGCCGGCCACCGCGGCCCGCATCCTGACCCAGCCGCCCGATCTGTCCGGCCTGGCGGGCCCGCTCAAGGAACTGGTCGGCCACGCCTTGGAGAAGGAGCCGGCCAATCGGCCGAGCGCGCGCGAGCTTCTCGACCTGCTGGTTTCCAGCCCGTCCCGGCCCGCCGCCACGGCGGCTGCCCTCGCGGGCCAACCCGATCTGCGTGCGGCAGCTGCGGAAGCGCAAGCAGTTACCGGTGTACGCGTGGAAGCTGACGCCACGAAGGTCGGCTACCTCGAGGACTCGATCGTCACCGTGCCGATCTCGGCGGTGCCCGGTCCCCCGGCCGGACCGCCGCCGCCCGAGCCGAGCCGTCGCTGGTTCCTGCCGGTCGCGGTCGCGTCGCTGGTGCTGGCCGTGGTCGCGGGCGCGCTGATGCTGGTGTTCGGCTCGTCCACCGGCAAGGAGGCGATCGCCTCCGAGTTCCCGGACATCGGCCACTCGGCCCCGCCGTCGGAGAGCCTGATCATCGAGGACGCTCTGACCGGGCAGCACTACTGGCAGGCCAAGACGCTGCCGGCCGAGAAGGCGTCCTGCTCGTTCGACGGCGGTCTGGTCGCCCACCGCGACACCAAGGGCGTCTACCGGTGCTCCGGCCCGGCCGACGCCGTGCCCAACGACATGAAGGTCGACGTCGGCGTCCGGCTGCTGACCGGGGACAGCTGCGCCGGCGTGTGGTTCCGGTTCGCACCCTGGCACGGTTACCTGCTCCGGGTCTGCGAGAAGAACATCTACTTCGGCACCCACAAGGACCAGGTGGTCTCGACCGCGCGCACGTTCCCGCTCGACACCCCGATCGAGGTGGGCGGGGCGCCGACGACGATCGAGATCCGGGCGGTCGGCAACCAGGCGACGATCCTGCGCGACGGCGTGCAGGTCGGCACGGTGCCGCTCACCGATCCAATGATCACCGGCGGCAAGGTGGTGCTCGGCGTCTACACCGAGCGCGACGCCGAGGAGACCGGGCCCTACGAGGTGGCGTTCAGCAACGTGCAGATCTGGGGGCTCAGCGGCAGCTGAGCCAAGGGCAGGAGGCCGGCGTGAATCCCATCCGTCTTCTCGGCGCCACCGCGGCGCTCATCATGGTCGCGGCCGCGCCGGCCGCCGCGGCGACACCCGACTCCTGGCAACCGGGACCGGCGGTGTACGGCACGAGCCAACCGCAGAACGTGACCGTGACCATGGATGACGGCGTCGTGCTGACCGTGCAGATGATCTACCCGACCGACCTGACCACCGGCGCCCGCGCCCCCGGCGAATTCCCGGTGCTCCTCAGCCAGGACCCTTATGGCATCGGCCCGGTCCCGTTCCCGTCGGCCGGCGCCGGGAAATACTTCGTCCAGCGCGGCTACATCTATCTCGCGGCGGCGGTCCGCGGCACCGACGTCTCCGGCGGTCAGCTCGACTGGTTCGGCGACCGCCAGGGCCGCGACGGCGCCGCGCTGGTCGACTGGGCCGCGCACACGCTCGCCGGGTCGAACGGCACGGTGGGGCTGGACGGCTGCTCCTACCTCGGCATCAACCAGTGGTTCACCGCCGCCGCGGTCGGCCGGCACTCCGCGCTGAAGGTCATCGCGCCGTTCTGCACCGACTCGGACTTCTACCGCGACTTCGCCGCCATCGGCGGGATCCCGACCACGGCGGTGGCCGACACCGGCGAGCTCGAACCCCGCGGCCCGCAGGACGATCCGGCCACCGACCCGCAGTCCGTCACGGTCGGCGACCTGGCGACCGGCGGCCCACGCTCGTACGACAACGAATACTGGCGGGACCGCAGCGTCATGCGGCTGATGCCGCAGGTGGTGGCCAACGGCATCCCGGCGCTGTCCGAGGCCGGCTGGAAGGACCTGTTCCCGGGCGGCAACCTCGGCGCCTACGCCGCCGCCCAGAACGCCTACTTCCACCGTCCGCTCGACGCGCCGGTCCGGCCGGGCGACCGGGTCACCGGCCGCTACCAGGCGATGGTCGGCCCGTGGGAGCACCAGGAGAACGTCGACAGCCCGACGGTCCAGGCGATCCGGCTGAAGTGGTTCGACACCTGGCTCAAGGGCGCCCGCACCGGCATGGCCGGCACCGGCACTCCCCTGCACCTGTTCGAGAACGGCGCCAACCAGTGGGTCGACGTGGCGGCGTGGCCACCGTCGCCCGGAACATTTGGCTTCAGCGGCGGCCCCGGCACGCTGAGCTGGTCGTCAGCCGGCGCGCTGACCTATCGGAGCGCTCCGTTGGCCCGCGCCGGCGTCCTCGACGGACCGTCCGACGTCACGGTCTACGCCCGATCCACCCGCACCGAGGTGCAACTGACCGCCACCCTCGAGGGGATCGCGCCGGACGGCACGACCAGCAAAATCGCGGAGGGCGCGCTCATCGGCAGCCAGCGCCGGCTCAACCCACAATCCAGTTGGTACGGGGCGGATCACTCGCTCCTGCAGCCGAGCCACCCGTTCACCGCGGCCGCCCGGCAGCCGGTGACTCCCGGCGTCACCACCCGCTACGACATCGCGCTGCACGCCGATGTCGCCCTGCTGCCGGCGGGCAGCCGCCTCCAGCTCGTGCTCGGCAGCCAGGCGCCGGACACGTTCCACCTGACGCTCGCCCCGACCCCGCAGCAGCGGGCGAACCTGGCCGGCGGCGTCTACACCATTGAAAAGGCGTCCGTCACGGTGCCGCTGACCGCTCCGGGCCTCTTCCGCGCCAGTGACACCGACTGGGGGCCGTCCTCGTGAGCGAGGACGGCCCGTCCGTCAGTCCTTGATCAGGCCGGCCCGGCGCAGCGCCGCCGCCATCTCGTCGTTGAGCGGGGCCGGCGCCGGACGCTGACCGCCGCCGCCGCCGCCACCGCCGCCGCCACCGCCACCGCCACCCTGACGCTGGCCACCGCCACCTTGGCGCTGGCCACCGCCACCTTGGCGCTGACCACCGCCACCTTGGCGCTGACCACCGCCGCCGCCTTGACGCTGCCCGCCGCCCCCTTGACGCTCGCCCCCTTGACGCTCGCCGCCCCCTTGACGCTCGCCGCCGCCGCCCTGACGCGGGCCACCGCCCTGGCGAGGACCGCCCTCCTGACGAGGGCGCTGTCCGCCGCCACCACCCGCGCCGCCACCACCAGCGCCGGCGCCACCCGCGGCTTCGTCGCGCGGGCGGCGCTGGGCCGGCTCGTCGGTCAGCTTCATGGTCAGCGAGATCCGCTTGCGGACCGGGTCGACCTCGACCACCCGGACCTTCACGACGTCGCCGGACTTGACGACGTCGCGGGGGTCCTTCACGAATGTGTTGGACAGCGCCGACACGTGCACCAGGCCGTCCTGGTGCACGCCGATGTCGACGAACGCGCCGAACGCGGCCACGTTGGTGACCACGCCCTCGAGGATCATCCCCGGCGTCAGGTCGGCGATCTTCTCGACGCCCTCGGCGAACGTGGCGGTGGTGAACTCGGGCCGCGGGTCGCGCCCCGGCTTCTCCAGCTCGCGCAGGATGTCGGTGACGGTCGGCAGGCCGACCGCGTCGGTGACGAACTCCGACGGGCGCAGCGCCCGCAGCAGCGGGCTGTTGCCGATCACCGCCTTGATGTCGGCGTTGCTGGCGGCCAGGATCGTGCGCACCACCGGGTAGGACTCGGGGTGCACGCTGGACGAGTCGAGCGGGTTGTCGCCGTCCGGGATCCGCAGGAAGCCGGCGCACTGCTCGAACGCCTTCGGCCCGAGCCGGGCGACCTTCTTGATGTCGTCGCGGGTGCGGAACGGCCCGTTGGAGTCGCGGTGCATCACGATGTTTTCGGCCAGGCCGGCGCCGATCCCGGAGACCCGGGTCAGCAGCGGCGCCGAGGCGGTGTTGACGTCCACGCCGACCGCGTTCACACAGTCTTCGACCACCGCGTCGAGCGATTTGGACAGCTTGGACTCGGCGAGGTCGTGCTGATATTGCCCGACCCCGATCGAGCGCGGGTCGATCTTCACGAGTTCGGCCAGCGGGTCCTGCAGGCGGCGGGCGATGGAGACGGCGCCGCGCAGCGACACGTCCATGCCGGGAAGTTCCTGGGACGCGTAGGCGGACGCCGAATAGACCGACGCGCCGGCCTCGGAGACCATCACCTTGGTCAGCTTCGCCTCGGGGTGCCGCTTGATCAGCTCGGCGGCGAGCTTGTCGGTCTCCCGGGAGGCGGTGCCGTTGCCGATCGCGATCAGGTCGACGTTGTGCTTCGACGCGAGCGCCGCGAGCCGGTGGATCGACTCGTCCCACTTGTTCTGCGGGACGTGCGGGTAGATCGTGTCGGTGGCGACGGCCTTGCCGGTCGCGTCGACCACGGCCACCTTGACGCCGGTGCGGAACCCCGGGTCGAGGCCCATCGTGGAGCGGGTGCCGGCCGGGGCGGCCAGCAGCAGGTCGCGCAGGTTGGCGGCGAAGACTCGGACGGCTTCGTCCTCGGCCGCCTGCCACAGCCGGACCCGCAGGTCGGCCCCGAGGTGGATCAGGATGCGGGTGCGCCACGCCCAGCGGACCGTGTCGACCAGCCACTTGTCGCCGGCGCGGCCGTTGTCGGAGATGCCGTTGCGGCCGGCGATGCGGGCCTCGAAGTAGCCCTCGTCCTCCTCCGGGTGCGGCTCCATGGTGAGGTCGAGGACGTCCTCCTTCTCGCCGCGGAACATGGCGAGGATGCGGTGCGAGGGCAGCTTCGCGTACGGCTCGGCGAAGTCGAAGTAGTCGGAGAACTTGGCGCCGTCGGTCTGCTTGCCGTCGCGCACCTTGGCCACGAGCCGGCCCCGGGTCCACATCTGCTCGCGCAGCTCACCGATGAGGTCGGCGTCCTCGGCGAACCGCTCGATCAGGATCGCGCGAGCGCCGTCGAGCGCGGCGGCCTCGTCGGCGACGCCCTTCTCGGCGTCGACGAACGGCGTGGCCGACGCCCGGGGATCAAGGGACGGGTCGCCGAGCAGAGAGAAAGCCAGCGGCTCGAGACCGGCTTCGCGGGCGATCTGCGCCCGGGTCCGCCGCTTCGGCTTGAACGGCAGGTAGATGTCCTCGAGGCGGGCCTTGGAGTCGGCGGCGAGGATGCTCTGCTCGAGTTCGTCGGTCAGTTTGCCCTGGGTGCGGATGGACTCCAGGACCGCGGCCCGCCGCTCCTCCAGCTCCCGCAGGTAACCGAGCCGTTCCTCGAGGGTGCGCAGTTGCGTGTCGTCGAGGGTGCCGGTCACCTCCTTGCGGTAGCGGGCGATGAACGGCACGGTGGCACCGCCGTCGAGTAGCTCGACGGCCGCGGTGACCTGACCTTCCCGGACCCCGAGCTCGGAGGCAATGCGCTGATGGATCGCTGTCGTCACGCCGACGATTGTGACCGAGCCGCGGTGTCGTTGTCGCGCCACCCCACGTGATGATCACCCGACAGCGCCCAGAGAACCGCCTCGGTGCGCGACGACGCACCCGTCTTACGCAGCAGATTCGACACATGGACGGTCACCGTCCGGACCGAGATCCCGAGAACTCGCGCTATCTGCTTGTTCGGCATGGCCTCGGCCAGTAACCCGAGCACCTCGCGCTCGCGGGCGGTCAACTCCGACGATTGGCGGGGAATCGTCAGGGCCGCCGGTCCTTCCACGGCGATCAGCTCGGTCAGCCGGTAGGGGTTGCCGTCGGTGCGCCGCCACACGGCCTCGGCCACCTCCGGCGGGGCCGCTTCCACCCCGTACACATGCTGGAGGATCTCGCCGACCTCGGCCGGCAGCAAGCCGCGGAGATGTCGCCGCACGGCGCCGGGTCGTCCGGTGAGTCGGGCGAGGGTGCGCATGGTGAGCGGATCTTCCGGGGGCTGGCTGGTCACGAGCAGCAGGACGGGAAGGTCCGTCGTGGCGAGCTCGGCGATCAGGTTCAGCGAGGCCGGGTCAAGAGCATGAAGATCTTCGGCGATGAGTACGGCCGGGGCCGTGCCGACAAGCGCACGCACGGTCGTGACCGCGATCCGCAAGAGCGCCTCGGGAGTGTACCGCTCCCGGGGGACATCCGGGTCCTGTTTCAACCAGGACAGCGCGTCCGGCGGCACGTCGATCCCGCGCGTGTCGCGCCCGGCCAGAACCGCGGCCAGCCAGTCGTACGGCGCCGGGGAATGCACCCGGGCCGTGCCGGCGAGCACCTCCACCGATGATGGCCCGCCGCGCCGGAACGCGCCCACGAGGGCACTTTTGCCTGTTCCCGAGGCACCCGTGACGACCGCGGTGAGCGGGCCGCCGCCGCCGCGCACCCGGGACCACGCCCGGCGCAGCTCGTCCAGCGCGGGCGCCCGGCCCACCATCGGCACCGCCATCATCACCCCACACTACGGACCGGAGTCACGAAGCGCCGCGCCCAGGTTCGCGGTAATGTAGCGATCGTCGCGACCGCGGCACTACGTAGGACGTACTAGAGACTTCCCTTAGGCCGTTTGGCAGTCTTGTGACATGACGCTTGTTGTCCGGGCGGTCGCCGCCACCGATCAGGGCCTGGTCCGGTCCAACAACGAGGACGCGGTGTTCGTCGGCAACCGCCTTCTCGTGGTCGCGGACGGCATGGGCGGTCTCCCCGCTGGTGAGCTGGCCAGCGACATCCTGGTGCGCGCTCTCGGGGTGGTCGACGAGATGCCCGACACCGGCGAGCCGCTGCAGGACCTGATCGCCGCGCTGGAGACAGCCAACGAGCGCATCGAGGCCGCGGTGGCCGACGACGACGCCCGCGACGGCATGGGCACGACCGTGACCGCGTTGCTGCTGTCCGGCGAGCGGATGGCCGCGCTCAACGTCGGCGACTCCCGGTGTTACCTGGTGCGCGACGCCGAGCTGACCCAGATCACCAAGGACGACACCTACGTCCAGGCCCTGGTCGACCAGGGCGTGCTGACCCCCGACGACGCCCGCCGGCACCCCCAGCGGGCGCTGGTGACGCAGGCGGTGCAGGGCGGCCCGTTCCGCCCGGCCGGCCGGATGCTGCCGGTGCAGGTGGGTGATCGCTTCCTGCTGTGCAGCGACGGCCTGTCCGACTATGTGGAAGATGCCGTGATCCAGCAGACCCTGCTGGCCAACGCCGACCGCAAGACCGCCGCCGCCGAACTGGTCCACCGCACCCTGGAAAACGGCGCTCCCGACAACGTGACCGTGATCGTCGCCGACATCACCGAGGACTAGCCGGCGCGGTTGGTCCTCAGCAGCAGGGCGCGGTGCTGGATCGTCTCCCCGTCGACGTCGGCGAACGCCTCGCTGGGCTCGATCCGGGTGCCGGTCCACAGCGGCTCGGCGAACCCGGCCTGCAGGAACTCCTCGGTGATGCCCCAGCTCGCGCCGCCCGCCGCCTCGGTCACGGCCAGCACGAAGACGGTCGCTCCCGGCGCGGCCAGCCCGGGCAGCAGGGCGAGATATTCGGCCGCGCCGCTGTGGTAGCGGGTGAGCCAGTGCAGCAGCCCGGAGTCGAAGATCGAGTCGAACGGCGCCTCGGGCAGGTCCAGCCGGGCGGCGTCCTGAACCTCGAATCGCACCCGGCCGGTCGTGGCGTGGCCGGTCTTGGCGCGCGCCTGCTCGATCGCGGTGGCCGAGATGTCCACGCCGGTGACCTGGTGGCCGAGGCCGGCCAGCGCGATCGCCAGTTCCCCGCTGCCGCAGCCGACGTCGAGCACCTTCGGCCCCCGAGCCTCGTGCAGGACCCGGGCGAGCGCCGGTTGCGGGCCGCCGATCTCCCAGGGCGGCCGGTTCCGGTAGAGCTCCTCGTAGTCGGTCATGGCGCTCAACCGGTCTTGCAGGCGCTGGTGAGGGCGTCGGCCGCGGTCTTCCACTTTGCGGCGCCGTCGCCCGCGGCCGCGCCCATCTCGGCGGCCCGCTTACGGATCACGTTGTTCTCCGACCTACTCGAGTTGGCGGTCACCTTGTCTGCGAGGGAGAGTCGCAAGGCCTTGCTCTTCGCTTTCGGGTAACCGGCCGCGAAGTCGGCACACGCCTGGTGGGCGGGCGCGTCGATCGCCTCCGGACCGCCGGCGTCACCGCCCTTCCGGCTGACCACCAGGGCAAGGACGGCGATGCCCGCGACGACCACGGCGGTGATCGTGCGCTTGCTCAGCTTGAGCTTCACCACCGCAGGCTAACGTGCGCCGGACAAACCGGTGCGTTCACTCACCCGCCGCCATCCAGGCGGGCCACCAGGGCCGCCGGCGCGACGGCGCGGTAGGCGTCGGTGCAGACCTCGGCGATCTCGGCCCGGTCCGGGTCGCGGTCGAGGCGCACGCCGAGCCAGCCGCGATGGCCCACATAGGGCGGCCGGAAGAAGCGCTCCGGGTCGGCGGCGATCAGCTCCTGCTGGCTGCCGGCCGCGGCCGCACACCACAGCTGCGGAAACCCCGCGTCGTGGTGTCCGTCCACCATGAGCATCACGAACGTCTTCTTGCCGCGGACGAAGAAGGCCGGCGAGCCGTGGCTGAGCCGCTCGGTGACTTCCGGTAGGGCCGAGCAAACCGTTCGGACCTCGTCCTCCGCGCTGGTCAGAGCCATACTTGAGGGTACCGGCCGGTGTCGCCGAGGCGGCGGCACCGGCCGGCCCTGCGTCAGGCGTAGGTCAACGCGAAACTGTTGCAGACGAAGTTGGACTGTCCCGCCGTCCCGCTCAGCTCGAAGCCGAACTGGATGTCGCCGACCGTCACGTCACCCCACCAGCCGTTGGTGCGCAGCCAGTTCAGCACCGACAGCACGTCGATCGACGCGGCGCTGGTGTTGCCGGCCGTCCGGATGAACGAATAGACCGCGTTGGCCCCGTTGGAGCCGCGGTAGACGTTCCAGGTGTGCCCGCCCGCCGACACGTTGGTCGCGGTCGGGACGGCGCCGTTCGAGTCGTACGACTCGGCGATCGGGCCGACCGCCCCGTGCTGGTTGGTCCAGATCATGACCTCGTACGCGTTGCTGTTCGCCCAGATGTCATAGGCGGTCTCGTAATCGCCGTCAGCCGGCACCGACACGTTGAACGAGCTGGCGATCGAGCTCAGCGAGCTCAGCGACCGGTTCAGCGTCTTGCCAGTGTGCGGATAGGACTTCACGCCGCTGGTCCGCGGGTGGTTGGCGACGACGCCCCAGTTCGTCCCGGTGCGCGCCCAGATCGTCTGCGGCCCGGCGCCGGAGCCCCAGACGTCGTTGTTCAGCGTGTACCCGTTGTTCGTCCACGAGTCCCACTGCCCGGTCGCCACCCAGGCCGCGTCGGACGGCACCCCGCTCGGCGCCGAAGTCGTCGGGCTCGTAGTCGGCGACGTCGTGGGCGCGGTCGTCGGCGCGGTCGTCGGCGCGGTCGTCCCGCTGACGCCGCCGGTGCAGGTCGTGCCGTTCAGCGCGAACGACGACGGTGCCGGATTCGTGCCGTTCCACGATCCGTTGAAACCGAACGACTGCGTCCCGTTGGTGGCGATCGAACCGTTGTAGCCGACATTCTTCGCGGTCACCGATGTGCCGCTCTGGGTAAGCGTGGTATTCCACGCCTGGGTCACCGTCTGCCCGGCCCCGAACGACCAGACCAGCGTCCAGGCGCTGATCGGGTCACCGAGGTTCTTGATCGTCACGTTGGCGCCGAACCCACCCTGCCATTGGCTGCTCACTGTGTACGTGACGGTGCAGCCGGCAGCCGCGGACGCCGGCAGCGCGACGGCGACGGCGGCCACCGAGACCCCCGTGGCGGCCGCCAGGCACAGCCCGAGATAGCGACTTCGCATCAGTGCGCTCCACATCTCCCACGAGGTTGTCGAAATCGGCTGTCGAAGCGCTTCGACAAATGCTTCGACAATTTTACCGACGTCAATGGATTATTGCGGTGATGCTAATTCGGGGCAGAGGGGCGGGCAAGGGGGGCGTACCGTCGATCCATGAGCATCCGGTGGTGGTCGATCGAGGTGCGCGACAGCGTCCTGTCGGCAATGCGGTGGAAAGACGGCTACGGGGAGGCCCTGCTCGAGGCCGCCCTGACCAACGGCGCGAAGCGCTGGGAGTGGACGGTCATGCCCGGTGGCGTCGTCCTGGAGGTCGCCTTCCGCGAAGAAGACGAGTGGGAGCGGTTCCGTGCCCTCCCGGTGGTGCAGGCCGCGCTCGACGCGACCCCCGACCCGGTCAACGGGCTGTATGTCTACCCGGGCCGCGGCGGCAGCGCAGCCAAGCCCTCGAAGCGCCCCAAGCCCCGCCCGGCCGGCGCCGGCGCAGCCGCCATCCCGCTCCCGGTCGAGGAAATCGCCGCAGCCCGCCTGGCCGAGGCCGAGCCCCCGGCCGAGCCGATCCACGGCCTGCCGGAGCGAGTCGCGGCCTGAGCCCGCCCGAAGCTGTGGCCTGAGCAGGTCGGCATCTGTGGGCAGCGCTTCGGGCGCTGTCCACAGTTCGGGGTTGTCCACAGGCAGCGGCACCGAGCTGCCCGATCTCCCTATTTTTCGCGGATAATGGCCTGCGGGGGCTCCCCCTATGGGAGGGCGGGCTTTGCGGGTTGGGGTGGGCGTGCGGCGTCGAGCGGGCGTAGGAAGCGGGCGCACGTCAGCGTCAGGGCCGCCATCACGGCGAAGATGACCCAGGCGCTCAGGCCGGGGCCGGCGGCGGCCAGGAAGTAGCCGGCGACCACGGCGCCGAGCGGCACCGCGCCCTCGGCGACCACGGCCGCGGCGCCGATCACCTTGCCCAGGGCGGCGTCGGGCACCGCGCGGACGCGTGCCATCGTCAGGATGATCGACGAGATCGCGCCGGTCGCGCCGACACCGGCCCAGGCCAGTGCCAGGACCACGGTGTTCGGGCTGAGCGCGATCAGCAGCAGGCACAGCGTCCACGACCAGAGGCAGCCGAGGAAGACCGTCCGTGGCGAGCCGTGCCGGTCCATCCACGGGCCGGCGAACGACGCGGCGAGGCCGCCGACACCCGCCGACGCCAGGATCAGGCCGACCGCCCACGGCGGACGGTGGTCGCGCGCCCACCACCAGGACGAGCAGGATGACGGCCTGGAACAGGAGGTTGGTGACTCCGGCAGCGAGGGTGGCCAACCGCAGGAAAGGGATGCGCCAGGTCCATCCGAACCCCTCCCCCGTGCGCCGCCAGAAGGCCGCGACGGCCGACCCCCGCCCGCCGGCCGGGTCCTGCTCATCGGGGCGGGGTGCGAAGAGCTGTTTCGGCATCAGGGCCAGGACGACGAAGCAGAACGCGTACGACGCGACGTTGAGCAGGAACGGCATCCACCGGGCGGCGCCGAACAGTGCTCCGCCGAAGGCGCGGCCGGCCAGGTTCGCGACCGGTGGCTCGGCCTCGAGGAAGGAGAACGCGGCCGCCTGCTGATCCTCCTCGACGACGTCGCGGACCGCGCCGACCTCGGCGATGCCGAAGAAGACGAAGGCGGAGCCCTCCACGAACGCGGCGACGACCAGGATCGCCGCCGGGTGCGTGGCGCCGGCGATCAGGGCGGCCACGACCGAGGACGCCGCGACGAAGCCGACCGCCTGGCTGAGCAGCATGATCTGGCGGCGGTTGAGCGCGTCGGCGGCGATCCCGGCCGGCACCTGGAGGACCAGCGACGGCAGGGTCAACGCGAACGCCACCCAGCCGGCCAGCGCCGGCGAGTCGGACACGGTGAGCATGAGCAGCGGGTACGCGATCCGGACCCCGGCCGTGCCGATGAGGGAGAACGCGTTTCCGGTCCAGAGTGCGAGGAACCGCCCGTTCCGGAAGACGCTCACGCGGCGATGGTTCCGGCAACCGAAGTACGGGTCAAGGTTCAGGGACGCCTCAGGGCACTTCCCCGATGCGACTCGGCACCCCCGCAGGCCACTCTTGAGTCACCCGCAAGAACCGCTGAAGGAAAGCGAGAGACCCATGAACTCGGTGCACGACTCGATGAGCCGCCAGGGCCTGGTCCGTCCGACCGAAGGACGCATGATCGGTGGTGTCGTCGCCGGTCTGGCCAAGCGTTTCGGTCTCGACCCGTGGCTGGCCCGCCTGCTCTTCGTCGTTGTCCTGCTCGCCATCCCCGGCAGCCAGATCCTGATCTACCCGATCCTGTGGATCCTGATGCCGGCCGAGAAGCCCGCCTACGTCACCGCGTTCCCGCCCGCCGTCTGAGCGCAGGCTCAGCACGCAGCGGTGATGTGGGCCCGGCTGCCGCCGGCTCGGTCCGTACCCCACTCGGACCGTCCGGCGGCAGCGCCCGGCCCCGCTTCCGCACAACGGCAAAGAGCAGCAACAGCACAAGGACGACAACGAGGGGTACGGCGCCGACGTCGGAGATCCAGCCGGCGAGCCGCTGTTGCAGGCCGGAGGCGAACGCCACCACCGGATCGCTGCCCGCCAGCCGCAGATCGCGGGTGAGCCGCAGTTCGTACCATCCGTAGTAGGCCACGTAGAGGCCGCTGACCACGAGGATCGCCCCGCCGATGCGGGGCACCACGCCGAGCAGCCGCCGGGCCCGGGTGATCAGCGAGGAGCGCATCAGCGCCACCGCGACCGCGGTCACCCCGACGACGAGGCCCATCCCGGCGGCGTAGGCGACGAAGAGCCCCAGACCGGAGACCAGCGTCGACGCCCGCAGGCTGGTCGCGACGAGGGCCAGGAACGGCCCGATCGCGCAGCCGAGCGAGGCGATCGCATAGACCATCCCGAAGACCACCATCGACCACGTCGAGCCGGTGAGCACGGGGGCGCGTACCCCCCAGCTCGGAAGCGAACGTCCCAGCGTGAGCCAGACGCCCAGCCCGGCCAGCACGAGGCCGAGGACGACCGTCAGCCACGGGAGCCTCGGCTGGAGCTCGCCGGCGATCGGGGTCAGCGCGAGGCCGAAGGCGCCGAACACCACGACGTACCCCAGCGTGAGCGCGAGTGTGCAACGCAGCGCACGCATGACCGCCCTACCCGGCGACGCCGGGTCACTGACGAGCAATACCGAGAGGTACGCCGGGAGCAGTGCGAAACCGCAGGGGTTGACCGCTCCGAGCATGCCGGCGGCGAGCGCGAGCCACACGTCAGGCCACCAGCGTCTTCACCTCGGCGGTGAGCTGCAGGTCGTCGAGGTAGCCGACCTTGACGACCGTGCCGTTGCGATCGAGGAAGACGTACCAACTCTGCTGGGTGATCTTGAATTTCTTCCAGATCTTGCCGGCCCGGTCGTCCAGGTGCGGCACCTTGGCCAGCGAGAAGTCCGAGACGAACTCGTGCATCGCCTTGTTCTCGCCGAGCCCGGCGATGCCGAGGATGCCGATCCGGCCCTGATATTCGTCGGCCAGGTCGCCGATGCTCTGCGCCTCGCTCGCGCAGGTCGCGCACCAGGGCGCCCAGAACCAGAGGATCGCCGGCTTGCCGGCCAGGGTGGCCGCGTCGAAGGCCGCGCCGTCCAGGGTCTTGCCGGTGAACCGCAGCGTCGCCGGCACGGTCGCCGGGGCCGCGGCCGCTCCCGCTTCACCCGAGGCGGGAGCCTCGGAACCGGACAGCGGCGCCGGCGAGATCGGCACGCCGGCGGCCGGTTTCTCCACCGGCACCGAGCACCCCGCGGCGAAACCGGCCACGAGCAGCAGCACGAGCAGCTTTCTCAATGGGATGCCTTCGCGTCGTCGAGCCGCAGGGCCAGCGCCGGGCAGACGTTGACGGCCTTGCGGGCGCCGCTCTCCAGCCACGGCGGCAGCGGCGTCTGGGGGAACGCCGGGAAGCCGTTCGAGTCGAGCCGGATGATCTCCGGCGCGACCGCCGAGCACAGCCCGTGGCCGTCGCAGCGGGACCAGTCCAGCGCGAGCTTCCGGGCGCCGGTCTCGGCCGTGTACGGCAACGGCAGGATGCCCTTGACCGACTTGCCGCAGCCCTCGCCGTTGGTGTGCGCGTCGACGTCCTTGGCGAACACCTCGAGCGCGGACAGCGCGAACCGGGACGTGCCGTCCGGGTGGCTGCACGCGCCGCGGCCCTTCACCACACCGGCCGCCTGGCGCACGTTGTCGACCGCGTTGCCGCCCAGTGACACCAGGGTGACCGCGCGGGCCAGGTCGGGCAGGCCGAGCCGGCACGGGCCGCACTGGCCTGCCGACTCACCGGCGAGGTATTGCACGACCTGGGAGACCTCGCCGAGCGGGCAGGTCTTCGAGCCGATCGGGATCAGCATGCCGGCGCCGAGCGTGCCGCCGACCTTGGCGAACCCCTTACGGGAGATCGTCACGGTCTTCGCGGCCTCGGCGGTGATCCACTTGCCGTGGTAGCCGCCGACCAGCAGGCCGGGGCCGATGTCGGCGCCGCACATGTCCAGCACGTCCATCAGCGGGGTGCCGCTGGGCGCCTCGACCACGGCCGGGCTGCTGGACGAACCGCCCACGGTCAGCATGACCGTGCCCGGCTCCTCGTTGATGCCGACCGCGTTGTACTCCCACGGCCCGAGCCGGGCGGCGATCGCCAGCTGGGAGAACGTCTCCGCGTTGGACAGCAGGGTGGGCAGGCCCATCACGCCGTTGTCGCTGGAGCGCACCTTGCGGCCGGGCGGGATGTGCGCCTCGCCGTTGATGCCGCGGACCAGCGCGCCGCCCTCACCGGAGATGAACCGGTGCGGCACCGTGACGATCCGGGTCGGGCAGGGCATCCGCCGCTCGGCCAGGGCCGCGGTGATGGAACTCTGGCCGATGCCGTCGTCGGCGATGCCGATGACGATCTCCTCGGCGTCCAGCGCCGCGGCGGCCAGTGCGGCGCCGTCCAGGATCAGGTGCGGCGCCCGGGTGAGGATCGCCTTGTCCTTCCAGGACGGCGGCTCGCCCTCGGTGCCGTTGACCACGATCACCGGTGGCAGATCCTGCCGCCGGCACGAGTCGAGCACGGCGCGGACCTTGCGGGCGAACGGGAAACCCGCGCCGCCACGTCCGCGCAGCTCGATCCGGTCGGCCAGGCCGATCAGCTCGCCCGACGACAACGCGGCGAACCCGCCGTGGACCTCCTGGTGAGCCAGGAGATCGAGTCGGCCGTACTCGTCGAAGCCCGCGGTGATCCGCGGAACGCCGATCGAGGTGACCGGCGGAACCTGGGCGGTGGTGCTCAATTCGCTTCCCCTCGCAGCTGCGACCAGTACTGGTCGTCAGCGACGTCGTCGTTCAACCGGCCGCGCCCGTTGCGACGGGCCCCCCGGCCCGCCCGGTCGTTACCGGTTTCCTGCTCTGCCCGGCGGGCTCGGCGTGATGCCATGTCGACCAGCGTCGGCGTCTCGTCGCCGTCCGCCATGTCGACGAACCCACTGCGGCTGTGTCGTCCTGAGTCGGCGCGGTCAAGGTCAGCGCCCCGGTCATCGCGCCGGTCCCGGGGCGCCTCCTGGCCTTCCGGGCCGTAGTCGCTGTAGCGCGGCTCGTACCGGCTGCTGCGGCGCGCGGGCGGCTCCTCGTCGTAGCGGGAGCGCTGTCGCGGCGCGTCCTCGAAGTCGGACTCGGCCCGGCGGCGGCCACGTGGGGCCGGCGGCGCGTTGTCGTACTCCGGCTCCTCCATCGGCCGGCGGCGGGATCGCGGAGCGAAGTCCTCGTCGTCGTCGGCATAGCGGCGGCCACGCGGCGGCGGCTCGTCCGCCTCGATCCGCCGCATCCGGGTGGACGTGTCGTCCATCTCGACGCGGCGCATCCGGGTCGAGGTGTCGTCCATCTCGACGCGGCGCATGCGAGTGGAGGTGTCGTCCATCTCCGGGCGGCGCATGCGGGTGGACGTGTCGTCCATCTCGGGGCGGCGCATCCGGGTCGAGGTGTCATCCATCTCCGGCCGGGACATCTCTGGACGGCGCATCCGGGTGGACGTGTCGTCCATCTCCGAGCGGCGCATCCGCTCCTCGTCGGGGAAGACGCGGGCGCGTGGCTCCTCGTAGTCGATCTCGTCGGCCATCGGGCGGCGCTGCCGGGGCGCCGGGGCGACCAGGTCCTCGTCCGCGAAGCGGCGGCCACGCTCGGCCTCCTGCGGTGGCAGGTCCATCACCGGCGGCGCGGTCTGCGCCATCACCGGCGAGGCCGGCCGGAACGTGTCGACCACGGCGGCCGGGGTGGGCTCCGGCTCGGGGGCCCGGCCACGGCCGCGGCGCGGCTCCTTCACGGCCGGCGCGGAGGTGGCCACCATCTGGCTGACCGTGTTGGAGGCGCCGACCCCGGCGGGCGAGGCGAAGTCCTTACGGCGGTTCAGGCTGACCGAGAGGCGCACGGCCAGGCCGATGAGCACCAGCAGCACGCAGATGACGTAACTGACGGTGACCCAGGTCTTGGCGGCGCGACCGGCGCCGAGGCCGTGCATCAGGGCGATCGGCCACATCAGGTACGGGATCGAGTGGATCGCGCGCCACATCCAGGGCTTGCCCCGGCCGATGAACCGGGCGCGGGCAACGCCGGTCCAGATGACCAGGATCAGGATGTACGCCGAGAGCTGGCCGAAGAAGATGTAGAGGGTCTTGCCGGCCGCGACACCCGGGATCACCACGTCGATCGCGCGGATGTGCCCCTCGGCTACCTTTGTCCAGAGGTGGAAGACCAGAGAGACGACCGCCAGCACGCCGGTGGTGCGGTGGATCGACTGGAGGAAGACCCGCTGCCGGATCGACAGCACCAATCGGTCCGTGGAGACGAGCCCGACCATGATGGTGATCGAGATCGACACCAGGACGAGCACACCCGCGTAAAACTCGAGATACATGAAGACGTAGACGTAAACGACACGGCCGACCGGCGTCATCATCGCGACGGCCCAGAGCGCGGCGAGAACGCTCGCTCCGAGCAGTGCGACCGAACCTTTGGACGCCGACTTCGTACCGGTAGCTCCGACATCCACGGCCACACGATTGGCGGATCGCTGGTTGTTTCCTGTCCGGGCCATTGACTCCTCGTTCTCCGCAGCGGTTCACGTCCCGTTGGGCGGCGGGACGAGAGCACCCGTGGGGGGCGCCCCGTGCTGGTGACTTGCCGGGCAGCGACCCATCCCCTGGTCGTTGCCCTCCCCCATCTACGTGTGCGGCGCTGGTTCGGATGAACGAGTGGACCCGAATTTGTCGGCAACTTTCCAGAGCCCCTGCTCGCAGGCCAGCTGAGCTGCACGGATACCGGCAAGTAACTTCCGGATAAGCCAAAAATAAGGTCCGCCGGAGAGTGACCCGGCGCACCGGCTGAACCTTTCGCGGCCCCGGTGCGAACCACAGAGTGAGCAGACGGTTCCACCAGACCGTGCTCTAAGGAGATGATCATCATGCGACACCTGGCAGCACGGGTAGTCACCGCGCTGGCCCTGGTCGCCGCGTCATTGGCCTGGACGTCCCCCGCCTCGGCGGCCGTGCAGGGTTTCGCGGTGGACATCGGCCAGTCGCCGGCCACGTTCACCATCGGAAAAGATGCGTCGACGCTCACCGCGATCGCCTCGACGGAGCGGCAGCAGCGACGTTGTGTAAAGGTGCGGTGGTCGCTCACCGTGCGAACCGACGGCATCAGCCTGGACCAGGTCCGGGTCAACCGCATCGAGGACGGCCAGTCGTTCCGGGTGCGAGCCCAGCTGACCGCCGACGAGGCCCGGATCACCGACACCCAGCTGGACCCGGGTCAGCTCTGCCGCGACCAGACGGTCAGCGGCCGCTGGGACATCGCCTTCACCGGCCCCGACAACGGCCAGGTCACGTTCGAGGCGCGAGCCCTGGACGCCACCGGCCGCGAACTGGCAACGGCCTCGCTGAACAGCCGGGTGCTCAGCCCGGTGGCCGCGAAGCCGACCGCCACCAGCCCGGCCCCGACGCCCAGCAAGACCGCGACGGACCCGGACGAGCAGGTGAACGACAACGCGGCCACCCCGGCCCCCGCCGACACGACGTCGGCGGCCGCGCTCAAGCCGGCGTCGGGAACCCCCAGCGTGCTGGGCCCCGGCCTGATCATCGGCGCCGTGCTGGTGTTCCTGGGCGTGGCTCTGCTGCTGCGCATCCGCTCCCGCAACCGCAAGACCGACCCCCCGGCCTGGCAGACGGAGACGCAGACCCTGCCGACCGGCTTCTACTCGATGCCCCGACGAAGGCAGTAACCGAAGCGGCCGCGGCCCCCACCGAGGGCGTCGCGGCCGCCTTCTTTTTGGTTAAGAGTGTTTACTGATCGGCCCGGCGCCCGCTACCTTCACCCCATGCGTCGCGTATCGATCGCCCTCGTTGCGACATTGCTCCTGGCCGGCTGCGGCACCCAGCAATCGAGTTCGCCGAGCCCGGCTCCCGCCACCGCCGACGCGCTGGGCGCGGGCCCGCGGCACAACGACGCCGATGTGGCGTTCGTGCGCGCGCTGATCCCGCACCACCAGCAGGGCATCGCGCTCGCCTCCGCCGCGGCCGCGGAGAATCCCCAGGCCCGAACCCTGGCCGAGGCCATCATCGTGACCCAGCAGGACGAGGCGGTCCGGATGACCGGCTGGCTGACGACCTGGGGTGTCGCGCCGCCACCGTCGGCCGCACCCGCCCCGCCCGCCGGCGACCCGGTCCAGGCGCTGATCAGCCACCAGGAGAAGGCGGTCGAGCTGGCCCAGCAGGAACAGGCCAACGGCGCCAACCTGACCGCCTTGGCCTTCGCCAAGCAGATCATCGAATCCCGCACCGGCGAGATCGCCCAGCTCAGCACCTACCGCGACTGACCGCCATCGGCCGGGGAACTCCGTCACCGGTCGGCGGGTTCCTCAGGAACCCTCCGGGCAAGCAGCGCCTCGAGTTCGGCGCTCGCTTCCGCGTCCCCGGCGGCGGCCGCCGTCCGCAGGTACGGCTCCGCTTCGTCGTCGCGCCGATCGCGCACCAACCATCGGCCAAGAGCCGCAGCCGCATAGTCGCCATCTGCGCCGTCAGCAACCCGGCGCATATAGCGCTCCCCTTCGTCCGGTCTCTCGAGGCGAACCAGAACGGCGACCAGCCTGAGCACTGACGGAGGGTCACCGCCGTCGGCAGCGCGTCGCAGGTAGGGTTCCGCCTCGGAATAACGTCCGCACTGCGAGAGATGGCGGCCGAGCCGTGCCGCCGCGGCGTTGTCCCCACCGTCGGCCAGCGGGCGCAGACGGTGCTCTATATCACCTGATTTGCCGTGTTTTGCGGCCAGATCGGCCAGCTCCAGAATGGCGCCCCGATCGCCCGCCTCGGCCGATGGAAGCAGCGAGGACTCCACTTGCCGGAGGAACTGTTCGGCTTCCGCTGAGCGACCCCTCTCGGCCAGTGTCGCAGCCAGCTCGCGAGCCGCCTTCGTGTTGCCGGCGAGAGCCAGGGAACCGAGCAGTCGATCCGCCTCGTCAACCTGATCGCGACCACGCAGGAGACGCGAAAAATCGATCGTCCCCATCGCATCGCCGTGATCCATCGCGATGCGAAGGTAATGTTCCGCCTCCTCGACCCGCCCTTGACCAAAAAGGATCTTGCCCAGGCCGGCGGCCGCACCTTCCTCACCCACCTCGTGAATCAGCCAGCGGAGAATCGGTTCGGCCTCGTCCTGACGCTCCGTCCTGAAAAATATCGCGGCGAGGCTGTAGGCCGCGGCTGCATCTCCCCCATCGAATCCTTTCCGGAAAGCCGACTCGGCGATGCCGGCCAGACCCGATTCCTGGGCGGTGACTCCAATGGAGTCCGCGTCGTGTCCGTCGCCGACGGCGATCACCGCCTGCCAGACTTCGGCGGGGACTGCCAGTCCGCCCAGCGGGCCCTCGCCGGCCTGCGTCCGGTCGAGGAGATAATCGGAGGCGGAGTAGCCGCCGGCGGCGTGCGGAATGAGGCACGAACTCGCTCCCAGCACAGGCTCGCACGCCCATGCCACGCCATCGGGGAAGGACGGGAGATCGGCCCGGTTCCTGCGGGCGGCCGACATGTACCCGCGGTACAGTGCGACCAGCAGTTCTTCGTCGACAGGCTTGGTGAATCCGGCCCGCCGGCAGTCAACCGCAACGTTGACGACGGCTTGTCCAACGTCGTACAGCGGCCCGTCCCCCGTCGTCCAGTACGTCATCATGGCCGGGCCGGCGGCGAGATATTCGGCAAAGCCGAAGGGGGACCGCAGCGCGGCGGCGATGCGGGCGTCGTCGCCTCCGGCCTGGGAGGCGGCAGCCTGTTCGATCTCGTGACTCAGATACTGGTCGATGAATATTCTTCGACGGCCCGCCACCGAGGCGATCAGCCGCTGACCGGAATCGGCGAACTTGACGACGCTCGATCCATCCACGTCGTCGCGCTGCTGCCGGCTGGCGGCAAGGCGATTGAGGCGGGACAACTCCTGATCGCGGATCGTGGCGACAATCGTCACATCGCTCCGGCCCGGCGGGCACAACAGCGCCACCAGGGATTCGTCGAGGCCGTCGGGGACCAAGAAGCGTTCCACGTCGTCCAGCCAGATCACGCAGTCGCGTACTTCGAAGCCGATTTCCAGGAGTTCGCGGAGGGCCTTGGGGTGCGCCGGAATCAGGATCTGGTGTCCCGGCCGGAGGCGGCCTACGGCCTCGAACGCGGTTCGCGTCTTCCCGGAGGCCGCTCGTCCGTGAATCAGCACCATCCCACCATCAGCGATGGCCCAGTCCAGGTCGCCGTCCCCGAAGCGGGGCACATATTGCGGCAGTCGATTCGGTGTCGAGGCATCGAGGGAAATGGCAGCCTTGACGCCCAGATCGGGTCCCGTGACGTCCTGTACGAGCGGCAGCGTGCCGTCTTCGCGCAACTTCAGGAGTAGTCCCGCCACGTGCGACGGCGGGCGCGGCGAGGCAACGCCGGCCGGCGCCCTCTCCCGGGTGGCGGCGGCCAAAAGGAGTCCGGCCACTCCGGCCATCCCGCCGATGACACTCATCCACTTGTCCGCGTCGTCGAGACCCTCCCTGGCCAGGAATCCGGCCAGAACGGCGAAGCCACCTACCGAGGAGAGCTTTGCGAGGATCCTCAACCGTTTGGCAACCTGCGGTCTGCGCGGAGCAAGCACGCAACCATGATGAGTCCGCGGCGCCGGGTGAACAACCAAGGGCGGCGGGTGCGTTGTGCGCGGAGAGTTGCGGTCGGCGTCGGTTAGGAATAGAACTTCATGCATGCGTTCGGGAGAGATCGCGCGGGCATGGTTTGAGATGTGCCGAATGGGCGATGTGGGGCTTTTCGCGGAGATCGCTACCGACGACTTCGTCTGCCATGGACCGGGCGGGGCCGGGGATCGAGACACTTTCCTCGACTGGTTGCGGTGGTACCCGAACGCCTTCGCGGGGCAGCAGCCCTCGCTGGAGGACGTCATCGACGGCGGCGACCGGGTCGTGGTCCGCTACGTCGTGCGGTCGACCTACCGCGGCGGCTACCTCGATCTGCCCGCCCGCGGACAGGACGTCGAGGAGACCGGCATCATCATCTTCCGCTTCAGCGACGGCAAGATCGCCGAAACCTGGTTCGAAGGCAACGACCTCGAGGTCGCCCAGCAACTAGGCGGCCGGGTCCACGCACCAGAGGCGTGACCCGCGAATTTCCTCAGGAAAGCGCTTGCCTGCATCGACCTTCGTTGATTAGATGGCGGCATGTCGCTGGATCGGAGAATGCTTCTGCGGGCCGCTGTCGGCGGGGCGGTGGCCTCGGCGTACGGGATGAAGCCGGCCCAAGCCGGCGGCCGCCCCGCGCGCCGCACCGTTTTCGTCGCCGGGGATTCCACCGCCGCCACCTATGCCACCGCCGATGTGCCCCGGGCCGGGTGGGGGCAGGCGCTGCCGGCCTTCCTGCACCGCGACATCGCCGTGCAGAACGCCGCGCTCTCCGGGGCCAGCTCGAAGAGCTTCTACGACCTGGGGCGGCTCGATCTCATCCTGGCCGCGATCAAGCCGGGTGACGTGCTGCTGGTCTCGTTCGGGCACAACGACGAGAAGACCGAGGACCCGGCCCGCTACACCGAGCCGTGGACCACCTTCCAGGACTATCTGCGGCTCTACCTCGACGGCGCGCGCGCCAAGAAGGCGCACCCGGTGCTGGTCACGCCGGTGGAGCGGCGGCGCTTCCACACCGACGGCAGCCCCTACCTGTCGCACGGCGAATACCCGGACTCGATGCGCGCCCTCGCCGAGGCCACCCGCACCCCGCTGATCGACCTGACCGCGCTGTCCTTCGCGCTGTGGAGCGCGCTCGGCCCGGACGCCACCAAGGACTATTTCCTGTGGCTCGACGCCGGCGAGTCGCCGAACTATCCGGACGGCGTCGCCGACAACACGCACTTCCAGGCGCACGGGGCGATCGAGGTGGCCCGCCTGGTGGTCGACGCCGGCTGCGACATCCCGGGCCGCGACCTGCGCGCCCTGCACGACGCCACCATCCCGGACGACGTGCTGACCTGGCCGGCGACGCGACCCGCCGAAAGCTGAGCCGGCCCGCCGAGAGAGCTGAGCCGGCCCGCCGAGAGCTGCGTCAGAGCTCGGCGGCCAGCCAGCCGGTCAGCAGTGGCAGGACTACGGCGGCCTGCATGGCGCTCATGTGGTCGGCGGCCGGGACGACCTCGACCCGCCAGCCGCGAGCGGCCAGCTCGGCCCGGCGGGTGGTCAGCGGGCCGGCCAGGTCGACGACCGCGTTGCCCCACTTCGGGCCGTAGACGATGGTGTCCCTCTCGCCGGCGAACGCCAGCCGGGGAATGGGCGGCAGCTCGGCCGCGGCGTCGTCGAAGGACTGCAGCGACTCGTACAGCGAAAGGTATTGCCTGGTCTGGTCGGGGCTCAGGGTCAGGTCGGCGCTGTCCCAGTCGCCCGGCTCGGGCGCGGCGGACGGCGCGGGCGGATTTTCGGCGTTCGCCACCGCCGCCCGGTAGGTCGCCCGGGTCACCTCGAGCATCGCCGCGTAGGGCCCGCCCAGCGGTGGGAAGCCGCCCATGGCCAGCGCGGTGAGCCGGTCGGTGCGCACCGACAGCTGCAGGCCGGCCAGCGCCAGCCACGAATAGCCGTAATAGGCAAAACCGCCTTCGGCACCGCCGGCGTCGGCGATGGCCAGCAGGTCGGTGGCCAGGGTCGAGGCATTGAGCGTACGAGGTTTCGGGTGCTCGGCCAGGTGACCCTCGTAGTCGGCGGCGATCACCCGGAACCCGGCCGCCGCCAGGCCGGTCACCAGGCGATGACCCAGGGCCGGATCGGCGCCCCAGGCCAGCATCTGCTCGGCCTCCTGGCCCTCGATCACCCGGGTGCGGACCGGCAGCAGCACGGCCGGGCCGTCGCCGAGCACGGTCACCTCGATCGGAGCGTCGTCGTGCAGTCGTGCGGTAGGCATGCAAAACACTATACGGTGTAAGGACTATGTCGAACCAGAGCGCGACCGAGCACGTACGCCGGCTGTGGCGGCACCGCGGCACCACCCTGCCGACCCCGCGGCGTGGCCCCCGGCAGCAACTGAGTCTCGACGAGATCCTCGACGCGGCCGCCGGCATCGCCGACACGGATGGCCTGGCCGCCGTCTCCACCCGGGCGGTCGCCGCCCGGTTCGGCCGGACCGCGATGGCGCTCTACCCCTACGTCGGGACGAAGGAGCAGCTCCTGGCCCTGATGCAGGACCACGTGAGCGCGCTGCCGCGGTGGGCCGACCCGGCGACGAGCGCGGCCGGCGACCTCACCGCGTGGGCCCTCGCCCTGTTCGACCTGCACCTGGCCCACCCGTGGCTCACCGAGCGGTCGTGGGCGCAGTCCGGCCAGGGCCCGAACGAGCAGGACTGGATGGAACGCCTGCTCGGCGTCCTCGGCCGATGGGCCGTCCCCGAGCAGCGACGGGCGCCGGCGGTCACGATGCTCTACGCGGCGGTCCGCTCCTGCGCCGAGACGGCCGCCGCCTACGCCCGGATGGATCGCGACGGCGCCGCCGCGTGGGCCGACCGCGCCGAGGCGACCTGGGTGCTGATCCCCGACCTGGCCGAGCGCTACCCACTGTCGACCGGTCTCGCCCCGGTCACCCCACAGTGGCGGGACGCGCCGCGCGCCGGCCTGATCGCCGCGGTCCGCCTGCTTTCCGAAGCGCTGTGCTGAGTCCGTGGATCGCCGGGGTCAGCGGAGCTGATGTGCCAGATGCGGGTGGGACTCGCGGACCTCGTTGGCCAGCGAGCGGGCGGCGGCCGGGCCCAGGGCGTCGCGGACGGCCGCCAGCACGGCGGCGAGATCGCCGGATTCCTCGAGTGAGTCCATGACCTGGCGCAGGCGTCCGAGATCTCCGAGACGCTCCACCAGGTCGGTGAAGATCGCGTACAGGGCCTCGCGCCGGGCGGGACCGGCGTCCGCCAGCTCGCGGGCAAGGAGCGTGTGGATGGCGTCAGCGAGAACGGCGTCGTTGGTCTCCGGGCCGGCACTGATCAACTTGACCATCGTCAGGACGAAATCGGGATCGAGCCGGGCGGCGTCATTGCGCAGGCTGCGGAGAAGCATCCGGGCGACGCGCCAGGAGTCGTCCAGGGTGTCGCATCGGAGCAGGACGTCGACGGCGTTCCGATAGGCGTCGGTCAGGTCGGCGGGGGCGAAGCCGGCCGCCATCCACACCCGCATCAGGCTGTGCGCGACCGATTCGGTCCGGCCCGATTCGTGCACGACGTGGTAACCCGCCAGGTGCGGGAACGAGGTCAGCATCGGTTCCATCGCCTGCAGCAGGGTGTCATCGCTCAGGTTGTTGCTCAGGTGCATCGAGGTCATCGCCGGGTACCAGTCGAAGTTCGCGAAGAAGCCGCTCCCGCCGTCCCGGTCGATCCGGTACAGGCGGTTGGACCAGGCCGGGTCCACGGTCGGCAGGGACCCGGCCGCGCCGAGGGTGAGGACGATGTCGCGGCGGCGGTCGCGCATCTCGCGGCGGGCGGTGATCGACTCCAGCGCGTCCAGCCACATGCCGCCCGGTAACGCCGCGCGCCACTGCAGGGCGCTGCCGCGCAGCCAGTCGGCCGGGTCAGCGGCCTCGGTGAACAGGTCGGTGGCCCGCAGTTCGCCGCCGCAGGCCAGGGTCAGGAACACCAGGTTCAGCGAGTACGTCGCCATCCAGTGGTCTACGCGTTTGTCGACCGGGCGGTAGCGGCCCGGCGTGTACTGCGGCCTCGTCACCGCCTGGCGGGTGCGGCGCACCAGGAAATCCCGGATGTCGTCGCGGTCCGGTCCGTCCAGCAGCGAACGGACGAACAGCAGCACGGTGTTGCGGGCGGTCAGCGGGGTGTAGCCGAGGAGGTCCTGCACCAGGTCGGACTCCGGCTCGCGGCCGAACCGCAGCGGCAGGGTGGCCGCGCCCTCGCGAGCCGTGGTGTCCCGCAGGGCCTGCACGGTGAGGCGGGCGACCAGGTATTCGCCGAACGTGGCGTGCAGGAACTCGTACGTCTGCAGGGTCCGGTCGTCGCGGATCGCCTGCGCCCGCTGGATGAAGAAGAACCGGCCGATCATCTCCTGGCCGGCCGTCAGCGAGGTGCGGAAGCCGTCGGCGCCGCCCGGCCGGGCCGGGGCCGGGGCCGTGCCCAAGCCGGCCAGGTCGTCGTCGAGCTCGCGTTCGGTCACCCAGAGCCGGTTGCGGTGGAACATCGCGAACGCCACCACGGACAGTCGCAGCAGCTCGGCCTCGATCAGCTCCGGCATCGCCGACTCCGGCCGCCCGGCGTGCACGCGGCGCACCTCGCGGGCGGCGAACTCGCTCAGCAGCCGTTCGTAGAGCTGGGCGGTGTCGAAGTCCTCGGACAGCCGGCTTCCGCTGGCGTGGTAGAGCGCGAGCATCAGCAGCAGCAACGGCTGGCCGGCCAGGTCGGGCAGGCGGGTCAGCGCCGGCGTGAGCAGCGGCTCGGCCGACGGGTTGGCCCGGTTCCACACCTGGAGCCACCGCTCGATCTGCCGGCCGGTGAACGGCTCGAGCCGCACGATCAGGCTGCCCAGCGGGATCCGGGCCTTGTCCGCCACCACCACCCGGCTGGTCACGATCACCGCGACCGGCCGGCCCTGGGCGAGCTCGCGCTCCTGGAACGCGGCGACGCGCTGCAGGTAGTCGGACTGGTGCACGCCGGTCGTCTGGAGCAGCTCGTCGAAGCCGTCGAGCAGCACCACCGCCAGCGGGCGTCCGGCGTCCTCGGCCATCTCGGCCCAGGCCACGGTCTCGCCGACGGCGGCCCGGACGGCCAGCTCGATCTGGTCCTGGATCTCTGCCTCGGCCGGGACCTCGCGCAGCGGCACGCGGGCGACGAGATAGTCGTTCGCCGGGAGCCGGGCGGCGAGGATGTGGGTCAGCGACGACTTGCCGGCGCCGGGCTGGCCGAGGAGCAGCAGCGGGTTCTCGGCGGCGGCCGTGGTGGTCAGGTGGACGGCGAGGAAGTCGTGGAAGTCGTCGCGGACCGTGGCGCGCTCCCACCAGGTCTCGTCGGCGGGCCGGGCGCCGGGGGCGGACACCTTCACCTTGAACAGCGGGTCCAGGTAGGCGTCGCCGAGGTCCGGCAGGGTCAGGTCGCCGGCGTCGCCGGCGAGGACGGGACGGTTGAGGCGGTCCTGGTAGGCCCGCGACAGCGCGGCGCGGTGGCGGCCCGGGTCGCGCCCGGCCGACGCCCGGACCAGGAGACTCTCCAGGCGGCGCAGACTCTGGGCGGTGGCGCGCGCCTCCAGGCTGCCCGACCAGATCGCGAACTCCGGGATCTCCGCCGCCAGCCGCCGGTGCAGCTCGTCGTAGCGGGCCACCGCCAGCTCGCCGAGGCGGCCGACCATCTCGGCGGCGCGCCGGCGGGCGGTCTCGTCGGCGTCGTCCCAGAAGGCCAGGCCGGGCAGGTGGTAGGCGAGCTCGGCGCTGCGCACCCCGCACCACTCGCCGATCTCGTCCAGCAGGTCGGCGTAGGACTTCACCGGCGACGGCAACGGGATCGGGCTGCTGACCAGGCGGTCGAGCAGGTGGTCGCCCTCGGTGGCGCGGATCAGGAGAAGCTGCTCGTCGACGGTGAATTCGGCCGGGTCGAGTCCGACGGCCCGGATACCGTCGTCCAGGGCTTCGAACAGGGCCGCGACCACCAGGACGCCGGAGGCAGCCAGCAACCGTTCGCTGCGGTTGTAGCGCCCTGTCCCGCGTACGATATCGGCGATTTTGGTGGTCACCAGCGCGCCCAGCCGGACCATTTCCGCCTTGGCGTCGAAGAAGCTCAAGGCAGCTTCGCTGCCGCCGGCCGTCGCCACGCTCAGCAGGCCGCCCAGCAGGTTGTCGACCGTCTTGGCCAGCGGGCCCGGACCGCCCAGGATCTTCACCGCGTCGAGATAGGACAGTCCCTTGGGCATCCGCCCATGATGGCGGACCTACGCCACTGCGGCGACGCCCTGGAAGTCCGGTTCGGCAACCGGCCGGCCGTAGTAGTAACCCTGCAGGTAGCGGTAGCCGAGGGCGGACAGCACGGCGGCCTGCTCGGCGGTCTCCACGCCCTCGGCGACGGCACGCAGGCCGAGGCCGTCACACAGCTTGATCAGGGCCTCGGCGATGACGCGCGGGCGGCCCTCGCCGGTGATGTCGTCGACGAACGACTTGTCGACCTTGATGGTGGTGACCGGGACCGTCTGCAACAGGCCGAGCGACGAATGGCCGGTGCCGAAGTCGTCGAGGGCGATGTGCACGCCGAGGGCGCGCAGCTCGTGCAGGGCGGTGACCGCGGCGCCGCCCTCGAAGACGGCCGTCTCGGTGACCTCGACGGTGAGCGAGCCGGTGGACAGGCCGGTCTCGGCCAGCACCGCGGCCACGCTCGCGGCGAAACCGGGGCGGGCGAGCTGCTTGGCCGAGACATTGACGCTGATCCGGTCCGGGGCGGCGGCGCCGTGGCAGAGGCGCCACGAGGCCAGCCGGTGGCAGGCGGTTCGCAGGATCCAGGCGCCCAGCTCGATGATCAGGCCGTTCTGCTCGGCGACCGGGATGAACTCGACCGGGCTGACCGGGCCGCGGACCGGGTGGTCCCAGCGGACCAGGGCCTCGACCGCGAGGATGCGCTCGGTGGGCAGCTCGACGATCGGCTGGTAGACGACGCGGAACTGGCCCTCGTCGAGGGCGGTGCGCAGCTCGGCGCCGAGGCGGGCGTGTTCCAGGGAACGCTCGTCGAGGGCCGGTGTCCAGCGCCGGATCTCGCCGGTGCGCTTGGCCGCGTGCATCGCGGTCTCGGCCTCGCGCAGCAGTTCGACCGGGTCGACCCCGGCGCCACCGGCCAGGCCGGCGCTGACCCCGATGAGCAGGTTGCCGGCCGGGCGGCGCAGGGTGCGCAGCACGTCCTCGGCCACCGCGCGCAGATCGTCGGCGTTCGCGTCGCTGAGCAGGACGGCGAACTCGTCGCCGCCGGTGCGGGCGACCAGCGCGCCGGGCGGGGCGGCCTCGGCCAGGCGGGCGGCCAGCTCGATCAGGACCCGGTCGGCGGCGGGGCGGCCGAGCTCGTCGTTGACGTTCTTGAAGGCGTCCAGGCCGAGCAGCGCCACCTGCGGGTGGCGCGCGTCGCCGATCCCCTGTTCGAGGCGGCGGCGGTTGGGCAGGCCGGTCAGGTCGTCGGACATGGCGAGGCGGGACAGCTCGGCGGACTGGTTACGCGCCTGCTTCATGATCGTGGCCAGACGCGCGAGCACCAGCACGAACAGCGCCATCGCGCCGATCGCGACGGCCCGGCGGCCGGAGCTGTCCGCGCCGATGCCGGGTACGAACAGCAGCGCGGGCGCGGCCATCGAGCAGACCGCGAACAGGCCCACCCGGGCGTGGTGGCGGCGGGACTCGCGGACCGGGGCCGCATCGGCGGCGGACGGATGCAGCGCGGCCGCGCCCCAGCTGAGGTACGACGGCAGGAAGAGGAGGTTGATCAGGGCCCCGTGGTCGGCGCCGTGCAGCGTCGCCACCGATAGCGCGACGTCGCCGGCGAACAGCAGCAGTGCGGCCAGCGTCAGCAGGCGGGTCGCCGGGGTGCCGCCGGCCGTGTCGGTGAACAGGCGGGCGAGCACGGCGAGCAGCAGCACGTCAGCGGCCGGGTAGGCGGTGCTGATCCAGCGTTCCAGCAGCGAGGCCGAACCGTCGGCGACGGTCGGGTGCAGCACGAAGATCCAGAACACGAGACCGAGGCCGGTCGTGACGATCGCGGCGTCGAGCAGGCCGTCGAAGCCGAGGCGGCGGCGCCGGCGCACCAGCAGCAGCATGCCGACCAGGAACATCGGGTACTCGGCGAGGTAGAAGGCGTCGGCCAGGGACGGGTACGGCTCGATGTGCCGGACCAGGTCGTAGTATTCGTTGACCAGGTTGCCGAGCACCGACATGGCGCCACCGGCGGCGAGCCAGTACCACATGGCCGGGCGTTGCGGACGATGCAGGCGCACGGCGGCGAAGATGGCGAGCACGGTCGCCAGCCCGACGGCGTTGCCCGCGAGGTCCCGGGCGACGCTGCCGGCCGGGATGAGGCTGATGCCGGCGATGACCGCCACACCTGCCGCGACCCACCAGAGCCACACCCGTTCCCGATGCACGTAGGCCTATCGGCGGGCCGATGTCTGACTTTAGTGCGGCCCTGGTCACGTTCAGTCGACCACGCAGTAGTGCGGGGCCAGGCTCAGCTCCACCCTGGTGATCAGGCTGATCTCGATGTAGTCGACCTTGTGCACCGGTTCGCCGCCGAGCAGGCTGATCGTGTTCTCCACAGCCTGCTCGCCGAGCCGCGAGGCCGGATTGGCGACGGTCGCGGCGAACCGGCCGTCCTCGATGCCGGCCAGCCCGGTGTCGGTTCCGTTCACCGTGACGATCTTGACGCTCTTGCCGGCCGCCGCGAACGCCTGGGCGGCGCCGACCGCCATGTCCTCGTTGGCGACGAAGGCGTACCCGAGCTCGGGATGTTCTTTGATCATGGCGGACGCGACGGCGGTGGCCTTGCCCCGGTTGAACATGCCCGGCTTGCTGTCCACCACCTTGACGTTCTTCGGCAGGTTGTCGGTGAAGCCCTTGACCAGCAGGTCGGAGGCGGCGCCGGGGGCGCCCGCGATGATCCCGGCGGTCGCCGGGCCGCCGACCGCGTCGTTGCTGACCCAGCCCGCGTCGAGCAGGCCGACCTGGTTGAGGTCGACCGCGACGGCGCCGAGGATCGCGCTGGTGTCGGCCGGCACCACCGAGGTCAGGAAGATCGGGATCTGCGCCGCCCGGGCCTTGGCGATGTCGGCCTTGAGCGCGCCGGAATCGACGGTCTGCACGATCACCGCGTCCACGTGCTGGGCGATCAGGCTCTCGATGTTGGCCAGCTCGGTCTTCGGGTTCTGCTGGGAGTTGACGCTGATCACCTTGACCCCGCGGCGGCCGGCCTCGCTCTCCACCGCCTTCTGCAGGCAGGTGTGGAACTCGGTGGTGGCGCCGTTGACGAAACCCAGCGTGACCGACGCCTTCGCGGCGGCCGGATTATCGCTGCATCCGCCGACGCCAAGGATGATCACCATCGCCGCGCCTGCGGCCCGGGTTGCACGTTGCCGCACGGCGGAGAGCCCTTCGTGAAGGTGATCACAAGCGCGGACGAACGTAACAACTCTGTGTCAGCGCCTGCACCGCGTGGCGTGCACGCTCAGGTTGCACGATTCGCATGCATGGCCGGAATGGGACAGGTCAACGGTTTCTTGCCAGTAGGCTCCGCGGCATGCATCGGGTTGTCGTGCTCGCGCTGGACGGGGTCATTCCCTTCGATCTGGCTACGCCGATCGAAGTTTTCAGCCGGGTGCGGCTGGGCGACGGTTCCGCTCCCTATGACGTACGGGTGTGTGCGCCGACCGCCGAGATCAGCGCCGGGGCGTTCACCATCCGGGTGGATCACGGGCTCGAGGCACTCGGTGACGCGGACACGATCATGCTGCCCGGGTGCTCGTCCCCCGGCGTACCCGCGGAGGTTGTCGCTTCTCTTCACGACGCCGCGGCTCGCGGCGCCCGGATCGCCACCATCTGTGCCGGCGCCTTCGTCCTGGCCGCGACCGGGCTGCTCGACGGCAAGCGCGCCACCACCCACTGGGCCGGGGCCGGCCTGTTCGCCGAGATGTTCCCCGCGGTTCAGCTCGATCCGGCCGTGCTCTACGTGGACAACGGACAGCTGCTGACCTCGGCGGGCGCGGCCGCCGGGCTCGATCTGTGCCTGCATCTGATCCGCCGGGACCACGGCTCGGCGGTGGCCGCCGACGCCGCCCGGCTGTCGGTCATGCCGCTCGAACGCGAGGGCGGGCAGGCCCAGTTCATCGTGCCCGAGCAGCCGCCGGTGCCGCGCGGCTCGGCGATGGAGCCGCTGCTGCGCTGGATGGAGGAAAATGCCGGCCGCGACCTCACCCTCGACCAGATCGCGGCGCACGCCCGGATGAGCGCCCGCACGCTCAACCGGCGGTTCCGCGAGCACACCGGCACGACTCCGCTGCAGTGGCTGCACCGGGCCCGGATCCGCCGCGCCCAGCACCTGCTCGAGACGACGGCGCAGTCGGTGGACCGGATCGGCGGCGCGGTCGGGTTCGGTTCGCCGACCGCGTTCCGCGACCGTTTCAAGCGGATCGTCGGGACGAGCCCGCACCGCTACCGTTCGTCGTTCGCCCGGAAGATGTCGAGCACGAACCATTCGTCCTCGTGATGCACTGTTTTCTTGAGGCCGGCCCGGCGAGACAGCTCCGCATGGACGTTGAAGCCGTCGTAGTTGCCCGGGTTCTCCCGGTCGCGGAAATGGACCGACACCAGATCGCCACCGGGTTCGAGGCGAGCCAGCAGCCCCTCGACCAGCGCGGCGAAGTCGTCCGCCGACAGGTAGTAGAAGAGGTCGCCCACCACGATCAGGTCGAACGTGCCGGCCGGCAGCTCGGCCGGCAGCGAGGCCACCTCGACCCGGACGTGCGGCAGGTCGCGCAGGTTGTCGGCCGCGGTCCGCACCGCTTCCGGCACGCTGTCGACCGCGAGGACCTCGTCGCAGCGCGCGGCGAGGAGCCGGGTCAGCAGGCCCACCGAAGCGCCCGGCTCGTAACACCGGCGGTAGCGCTCGCGCGGCAGGCTCGCCACCGTCACGGCGTATTTGCGCTGGTCATGCCACTTGATGGCGAGATCCCAGGGATCCTCCTTGGCGAGGTACAACCCGGTGAAATAGTCGATCGAAACGGTCGACTCCGGCGGCTGCGCGTCACCCTCTGCTCGTGTCACGGTCAGACATTCTGCCCGACGACTGGGATGTGACCCACGACACCGGTGATTCGAGAGATCATGGCGTGGTGAGCCGTACCTTCGGGATCCTGTCGCCCTTCGTCGGGGGTGACTACTACGGAGCCATCATCGAGGGTGTCAACGCGGCCGCGGTGCTCGGCGACGACCGGATCATGGCGATCCAGACCCTCGATCCGGGCGCGCACAGTGCCGACCGCAGCGGCGTGCCCGACTTCCGCCGGCCGATCGCCTGGAGCCACCTCGCCGGCCTGGTGGTGCTGCCCGGCGCCGTCGACACGGACTACGCGGCCGAGGCGGTGCAGGCCGGGCTGCCGGTCGTCTTCGTCGCCCAGGACGAGACCGGGAGCGGGTGCTCGGCGGTGCTCGCCGACAACCGCAGCGGCGTCCGCGAGGCGGTCGCCCACCTGATCGAGGAGCACGGTCACGAGCGGATCGCCTTCGCCGGCTACCTCGCCCACTTCGACGTGCGGGAACGCTACGAGGGCTACCGGGAGGCGATGGCGGCCCACGGCCTCGACGCCTCCCTGCTGTTCGACTCCGGCGACAACCACGAGAGCGGCGGCGAGGCGGTCGCGGAGGAGCTGATCAAGGGCGGTTTGCCGGCGACCGCCGTGGTGCTGGGCACCGACCGCAACGCGATCGGGCTGATCGACCGGATGACCGCGGCCGGCTGTGAGCTGCCGGCGGTGGTCGGGTTCGACGACATCGCCGACGCTTCCTACCTGCGGCCCAGTCTGTCCACCGTCCGGCAGCCGCTCGCTCGGGTCGGCGAGGTCGTCTACCAGCTGCTGAGCGATCTGTCGGGTTCCTCGGAGCCGCAGATCCGGTACGTCTCCACGTTCTTCGTCCGGCGTGACTCCTGCGGCTGCTCGGGGCACGGCCTGCCGGTCTCCGAGCCGCAGGCCCGCAACCTGTTCGCCCAGGTGCAATACCTGCAGAGCACCCTCAACATCCAGTACGAGCTGGGCATCGAGCTGCTCGGCACGCACGGGAGCAACCCGCGCGCGCTCGGCTGGCTGGGCCTGACCCCGGCCGTGGCCGGCGTCCTCGGCCTGTGGACCGGCGACCGGCTCGGAGTGGTCGGCGAGTTCCGCTCCGGCTGCCCGATCGGCCACGACGTCGCGGCCGTCGACTTCCCGCCGCCCGAGCTGTTCGGCCACACCGACGGCCCGGCCGGCGACGTGGTGTTCCTGGTGCCGGTGCGCAGCCGCAACGCCGACTGGGGCGTGCTGGCCGCGGTCGGGCGGATCCAGTCGACCACCCCGCCCGGCCGCGAGATGATGAACCACTCGGGGGCGCTGCTGGCCGCCGCCCTCGACTACGAGGTGACCATGGCCGCCCTCCGCGACAAGGAGGAGAGCCTGCGCAACGCCGCCCTGCACGACCACCTGACCGGGCTGCCCAACCGGGTGCTGCTGGAGGACCGGATGGCGCGGGCCGGCAAGCGGGCCGCCCGGCAGGCGGGCTACCGGTTCGCGATCCTGCTGCTCGACCTGGACGGCTTCAAGGCGGTCAACGACACGCTCGGGCACGCCGCCGGCGACCAGTTGCTGATCGAGGTCGCCCAGCGGCTGACCGGGCTGGTGCGCCAGTCCGACACGGTGGCCCGGCTCGGCGGCGACGAGTTCGTCGTCCTGCTCGACGGGCTGCACTCGCCGGACGCGCACAAGACGGTCCGCGACAGCGTGACGGATGCGATCCAGGCGCCGTTCTTCATCGACGGGCAGCGCGTCGACGTCGGCTGCAGCCTCGGCGTGGCGCTGTCCGGTGACGGCGAGGCCGACCCCGACCTGCTGCTGCGCGAGGCGGACGCGGCGATGTACCGGGCCAAGTCGGCCGGTCGGCGCCCTACTGCTCGGTGAGGTTGACCAGCGGCGTCGGCTGGTCGATGTTCGCCGGCGCGTTCCACTTCTGGATGTCGGCCGTGGAGCAGATGGCCACCTTGACCTTGCTGGTGCCGTCGGAGTGGAAGTCGTTGGCGACACCGCTGCCCTGCTCGGTGGGCTGCAGGCAGTAACCCTTGTAGTCCATGATCCGGTAACTGGTGCCGTAGTCACCGGTGTCGTGGTAGGCGGTCCAGGTCAGGGTCTCCTGGGCCTGGGTAGCGACGTCCTTGCAGGCGACCACCGTCACCCACGACGTCGTGGTGACGACGCCCGGCGACTTCAGGCAATAGTCGTACAAGATGCTGCTGTTGTTGGCGTTGCTGTTGGAGCTGGCGTTGTTGACGATGATCGGGCCGGATTTGGAGATGGCCGGCAGCACCGGCACCGGATGGACCCACTGCTGGTTGAAGTCGACGAGGGCGCCCGGGTCCTGCTTGCAGAACCAGGCGATCATGTACGTCGCGCTCGTGCTCTTGCTCGTCACGTCCAGGCAGCGGCTGAACTGCTTGTAGTTGACCAACTGGTTGGTGGAGTCACCGGCCATGCCGGCGCCGACGCCGGGAGCGGAGTACCACACGTTCTTGACGGACGAGGCGGAGCAGCCGGCGAGGAGCACCGTATGGTCGGCGGCCGATCCGGGGGTCTTGATGTTCATGCAGTAGCTGCCGTCGGACTTGCTGGCCGAGGTGGTGGCATGGAAGACGCTGCTGCCGTCCAACGCCCATTGGAAGGTCGTGGTCCGGATGGTCGGGCAGGCCTGGAAGACGATCGGCGTGGTGCCGCTCACCCGGGTCGAGTTCGCGAACAGGCACATGCCCAGCGACGCGGTGGACGTCTCCGAGGAGATCAGCTTCAGGTAGAGGTCCGGCGTGTAGCCGAACTGCTGCTGGCTGCTGCCGTTGCAGGTCTGCACGAGAACAGCGGTCCCGGCGGCCGGGCTCGCCGCCGCGCCGGCGTCCAGGCACTGGTCGCCCAGGGTGCTGCTGGCGATCTTGATCCGGCCGCCCGGGATGTTGGTGTTGCTGGTGGAGAAGACGTAGGTCGCGGTCAGCGTCCGGGTCACCACGCCGTTGGTGCCGGCCGACTGAACGATCGCGGTGGTGGGCACGTCGTAGACAGCGCAACTGGTGATGGCGTTGCCGTCCCGGTCGCGGTAGGTCACCGAGACCGTGTACGTCGACGTGATGCCACCGCCCGCCGCACCGGTGGTGCCGGTCATCGTGCACGGCGGAAGGTTCTCCAGGTAGCCGTTCTGCACGGCGTCGGAGGCGGCACGGACCCGGGCCATCATCACGTCCAGGCCGGCCTGAGCCGCGTCGAGGGCGGCGGCCCGCTGGTCGTAGTTGACGGTGTTCTTGATCTGGCGAATCACGATCGGGACGAGCGTCGCGGAGAGAGCCAGCACGACGGTGACGACCAGCATGGCCAGCGGCATCGACCCCTCGTCCCGGCGGAGTGAGGGTGCGCGGAGGACGGGGAGCCTCATGCGGACGGCCTTCCCTTGCTGCAATCGTTGAGTGCCGACGTGTTGCGGTTGGTGTTCTGCGCGGTGAACAGCACATCCAGGGGAAGGGTGGTCTTGGCGACCGCGCCGGTGAACCGGAGCCGGATCTGGTTGTGCTCGGGCTCGTAGCCACTGCCGACGCCACTGACGTTCGGGCTGGCCGAGGCGTACGGCTGGTCGCCGGGCGCGTAGACCGTGAACGGCGCGATCGAACCGGTCTGCGCAAGATCGGTGGCGATCGTCGTCGCCGTGCCCGGAGTCGTGCCGGGCAGCGTCCAGACGGCACGGGTCAGCACTCCGGCCTTGAAGACGAGCTGCTGGCAGTTGTTGGGAGTGGCGTACTCCAGGTACCAGGCGCCGCCCACCTGCCCCGGCGTGGAGACCCAGGTGGCGTAACGGAGCTCCTTGTCGAGCCGCCGGAAGCTGTTGCCGATCTGGTCCCGTGCGCTGCTGAGGCCGTCGGTCCGAGTGACATCGGAGTAGACCTCGGTGATCGCCCCCGTGACCATCACCATGACCACCGCCATGACGGACATCGAGACGATGACCTCGATCAGCGAGAAGCCCTCGTCGCCCGTCTCCACGTCGCCCCTCATGTGATCTTCCAGACGAAGGTGAGAATGCTGCTGCTCGGCGGCGCGACGGTGGCCGCCGTCGCCGTCACCACGTAGGTGCCGGCGGTCGTCGGCGTCCCCGAGATGACCTTGGTCAGGGCGTTGAGGGTCAGGCCCGGCGGGAGCCCGGAAATGGTCAGCACGGGCGAAAGGCCCAGCAGCGTTCCGTTCGTGGCGAGCGTCAGCGACGCGGCGCTGCCTTTGACGGTGCTCTGGTCGGGTGCGGTCAGCGGGGGCGCGGTGAAGACCAGCGAGTCACTCGTCGTCACGATGACCACGATCTGCCGGCTGGCGGCGCCACCGCTGCCGTCGGTGACGGTGATCGTGGGCAGGAACCGGCCCGACGAGGAGGCCTTGCTGTTGATCACACCGGTGTTCTTGTTGATCGACGTACCGGTCGGCAGCCCGGTGGCGGTGTAGCTGTAGTTGCCGTCACCACCCGCCGCGACCGCGGTGAGGCCGACGCTCGACTTCAGGTCGATCGTCTGGTCGGACAGACCGGTCAGGGTCAGCCCGGGATAAACGGTGTGGGTGTAGGTGGCCTTGCCGGTCTTCAGATTGGCGTCGGTGACGGTGACCGTGACGGGGTAGGTTCCGGCGGTCGTCGGGCTGCCGCTGATGGCGTCGGTCGCGGAGTCGAAGGTCAGGCCGGGCGGAAGGCCGGCCACGTCCCACGCGGTGTAGGGCGCCACCCCGCCGGTGGCCGACAGCGACAGGCTGTACACGTCGCCGACGCGGCTGATGACGCTGGTGGGAACGGTGGGCGCCGGCGGCTGGACGACGGTCATCGTCACCGGACCGGTGTTGGTGCGATTCGCGTGGTCGGTGACCGTAGCGGTGGTCGACGTGACGCCCACGGTGGTCGGGACACCGGAGATGATCCCGGACGAGGCCAGCGACAGACCGGCCGGGAGCTGGGCGATCGTCCAGGTGTTCGGGAGCTGACCACCCCGGGCCTTCAGCTGGTAGGAGACGGTGTCGCCGACGTACCAGGTCGGAGAGTTCTCGATGACCTGCGGCGCCGGGCGGTTGAAGTCGAAGGTCGGCTCGGACGCCCGGGACACCAGCGTCGTGGAGAGGTAGGAGCACAAGCCGGCCGCACAGGTCGGGTCCGACCAGGTCTCGAGCACCACGACCCGGAAGAACTGCAGGATCTGAGTGGAGTCGGCCGGGGCTGCCGCGCCCTTCGGATAGACGCACTCGGTGGTGCCGGTCAGGTAGACCTCGCACTCACCGACGTAGATGTTCTGCGTGTAGGTGGTTCCCTCGACCGTGACCTGCTGGGCCGACGTGGAGATCGAGGCGTCCGCCCCCACCGTCGAGGTGGCGTCCGTGATCATCGGATCGGCGGCCACCTGCATCGTCTTCAGGTATGGCTGGGCGACGGTGGGAGCGGCGTCGAACTGCGCCTGGGTGGCGATGATGCTGCGGCCGCTCAGCAGGGCGCTGCCCTTCAGCCCACGCACCTGCTCCATCGCCGTATCGGAGAGTTGGATCGCGGCCTGCTTGGCGCGTTGCTTGTTGACATTGGTCAGGCTTCGCACGAAGAACGGAGCGCTCGCGAGCATGGTGACACTCAAAATCGCCAGCGCGACGATCATCTCGACGAGGGTGAAGCCTCTGTCACCGGTGCCCGGGTCCTGTTCCGTGCCCACACGCTCTCCCAGCGTTCTGAACCGCTATGCGTCAGATCGGCCGTGAAGAGAGCGACATTAGGATTCGGTGCTCAGTCGCTGGGACGCCAGATCTCCGCCCGCCAGGACCGGAACGGGGCGGATGCGTCGTTGCGCTGCACCACCGGGAACATGCTGGAGACACCGTCCCAGGACGGTTTGGCCTTCGGCCTCGGCCCGGCCAGGGCGCGGGCCACCACGTCGAGCATGTCCAGCAGCGCCTGGTGCAGGCTCGGATCGGTGAGTATGCCGTCGACCTCGTGCAGTGCGGCCGACCTCAGCGGGATGCGCATGCACGCCGGCTGCAGCAGCTTCGCGTTCGCGTGGGCGAGGACCGTCTCCAACTGCTCCCGGGCGCCGTCGTCCTGCCCCGGGGTGGCCACCGACAGCCAGGCCGCCGGGCGGCCGCTCAGGTCGCCGCCGTCCACCAGCCAGTCCAGCAGGTTCTTCAGGCTGCCAGGGAGATAACCGGCGAATTCCGGGGTACAGAACACCACGGCGTCGGCCGCCGCGACCTGCAGACGAAGGAACGCCACCGGGTCGGGCGTGCGGTACTCGCCCGGGACGAACGCCGGAAGATCGGCCAGGCCGTCGTAGAGCGGCGCGCTGATCTCCGCCGGCGCGAACCGGGCTGCCGTTCGCAGAGCCGCCGTGTGCAGCGAGTCGGCCCGCGGGTTGCCGGAGATCAGCAGGATGCGCGTCATAGCCGTGGACCTTACGCGGGGAACCGCTCAGGAAGCGGTTGCCGCTGCCGACCTACAGCTACATCACCGACCGACAGGACACCACGTTGAGCCCAGCCGAAGAGCACGACCGTTTGGCCGCGCTGTACAGCTATGGCCTGCTGGATGCCGTGCGCCCCATCGTGCTGGACGATCTGACCCGGCTCGCCGCCCGGATCTTCGACACGCCGATGGCCATCGTCACCCTGGTCGACCGGGATCGGCAATGGTTCGCCGGCAACACCGGCATGGACGGCAAACAGACACCCCGCGCCATCTCCTTCTGTGCCCGGATGACTGAGGACCCGCGCCCGCTGATCGTCCCGGACGCGCGCGAGGACGACCGATTCCGGCAATACTCGAACGTCACCGGCGCGCCGCACATCCGCTTCTACGCCGGGGTCCCGCTGGTCGACGCGGACGGCTTCGTGCTCGGCGCGGTGTGCGTGCTCGACCGCCGGCCACGCACCATCGGCAACCGCCAGATCGCGCTGCTCGGCGACCTGGCCGGGCAGGCCGCCGGGCACCTGGACGCGATCCGCGACCAGAGCCGGCTGAGCACCCTCGACGCCGAGATGGCCCGCCTGCTCCGCCGCGAGCAGGACCTGGTGGCCACCGTGTCGCACGAGCTGCGCACCCCGGTCACCACCATGCAGGGCTACCTGGAGCTGCTCGCCGAGGAGGAGGACCTCGCTCCCTTCCAGCGGATGATCGAGCCGATCCGGCGCAACGGCGACCGCCTGGTCCGGATGGTCGACCACCTGCTCGCCGGCACCCGCCCGGACAACGCGCCGGCGCGGGCCGACGGGCTGGTCGATCTGGCGGCCGCGGCCCGGGCCGCGGTCGGCGCCTGCGAACCCCTCGCGGCCGAGCGCGGCGTCAAGGTCACGCTCACCGGCGGCGAGAATCCGGCGTACGTCGTCGGCGAGGCCGCCGCCCTCAGCCAGGCCCTCGAACACGTCGTCCGCAACGCGGTGGCCTTCTCCCCCGGCGCCAAAGAGGTCAGCGTCCTCGTCAACGGCGCCAAGATCGAGGTCCACGACGAGGGCGCCGGCATCCCGGCCGAGGAACTGCCGTACGTCTTCGAGCGCTTCTACCGCGGCCGGCACGCCCAGGAACAGGCCGTGCCCGGCATGGGCCTGGGCCTGGCGATCGCCTGGCGCATCGTCAACGCCCACGGCGGCCGGCTGGCCCTCGAGTCAGCCGGCGCCGGCCACGGCACCCGGGCCCGGATCTCCCTCCCCGGGGCGACGTCCGGCTGAGCCCGATCGGGGCAAGATAAGGGCCATGACTGAGGTCCGGCTCCTGGTAGGCACACGCAAAGGCGCGTTCACGCTGACGGCGGACGGCGCGCGCAAGGACTGGAAAGTGAGCGGCCCGCACTTCGGCGGGTGGGAGATCTACCATGTGGCCGGCTCGGCGGCCGACCCCGACCGCCTGTGGGCGTCCCAGTCCTCCGGCTGGTTCGGCCAGGTGATCCAGCGCTCCGACGACGGCGGCAAGTCGTGGAATCCGGTCGGCAACGACTTCGCGTACGCGGGTGAGGTCGGCGAACACCTCTGGTACGACGGGACGCCCCGCCCCTGGGAATTCAAGCGGATCTGGCACCTCGAGCCGTCCCCCACCGACCCCGACACGGTCTATGCGGGCGCCGAGGACGCCGCTCTCTACCGCTCCGCCGACGGTGGCCAGAGCTGGACCGAACTGACCGCGCTGCGCAACCACCGGACCGGCCCCGCCTGGCAACCCGGCGCCGGCGGCATGTGCCTGCACACGATCATCCTGGACCCGACCTCGCCCGACCGGATGTTCGTGGCCATCTCCGCGGCCGGCGCCTTCCGCACTCTTGACGGCGGCCGGACCTGGGAACCGATCAACAAAGGCCTTCGCTCCGGCGGCATCCCCGACGAGGACGCCGAGGTCGGCCACTGCGTGCACCGCCTCGCCATGCACCCGTCCCGCCCCGACGTGCTGTTCATGCAGAAGCACTGGGACGTGATGCGCACCGACGACGCCGGCGGCAACTGGCGCGAGATCAGCGGCGACCTGCCCACCGACTTCGGCTTCCCGATCGCCGTGCACGCCCACGAGCCCGAAACGGTGTACGTCGTGCCGATCACCAGCGACTCCGAGCACTACGTGCCGGACGCCAAGCTGCGGGTCTACCGCAGCACCACCGGCGGCGGCGAGTGGGAGCCGCTGACCAACGGCCTCCCCCAGGAGAACTGCTACGTCAACGTGCTGCGGGACGCGATGGCCGTGGACACCCTCGACGACTGCGGCATCTACTTCGGCACCACCGGCGGCCAGGTCTACTGCTCCCCCGACGGCGGCAACAGCTGGCAGGCGATCGTCCGCGACCTGCCCACGGTGCTGTCGGTGGAAGTGCAGGTGCTGCCATGATCCGCGTGGTGCTCCCACCCCACCTGCGCAACCTGGCCAAGGTCACCGGCGAGGTCCACGTCGAGGTCGACGCCCCGGTGACCCAGCGCGTGGTGCTGGACGCGATCGAGCAGCAGTTCCCCATGCTCACCGGCACGATGCGCGACCGCGGCACCGGCCGGCGACGCCCGCTGGTCCGCTTCTTCGCCTGCGAGGAGGACCTGTCCAACGACTCCCCCGACAACCCGCTGCCCGACCGGGTCGTCTCCGGCGACGAGCCTTTTCTCGTGGTGGGCGCAATGGCCGGCGGTTAGGTCTTCCACTCGCGGCCGGGCGCGGCAACCCGGCACGAGGCCGCTCTACTCGTACTGGAACAGCGCGCGCGGCGACAACTTCACCACCGGGTCGGACGCCGGGATCCGGTCGGCGAAGGCGGCCGGTTACACGCAGGTGCGCGTCGAGGGTTACGTGAACTACAGCGCCGACCTACTCGACTGACGCGGTGCCGGCCATCATGTCGGCGAAGTACGCGGCGGCGGCCTCGTTGCGGAAGAGGCGGTCGAAGCGGGCCTTGGCCAGGCGGCGGCGGAACGGGTCGGACCGGGCGCCCGCGTCGTGGACCATCTCGGTGAACCAGCGGGAAAACTCCTGGTAGTCCCAGGTGCGGCGGAGACAGGTGTCGGAATAGGAGCGCAACGCGGCCTCGTCTGCGCCGCGCAGGGCGCGGATCAGCGCCTTGGCCAGGAAATCGGCGTCGGCCACGGCGAGATTCATGCCCTTCGCGCCCATCGGCGTGATGATGTGGGCGGCGTCCCCGGCGAGGAACAGATTGCCGTACGCCATCGGCTCCGTGACGAAGCTGCGCATCTCGACGATCTCCTTGTCGGTGATCGTGCCGCCCGGCAGGGCGGGGTCGCCGAGCCGCAACCGCAACTGCTGCCAGGCGTAATCGTCCGGCCAGTCGCGCGGGTCCTCGGCGCCGGGCCGGTATTCCAGGTAGAAGCGGCTCGCCGTCGGGCCGCGGCCGAACTGCGCGGCGAAACCGTGCTCGCTGATGCCCATCAGCGCGTGGCGTGGCGGCGGGGCGTCGGCCAGCACGGTGTACCACCCGATGCCGTGGTCGAAGGTGTAGTCGGTGGAGGGGATGCTGTGCCGGCTCACGCCGTGGAAACCGTCGCAACCGGCCACGTAGGCCGCCTGGATCTCGCCGCCGGCGTAGGTGACCCGCGGCTTTGACGTCACGTCGTGCAGCGCCACACCTGCGGCGGCGAAGCGCAGGTCGCCGCCGCCGTCGACGAACGTGCCCAGCAGGCGGCGGACCAGCAACTGCTGCGGGACGATCACACCGGCCCGGCCGCCGGCGTGCGCGGGGCCGTCGAAGAAGTGCGGCTCACCCGCGTACCGCAGCTCCAGGAATTTTTCTCGCGGTGCTCCGGCGATGACCGCGTCGGCCAGCCCGGCGGCGGCGAAGATCTCGCCGCCGTAGTGGTCGAGGACGCCGGCGCGCTGCCGCTCCTCCACATAGGAGCGGTCGCGCGCCTCCAGGACGACGCAGGATATTTCGTTGCGCTGCAACAGGTTGGCGAGGGTGAGGCCGGCCGGGCCGGCCCCGATGATCACGACGTCCGTGGTCTCGGGCACGGTCCCAACCTATTACGCGGTCACCAGCCTCGACGTCCCCGCTTCCACCACATAGGACGCCGTGGTGGTCACCGGCGACTCGCGGACGTCGATCGTCTCCACCGTGCGCACGTCGGTGTGCCAGGCCGACCGGTTGACCACGCAGCGCAGATAGCCGCGGCGGGAGCCGTCGAAGTAGCGCACGTGCGGGTTCAGCGTCGGGTTGAGCGCCTTGAGCGGGACGTCGAACGCGATCGGGAAGTCCGAGCTGACCGACGTGGCGGTGAACTCGACCGCCACCGGCTGATCGTTCAGGAGGAGCTCGCTGAACCAGGTGGAGTGGATGTCGCCGGCCAGCACCACCGGGTTGGCGACGCGGGCCGCCGCGAGGTGGCTGAGCAGACGGGTGCGCTGCGGCGCGTAACCGTCCCACTGGTCCAGGTTGGCGATGATCGGCGGCACCCCGCCGGTCGGGTTGGGGAACTGGATGGGGCTCATCATCACCTGCTGGGCGATGACGTTCCACCGGGCCGGCGAGTGGTCGAGGCCACCGAGCAGCCAGCGCTCCTGGTCCACGCCGGTCAGCGTGCCGGCGGTGTTGGCGGCGCCCGCAGTCGCGAGGCCGAAGTCGCCGGGGAAGCCGCCGGGCTGGTCGGTGCGGTACTGCCGGGTGTCGAGCACGTTGAGCCGCAACAGCCGGCCGAAGTCGAAGCGGCGGAAGATGCGCAGGTCGGCGCTCCCCGGTCGCAGGTCGGCACGGATCGGCATGTGCTCGTAGTAGGCCTGGTAGGCGGCGGCGCGCTGCCGGGCGAACTGCTGAGCGTCCTGGTGGGACGCGCCGGTGTCGTCGATCTCGTCGATCAGCGAGGCGTAGTTGTTCTCGGTCTCGTGGTCGTCCCAGGTGACGATCCAGGGGAACGCGGCGTGCGCGGCCTGCAGCGCCGGATCGGTCTTGTACTGCGCGTGCCGGGCCCGGTAGTCGTCGAGCGTGACGAGCTGGTCGAGGCCGGGCGTCTGCGGGGTGGTGTGGTTGCGGTCGGCGAAGCGGCTGCTCGGGTCGTACTCGTAGATGTAGTCGCCCAGGTGCAGCACCACGTCGAGGTCCTCGGCCGCGAGCCCCCAGTAGGCGGGCCAGTAGCCGTTCTGGAAGTCCTGGCAGTTGACGATGCCGAAGCGCAGCCGGTTGGTATCCCTGGCCGTGGTCTTCGTCCGGCCCACCGGGCTGATCCGGCCGAGCGCGCGGAAGCGGTAGAAATACTCCCGCCCCGGCTGCAGGCCCCGGACGTCCACATGCACCGAGTGGGCCAGCTCGGGGCGGGCGGCGACCCGGCCCGATCGCACGATGCGGCGGAACCGCTCGTCGTCGGCGACCTGCCATTCGACGTCGAGGCGGCGGTTCGGCAGCTTTCCGTCGGCGAGCAGCCGGGTCCACAGGATCACGCCGTCCGGGAGCGGATCACCACTGGCCACGCCGAGTGGGAACAGGTCGGCGGGCGCGGCGTACGCGGCAGTGGCCGGGAGGGCGGCGGCACCGGCGGCGACGGCGGCACCGGTGAGAATGTGGCGTCTGGACGGCATGAATGGACCTTCCCGGCCGGTGGTGGCGTGGCGCCGACCTACCGGCGAAGCACACATGACACATACATGGCGGTCAAGGTGTCCGGACGCGATCGCGGCCCACTGTCCGGAACAGGACGGCGGCGCCGGTGACCAGCAGGGCGAGGCCGCCGGCCAGGAGGAAGCCGAGGATCGGGCGGTCGGCGAAGACCGTGCCGCCGAGGTAACCGATCAGGGCCGCCTGGATCGACCAGAGGAGCACGCCGGCCGCGGTGTACCAGTGGAAACGCACGCTCGGATAGCCGACCAGGCCAGCCGCGACCGCGGTGGCGGAACGGCCGCCGGGCAGGTAGCGGGCGAAGACCACGACCAGACCGCCGCGGCTGTGCAGCAGGCGCCGCACCCAGGTGTGCACGGCTTTGGCCCGGCGGTGGGTGAGCCGCGCGGCCACCGATGCGGTGCTGCGCCGTCCGATCCGGAACGACGCCGCGTCGCCGGCGAAACCGCCGGCCGCAGCGGCCAGGACCAGTAGCGCCAGGTGCGGCCGGCCGGTGCTGGCGGCGGCGACGCCGCAGGCCACGACGGTGGATTCGCTCGGCATGAACGGCAGCAACGCGTCCAGGCCGGCCACGACGAGAACGACGGCCAGGATCCACGGGCTTGCGGCCACGGCGTCGAGGTAGTGCGGCATGCCGTCAGATTGCGGGATCAATGTGTACGGCGATCGAACAGCCGACAGTATTCGTCAAGGTTCGTATGTCAGGATGTACCAGAGGTACACGGAGGGCACCCCCGCCAGGGCGCCCTCCGTTCTCGTCTCAACCGTTCGCGGCCCGCCGAGCGGTGTACTCGGTCCGCCGGCTCGGGTACTGGATCAGGTTGTCCGGCACGTCGTCCATCTGGTTGTTCCAGCCGCCGCGCCGGTTGTCGACCGGCTCTTCCTCGAACCGGGAGCGGCCCATGAACTGCCGGCCGTAATCCATCATCCCGTCGATCAGCCGGTCGACATCGCGCGGCGGCCGCACCACCAGGCGCATGAACTGGCTGGTCATACCGAGCTTGTTGCCGCATTCGCGGGTGTAGACGCCGTGGTTGGCGACCAGGAAGTCGCGCATCGCCACGCCGGACCACTCGGTGGGCAGCTTGACCAGGAAGAAGTTGCCCTGGGACGGGAACACCGTCAGACCGGGAATCCGGGACAGCTCCCCCGCCATCTGGCGGCGGTCCCGGCTGAGCAGGCGCAGGCTGTCCTCGTACTCATCCTCGTGATCTTGAATCATGAAGACGACCTTCTCGGCGAGCGAGTTGAGGTTCCACTTCGGCAGCGCCTTGGCGATCTTGCCGGCGATGGCCGGATTGGCGAGCATGTAGCCGAACCGGATGCCGTGCAGGCCGAAGTTCTTGCCGAGGCTCTTGAGCACGACCGTGTTCGGCCGGATCACCGCGTCGGGGCCGACCGACGGATACTGCTCGGCGTCGGAGAAATCGATGAACGACTCGTCGACCACGACGAGGTCAAGGTCTCCGAGCATGTCCATGAACCGGATGACGTCGCGCCGGGGGATGTAGTTGCCGTCCGGGTTGTTGACGTTGCAGATCACCGCGACCCGGGACTTACGCTCGCGGATGAACCGCACGTAGTCGTCGAGGTTGAGCCGGAAGCCCTCGCGCTCCTGCAGCGGGAACATGTCGACCCGCTTGCCGGTCTCGAGGGGCTGGTCGGTCCAGCGCCCGAAGGTGGGGATGGGGATCGCGATGCTTTCCTTGATCAGCAGGTGGTCGATCCAGGTGATCAGCTCGGTGGAGCCGTTCGCCATCGCGACCGTCTGCGGGTGCAGGCCCAGCACGCTGGAGAGCTTCTTGGTGATGCCCATCGAGTCCGACGGGTAGTACTTGAGGATGTTCTTCAGTTCCCGGGAGAGCTCGTCGAACATCTCCGGGGTCGGGAAGTACGGGTTGCAGGGGATACAGAAGTCGACGATCTCGACGCCCTCGCCCGCACTTCGAGCGAGATCGAAATAAGAGGCACTATGGGCCCCCTTGTTCAAGATCGAGGTATCGATACCGTTCCCTGCCATCGCGACCGTTCTCCCTCCGCCGGGGGCGTTACCGCTTATCGATACGGAGCGAGGGCGCGTTTCGTTCAGGTTTCCGGCACGGGCATTTGACCCGCGCCGGAAACCGCAGGTCAGCTCTTGCGGATCCGCCGCTTCAGGGCGCCCGCGAACTTCCGCGGGTTGCGGATCTTGGCCATCTTGCTGGTGAGCTCGTGCAGCCGGATCACCGGCGAGCGGCGCAGGCCGCGCAGGTCGTCGCGGACCGTGCGGATCTGCTTCTCACGGGTGCGCAGGCTCTGGTCGCGGAAGCGCAGGGTGCGTTCCAGGCCGAAGACCTTGCCGGCCAGCTCGACCGCGCGGACCTTGGCCTCCTCGGCGTCGGCCAGGATGGTGCGCAGGTCGGGCTCGCTCGTGCCGGGCTCGGCGACCTGGTCGGCGATCTCCCGGCCGCGCTTGAGGAGCTCGGGCGTGGCCTGGACACCGGACATGCTCAGCCAGGTGGTGACCAGGTCGTCGGACTCGGTCGTCCACGGCGGCCACGGGTGCCGGCGGTGGCCGGTCAGCAGCCGGTCGCGCAGGCGCTGATAGGCGGCGGCGAGCAGCTCCGAGGTGCCGGCGGTGCTCTTCACCGTGGTGAAGCCCCGGACGAAGCCGTCAGTTTCACCGTCCGGGAAAAGATCGTCGAGCAGGATGACGCCCTCGTCGTTGGCCCACGCGCCGAGCCGGGCCGCGAACGCCCGGAAGGCCGGCACGTCCTCCGCGGCGGCCAGGCGGAACAGCAGCGTCTCGACCGACTCGGTGTCCGGCAGCCGCTTGCCGCCGCCGTCGGCGCTGACGGTCCACTCGTCGCCGTCGAGGTCGGCGATCAGCACGCCGCTGCCGGCCGGAGCGTACGCCGTGTGGGTGGCGCCGCCGCCCGTCCCGCGGATCGCGAGCCAGCCGGGCGCGACCGCGGCCAGCAGACCGGCACGGGCTGCCGCGTCGGCGCCGTCACCGAGCGGGGCGAGCAGCGGTTGGTGCGCGCCCGCCGCGGTGAGCCCGCCGATGGCCAGGCGCGCGCCGGGCCGGCCGGGCCGGGTGGTGGCGGCCGCCTCGGTGTCGAGCAGCGTGTGGTCGAAGGTCGCGTAGAGCCGCTCCGCGCCCAGCGCCGCCATGACCTGGGCCGGCGAGGTGGGCCGGTCGGGGTCGTCGTGCAGCGGGCGCCACTCGTCGTCGCCGTGCCGCTCGTCGAGCGGGCGCCGGTCGTAGAGGCCGGTCAGCGCGAACTCATTTTCCACCCCGACCACGGCGAGGGTCTCCGGGCCGGCCAGCTTCCACAGCTCGGCGGCCCGCTGCGGCCAGTTCAGCGCGGGCGAGTCGGCGCCCAGCACCCGGTCGAGGCCGTCGGCGGCGATGATCACGTCGAACGGCTCCGGCTCGCTGAGCGCCAGGCCGTCCAGCGCCCCGGTGATGACGGTGACGTTGTCCTTGACCGCGGCATGCAGCTCCTGCGCGTCGGTCACCGAGCGGACCAGCACCGACACCGACTCGCTGCGGGCCGCGGCCAGCTCGATCACCTCGACGCTGTGCGGGCCGGCCACCAGCGTGCGCTGCGATCGGAGCGGCAGCAGGTCGCCGAGCAGGGCGAGCAGGGTCGCGCCACCGGTCGGGTTGGTGTCCGTCCAGGGCTGGAGCTCGCCACGGACGATCTGAACGTCAGTCACGCTGGTTCCAATCGAAGAGCATGCGCATCTCGGCGGGGGGCATGACGAACTGCTTGCCGAGTTCGTCGTCGGTGATGGCCCGGGCCGTGGCCAGGTCGATGTCCTTGCCCAGCATGTCCGGCCAGAGCCGGGCGATGCGGGTCTGCCCGCCGAACAGCGGGTTGTCGCCCTCGAGCTCCATCGCGTCACCGTAGACGGCCGGCACGCAGCCCGCGGCCACGCCGTAGAAGATCGCGGTCGCGAGCCGGTTGCTGGCCACCCGCTTGAACTGACGGAACGCCTTGAGCTGCTTGTACAGGAACTTCCGGTCGGTGCCCTCGTAGTTCCAGCCGCGCTTGCCGAAGCAGATCACCTCGAAGCCGGCGTCCTCGTACACCTTGCGGACCTCGGGACGGTCGAACTCGGTGTAATAGAGGCTGATCGTGACCGGCTCGGTCTCGGTTTCCTTGATCTCGTCGATCAGCCGCTGGTGATCGCCGTGGATCTTGGCGCCGATGCCCGGCGCGTCCCAGCCGTGGAACAGGAACCAGAGGGTGCCCTTGCGCTCCGGCTCCGGCACCCGGCCGAGGTCGGGCTCGAGGTCCATCAGGTAGAGCATCGGGGCGCCGGTCACCGCGTAGGCGCGGCGGCCCAGCGAGTGGCCGCGGCGGCGGGGCGCGTCGCTCCACACGAACCGCCACGCGCCGTCGAAGAACTCGTGCACCGGGTTCCAGCCGCAGCCCACGTTCCAGCCGTGCTGGAGGTAGCCGGGGATGCGCGGCGGGAAGTCGTCGGGCAGGCCGCAGTAGCGGGCCAGGATGTGCTGCTGGCCGTAGTACCAGTTGTGGTGATGCATGTGGATCAGTCCGTTTCCAGATGCAGGATGCCGGAGCGGCCGAGCAGGGTGAACGCGCCGACCTTGAGGGGCAGGCTGGTCAGCAGGAACGAGTCGGTCTGCACGGCGTACGGGGAGGCGTGCGGGCGGTCGGCGAACAGGGTCCAGTTGTACGCCTCGTCGCCGCCGTCCATCTCGGACACGTCGGCTTCGGCGCTCCAGCGCTCGTCGTCGACCGTCACGGTGACCGTGCTGTCGATGCCGTCGTCGGAGTTCGGCAGGAACCGGCGCCAGGTGACGTGGTCGTACGACACGTTGTCCCACCGCGGACCGGAAACGATCACGCGGTTGCCGTCGACCTCGATCCGGTCGGCGGTGACCCGGGCCGGGCTCTCCACCACGTTCAGGTATTGCCCCGGCGAACGGGTCAGGCTGATCACCCGGTTGCCACGCGGCGTCATCAGCCCGTGATTGACCCCGGTGACCACGAGCAACATCTTGTCCTCGCCGTCGTGGATGCGCGGCACCAGGATCGTCCGGCCGAGGAACGGGTCGTCCGGGTTGACCGTGTCGATCAGGTCGTCGAACGCGACGCGGGCCTCGAAATCGTCCATCGCCTCCCGGCCGCGCTGCTTCGGGATCCGGGATTTGGCGCCCGGGCTGCGCTGCAGCGGCACCTGGATGTCGCCGGCCGAGCGGGTCAGCCGCAGCGTCGGCTCGGCCATCCGGGACGGGATGCGGCCGGTCAGCACCAGCGCGTCTCCATCGACCGCGGCCCCGGTCAACTCGGCCGAGCCGTTGCGGACCTGCAGGCTGAGCCGGCCGGCGGTGCCCCGGACCGGCTGGATCCAGCGACCGGCGACCCAGGCGCCGTCGGAGAACTGCATCGGGCCGGGCTTGAGCTCGCCCTTGCGGCGCACCAGGCCGCTGCGCATCTCCACCGAGACCCAGGCCGTGGACGCCCACTTCGGTAGCCCGGCGAGCATCGAGCGGGGCACCCGGGCCGCGAAGCCGACGACCGCTTCCCCGGTCGCCGACACCGCCTCGGTGAGGGTGACCGGCAGACGCTGCGAGCGGCGGCCGCAGACCAGCGACATCCGCACCGTTGCGCCCGGCTCGGTGGCCAGGTGGGTGATCTCGGTGGTGCCGTGGATGACGAGCTCGTCGTCGGTCCACTCCAGTTCGGTGGTCAGGGCGCGCACGTCGAGCTCGTCGTTCGGCAACCGGTAGATGGCGGCCGGCAGCTTCGAGTCGCGCAGACCCGGGTATTGGCTTTCGTACCGCCACGGCAGCGCCGGGTGCCGGCGGGCGGGCACCAGGCCGTGGCCCTCGGCCCGGAAGCGGGCCAGCCGGCGCAGCAACTTGGCGTCGCCCGCCTGCAGCGCCTCGTATTCCAGGCGCTGGAGCGTCGGCACCTCGGTGACGACCCGGGGGTCGAAGCGCGAGCTGAGCCGGCGGCCGAGCGCGATCAGGCCGTCGAGCTCGTCGTCGTCGGCGCTGGCGAACGCCTGCACGATGGTGGCCAGGTCGATCTGGACCAGGTGCTTCTGCACCCGGTCGCGCAGCTCGGGGGCCCGTTTGAGCAGGTCGAGCACCATCTCGGCCGAGGTCACCCGGTCGGCCAGGTTGCCGTACTGGAACTTCAGCTGGGTGATCGACTCGCCGGACTCGCGCTCGCGCCAGTAATAGACCGGGGCGTGCAGGCAGTCGACGGTGATCGCATCGAGGTAGGCACGCAGCGTGATCGGATAGTCCTCGTACCGAATCGCCGGGAATTCGTATTTGAACTGGTCCCAGAAGGTGCGGCGATAGACCTTGTTCCACACCATCCGGTCGGTCGCGAGAGTGGGGTGCTCGTAGACGTCGGTGACCGGTTTGTCCTTCGCGAACGGCTTCTGGTGCACGAACGACTGGCGGACGCCGGAGGTGTTGTTGAACCGGCGGGCGTTGCCCGCCGCGATCTGCGAGGCGGTCTCGTCCAGCGAGCGGACCATGATCTCGTACGCGTGTGGCGGCACCAGGTCGTCACTGTCCACGAAGGTCAGATAATCGCCCTGGGCGTCCTTGACACCGGTGTTGCGAGCCGGGCCGAGACCCTGGTTTTCCTGCGTGATCAAGCGGAAACGGCGATCGCGGGCACAGAACTCGCGAGCCACCTCGACGCTTTCGTCCTTCGACCCGTCATCGACGAGGAGCACCTCGTAATCGGTGAAGGTCTGCCGCTCGAGCGACTCCAGGCAATCCGCGATGTAACGCTCGACGTTGTAGAACGGGACGACGATGCTCAGCCGCGGGGTCAGCACTTCTCGCGCACGTCTTCACGAATGGCTCGGGTCGGCCGCATGGTTCGGGTCGGTTGGGGTCGAAGACGGCGACACAACATAGAACCAGATCCTAGCGGGTGCAGGGCTCGGCGACATTGGCCCGGCCGGGCGTAGATGAATGCCCCGGACGAGGGAATTACCCCCCACCGGACGGTGAAGTCGTAACGGACGGTAGCGGCCTTGCCTGACCCTCGCACCCGGCAGTGATACACGTCACTTTCTCGGGCAAAAGCGCAGGAAGGGCTCTTCTAACGACCGTTCAGGACAGGCGGTGTTCCGGAGTTTGTCGTACCCCCGCCGTAGTCTCGGCAACCCAGGTAATCAAGTGCCTACTTTTCGTTACGACGGGAGTCGGTCAGATGACGACGCTCGACCACGACGCGGGTGCGGCCACCAGCCGCAAGCTGCGCACACAGGAGGAAGTGGAGGCGCGCATCCGCGCCATCTGCTTCAAGACCGGCCCCCCGCAGTTGGTCGGAGCCGAACTGGAATGGACCCTGCACCACGCGGCCGCACCCCATGCGCCGCTCGACCCGGCAACCGTGCGGCAGGCCCTCGGCCGGCACGCCCCGGCCGTTCTCACCTCCGGGCTGCGGCCCGACCCCCTCCCCGCCGGCGGCGAGATCACCCTCGAACCGGGCGGGCAGCTGGAGATCTCCTCGGCGCCGGCCACCACGCTCAGCGCGTTGCACACCGCCGTCAGCACCGACCTCGAGCACCTCACCGCACTGCTCGACGACGCCGGCCTCGTTCTCGGCAAGCACGGCATCGATCCCTACCGATCGCCCCGCCGGCTGCTGCACACCCCGCGCTATACGGCTATGGAGCGCGCCTTCGACGCCCGCGGCCGGCACGGTCGCACGATGATGTGCAGCACCGCCGGCCTGCAGATCTGCCTCGACGCCGGCCCCGCCGACGAGCTGCCCACCCGGTGGCGCACGGTGCAGGCGCTCGGGCCGCCGATGGTCGCCCTGTTCGCCAACTCCCGGCGGTTCGCGGGGAGGGACACCGGTCTCGCGTCGGCCCGGATGGCGGCGTGGTGGGGCATGGACCCGCGGCTCACCCACCCGCCGGTCGGGCCGCCGAGCGACCCGGCGGCCGGCTGGGTGCGATATGCCCTGACCGCTCCCCTGCTGTGCGTGCGGCGCGGCGGCGGCGGCTGGGACCCACCGCCCGGCGCCACCCTGCGCGACTGGCTGGCCGGCGCGCTGCCCGAGCCGCCCACCGTCGCCGACGTCGACTACCACCTGAGCCTGCTGTTCCCCCCGGTGCGGCCGCGCGGCTACCTCGAGGTGCGTTACCTCGACTGCCAGCCCGGCGGCGACTGGATCGCGCCGGCCGCCGTCCTGGCCACCCTGCTCGGCGACCGGCACACCACCGAGGCGGCACTGGAACTGGCCGCGCCGGTGGCCGGGCGCTGGCATCCGGCGTACCGCTCGGGCCTGGCCGACCGCGCGCTGCGGCGCGCCGCCGAGTCCCTCACCGACCTGGCCGCCCGCCGCCTCGACCGCACCGGTCTGCCCGCCGCCGTCCGCACCCATGTCATCGAGACCGTCCAGCGGCGACTGGACGTGTCCGCCGAGGAGCTGTCGTGACCATCGAGACCAACCGTTTGCGTGACCTGGTCGCCACCGAGCTGGGCCGGGCCCGCGACCGCACCACCCTGCTGACCGAGACCGTCGACGACGGCGACCTGATCCGGCAGCACTCGCCACTGATGTCGCCGCTGGTCTGGGACCTCGCGCACGTCGGCAACCAGGAGGAGCTCTGGCTGGTTCGCGACGTGGGCGGCCGCGAGCCGGTGCGCCGCGACATCGACGAGCTGTACGACGCGTTCAAGCACGCCCGCCGCGACCGGCCGCAACTGCCGCTGCTCGAGCCGGGCGAGGCCCGGAAATACGTGGCGACCGTCCGCGACAAGGTGCTCGACGTGCTCGACCACGCCCCGCTCGAGGGGGCTCGGCTGGTCGAGCGGGCCTTCGCGTTCGGCATGATCGTGCAGCACGAGCAGCAGCACGACGAGACCATGCTGGCCACCCATCAACTGCGCACCGGGGTGCCGGTGCTGGCCGCGCCGCCCCCGCCGGCCGCCGCGGCCCGGGTCGGCGGCGAGGTGCTGATTCCCGGCGGCCAGTTCGACATGGGCACCAGCACCGAGGCGTGGGCGCTCGACAACGAGCGGCCCGCCCACCGCGTCGACGTGCAGGCGTTCTACATCGACCGGGCGCCGGTGACGAACGGCGCCTACGCGGCCTTCATCGATGCCGGCGGCTACGACGACCCGCGCTGGTGGACGCCGGCCGGGTGGGACCATCGGCAAGCGGCGGGGCTGTTCGCGCCGCAGCACTGGGTGCGTGACGGCGCCGGCTGGGCCCACACGCGGTTCGGTCGCACGAGTCCGATAGTTCCCGACGAGCCGGTCGTGCACGTCTGCTGGTACGAGGCGGCCGCCTATGCCGCGTGGGCCGGGCGCCGGCTGCCCACCGAGGCCGAGTGGGAGAAGGCCGCCCGGTGGGACCCGGCGACCGGGCGGTCACGGCGCTACCCGTGGGGCGACGAGACACCGACGGCCGAGCACGCCAACCTCGGGCAGCGCCATCTGCAGCCGGCGCCGGTGGGCGCCTATCCGGCCGGGGCGTCGCCGCTCGGCGTGCATCAGCTCATCGGCGACGTCTGGGAGTGGGTGTCCACCGACTTCCACGGTTACCCCGGGTTCGCCCCGTTCCCCTACCGGGAGTATTCGGAAGTCTTCTTCGGCCCGGATTACAAGGTGCTGCGGGGTGGCTCGTTCGGCACCGACCAGGCCGCCGTCCGCGGCACGTTCCGCAACTGGGACTACCCGATCCGGCGGCAGATCTTCAGCGGTTTCCGCTGCGCACGGGACGCGTGATGTGCCGCCATCTGGCCTACCTCGGACCACCCGTGCCGCTGTCCCGCTGGCTGACCGACCCGCCGCACTCGCTCGTCCACCAGTCGTGGGCGCCGCGTGACATGCGCGGCGGCGGCACCATCAACGCCGACGGCTTCGGGGTCGGCTTCCACCTGGGCGATCAGGTCGTCCGCTATCGCAAGCACACGCCGATCTGGAGCGACACCACCCTGCCCGGCCTCGCCGCCTCGGTCAGCTCCGGGGCGGTGCTGGCGGCGGTGCGCAGCGCCACGGCCGGCATGCCGGTGGTGGAGACCGCGGCGGCCCCGTTCGGCGACGGACCCTGGCTGTTCAGCCACAACGGGGTCGTCCGCGGCTGGCCCTCCTCGGTGGCCAAGCTCGCCGCCGCGCTGCCGCCGGAAGACCTGCTCACCCTGTCCGCGCCGACCGACGCCGCCTTCCTGTGGGCGCTCGTGCACGACCGGCTGCGCGCCGGGCAGCCGCCCGCCTCGGCCGTCTCCTCGGTCCTCGCCGAGGTCGAGGCGACCGCGCCGGGCTCCCGCCTCAACCTGCTGCTCACCGACGGCGTGACCCTGGTGGCCACCACCGCCGGCCATTCCCTGTCCGTCCGCACGGACGCCGGCGCGGTGCTCGTCGCCTCCGAGCCACTCGACGCCCACCCCGCCTGGCGACCGGTCCCCGACCGCACCCTGCTCGTCGCCACGGCCACCGACCTCACCACGACGCCGCTGGGAGAACGATGACCCTCGAAGTCCATCTCGACGCCGACGACCTGACCCGCACGCTGAAGGCCGACGTCCTGGCCGGCCTCACCGCCGACCCGAAGTGGCTGTCGCCGAAGTGGTTCTACGACGCCCGGGGCAGCGAGCTCTTCGAGCAGATCACCGAGCTGCCGGAGTATTACCCGACCCGCACCGAACGGCAGATCCTCACCGACCGGGCGGCCGAGATCGCCCGGCACACCCGGGCCCGGACGCTTCTGGAGCTCGGCTCCGGCTATTCGACCAAGACCCGCCTGCTGCTGGACGCCCTCACCACGGCCGGCACGCTGCAGACCTTCGTCCCGATGGACGTCTCCCCCACCGCGCTGGCGGCGGCCGCCGCCCGGATCAGCGCCGACTACCCCGGCCTGCGGGTGCACAACATCGTCGGCGACCTGACCCGCCACCTGAAACACCTGCCCGGCGGCGGCGACCGGCTGATCGCCTTCCTCGGCGGGACCATCGGCAACCTGGTGCCGGCCGAGCGGGCCGCGTTCCTGAGCGACGTGCGGTCGGTGCTGGAACCCGGCGAGCACCTGCTGCTCGGCACCGACCTGGTGAAGAGCCCGCAGATCGTGGTGCCCGCCTACGACGACGCCGAGGGCGTGACCGCCGAGTTCAACCGCAACGTGCTGCGCGTGCTGAACACCAGCCTCGGCGCCGACTTCGACCTGGACGGTTTCGCCCACGTGGCGCTGTGGGACCCGGAACACGAGTGGGTCGAGATGCGGCTGCGGGCCCGCTGGCCGATGCGGGTCACCATCCCCGGCGTCGACCTGGTGATCGAACTCGAGGCGGGCGAGGAGATCCGCACCGAGGTGTCCGCGAAGTTCCGCCGGGAGGGCATCGAGCAGGAGCTGGCGGAGGCGGGCTTCGCCCTCGACCACTGGTGGACCGACCGGGACGCGCTGTTCGGGGTCTCGCTGGCCCGCGCGCTGCCGACGGCATAGGCCTCAAGCGGCCGGCACCTCGGCGGCGGCGTACACGGCGTACCCCGTCGTGCGGTTCTCCTTGGCCTGGTACATCGCGAGGTCGGCCCGGTGCAGCAGGGCGTCCGCGTCGTCCTCGCCCGAGAGGGCGAGGGCGATGCCGAAGCTGGCCTGCGGCTGCACCGCGACCTCGCCGATCTCGACCGGCTCCTGCATGGCGCCGATGATGCGGTTGACGACGGCGATCGCGTTGTCGACGGAGGCGATGTCGTGCAGCACGATCGCGAACTCGTCACCGCCGAGCCGGCTGACCACGTCGGTGCCGAACACGTTGGCCCGCAGCACCTGACCGAAAGCGACCAGCAACTGGTCGCCGGCCTCGTGGCCCATGGTGTCGTTGACCTGCTTGAAGCCGTTCATGTCGATCAGCACCGCGGCGACCGTGCCGCGGCCCCGGGCCCGGGCCAGGGCGATCCGCAGCCGGGAATAGAGCTGCCGCCGGTTGACCAGGCCGGTCAGCGTGTCGGTGGTGGCCAGCTCATGGTTCTCGCGCAGCGCCACGACCTGCCGGGCGACCACGACGGAGGTCATCGCGACGGCGCCGAGGACGAGCCCGACGGTGCGCATCGGCTCGTTGCGCACCGCGAAGACCAGCAGCGCATAGCCGAGGCCCATCGCGAAGTAGGGCAGCCGGGCGGCGGTCCGCGCGGTCGGGTCCTCGATGCGCAGGTCGTGGTTGGCGGCCTCGCGAACCTGCTCGTAGGCGGCCATCGCGAGCAGGAACGGCCCGGTGATCCAGCAGGCGTACTGCCAGTTGTCGGAGGGCGCCACCTGGTCGAGCCGGGTCTGCACGTAGCCGAAGTAGGCGTCGCCGACGACCAGGGCCAGCATCGCCAGGGTGATCAGGACGGCCGGCCGGCGCACCGAGGCCGCGGCCCCGCGCAGCAGCAGCACGGTCGCCCCGAAGATCATGACCAGGTCGAACGCCGGGTAGGCGATCGCGGCCGCGAGAGCGTTGCCGGAAATGTGCCCGGCCTTGTCGACGTTGTCGCCGGCCTCGAAGTACCACAGCAGCATGCCGCAGCCGATCATGACCAGCGTGGTGTCGAGCCACATCTTGTGCCGGGCCCGCTTGCCACGGGTGCGCAGCGGCAGGGTGAGCAGCCCGGCCAGCAGGACCGGGGCGAACAGCAGCCGCAGCGTGTCGCCGGGCGTCGGGAAGGCGCCGGCCGGGAGGACGCCGCGGACGATGCCGGAGAGCAGCAGGATCAGGTATGAGACGGCGATGATGCCCCAGGCCCGCCGGCTGCGCTGGTCGAGCGCCCGGTGCCGCCAGGCCCAGACCGCCATGACGATGCCGGCGATCCCGTAGAGGGTGTTGAAGACGCTGATCTGCCACGGCGCCGCCGGGGGCGGGGCGTTGAGGCCGGCGGCCATGCTGCCGAGGCAGAGCGCGAAGCTCGCATACAGCAGGACGGCACCCCAGCGCCACATCCGAGTCATTCGGTCCCTCCCTCTCGCTACCGCTACCCCATCGGCCACCTCACCCGGGGCATGAGGGCATACGTCACGTCGAACAGGTCAGACCTTTGCGGCGGCGTACACGGCGTACCCCGTCGTGCGGTTCTCCTTGGCCTGGTACATCGCCAGGTCGGCCCGGCGCAGCAGGGCGTCCGCGTCGTCCTCGCCCGGGAGGGCGAGCGCGATGCCGAAGCTGGCCTGCGGCTGCACCGCCGCCTCGCCGACATCCACCGGCTCCTGCATCGCGCCGATGATGCGGTCGACGACCGCGATCGCGTTGTCCACCGACGTGATGTCGTGCAGCACGATCGCGAACTCGTCACCACCGAGCCGGCCGACCACGTCGCTGCCGAGCACGTTGGCCCGCAGCAGCTCGCCGAATGCCTTCAGCAACTGGTCGCCGGCCTCGTGCCCCATGGTGTCGTTGACCTGCTTGAAGCCGTTCATGTCGATCAGCACCGCGGCGACCGTGCTGCGCCCGCGCGCCCGGGCCACGGCGAGCCGCAGCCGCTCGTACAGTTGCCGCCGGTTGACCAGCCCGGTGAGCGTGTCGGTCGTCGCCAGCTCGTGGTTCTCGCGCAGCGCGATGACCTGCCGGGCGACGACCACCGCGGTCATCGCCACCGCGCCGAGCACCAGGCCGACCGTGCGCAGCGGGTAGTCGCGCACCGCGACCAGCAACAGCGCGTAGCCCAGACCCATCGCCAGATAGGGCAGCCGGGCCGCGGCCCGGGCGGTCGGGTCCTCGATCCGCAGGCGGTGCTCGCCGGCCTCCCGCACCTGGGTGAAGGCGGCCATGGCGAGCAGGAAGTGACCGGTGAGCCAGCACGCGAACTGCCAGCGGTCCCGCGGGACGTCACCGAAGTGGCTCTGCTTGTAGCCCAGGTAGGCGTCGCCCACCGCCAGCATCACCATGGCGACGATGATCATGATGGCCGGCCGGCGCACCGAGGCCGCCGCCCCGCGTAACAGCAGCACGATGCCGCCGAAGATCATGACGAGGTCGAGCACCGGGTAGGCGAGCGACGCGATCAGTGTGTCCCGCGCGATGCCCGCCGTCTTGGCGTCGACCTCGACGAACCAGAGCAGCATGGCGCTGGCGATCATCACGACCGTGGTGTCCAGCCACATCTTGCGCCGGGCCCGCCGGCCGCGGGTCCGCAGCGGCAGCATGAGCAGGCCGGCGAGCAGCACCGGCGCGAACAGCAGCCGCACCGAGTCGCTCGGCGTCGGGAAGTGCCCCCCGGCCGGGAAGAGCGCACGCATCGGCTCGGAGATCAGCAGCAGCGCGTACGCGATCGCGATGATCCCCCAGGCCCGCCGACTGCGCCGGTCGAGTCCCGGATGCCGCCACGCCCGCACGGCCATGCCGATCCCGATCAGCTCGAACACCGGCGACGCCGCGAGCATCTGCCACGGCGGCTTCTCCCCCAGCGGCGCACGGTCGGCGAGCAGAGAACCGACGGCGACGGCCGCGCCGGCGTACATCAGCACGGTGGCGATACGCCAGAGCTGCGCCACCCGTGGCTGCCTCATGATTTCCCTCCCGCGCGGTGAGTCCGCTCCCGGCTCAGATCGGCCGTTCCGCACCCGGCATGAGGTCATAACCGCGGCGAATGCCCGGCATCAGCGACCGCGCCTTCCGCGATACCCACCTCGGGCGGCACAGTGAGGGTCATGCGGCGAGTCGTGGTGACGGGCGCGGCGTCCGGAATCGGCGCCGCGGTGGCCGCCGCCCTGCGGGCGTCCGGCGACGAGGTGGTTGCGCTGGATCTTCCCGATTTTGACGTACGGGGTGAGAAGGCGTGGACGGATCTGGCGTCCTCGCTGGCCGGCGCGCCCGTGCACGGCCTGGTCAACTCGGCCGGCGCGACGTGGCGAGCCCGCCTGGGCGAGGTCACCCCGGCCGACTTCGAACGCGTCCAGGCCGTCAACGTGCTGGGCCCGCTGCTCGGCATCCAGGCCCTGTCCCCGCTGATGGGACCGGGTTCGTCGATCGTCAACGTCGGCTCCCTGGCCGCGATGCAGGGGCACTATCCGGTCGCGTACACGGCAAGCAAGTGGTCTTTGTGGGGTTTGACGCATGCCGCCTGCCTGGCGCTGGGCCCGCAGGGCATCCGGGTCAACATCGTGCATCCCGGTTTCATCGACACCCCGATGACGGCGTCCGCCTCGCCGGTCTTCCGGGCCGCCAGCATCGCCGAGACCCCACTGGGCCGGGCCGGCACCCCCGAGGAGGTGGCCGCCGTGGTCGCCTTCCTGCTCAGCGACGCCGCCTCCTACGTGACCGGCGCCGAGATCCCGGTCGACGGCGGTGCCGCCTCGCACGGCGGGGCCAAGTCGGTATCCGACGCCCTGGCACCCTAGACGGGTGATCAGCGCACTGACCGACGAGCATGCCGCCGCTGTCCTGGCGATCTACCGGCTCGGCATCGCCACCGGGAACGCCACCTTCGAGACCGAGCCGCCCGAGTGGGCGCGCTTCACCGAGACCCGGCTGCCCGGCCTGCGTTTCGTGGCGATCGGCGAGGCCGGCGAGGTGCAGGGCTGGGTGGCCTGCGCCCGGGTGTCCGACCGGGCGGTCTATGCCGGCGTGGTCGAGCACTCCGTTTACGTGCACCCGTCCGCCGCCGGCCGCGGGGTGGGCCGCGCCCTGTTGGAGGCGCTGATCGCCGCCACCGAGGCGGCCGGCGTCTGGACGATCCAGTCCGGCGTCTTCCCCGAGAACGCCGCGAGCCTCGCGTTACACGCCGCCTGCGGCTTCCGCACGGTCGGCACCCGGCAGCGGGTCGGCCGCCATCACGGCGTCTGGCGCGACGTCACCTTGATCGAGCGGCGCAGCCCGGTCGTCGGCTAACAGCTTGTTCAGAGCGCGGCGCGGGCGCGTGAGGCCGCTTCGAACTCACGAAATGCGCTGAGCGCGTCCACCGCAAGCTCCTTGGTGCGCTTGAAGTACCGGCCATGTGTTCTGTGCAGCATCTCTTCCGACGATGCACCGAGGACCACGACCTCAATGTCCGCGTCGGCCGCGAACTCGTCCTCCGCGTCGAACCGAGCGGTCAGGGCGTCATCAGCCACCGAGTATTCGACGAACCGGACGATGGAGCCCGCGCGGCGATTGAACACCACAAGGTAGTGCTTCACCGGATTCCTCCCTGCTCCACGTACTCGGCCAGCCTTTGCAGCGTATCCCGGAGGGTAGCCTGGCGAACTTTCAATCGCGACCGAAGTTCCTCCGCCACTTCAACAACGATCGTGTCCACGCCGCGAAGTTTCACACGAACGAAGTCCGCGTCCGGGGATTTCACGTTGGGCACCGTCCGGCGGATGAATCGACCAACGTATCGCTTTACGCGTCGCACACCGCTGCTCCGGAATCGCAACAGCGGCGAGGTACCAGGCGACATCGCGGTGTTGATCAGCTTTTTGAATGAAGCTCGGAGACGCAGGTAGAACAGGGTCGCATCCACATCAAGATCGCCCACTTCGCGCTGCAGGGACTGTTCGATTCTCTTCTCTAGGCTGACTGACGAAATTGTCCAATATCCGACCATCTCGCGTTCCGCCACTTCGAGTAGCGAAATTTCATCGGACACCTCGCGAAGGTCTCTAATGACCTCGGCCCGGGAAACTGGACCGCCATCGCGGAAGGCGACACCCTCGGCAGGTAGACCGGCATCCTGCGGATCCTCGCCGTATCGCAGACCGCGACCCCACCGGTCAGCGAGACGCTCAACGATCTGGGCCCAGTTGTTCTGCACCTCGGTCCGGACCTGGATCTCGACGGGAACACCGTCCGGAAAGACGATCACGTGAACCGCGCGGTAACCATGGCTCGGCCGCAACCGGCGGTCGACAACCCTGGGCTGCTTGCCCGTCCAGCCGTCGAAATGAGACGCCACGCGCGCGACGACCGCGTCCTGCTCGGCCCAGTCGCCATCGACGACAATGCGGGCACCGGCCAGATCCTGGACCCGGGCCAATTCCATGCCGCCCTCGCGACGTAGCTTCTCGATGAGCACCGACCGCGTCTTGACCCTGGTCGTCGCGCGAAGATCAATTTGGGTCAGCTGTTCCTCGACCGTGTCCAGGATCGCTTGATACGCACGCAAAACTTCCTTGAGCTGGACGAGATCCGCCCCCGCCGGGGAATCCCCGGCCGCGATTCGCGCGCCCAATTGGTTGAGTTTCTTCTTCGAGATCGGCAAAGGCACCCGGCGACCGTACTCAGCCAGATCGATCATTACTCGTCGGGGTCACCGCACTTTATAGATCAATTTCGGGCCGCCTCCAGCGACGGCGTTCATAGCTTGTGTGAACCCGAGAGCGAGTCGTCGCCGACGGGCAGGTGGCGTTCCGCGCTGGCTGTGGTCGGCCGGTAGGCAGGTTCGTCATAGCCGGCGAACGGGTCCTGATGTTCGTTCCATCGAGCGCTTCCGCGGATCAACAGGTGCCAGAGCACCGCCACCGCGAACGGGCAGAGCGCGGCCGAGATGAGAAGACGAGTGACGATGACGCCCTCCCACGTATCCGTTCACTTGGAGTAGGTGGATTGGACCTCCGGTGACGGCACCGACACCAGCCGTCGTTCGGCCAGCCCCCTACCGCCCTTTCAGCACCACGCGCCGACCGACGGCGACTTCCGTCAGAAAACGTTCGTCGTGGCTGACCACAACGAAGGCGCCCTGGTAGCCACTCAGCGCGCTAGCCAGCTGGGCCACGCTGATCAGGTCGAGGTTGTTGGTCGGCTCGTCGAGCAGCAGCAGCTGCGGGGCCGGCTCGGCGCACAGCACGCAGGCCAGGGTGGCCCGCAGCCGTTCGCCGCCGGAGAGCACCCGCACCGGCAGGTGGGCCTGGTCGCCGCGGAACAGGAAGCGGGCCAGCCGGTTCATCCGGTCGCGGTCGGGCAGGCCGGGCGCGAACGTGGCCAGGTTCTCGGCGACCGACCGGTCCTCGTCGAGCAGGTCGAGGCGCTGGGAGAGGTAGGCGATCCGGCCGTCGGTGCGTCGGATCTGCCCTTCGTCCGGTTCGGCGAAGCCGGCGATCAGGCGCAGCAGGGTGGTCTTGCCGGAGCCGTTCGGGCCGGTCAGCGCGATCCGCTCGGGCCCGCGGATGGTCAGGTCGAGGTCGCGGAAGACGTCGCGGACGCGCAGCCCGTCGCCCTCGAACAGGGTGCGGCCGGCCGGGACCGCGGTGTCGGGCAGGTCGATGACGATCCGGTCGTCGTCGCGGATCTGCCGTTCGGCCTCGTCGAGGCGGGACTGCGCGCCCGCCATCCGGCCGGCGTGCATCTGCCCGGCCCGGCCGGCCGACGCCTCGGCGCTGTTCTTCATGTTGCCGGCGAACAGCTTGGGCAGGCCGGCGCTGTCGAGGTTGCGTTTGGCGGTGGAGGCGCGCCGGGCAGATCGCTCGCGGGCCTGCTGGAGCTCCCGTTTCTCCCGCTTGACCTCGGCCTCGGCCGACCGCACGGTGCGCTCGGCGGCCTCCCGCTCGATGCGCGCGGCCTGGTCGTACGCCGAGTAGTTGCCGCCGAACAGGGTCAGCGACCCGCGGTCGAGGCCGGCGATGCGGTCCATCCGGTCGAGCAGTTCCCGGTCGTGGCTGACGATCAGCAGGCAGCCGGTGAAGTCGTCGAGGACCGCGTGCAGCCGGGAGCGGGCAGCCCGGTCGAGGTTGTTGGTGGGCTCGTCGAGCAGCAGCACGGCCGGTTCGTCGACGAGCTGGGCGGCGAGCCCGAGGGAGACGGTCTGGCCGCCGCTGAGGGTGCCGAGCCGCCGGTCGAGCGCCACGTCGCCGAGGCCGAGCCGGTCGAGCAGGGCGCGGCTGCGTTCCTCGACGTCCCAATCGGCGCCGATGACGGTGAAATGCTCCTCGGCGGCGTCGCCGGACTCGATGGCGTGCAGCGCGGCGAGCCGGTCGGCGACACCGAGGATCTCGGCGACCGTGGGTTCGCCGGCCAGCGGCAGGTCCTGCGGGAGGTAGCCGAGCGCGCCGTCGACCGTGACCGCTCCCGCGGTGGGCCGCAGCAGGCCGGCGATCAGTTGGAGCAGGGTGCTCTTGCCGGCGCCGTTGGCGGCGACCAGGCCGGTGCGGCCGGCCGGCACGGCGAAGGAGAGGTCCGCGAAGACGGGAGAGTCGTCGGGCCAGGAAAAGGACAGATGGGTGCACACGATGGACACGAGTGAGAGACCTCTGGCAGGAGAACGGGCACGGGGACGTGATGGGACAGCGCCGGGATCACCCGGAGATGTCGTCGTCTCCCGAAAGCACCGGTCCTCCTCAGGCCAAGGTGCCATGAACGCTAGCACTCTCGCCGTGCGAAGAGCGCTTTAATTACCGCCCGGAGATCAGCTGGGAGATCTCCACGCACGCGGACAGGATGGTCGGGCGCAGCTCGCGCACGATGCGCTGGGCGGACCAGTCGCGGGCCTGCACGGCCAGGTTGACCCCGGCCACGACGCTTCCGTCCGGGCCGGTGATCGGCCCGGCGACCGAGCGCAACCCGTACGCCAGCTCCTCGTCCTGCACCGCCCAGCCCTGCTCGCGGATGCGGCCCAGCTCCTCGGCCAGCTCGTCGAGCGACACCTTCGCGTTGGGCCCGTGCTGGCTGGGGAACGACGCCGAGGTGACGTGCTCGCGCAGCGACTCCGGGGAGAGGTAGGCGAGCAGCAGCTTGCCGATCGACGTGTGCACGGCCGGCAGCGTCGAGCCGACCTGGATGTTCGCGGTGACCAGGTCGGAGTTGCGCAGGCGGATCAGATAGAGCACCCGGTCGCCGGTGAGCACGGCCAGGTTGACCGTCTCGCCGGTCTCGGCGGCCAGCCGCTGCAGTCGCGGGGTGGCCAGCTCGACCAGGTCGAGGCTGCGCAGCGCGGCGGTGCCGAGGGTGAGCACCCGGACGCCGGGGCGGTAATCGCCGTTGGGCAGGTGGTCGAGGTAGCCCTCGGCGGTCAGCGTCTGCACCACCCGGTAAGCGGTAGGCATCGGCAGGCCGGCCGCCTCGGCCAGGTCGGTGACCCGCCAGGTGGGCCGCTGCTCGGTGAAGAGGTTGAGCAGACGGAGTCCTTTGGCCAGCGCTTCCACCCGGTACTCGGGCTTTGCCTCCGCCGCTGTTCGCGCCATCGAACCCCCCTTGTCTCCTGTCGACGGTCAGCCTACGGCCCCGTGTTACGAGCCTATTTACAGCCCTGGGGGCAGCGTCTACGGTACTGGATAGTCGCTTTCATAATGCGAGAATGACAGAGGTGGCACCATGCGTGACTGGTTAGCGCTCACCGGTCGGCCGGCCCTCGTGATCGGCGCGGGTGGCCTGGGCGGCGCCAGCGCGCTCAGCCTCGCGGCCCAGGGCGCGCGGGTTGCCGTCGCCGACGTCAGCGAGCAGAACCTCGAGGCCGTGGCCCGGCAGTCCGAGGGCCGGATCGAGACGATCAAGTGCGACCTGCGTGATCCGCAGGCGTGCCGGGACGTCGTCGACGAGGCCGCGGCCCGGATCGGCGTGCCCGAGGTGTTCCTGCACGCGGTCGGGCGCAACGTCCGGCGGCCGGTTCTCGATCTCACCGACGCCGACTGGCAGCAGTTGCTCGAGCTCAACCTCTCCACGGCGTACTGGCTGGGCCAGCACGTCGGGCGGTTGATGGTGGGCGCCGGCTACGGCCGGATGGTGTTCGTGTCGTCGGTGTCCGGTTTGCTGGCGCACGCCAAGCACGCGCCGTACGCGGCCACCAAGGGCGGGCTCAACCAGCTCATCCGGGTGATGGCCCGGGAGTGGGCCGAGCACGGTGTCACGGTCAACGCGGTCGCGCCCGGCTACATCGAAACCGACCTGACCAAGGACCACCTCGACAAGGATGGCAACCGCGAGGCCCTGGAGGCGCTCGTCCCGGCCCAGCGCCTCGGGGTGCCCGAGGAGGTCGCCGACGCGGTGACCTTCCTTGCCTCCGACCGGGCCGGTTTCATCACCGGCCAGGTCCTCTATGTCGACGGCGGCCGAGTCCTCGTTTAAGGAGTTACAAATGTCCGTTTACATCCCCCGCCGCTTCGAGGGCCGCTCCGTCGTCGTCACCGGCGCCGGCACCGGTTTCGGCGCCGCGATCGCCCTGCGCGCCGCCCAGGAGGGCGCCCGCACGGTCGGCGTGCACTACCGCTCGTCCAAGGCCGGCGCCGAGGAGACCGCCGAGCGGGTCCGCGAGGCCGGCTCCGAGCCGGTGCTGTTGCAGGCCGACATCGCCGTCTGGTCCGACGTCGCCCGGCTCGCCGAGGACGCGTTCACCCAGCTCGGCGGGGTCGACGTGCTGATCAACAACGTCGGCGACGTGGCCCGCGAGCAGATGTCGTGGCGCGACATCACCGAGGAGTCCGTCGACCACGTCCTGGCCGTCGACATCAAGGGCACGATGGCCTGTGTTCACGAATTCGGCGCGCGCATGCTGGACCAGGGACACGGAGCCATCGTCAACATCGGCTCGACCGTCATCGTCCGCGGCAGCGCCCGCGCTCCGCAGTACGCCGCGGCGAAATACGGCCTGCTCGGCCTCACCAAGTCGTACGCGCACGCCTTCGCCCCGGCCGTCCGGGTCAACGTGTTCGCCCCCGGCTTCATCGAGACCGACGCGACCCTCGGCCGCAAGGACTGGCAGGAGGGCCGCGGCGACCAGCTGCGCAAGATGACCCCGATGGGCCGCATCCCCGGCCCGACCGAGCTGGCCGGCACCGCGCTGTTCCTGGCCAGCGACGACGCGTTCCACATGACCGGCGGATACATGGTCGCCGACGGCGGGTACAACATGGTCGGCGCCTGATGGGCGCGGTCCACCCCGCCGACGTCAGCCTGGCGGAGGCCCGTGCGCTGGTGCGGCGGGCGGTGGACAAGGCCGAACAGCTGGGCCTGCGCGGTGCGATCGCCGTGGTCGGCGCGAGCGGCGCGCTGGTCACGGCGTCCCGCCTCGATCACGGCGGTCCCGGCGGCATGGCTCGCGCCCGCTCCAAGGCGTGGATCTCGGCGACCCAGCAGATCCCCAGCTCGGAGCACCTGCAGCGGATGACCACGCTGCCCGCCCCGATCTCGGCCGGGTTCGTGACGGCGTCGCCGGAGGCGCTCTTCCCGGGCGCCGGCGGCCTGCCGATCCTCGGTCCGGGAAAAGAAGTCATCGGCGGCATCTCGGCCTCCGGCGCCACGGTCAGCCCGTTCCTGCCGGCCGGGGTGGCGCCCGAGGTGGTCAGCGCCGAGGGCAAACCCGCCAACCCCGAAGACCTTCTTATTGCGTACGCCATGGGCACGCCCTATGTCGGCCAGCACGGTGACGACGCGGCCCGGTGGAAGACGCGGTTCGGTGATCTGACCGTCGATCCGGCCGACAGCCTCGGCATGAAGCCGGCGAATCCGGCCGCCGACCAGCACGAGCTCGACTGGGCGCTCGACCTGGTCGACCGGGTGCTGGCCGAGGCCGCCCTCCAGGGCATGAACATCAGTGTCGCGGTGGTGGACCGCGGCGGCGACCCGATCCAGCAGGACCGGATGGACGGCGCGGTGGCCGGCGGCGTCGAGGTGGCCCTGGCCACCGCGAGCACGGCCGCCCGTTTCGGGCTGCCCAGCGAGCACCTGGCCTCGTGGTACCCCTCCGATCAGCTGGCCGCCCTGCACCCGGCGCCGCTGCTGGCCGCGCCGGGCGGCCTGCCGATCGAGGTGGACGGCCAGGTCGTGGCCGGCCTCGGCATCGGCGGCGCCCAGCCGGCCCGCTGCGCCGCCCTGGCCCGCGACATCCTGATGGCCGGCGCCCCGACGCCGGCCCCGACGCCGTGATCCGCGTGGCGGTGCTGGGCTGCGGCGCCATCGGCAGCCTCTACGCCGCGCACCTCAGCCGGGCGGACGGCGTGGAGGTCTGGGCCGTCGATCCCTGGCCGGAGCACATGGCGGCGATCCGGGCCGGCGGCCTCCGGGTCACCGGGCTCGCGGATTTCGTGGCCCCGGTCGACGCGATCACCGACGCGGCCGATCTGCCGCGCTGCGACCTCGGCATCGTGGCCACGAAAGCGCTGCACACCAGCGCGGCCGTGGCGGCGGCCGCGCACGCGCTCAAGGACGCCGGCGTGGTCAGCGTGCAGAACGGGGTCGGCAACGAGGAGATCGTCGCCGAGCACGTCCCCCGGGTCATGCGCGGCACGATCGTCACCGCGGGCGCGGTTCCGGCGCCCGGGGTGGTTCGTTACGACGCGCCCGGCGACTCGTGGATCGGCCCGTTCGAGCCGAGCCCGGCGCGCTCCGACGAGATCGAGCTGCTGGCCCGGCTGCTGAACGAGGGCGGCCTCACCACGCACGCGGTCGCCGACGCACGCGGCCCTCAGTGGACGAAAGTCGTGTTCAACGCGGCTACCAGCCCACTTTCCGCGCTCACCGGCCTCACCGTGGGCCAGGTCTGCACCGATCCCGGCCTGCGCACCGAGGTCGGGAGGCTGATCGACGAGGCGCTCGCGGTCTGCGCCCGGGCCGGGATCACGCTCACCCGCGATCCGCGTGACTCGGTCGAGGAGGCCATTCGGGAGGCGTACTCCCACAAGCCCTCGATGTTGCAGGACGTGCTGGTCAGACGGCCGACCGAGATCGGCGTGCTGAACGGCGGCATCGCCGCCGAAGGCCGCCGCGTGGGCGTGCCGACCCCGGCCCACGACACCATGGTCGCCCTGGTGAACGGCCTGCAGAGGTCCTGGCCGACACAAGTTTGAAATGGTCCGGTCAAGCCATGGACATCAGCTGCACCGGTCCCCTATGTTCTCAAGTAATTCAGAAATCGGCTTTCATGATGTGAAAGCGGCGGCTGACAAAGCGCCCACTCCCTCTCTAATTCGTGTCTTCTCTTGATAAGAGGAGTTCGTTCCATGACTGCTTTCCGCCGGCGCCCTCTTCGCGCCTTGGCCGTCGCCCTTGCCACGACCCCTCTGCTCCTCGCCGCGGCCTGCAGCCACGCGAGTGACTCCACGGCCACCAGCACCGATTCGGGAAGCACCAAGGCGCTGCCCAAGACGCTGGTCTTCTCGCCGCTCTCGCTCGCTCCGCCGGCGCTGAAGAGCCTGTCCGAGGGCGTGAAGGGTTACGCCAGCTCGAAGGGCTGGGAGGTCGTCGTCCAGGACCCCAACTTCGACGCCACCAAGCAGACCCAGCAGCTCAACGAGGTGATCAGCTCCGGCCGCGCGGGCGCAGCCTGGATCCTCTCGATCGCCCCCAAGTCGATGTCCGAGCTGATCAAGACGGCCCAGTCGAAGGGAGTGCCGCTGCTGGTCAACGGCAAGCCCGACGAGTACGGGTTCAGCGGGGCGCAGCCCGGCATCACGTTCGACTACATCGACTACGAGGCCAGCGGCAAGGCCCTCGGCGAGCAGCTCGGCAAGTGCATGACCGAGAAGTCCGGCGGCACCGGCAAGGTCCTCTACCTGGGCAGCCAGGAGGGCACGGCCGGCAAGGAGGCCTTCGACACCGCGGCCGCCGCGGCGCTCAAGGCCGCCGCTCCGAACGCCACCATCGTGCAGACGCTGATCGCGAAGGACCGGGCCTCGGCGCAGACCGACATCGGCAACGCGCTGCAGGGCCACCCCGACATCACGGCGGTCATGGCGGCCAACGACGAGGGCGGCCTCGGCGCGCTCGGGGCGTTCAGCTCGGCCGGCAAGAAGCTCAACTGCGTCACCGACTTCGGCGGCAACGACGAGGTGCTCAAGGACGTGACCGACGGCAAGATCTACGCGGCCGTCGCGCTGCAGCTCCAGCAGGACATGGCCCAGTCGTTCGACACGCTGGTCAAGATGCAGGCCGACCCGAAGGCGAACGGCGAGATCCTGGTCGTTCCGCTGAAGACCTTCACGGCCGGCAGCTAGCCAGAGGAGCGGAAAGGATGACCGTGACCATCGCCGCCGCCACCGCAGTCAGCACCGACAAGGACAAGGACCCGGCGCTCATCCGCTGGCTGATCTTCGTCCGGGACCGGGGCATCTTCGTCCTCTGGGCGCTGCTGCTGATCGCGTTCAGCATCTGGGCCAGCCCGTACTTCGCCAGCATCGACAACGGGCTGCTGATCGCCAACGCCGCCGCCCTCACCGCGATCTTCGCGGCCGGCATCGCCGTCGGCATCATCTGCGGCGCCCTGGACCTCTCGATCCCGGGCACCGCGGCGCTGGCCGGCTGCGTCTGCGGCTGGCTGATCACCCACGGCACGCCGACCGGGCCGGCGATCTTCGTCGCGCTCGTCCTCGGCGGCGTCGTCGGGATGATCAACGGCCTGATCTCGCTGCGCGGTTTCAACCCGATCATCGTCACCATCGGCACCCTGTCGGTGATGAGCGGGGCGGCGGCGGGCATCGCCGGCGGCTACACGATCTCCGGGCTGGACTCGCTGGTGTTCCTGGGCACCGACCGGTTCGCCGGAGTTCCGGCCCCGGTCTGGATCACCGCCGCGCTGTTCGCGGTGCTCACGGTCTTCCTCACCCGCACTCGCGACGGCATCCGGATGATGGCGGTCGGCGGCAACGCCGAGGCGGTCCGCCGCTCCGGCATCCACGCCGACCGCTACAAGGTGCTCGGCTTCGTGATCAGCGGGTTCTGCGCGGCGCTCGGCGGCATCGTGACCACCGCGCTGGTCACCGAGGCCAACCCGTCCGCCAACGTCAGCATCATCTTCAACGCGCTGACCGCGGTCGCGCTCGCCGGTGTCTCCCTCGCCGGCGGGCGGGGGTCGCTGCCCCGGGTGCTGGTCGGCGCGCTCATCCTCGGCACCATCTCGAACGCGCTGACCATCAAAGGTGTCTCGCCCTACTGGGCGACCGCCACCACCGGCCTGCTGCTGCTCGGCTCCCTCGCCGTGGAGAAGTGGGTGTCCACCACCGTGTCCCGCCGGCTCGTGCAGAACGCAAGTGCCTCCGTGCACACCGGAACGAGGTGACGTCATGACTGCTACCACCGAGCCGGCGCTGCAACTGCGCGGCGTCGACATGCACTACGGCTATGTGCGGGCGCTCGACGGCATCGACATCGAGGTCCGGCAGGGCGAGGTGCTCGGGCTGCTCGGCGACAACGGCGCCGGCAAGTCCACGTTGCTCAAGGTGATGTCCGGCGCGCACCAGCCGACCAACGGCGAGATCCGGGTGCACGGCGCGGAGCAGACGTTCGGCTCCCCCGCCGACGCCACCCACGCCGGCATCCAGATGGTCTATCAGGACCTTGCCCTGGTCGACGCGCAGGACATCGCCACCAACCTCAGCCTCGGCCGGGAGATCCTGCGCAAAGGTCTGCTCGGCTGGCTCGGCTTCATCGACCACAAGGCCCAGCGCCGCCGGTCCACCGAGGAGATGGACAAGCTCGGGGTGCGTACGGCCTCGATGACCCGCCCGGTGGAGATGCTTTCCGGCGGCCAGCGTCAGGTCGTCGCGCTCGCCCGCGGCGCCACCCGGGTGTTCGACGAGGAGCGCAACGGCATCCTGCTGCTCGACGAGCCCACCGCGGCGCTCGGCTACGAGCAGACCCAGCAGGTGCAGGCGCTCATCCGCCGCCTCGCCGACCAGGGTGTGGCCTGCGTGCTGGTCACCCACAACCTGCCCCTCGCGATGGATGTCTGCGACCGCATCACGGTGCTCAACCGCGGCCGCAAGGTCGCCGACATCCCGGCCGCCGAGACCGAGAACGACCACCTGGTCGGCTGGATCACCGGCGCCCGCCCGTCGATGTTCGCCACCGAGGGCGCCTCATGAGGCTGTTCCAGCGCGGATTCGCCGGCTACGAGGAGGCGCGGGTCGGGCGCGTCTTCAACCACCGCCGCCCCGAACGCTATCCGGCCGCGGTGCTGATCGCCTCCTCGGCCGAGGACGTCGCCGACGGCGTGCGGATGGCCCGCGAGCGCGGGTGGACGGTCAGCGTGCGGTCCGGCGGACACTCCTGGGCGGCCTGGAGTGTCCGCGACGATGCGCTGCTCATCGATCTTGAAGAGCTCAACACGATGGCGTACGACGAGTCGACCGGCATCGCCGTCGCCGGGCCGGCCGTCCGTGGCGGCCGCGAGCTCGCCCCGTTCCTGACGTCCCACGGCCGGGCGTTTCCCGGCGGCCACTGCCCCACCGTCGGCCTCGGCGGCTTCCTGCTGCAGGGCGGCCAGGGCTGGAACAGCCGGGCCAAGGGCTGGGCCTGCGAGAGCGTGGTGGCGGTCGACGTGGTGACCGCCGACGGTTCGCAGATCCGCTGCGATGCCTCGCAGAACAGCGACCTCTACTGGGCGGCGCGCGGGGCCGGGCCGGGCTTCCCGGCCATCGTCACCGCCTTCCACCTGCAGACCTACCCGGCCTATCCGCATCTGTGGCACGACACCTGGTCGTTCTCCCTCGACGACGGCGCTTCGCTGCTGGCTTGGATGCATGAGCTGCTGCCGAAACTCGACCGCCGGGTCGAGCCGGTGATCGCCGCCACCCGCCTGCCGAACGTGCCGCTCGACGAGGGCGTGGCGCATCCCGGCACGGTCCTGCTGCTGCACACGACCGCGATGGTCTCCTCGCCGGCCGAGGCCGAGGACCTGTTGCGGGTCTTCGACAGCTGCCCGCTCACCCCGCTCGGGCACGTGCGCGGCGAGACCAGCCTCGACGAGGAGAGCGCCGCGCAGGACGAGCAGAGCCCGGAGGGCCACCGCTACGCGGTCGACTGCACCTGGACCGACGCGCCGGCCGACCGGCTCGCGCCCCCGCTGCTGCGCCTGTGGAGCGAGCTGGACACCACCCACTCGTTCTCCATCTGGTACGGCTGGGCGCCGACCCGGCCGCTGCCGGACATGGCGTTCTCGGTCGAGGGCAACGTCTACATCGCCACCTACGTGGTCTACCAGGACGCGGCCGACGACGAGAAGTACCGCACCTGGGTGCATGAGCGGACCGCCGCGATCGCCGCCGACGGCGGGGCCGGGGTCTATCTCGGTGACACCGACTTCACCGTGCGGCAGGACCGCTTCCTCTCCGACGCCAACTACCAGCGCCTCGAGGAGATCCGTGCCCGGCGCGACCCGGACCGGCGGTTCGAGTCCTACCTCGCGGCCGACCCGGAACGTCTCAACGTCCATGCCTGAACCTCGCCTCGACCACGCCGGGCTGGCCGTGCACGACCTGGAGGCGGCGGCTGAGTGGTACTGCGCCGCGTTCGGCTACGTGCGCGAGCTGGACCTGCGCGTCGACGCGATCGATCTCGACATCGTCATGCTGCTGCACCCGGGGCACGGTGATCGCCTGGAACTGTTGCACCGGCCCGGTTCGGTCGTGGGGCTGCGACCGGCCGGCCCGGCCGAGGCGGCGCTGTCCGAGGCGTACGGGCACATCGCCTTTGATGTCCCCGATCTTGATCGTGCGTTTGCCCGCGTGGTGGAGCTGGGCGCGCGGGCCGTGATGGCCCCGCAACCCTCCCCCGAGCAGGGCGTGCGGATGGCGTTCGTCGCCGACCCCGAGGGCAACCTCGTCGAACTGATGCAGAGGAGGCAACCGTGAGCCGGATCCTCGGCCTGTCCGCCGGCAACGCCGGGGGCAGCTCGGAAATCGTGCTGTGCACCGCGCTGGCCGCGGCCGGCGGCGCCGACGTCGAACTCGTCCGGCTCGCCGACCTCGACCTGACCAGCCAGGCCGACCTGGACTGGCTGTGGGAGAAGCTGATCGAGTGCGACGGCCTGATCGTCAGCACCTCGATCATGTCGCGCACCATGGCCGCCTCGCTCAAGCTCCTGGTCGACCGCCTGCTCGGCCCGAACGCCGACGCCGCGATCATCGAGCACCTGGTGGCGCTGCGCCGCGGCGGCGCCGAGCCGACCGTGCCGTTCCGGGTCGACGAGCGCGTGCTGAAGCCCCGGGTGGCCGGCTTCCTGGCGGTCGGCGGATCGCTCACGCCGCAGTGGAAGACCCTGGCGCTCCCCCTGCTGCACACGATCACGTTCTCGATGCACATCGCCGTGGTCGATCAGGTCGTCTTCAGCGGCGCCGGCACGCCGCACTCGATCGTGCTCGACGACGAGGCCCTGACACGTGCCGCGCAACTGGGCGCCAACGTGGCCGGGCAGCTCGGCAAGGCGTTCGACGACGTCGCCTACCTCGGCGAGCCGGGGTTGTGCCCGCTCTGCCACCTCAGCGTGATCGAGCTGTCCGGCACGGGCGTCGCGTGCGCGACCTGCGGCGCCCGGGGCACGCTGCGCCCGGACGCGTCGGTGGAGTGGACCGACCTCAACACCTCGGTGCTGACCATGGCCGAGAAGCGCGCCCACGCCACCGAGATCCAGGAAACCGCGGCCCGGCACCGCGACCTGGCCGCCGAGATCGCCCAGCGAACGGCGAAGATCCCGGCTTTCGACCCGGTGCGGCCCCGCTGACCGACGCCATTGCGACCCCGCCTGCCCGGCTCGAACTGGCGGGCGGTTCTGGTTCCCGATGTGGCGGGGCGAACAAGTACGATGCGGCTATGAGCTCAGAGGCTGTCGGCAGGTACATGCCACCGGTCGTGACGCTCGACGACCTGACGGCGATGATGGCCGCGGACGAGCACCATCGATACGAGATCAGCCCCGAGGCAGTTCTCTCGATCATGCCGCCGCCGGGGTATGCCCACGCGATCATCGCGACTCGCCTGATGGTGTGGCTGGCCACCGCCGGCGTGCCGGTCGACAGGGTGGCCCAAGCAGTCGGGCTGCGCATTCCAGGGCCTAACGGCGTCGGTGGGCGCATTCCCGATCTGGTGGTCTGGAGCAAGCCACAGGCCGACGGCGTCTGGCTGCCCGTCGCCGACGTGCTTCTCGCCATCGAGATCATTTCCCCTGGCTCCGAAGGCGTGGACACGGTGACCAAGCGCAACGAGTACGCGGTCGCCGGCATCCCGCAGTACTGGATGGTGGACCAGGACGCCGCACAGACAGTCACCATTCATCGGCTGTCCGGCGACCAGTACACCGTTCAGGCCACCATGCCGCTGTCTTGGGTCCTCAACACCACCCCGGCCGAGCACGACCTCATCTAGGCATCTGGCCGGAACCGGGGGGTCGACCACGGCACTCCGGCCGCGGGCACGGCAAAAGCGCCGAAAACCGGCTCAACCGGCAGGTAGCGTGATTTCCGGCGAGGGGGTGCCGGATGGCGCAACAGGTGTTGGCTACCGCCGGCCAGGGGCTCACCCGCGCCCAGGCCGAGTACCGGCGTCGGCACGGCGAGGCGAACACCGCGGTCAAGGGTGGGTCGCGCAGCTACGCCGAGATCCTGCGCACCAACGTCTTCTCGTTCTTCAACATCATCCTGTTCGTGATCGGCGCGACGCTGCTGGCCATGGGCCGGTACAGCGATGCGCTGATCAGCGTCGGGCTCGGCCTGATCAACGCGGTGATCAGCGCGGCGCAGGAGATCCGGGCCAAGCGCAAGCTGGACCGGCTGCAACTGCTCGACCGCGCCCAGGTCGTCGTGGTCCGGGACGAGCAAGAGATTCCGGTCAACCCCGATCAGGTGGTACGGGGTGATCTGATCAAGGTGCGCACCGGCGACCAGATCGTGGTCGACGGGCCGGTGCTCGAGGGCGGCCGGGTCGAGGCGGACGAGTCGCTGCTGACCGGCGAGTCCGACCCGGTGGCCAAGCTGCCCGGCGACGATCTGCGGTCCGGCAGCCTCTGTGTGGCCGGCGAGGGGTTCCAGCTGGCCCGGGACGTGGGGGCGCGCAGCTACGCGGGGCGGCTCACCGCGGAGGCACGCCGGGTGACCACCGACAAGACGCCGCTGCAGAAGCGGATCGAGTTCCTGGTGCGACTGGTGATGCTGCTGGTCACGCTGATGAGCGGGGCGATCCTCGGGCAGGCGGCGATCGAGGGCTTCACCGTGCTGCGGGTGGTGCAGACCACCGCCGTACTGTCCGGCCTGGTGCCTTATGGGTTGTTCTTCTTGATTGCCGTGGCCTACACCGCGGGGGCCGCCACCATCGCCCGCTCGGGTGCGCTCGTGCAGCAGGTCAACGCGGTCGAGTCGGTCAGCAACGTGGACGTGGTCTGCACCGACAAGACCGGCACGCTCACCACCGGGCGGCTCACCGTCGCGGAGATCCGGCCGCTCGGCGGGCACGAGAAGGCCGAGGTGGAACGGCTGCTCGGCTCGCTCGCCCGCAGCGCGGCCGCGCCCAACCTCACCTCGCAGGCGCTGGCGTCCGCTCTGCCCGGCACGGCCTGGGCGGTCCGCGACGAGGTTGCCTTCGCGTCCTCCCTGCGCTGGTCCGGGGTCAGCACCGACGACGGCACGTGGTTGCTCGGCGCACCGGACGCGCTGGCCGCGCGCCTGGCCACGCCCGCGCCGGAAGCCGACGTGGCGCGCAATACCGAGCTCGGTCTCCGCGTACTCCTGCTCGCCAAGCCGGTGAACAGCGATGCGCGGCTGCGCGACGCGGCCGGACGCCCCGCCCTGCCGGCGCTGGAAGCTATCGCGATGGTGGCTCTCGCCGACGAGCTGCGGCCCGAGGTGCGCGAGACGATCGCGAAGCTGCGGCACGACGGCGTGGACCTGAAGGTGCTGTCCGGCGATGATCCGCGGACGGTGGCGGCGATCGCGACGCGGGCCGGCCTGGACGCCGGGGTGCCGATGCCGGGTGTGCTGCTCGACGCTCTCGACGACGACGCGCTGGACCGGGTCGTCGCCCAGACCACCGTCTTCGGCCGGGTCGCCCCGGAGCACAAGGAGCGGATCGTCCAGTCGCTGCGCCGCCAGCGCCACTACGTCGCGATGATCGGCGACGGCGTGAACGACGCCCGCGCGCTCAAGGGCGCCCAGGTCGGGGTGGCGATGCGCAGCGGCAGCGCGGTGACCCGGGACGTGGCCGACATCGTGCTGGTGGACGACTCGTTCGCGGCGCTGCCGCCGGCCCAGCGCGAGGGCCGGCGGATCATCAACGGGATCGGGCTGTCGCTGCACGTCTTCCTCGCCCGGGTGGCCAGCCAGGGCCTGGTGATCCTGACCGTGACCATGCTGGGGCTGGGCTTTCCGTACTCGCCCACGCAGGTCGGGCTGACGCTGTTCACGGTGGGCGTGCCGACCTTCTTCCTGACCATGTGGGCGAAGCCGACCGCGCCCGACCCCAAGATGCTGACCCGGCTGGCCGGCTTCGTCATCCCGGCGGCGGTGGTCACCGCGACGTTCGGGGCGGCGCTCTACGCCGGCATCTACGAGGCCGTCATGATCGGTTTCAGCTCCGGGCACACGCCGTCCGAGGTGATCAACGACTTCGAGCGCTACACCGGTCTCACCTACGGCAGTGACACCGACTTCACCGCGGCCGCCGCCACCATCGCCGCGCAGACCGGCCTGTCCAGCTTCTTCTGCCTGGCCTCGTTCGTGCTCATCCTGTTCCTGCTGCCGCCGAACCGGCTGTTCGCGGCATGGACCGAGCCGACGCCGGACAAGCGGCCGACCTACCTGGTCGGCGGGCTCGTCGCGGCGTTCGGCGCGGTCCTGTTCGTGCCGGCGCTCTACGGCTACTTCGGCCTGGCCGGTCCGTCGGCGCCGATGTTCGCGCTGGTGCTGCCAATGCTGGTGCTGTGGTTCGCGGTGCTCAGCCTGGCGTTCCGGCTGCGCGCGCTCGACCGCCTGCTCGGCCTGGATCACCTGCGCTCGGACGCCTAGACACATTCGCCGTCAAGACGGAAACGGTCTGGCTTGGCCGAAAGCCGCCGACAGGTCCAGGTCTGCCGCCGCGTCGCGCGTTTTGCTCATGCTCTCTTTTTGCGTACGCGCTGCCCCGCTCCCGTGCCAGTCGGTCCCGGCAGGTGCAACTCACCCTCCGCGCGCCCGCTACGGGCGGGCCCGGCCCGGGCGTCCTCCCGGGCCGCCGACAGGCCTCGGGATCATCCACGCTGACCTCGGCGAACACCGGCCTGTTCGGGCCTTTGCTTTGCGTACTTATACGCGCGGATCCGCGCGTATAAGTACACAGAGCAAAGCCGGTGGCTGTGGGGTCCGGTTGCCCGAAAGGCGCGGCGCGTGCTCGTGTTGCACGCCGGTCGCGTGGTGCCGGCGGTCGGGTGAAGGTGCGGTTGTGGACTCGCAGCCCGTACCGGAAGAGGTCTGGTCTAGATCTTCGCGCCGACTGCGGCTCCGTTCGCCGGCACCAGGAAGTTGGACGAGCGGATCGAGCCGTCGGTGTTGCGGGCGCCGGTGATGGTGGACGAGTCGGTGCTCAGCAGCGTCCAGGTGCCGCCGATGTTCCAGGAGTTGCCCGAGGCCGTCGACGAGCCGAGGGCGACCGCGGTGGCGTTGCCGACGGCCAGGTTGGCGGTCAGCTTCGAGGTGGAGCCGCCGTCGAAGTCGAAACCGGTCTTCGCGTTCTGGTACGCCGTGCTGCGGCTGACCGTGATCGTGCCGGTGTTGCCGTTGTCGGTGAAGCCGGTCGCGGCGTTGGCGAACGACATGCTGTTGCTGACCGCGTGCGCCGCGGCTGGGCCGGTGCCGCTGCTGCCGCCCAGCTTGAAGCCGTTGCCGTCACCGGAGAAGTCGGGGATGCTCCAGCGGTTGTAGCCGTTGCCGTAGGCGATGCTGCCCTGGATCGTGATCGGCGAGGTGAAGGACCACGCGTCGAAGCCGTCGTCGATGTTGTTCCACAGCCGGGCGCCACGCACCACGTTGCCGGCGCCGCTGCCCTCCTTGATGCCGAGGCCGTCGGCGCTCTCCCCGTTCTTGCGCGGATCCCGGTTGTTGTAGCTGTCCAGGTTGAGGATGAGGTTGCCGGCCGACGTCCCCTGCAACTGGAAGCCGGTCTCGTAGTTGTCGTGCGTGGACAGCCGCTCGAACGTGTTGTTGTTGCAGTTGTTGCAGTAGATCGCGTACGGGCCGTGGACGATCTCGAGGCCGGCGATCTTCCAGTAGGACGCCTCCATGTGGATCGCCCCGCGCTGCGCGCTCGGGATGGTCGAGCCGACCGCGCCCGGTGTGTAGGGCAGCGCCTCGGCGTCGATGACCGGCCGCTCCGACTGGTAGGCGGTGAGCGTGATGGGGGCGCTCGCGGTGCCGCTCTTGGCGATCGTGACGGTGGAGGCGAGCGGGTAGGTGCCGCCGCGCAGCGCGATCGTGCCGCCGGCGGTGACGGCGGTGACCGCTTTCTGGATGGTGGCGAACGGCGCGGCCAGGGTGCCGGCGTTGCTGTCGCTGCCGGTGGGGGCGACGTAGTAGGTGGTCACGGCCGCGTCGGCCAGCGATGGCGCGACGAGAACGGCGGCGACGAGAACGCTCGCGGTGCCGAGGACTTTGAATTTCACGGAAAACCTCCTGTGCCGGGGACGACGGCACCGCCGCGCCCAAGGTGCGGTGGGGCACGGCGGCTCGTATTACAGGAATGCGCTTTCCTCAGGGAAAACTACGTCAGGCATTGCCATTCGTCAATGCGAACGGGCGGCCACCGCCAACGCCGTCTCGGCCACCACCAGATCCATGTTGATCTGGGCGCCGGCGAACGCGCCGGCCGCCGCGGCCGAGCCCACCTGCGCGGACAGGTCGGTCACGTTGCCGGCCGCCCACACGCCCGGCACCTCGGTGCGGCCGGTCGGGTCGGCCGGGACGTGCTCCCCCATGCCGGACATGTGCGGCACGGCCTTCAGTCCGAGACCGGCCAGGAAATCGGCCCGGGCGACCATCCGGGTGGCGACGGCGATCACCCGGCGCGGAATCACCGAACCGGACTTCAGCCGTACGCCATCAATCGCGTCATTGTTGATCTCGATTTCGGCGACCTCGCCCGTCACCACGGTGATGCCGCGGGCGGCGAGCTGCTCGGCCTGCTCGTCGGTCAGATCCGGCTGCTGGTGCTGGAAGAACATCAGATCGCCGGTCAGCTGGCGGAACAGGAGCGCGTGGTGCATCGACGCCGGGCCGGTGGCCAGCACGCCGATCGGCTCGTCGCGCACCTCCCAGCCGTGGCAGTACGGGCAATGCACGACGTCGCGGCCCCAGCGCTCGCGCAGCCCCGGCACCTCGGGCAACTCGTCGACCAGGCCGGTCGTGACCAGCAGGCGCTTGGCCCGCACCGAACGGCCGCCGGCCAGCCCGACCACGAACTCCTCGCCGTCGCGCCGGGCGCCGGTCACCTCGCCGTCGATGATCTCGCCGCCGTAGCCGCGGACCTCCTCGCGGCCACGCCGAACCAGCTCGAGCGGGGGCATGCCCTCGCGGCCCAGCAGGCCGTGCACGCCGTCGGCGGGCGCGTTGCGCGGCGCCCCCGCGTCCACCACCAGCACGCTGCGCCGGGACCGGGCCAGCATCAGGGCCCCGTTGAGCCCGGCCGCGCCGCCGCCGACGACCACTACCTCGTATGCGTCCTGCACCGAAACCACCTCCGCGTCGAACCATCGCCCGGCACGGTTGCGAACAGCAAGGAACGTTGCCAGGTCAGCAAAAACTGTTTTCGCTGCCGGAAATAAGGCAATACTGCGGGATTCGTCGATGGTCAATGTCAGTTACCCGAAGGTAAATTTCTCGGACCGGCCTATTGACCATGAGTATCAGCAGCACAGATCCTGTTTGCGCGATCAACCGAGAGTGATCCCCCGCGATCGCGCAGAGCTATTCGGACATTTTGTGTGCACGCTCACACATCCCCCGAAAGAGGAGCTGATCGCGTGCCCGTCCCCGACGAGGCCGCCGCACCGTCGTCCCGCCGCCGCTCGGGTGGCACGATCCGCGGCCGCATCGCGCGGACCCTGGCCCTGCCCGTCGCGGTCACCCTGGCTCTGCTGGGTGTCATCGCGACCGGCGAGATCGACAACTACCGCACCGCCGCGCAGACGGCCCGCGCGGTCACCCTCGACCTGGCCGTGCTCGAGCTGGTGGAAGACCTGCAGACCGAGCGCGGGCTGGCGTCCGGCCTGCTCGGCGGCAATGCCACCTTCCGCGCCGAGCTCGCCCCCGCCCGCCAGCGCGTCGACAAGCAGCGCGCGGCCGTGGAGTCGCTGACCGAGCCGGGCGGTGAGGTGGAGGACCGGGTCGCCGGGGTGGTCGGCCAGCTCGACGGCCTCGGCGGGGTGCGCGCCGCCACCGACACCGGCGCCGGCGCGATGGCCGCGACCACCGGCTTCTACACCACGCTGATCGCCCAACTGGTCAACATCGATTACGGTCTCAGCGCGGTCGGTGACGCCGACCTGCGCCGCAACTACGCCACGCTCAGCATGCTCAGCGTGGCCAAGGAGTCGGCCGCGCAGGAGCGGGCGCTGCTCTACGGCGTGTTCGCGGCCGGCGCCTTCACACCCACCCAGTTCGTCCAGTTCGTCTCGACCCGGTCGTCGCGGGACACCGCGCTGCTGGCCTTCAACCAATATGGCAACCGGCAGGCGCTGGACACCAAGAATCGGGTGCTGAGCACCGCCGACGGCCAGCAGACCGGCGCCATGGAACTGGTCGCGCTGAGCGGTGCCGACGGCCGCCGGCTGAACGTCAGCGCCGACGCCTGGTGGGCGTCCTCCGGCACGGTGCTCACCGACCTGCTCAACGTGGGCCGCGACATCGGCACCACCGCGCAGGACAATGCCAAGGACCTCAAGCGGAACGCCACCATGCGCCTCGGCGTGCTGACCGCGGCGCTGCTGCTGTGCCTGACCGGCGCGGTCTACCTGGCCGTCGTGGCCTCCCGCTGGCTGGCCCGGCCGCTCACCGCCCTGGCCGCCGAGGCGCACCGGCTCGCCGCCGAGCAGCTGCCCGCATCGGTGCGGCGGGCCACCGCCGGTGACACCGAATCCCCTCCCCCGCCGGTCCCGGTCCCCCGCGACGCGAGCGACGAGGTGCGCCTGGTCGCGGAGGCCTTCAGCCAGGTGCAGAACACGGCGTACGCGCTGGCCATCGAGCAGGTGCGGCTGCGCCGCGCGTCGGCCGAGTCGCTGGCCAACCTCGGCCGCCGCAACCAGAACCTGCTGCGCCGCCAGCTCGGCTTCATCACCAAGCTGGAGCGCGAGGAGTCCAGCCCGGCCGGGCTGGCCAACCTGTTCGAGCTCGACCACCTCGCCACCCGCATGCGCCGCAACGCGGAGAGCCTGCTGGTGCTGGTCGGCGCGGCCGGCCCGCGGCAGTTCACCGAGCCGCTGGCGATCACCGACGTGATCCGGGCCGCCATCAGCGAGGTCGAAGAATATCGCCGGGTGAGCCTGCGGCGGGTCGACGACGTGCTGGTCAGCGGCTCGGTGGTGGGCAGCATCGCGCACATGCTCGCCGAGCTGATCGAGAACGGGCTGGCCTTCTCGCCGCCCGACGTGGAGGTCGAGATCTACGGCCGGGTGCTCGGCGGCGGCTATCTCATCGCCGTGCTCGACCAGGGCATCGGCATGGAGCAGGCGGAGATGGACCGGGCCAACGAGCGGCTGCGTGGCGAGGGCGACTTCATCACCGCGCCGGCCCGCTTCCTCGGCCACTTCGTGGTCGGCCGGCTCGCCGCCGAGACCGGCGTCGGAGTGCAGCTCGCCCCGTCGCCGGTGACCGGGGTGACGGCCCGGCTGGCGCTGCCCGCGGCGATCCTCACCGAGCAGAAGAGGGTCACCGCGACCCCCTTCTCGCCTCCGGCTCCGGCTCCGGTGGCACGCCGTCTGCCGCAGGCGCCGCTGCGCTCCGACACCATCGAGTACGTCGTGGTGGACAGCTCGCCGATCTCCGGTCCGGTCCCCGGGCAGCCGGAACACACACCCAACGGACTTCGCCGGCGCACCCCGCGCGCCCGGCGTGACCCGGCCCCGGCGGCCCGATCCGTCGTCGTGGCCGAAACGCCGCCGCCGGCCGTCACCGACTCCCCGGAAGACGTCCGGGACCGGCTCACCGCCTTCCGCGCGGGCGTGCTGCGGGCCGGCAACGCCACCCCACTGGAGAAGGAAGAAGCATGAGCGTCGACGCTTCGGCCGACCGGCATCAGTTCAACTGGCTGCTCGGCAACTTCGTTCATCAGACCGATGGCGTACGGGACGCGGTCGCGGTCTCGTCGGACGGCTTGCTGATCGCCAGTTCCGAAGGGCTGAACCGGGCGGAGGCGGATCAGCTCGCCGCGATCGTGTCCAGTCTCGCCAGTCTCGCCCGCAGCGCGTCCCGCCGGTACGACTTCGACGGCCTGAAGCTCATCATGATCGAGATGCGCCGGGGCTTCCTGCTGGTGTCGCAGATCTCCGGTGGGAGCGTTCTCGGCGTCGTCGCCGGCAGCGACTGCGATCTGGGCCTGGTCGGGTACGAGATCTCGATGCTGGCCGATCGGTTCGGCGCCCTGCTCACCCCGGCGCTGATCGCCGAATCCCGCCGGCACCTGCCGCGATGACTTCTGCGGACGACGACCCGATGGTGCGCCCGTTCATGCTCACCGGCGGGCGAACCACACCGATGCACGAGGGGCTGCGCATCGAGACGCAGCTGCGGGCCGCCCCGGCGGCGCTGTCCGCGCCGTTGCGCTTCGAGTCCCGCCGGATCGTCGAACTGTGCCAGCGGCCGCAGTCGGTCGCCGACCTCTCCGCGGCGCTCGCCGCCCCGCTCGGCGTGGTCCGGGTGATCGTCGGTGACCTGATCACCGAGGGCTACGTGCGCATCGAGGAGCAACCGGACGAGTTCTCCACCAGCCTGATCGAAAGGATCCGTGATCGTGTCCGCGCGCTCTGACACGGTGGCGCCACCGATAGCCGTAAAGATCGTCATCAGCGGCGGCTTCGGGGTGGGCAAGACGACCTTCGTCGGCGCCATCTCCGAGATCGAACCGCTGGTCACCGAGGCCGAGTTGACCGAGGCCTCGATCGGCGTGGACGACACCTCGGCCGTAAGCGGCAAGACCACCACGACGGTGGCGCTCGACTTCGGCCGCATCACCCTCGACGACGCCCTGCTCCTCTACCTGTTCGGCACCCCCGGCCAGGACCGGTTCTCGTTCCTCTGGGACGACCTGGTCGACGGCGCGCTGGGCGCGATCGTGCTGGTCGACACCCGCCGGGTGGAAGACTCGTTCCCCTCGATCGACTATTTCGAGGAGAATGGCATCCCGTTCATCGTCGGGATCAACCGCTTCGACGGCGGGATGCGGTTCGACATGGCCGAGGTGCGCGACGCCCTGGGCATCGACGGCGCGGTGCCGATCATCGAGTGCGACGCCCGGCATCGCGAGTCGGTCAAGGAGGTGCTGGTGGCGCTCACCGAGGAGGTCCTCTCCCGGCGGCTGAGGTAGTCACTCTTCGCACGGACGGGGGAGCCGACCGTTGCCGTCCATCGATAACCTTGCCGCATGCAGCCTTCGTTTCCGCAGCCGCCGGCTCCACCGACCCCGCCGCGGGGAGGCAACGGGATCCTGCTCGTGCTGCTGGGGCTCGGCATCGTCGCGCTGCTCAGCCTGAGCATGGTCGTCGTGTTCCTGGTGCGCGGCCGCCCCTCTTCCGTAGCGTCCGTCGTTTCCCCGGCGCCGGTGACCTCGTCGGCGCCGGCATCGAAAGCCGCGTCGGCCCACGACCAGGCCGCGACGATCGACTCACTGCTCGACCGCAGCGCCGCCAGCCGGGCCAAACTCAACAACGCCATCGATCGCGTACGCCGTTGCACCGCCCTGCCCGGCGCGCTGAGTGAGATGCGCGCGGTCGGCGACGAGCGCACGAAGCAGATCGCCGACCTCGACGCGGCCGATGTGTCGGCTCTCAGCAACGGCGCGACCGTGAAGTCCACGTTGAGGGCCGCCCTGGGCTACGCGCTCGCGGCCGACGCGCATTTCGTCGCCTGGGCCGAACCGGCCGCCAACGGCGAGTGCGGCGACACCGCCGCGCGCGACGCCGCCTGGGAGCGCGGCCAGGCCTCGTCCAAACAGGCCCAGACGGCGAAGAAGCAGTTCGTCGCGGCCTGGAACCCGGTGGCCGTCCCACTCGGCTTCACCCAGCGCGCCACCGACCGCATCTAGGCCGTCTTTGAAACACGGCCTAGGCTTCAGCTCGCGACGATGCGGAAGACCGGGAAGCCGGGGGCCGCCGCGGCGATCTCCTCGTCCGGCGAGTCGGCCTTCAGGCCGTCGAAGAAGGCGCCCGTCTCCCACGCCCACTTGCGCAGGTAGAGGCGGATCAGCGGGGTCTTGTCGGCGTCGGCGATCTCGACCGGGGTGAAGCTCTGGGCGCCGCGGCCGAGTCGCAGCTCGCCCTCGCCGGCGGCGCGCAGGTTGCGCACCCACTGGGTGGTGCCGCGCGGCGCCAGCAGGTAACGCTCGCCCTGGTAGCTGAACAGGTTGACCACGGTGGTGCGGACCGCGCCGCTCTGGCGCCCCCGCACGGCGAGCACCCGGCTGCCCAGCACGCTGACGCCGCGGGCGGTCAGCCACTTGGCGACGGAGTTGAACATTTCGGCGGAACGGTTCGGGACCAGGTAGCGCATGTCTACTCCTCAATTTGAGAGCAGTGCTCTCGCTTGAGAACAGTAAACAGCGCCGGCCCGGCCACAGTCAAGAGCAGTGCTCTCGTTTTTCAGCGGTGCTCACCAGAGCGGAGCATCTCGACCGTCTTGGTGACCCGTTGCGCCCGGGTGGCCTCGCGCTTGGCCTCGGTGATCGCGGACGAACTCCTTGCGATGCGAGAACGTCAGGGCCTCATACGCCGTGGCCGCCTGCTCGTCGGCAGCCAGCGCCGTGGCCAGGTCGCCGGGGACCTCGACGGTGCGCGGCGCCTCGTCGGCCGCGACCGTGATCTCGTAGCTCGCGCCCAGCTCCACGCCGGCCTGATCGCGGGCCGCGCGGGCCAGCCCGATCAGATTTTCGCCACCCATCCGGGCCAGGCGCGCCGCCAGCGTCACGCCGTTGACCGTGAGCCGCACCGGGAACGCCTTGCGGCCGCCGCCCACGGTCGCCACCTGCTCATCGGAGAGCACGAATGCGCCGGCCGGGCCTTTCGGCTCGAGCGGCAACGTCAGGTTGATGTCTGCCATGACGCCACGGTAGATCGCCGCCCGGTCAACCGATAACGATTGCGACACGGGGCAGCTTTTCCGCGGTCGAACCGATACCGTCTCGGCTCCGAACCTGTGAGAAACCTGATGGGAACCATAAAGTGTCGCTCGACTCGCAGCTGCCTCCTCCTCCCGGACAGCCGGCCTACCCGACCCAGCCGCCCGCGCCCCAGCAGGGCACCAGCGGCCTGGCGATCGCCGGTTTCATCTTCGCCTTCATCATCTCGCCGCTCGGCTTCGTCCTCAGCCTGATCGCCATCGCCAAGACCGGCGCCGGCAAGGCCAAGGGCCGCGGCCTGGCGATCGCCGGCACGATCATCTCGATCCTCGGCATGATCGGCTGGGCGCTGGTGATCACGCTGGTCTTCGCGGTCTCCAACTCGAAGGTTCTCGACGCCGGCTGCACCGACGGCAAGGACGCCATCATCAAGAGCTCCACCACGGTCAACGCCACCACCGTGCAGACGACCATCGACGAGCTCACCGCGGCCGCGAACAAGTCGAAGCACGACGACGTCAAGGCGGCCACCCTCGCGCTGGCCGACGACTACAAGGCGCTGCTGAAGGCGATCCAGACCGGCGACGCCCCCGCCGACCTGCAGACGAAGATCAACGCGGACGCCGCGAAGTTCGACTCGCTCTGCACGATCAACACCGGCAACTGATCTTTACACCAGTAGCTCGCATGTCGAACTGAACCATCAACATCGATACGCTTTCCCGGTGCTGACCGGCAGTTCGCTCCGATCGCGCTGGACGCCGGCTCTGGCCGTGGCGGGCAGCACCGTCCTCCTCACGGGGGCGGTGCTGCTCGTCCGGCACGAGAGCCGGCCGGCCGCGGATCCTCCGGCCCACCGCGAACCCTCTCCAAGATCGACTTTGCCATTCTCGCGGCCGGCGGAACACCCCGGGTGGCAGAGTTCGAGACGTACGGGGGCTGATCGGGGCATACGCGTTCGGCTATTACATAGCTGGAATGACATATTTCGATACCTGGCGGCCGAGAATCTGGGCCAACCACAGCCGCTAGGAGCAAGCCATGAGCCGCACTCTCCGCGTGTCCGCCCCGATGTTGCCGTCCACCCCGATGGATCGAGGCGCCCCGAACAAGGGCCACCGGCGGCGCGCCGTCGCTCTCGTTCTCACCCTCCTGGCCGGCCTCCTCGTCGCGATCACCACCGCCGGGCCGGCCGAGGCGGCCACCGTCTCGCTGCCGCTGCGCACCATGGTCGCCAACCTGCCGGTCGCCACCGAGGTGCGCACCGGGTACGACCGGGACCTGTTCAACCTGTGGATCGACGCCGACGGCGACGGCTGCAACACCCGTTACGAGGTGCTCATCGAGGAGGCCACCACCAAGCCGACGGTCGGCTCGGGGTGCAGGCTCACCGGCGGCAAATGGCTCTCCTACTACGACGGCGCCACCTGGACCGACCCCTCCGACCTGGACATCGACCACATGGTGCCGCTGGCCGAGGCCTGGGACTCGGGAGCGCGCAACTGGACGGCGGCGCAGCGTGAGTCGTACGCCAACGACCTCGGCGACTCCCGCCCGCTGGTCGCGGTCACCGACAACGTCAACCAGAGCAAGAGCGACGCCGACCCGGCCGAATGGATGCCGTCGCTGTCGAGCGTCTACTGCCGCTACATCACCGAGTGGACCGTGGTGAAGACCCGCTGGGGCCTCAGCGTCGACACCGCCGAGAAATCAGCCCTCACGTCGTACGCCGCCGCCTGCACCAACAGCACCGTGACCGTCACGGTGGTCCTCGGCAGCGGCTCGACCGCGACCGCCACGACGACGGCCACCGCCACCGCGACCGCCACGGCCACCGCGACCCCGACCAGCGGGGGCAGCTGCACCGGCACCAACGGCACCGATGTCACGATTCCGGACGCCGGATCCGCGGTGACCAGCACCATCACCATCGCCGGCTGCGCGCACACGGCCGCGTCCAGCACCTCGTCGGTCTACGTCAACATCACTCACCCCTTCCGGGGCGACATCTCGATCTGGCTGTACGCGCCGGACGGCTCCTACTACATCCTCAAATCCACGAGCACCACCGACAGCACGGCGAACGTCGACACGACCTACACCGCGAACCTGTCCAGCGAGACGTCCAACGGCGCCTGGAAGCTCAGCGTGAAGGACGGTTACGTCGGCGACGAGGGCTACCTCGGCACCTGGACGCTGACCGTCTAGGCCGCGTCGGCCAGCGACTCGTGGTGGTCGAACGACTCCCGCCAGATCGCCCAGCTGGTCCGCGGCGCATAGCGGCGCGCCTCGTGCATCGCCACGGTGGCGCGCCGCACCAGCTCCTCGACCGGCAGCGTGTCCGACACCGCAACTCCGATGCTGGCGGTCATCCCGATCAGCCGGCCGGCCACCACCAGCGGGCCGGCCTCGGCCGCGACGGCGCCGGCCAGGTCGTACACCTGGGAAGGCGCAAGCAGGCCCGGCAGGGTGAGGGTCACCCCGGAGCCGCCGAGGCGGACCGGCAGGTCCGGCAGGCCGGGCACCCGGGCGCGCAACAGTTCGGCGAAAGCGACCCGCACCAGATCGGCGTCGCCGTCGCCGGTCACGTCAATAGCGAGGACCGCGAGCATGCCCACCTGTTTCGGTCGGCGGCACACCCACATGAGAAGACCGGGCCTGGTGATCATTTCTGGCCGTCCGGCCCTTCCCGCTGTGAGTCCGCTGACCGTAACCTGCACGCCGTGAACGAGGCCGCACCGCGACCGTCCCAGGTGACCATCGCCTTCAAGCTCCAGCTCGGCATCGCGGGTGCGCTGCTCGTCTGCGCCGGGCTGGCCATCGCCAACGCGATCCACTACGACGGGCTGATCGACGAGGCGGTCCGGGCGGTCGCCACCGCCGATCCGGCCGAAGTCGCCGACGAGCGCTCCAGCAACCTGTTCGGCGCGCTGGTGATCGCCGTTCCGCTCCTGGTCCTCGCGGCCTGGCTCGGGATCACCGCCCTCGGCGTGCGCCGGGGCAGCAACGCGGCGCGGATCCTGTCGGCCGTCGGCCTGGGCGCGCCGGTGCTGCTCGCGGCGCTCTACTGCTGCGGCGGCGTGTTCATCGGTGGCGCCCTCGGCTTCCTGCTGGTCGCGAGCACGGACGAGGGCACCGGTTTCGACGGTGACGTGGACTTCAGCGATTCCGGCGACTACGACACCGGTTTCTACGACAAATTGAGCAGTCTGGACAACGGCTTCTCGCAGATCTCCGGGATCGTCGGCGGCAGTCTCGGAATGCTGGCGCTGCTGCTCGGCATCTCGACCGTCATCCTGCTGTTCACCGGGCCGGCGCGGCGCTACTTCCGGCCGGCGTCCGGCTTTCCGCCCGTCCATGGCTATATGCCGGTTTTCGGCTATCCGCCGCCGCCGCCCTACGGCTACCCGGCCCCTTATGGCTATCCGCCGCCGGCCTTTGGCTACCCACCGTATGCACCGCCCGTGATCCCGGCCCCGCCGGACAATCCGCCGGACGCCTGACGACACGCGGGGTGTGGGCCCGACCTGCGCCTTTTGCGTGGGTAGGGTGCTCGGTGTGAAGCTCAGCGAGGACCTCGTCAATGTGCCGGCGCCCGACTGCGAGATCCGGACGGCGGTGATCCGGCCGGCCGGTGGTGGCTCGTGGCCCGGTCTGCTGCTCTACACCGACATCTTCCAGCTGACCGAGTCGTCGCTGCGGTCGGCGCGGCGCCTCGCGTCCGAGGGCTTCATCGTCGTGGTGCCGGAGATCTACCCGCGCGGCCCGCTGGCCGGCGTGGCCCTCGAGTTCGACGACGCCGGCAAGCAGGCCGGTCTCGGCGGGGCCGCCTCGACGACGGTGGCGCAGTTCGACTCGGACCGGACCGCGGTCCTCGACTACATGCAGGGCCTGTCCGGTGTCACCGAGCTGTTCGCGACCGGCTTCTGCATCGGCGGTCACCTGGCGTTCCGGGCCGCGTTCGACGCACGGGTCACGGCCACCGTCTGCTTCTACGCGACCGGCCTGCAGAACGGCGTGCTCGGCGCCGACCCCGACGCCGGCTCGCTGGCCCGGGCCGCCGACATTCGCGGCCGGCTGATGATGGTGTTCGGCTCGTCGGACCCGCACGTGCCGGCCGACGCCCGCCTGCAGGTCGTCTCCGCTCTCTACGCGGCCGGCCTCGACGACCTCGAACTGCACATCTACCGCGGTGGCGAGCATGCCTTCATGCGCGACATCGGCGCGCGGCACGACCCGGCGCTCAGCGATCTCGCGTACGCCTCGGCCGCCTCTTTCCTGCGTGGCCGCTGAGCAAGCTCAACTCGACCCCGGTCCGGCCGATATCTCCGGCGTGCGTGACATCCACGAGGTGATCGACCAGCGGGCCGTGACCACCCTCTTCCAGCCCCTGGTCGACCTGTCCACCGGCGGGCTGATCGGTTACGAGGCGCTGAGCCGCGGACCGGCCGGCACGCCGTGGCACATGCCGGACGCGCTGTTCGCCGCGGCCCGCGCGGCCGGCCGGGAGACCGAGCTGGACTGGGTGTGCCGCGCCGTCGCGTTCCGCACGATCCTCGCGGCCGACCCCGACCCGTCGCTGACCTGGTTCGTCAACATGGAGCCGACGGCGTCGCGGGTGTCCTGCCCGCCCGACCTGGCCGGCCACGTCGCCGAGGCCCAGGCGATGCTGCGGGTGGTCACCGAGGTGACCGAGCGCAGCATCGCCCACGACCCGGCCGGCCTGCTGACCGCGACCACGAGCCTGCGCGCCGACGGCTGGGGTGTCGCCCTGGACGACGTGGGCGCCGACCCCGGTTCGCTGGCGCTGATGCCGTTCATCCACCCCGACGTGGTGAAGCTGGACATGCAGCTGCTGCGCGAGCCCGACGAGCCGCACACCGCCCGGGTCGTCGCGGCCGTCGACGCGTACGCGGAGGCCAGCGGCGCAGTTGTCCTCGCCGAGGGCATCGAGACCGCGCGGCACGCCGCCACCGCCCGGACCATGGGCGCCACCGTCGGCCAGGGCTGGCACTACGGCCGCCCCGCCCCGCTGCCCGCGGACGTCCGGGCCGGCGCCCACCTGCCGTTCATCGCGCCACCCGCGCTGAGCGTCGACACCCCGTTCACCATCGTCACCCGGCGGCGCCCGATAACCCGTACGACCAAAAGCCGTTTGATGCCGATGAGCCGCCACCTGGAGGCCTGGGCCGGAGACGGCGCCGAGCCGCCCGTTCTTCTCGCCTGCTTCCAGAAGGCGCAGCACTTCACGCCGGCCACCGCGGCCCGCTTCGCCAGGTTGGCCGCAAGCAGTCCCCTGGTGGCCGCGCTCGGCGCCGGCCTGGGCAACGAGCCGGCCCCCGGCGTGCACGGCACCGCCTTCGCCGCCTCCGACCCGCTGCACGGCGAGTGGAACGTGATCGTGGTCGGCCCGCACCGCGCCGCCGCGCTGGTCGCCCGCGATCTGGGCGACCCCGGCCCGGACCGGGACCGCCGCTTCGACTTCGCCGTGACCCACGACCGCGCCCTCGTCCTGGAGGCGGCCCGCGCCCTGCTACCCTGGCTGGCCCCGGCCCGCCCGGCGCCACTCCTGCTCACCCGGGCCTGACCGGCCGGCCACCTCGGAATCGAGCCGGCGACGTCAGCCGGTTGTCTGCTGCCACGGGTCGATGAGGGTGATTCCGGTGTCGATGAAGTCCTTGGTGTTACGCGTGGCGAGGGTTGCGGCCCGGGATCGGCAGATGGCGGCGATCTGGCCGTCGAATCCGCTGATCGGGTTGCCGTCTGCCTCGCGGGCGGCGACCACGTCCGCGTAGGCGGTGGCCGCGGCGAGGTCGAAGGGCAGCACCTGGCGGGGGAAGGCGGCGAAGATTTCGTTGGCGGCCTGGCTCAGGTCATGTTTGCGGCGGGCGTCCGGAAGCCGCGCGATGCCGTAGCGGATCTCGGCGACGGTGACCGACGTGGTGTAGAGGCCGGTGCTGGAAGTCTGTTGCAGCCAGGCGATCACCGCTGGAGCGGGAGCGGCACGCATGAGTTCGGAGACGACGTTGGTGTCGAGGACGATCATCACTCGCCGAAGTCCGCCGCGCGGGGTGGGGTGGTGCGGGCCGGAACGTCCAGGTCCGCGCCGCCGAGCTGGGTGAATCGCTCGGTCAGCGCGCTGAAGAGGTCGGGTCGCGGGCCTTCTTCCTCGGTGGCGGCCGCGGTGAGGATGAGGCGGATCTCGGCCTCCATGGAGCGGCCGTGCCGCGCTGCCCGCAGACGCAGCTTTTCTTTCACGGAGTCATCCAGATCTCGGATGCTGAGGGCTGCCATTGCCTCATCTCCTCGTCGCTCGCGGCGTGATAGCAATGCTAGCATGCGATGCACGAAGGCGTCGGATCGCCGGGATGGCTGCCGTCCGCGGGCCGGCTGGCTGACCCGGCGCAGATGTCGCCTCGACCCGTCACCTTCTTCAGGTCGCGTCGCCCACCTTCCGCACCGCGGTCATGAGAAGCCGCCAGAAGGCGTCCACGTCCAGGCCCACCGCGACGTCGGCGGTGGCTGGTCCGGCGGTGCGGTGATGGAGGTCCACGACGGTCGCGCCGCGAGTGTGTGTGCCGGTCAACTCCACCGCGACCGGGGCGGCGACGGTCTGGATGATCGACGGGTCGATCACGGCGGCCACCGCTATCGGGTCGTGCACCGGGGGATGTTCGAAGCCGAACTCCCGGCGGTACGTGCTCGCGAAGAACGTCATCAGCTCCGCGCAGATGGTGCCGAGCCGGGTGCCCATGCCCTGGAACTCGGCGATGATCTCGGTGGTGGCCAGCGCCTGGTGCGTCACGTTCAGGCCGATCATCGTGGTCGGCAGGCCGGAACGCAGCACGATGTCGGCGGCCTCCGGGTCGGTGACGATGTTGAACTCGCCGTACGGCGTCGAGTTGCCCCGGTCGGTCGAGCCACCCATGAAGACGACCCGGCTGATCCGCGGCATCACCTCGGGGTGGGCTCGCAGCAGCAGAGCCACGTTGGTCAGCGGTCCGGTGGCGATCACCGTGACCGGGTCGGGCTCGGCCACGATGAGTTGCCGCATCAGCTCGACGCCGTGCACGCCCACCGGCTCGGCGACCGGGACATCGAGGTCTGGTCCGTCCAGGCCGGACGCGCCATGGATGTCCTCGGCCACGGTGAGGTCGCTGACCAGCGGGCGCGCCGAGCCGGCCGCGACCGGGACGTCGGCCGCGCCGGCCAGCGCGAGGATCTTCAGCGCGTTCCGAGTGGTCTTGTCGAGCGTCTGGTTGCCGGCGACCGTGGTCACGCCGAGCAGACGCAGCCGCGAATCGCCGACGGCGAGCAGCAGCGCCAGCGCATCGTCGTGGCCCGGGTCGCAGTCGATGATGATCGGCTCGCTCATCTGCACGACGATAAAGGGTCTAGATCTGGACCGGGACCGGCTCCGGTGTGGCGGCTGGTTCGCCCAGGCTGATCACGCGGTCGACCTCGGCGGCGATGCCGGGGCGGTGGGTGATCAGCAGGACGGTGCGGTCGCCGGCCGCAGCCAGCAGGTCGCGGGTCAGGGCGGCCGCGGTCTCGTCGTCCAGGTGTTCGGTGGGCTCGTCGAGGATCAGCACCTCGAAGCCGGCCAGCAGCGCGCGAGCCAGCGCCAGGCGGCGGCGCTCGCCGCCGGAGAGCTCCATGCCGTGCTCCCCCACCGTCGTCTCCAGGCCGGCGGGCAGGCCGTCCACCCACTGGGCCAGCCGGCTCTGCGCCAGCGCCGCGCGCAGCTCGTCGTCGGTGGCGTCGGGTCGCGCGATGCGCAGGTTGGCGGCGATGGTGGTGTCGAACAGGTAGGCGTCCTCGGGCAGGTAACCGACGATCCGCCGGACCCGGTCGGACGGGATGTCCCGCAGGTCGACGCCGTCCATGGTGATCCGGCCCGCGGTCGGGTCGAGGAAGCGGACCAGCAGCGCGGCCACCGTGCTCTTGCCGGAGCCGCTCGGCCCGACCAGCGCCACCCGGTCACCGGGCGCAAGCGTCAGGTTGAAGTCGTGCAGCACCGGGCGGCCGGGCACCCAGGCCGCGCCGACGTCGGTGAGCCGCAGGGTGTGCGGCCCGGCCGGCAGCCCGGCCGGAGTGTCGGTCGGCTCGGCTACCGGGGACGCCGTGGCCATCACCTCGGCCAGGCGGCGCATCGAGGTGCGGCAGGCCGCGAAGCGCTGGGCGGCGGCGGGCAGCGTGCCCACCGTCTCGAAGACCGCGAGCGGGGTCAGGACGACGACCGCGAGCAGTTCGCCCTTCAGGTCGCCGGAACGGACCGCGACGGCGCCGGCCGCCAGGCCGACCAGCACGGACAGGCCGGTGGCCAGAGCCGTGACGGCCGCGGCCAGGCCGGCCATCACGCTCGACCGGCGCTCGGCCGTGCGCAGTTCGCCGCCGACAAACGCGAGCTTCTCGAGGCGGTCGGCGGCCGCGCCGTACGCGATCAGGTCGGGCAGGCCCTGCAACAGATCGGCGGCCTGGGTGGCCAGTTCGCCGCGCAGCGGCGCGAGACGGCCGTCGGCCTGCCGGGCGGCCCGGGCCTGCAGCAGCGGAACCCCGACGCCGACCAGCAGGATGCCGGCGGCCAGGGTGACGCCGGCGATCGGCGAGAGCGCGCCGATCAGCAGCACCGACCCGGCGCCCACCACGATGGCCACCGCGTAGGGCAGCAACACCCGGGTGAGCAGGTCGAGGACCGCGTCCACGTCGGCGGCGAGGCGCTGGGCCAGGTCGGCGCGGCGGAAGCCGGCCAGGCCGGCCGGCGCGACGCGGGCCAGGTGGGTGAACAGGCGCACGCGCACGCTGCCGAGCGCGCGCAGGGCGGCGTCGTGGCCGGTGAGGCGTTCGGCGTAGCGCAGCGCGCCGCGGCCCACGCCGAAGGCGCGCACCGCGACGATCGCCACCATCAGGTGCAGCACCGGCGGGTGCAGGGCAGCGCGGGAGATCAGCCAGGCGGAGGTGGCCATCAGGCCGACGGCGCAACCGGCGGCCGCGGCGCCGGACAGTACGGCGAGCCAGAAGCCGGGGCGCAGCAGACGGAGGTAGTTCATCGGGCACCGACCGGGGTGAGGTCGAGAACGCGACCGGCGAGCGCGATCAGTTCGGGACGATGGGCGGCCATCAGGACCGTACGGCCGTGGGCCAGCCGCCGGATCGCCGCCATGATCCCCTCGGCGGAGGCCGCGTCGAGGTTGGCGGTGGGCTCGTCGAGCAGCACGATCGGGGCGTCCCGCAGGAACGCGCGGGCCAGGGCGAGCCGTTGCCGCTGGCCGGCGGAGAGGCCGGTGCCACCGTCGCCCAGCACGGTCTCGTAGCCGGCCGGGAGGTCGACGATGAAGTGGTGGGCGCCGGCGAGCCGGGCGGCGGCCATGACGTCGGCGTCCGGCGGGGCGCCGAGGGCGATGTTCTCGCGGATGGTGCCGGCGAACAGGTGCGGCCGTTGCGGCACCCAGGCGATGCTGTCCCGCAGGTTCATGGTGGACAGATCGCGACCACCAACGGTGACGACGCCGTCGGACACGGGCGCGAAGCCCAGCAGAACGTTGAGCGCGGTCGACTTGCCGCAGCCGCTCGGCCCGGTCAGCGCCACGAACTCGCCGGGCTCGACGACCGCGGAGAGCCGGAGCGCGTCCCGCTCGCGGTAGCGGACAACCGCTTCCTCGAAAACGATCGGGCCGGCCGCGGAAGCGGCGCCCGGCGAAGCCACGACCGGGGACTCGAGGATCGCGAAGGCCTCCTCGGCGGCGGCCACGCCTTCCGCGGCCGCGTGATATTGCGCGCCGACCTGCCGCAGCGGCAGATAGGCCTCCGGCGCCAGGATCAGCACCAGCAGGGCGGTCGCCAGCGAAAGATCGCCGTTGACCAGGCGCAGCCCGATGCCGACCGCCACCAGCGCCACCGACAGCGTGGCGAGCAACTCGAGCACCAGCGACGACAGGAACGCGATCCGCAGCGTGCGCATCGTTACCCGGCGCTGCTCCGCGCTGACCCGGCGGATGTTGCCGGCCTGGGCGGCGGCGCGGCCGAAGATCTTGAGGGTGGGCAGCCCGGCCACGACGTCGAGGAAGTGGTGGCCGAGGCGGGCCAGCAGCCGGAACTGCCGCCGGTTGGCCGACTCGGTGTGCATGCCGACCAGCGCCATGAAGACCGGGATGAGCGGCAGGGTCAGCACGATCGTGACGGTGGCGACCAGGTCGGCGGGAAGAAGCCGGGCCAGGACCACGGCGGGAATCAACGCGGCCAGCACGAGCTGCGGCAGGTATCGGGCGAAGTACGCGTCGAGCGCGTCCAGCCCCCGGGTGACCAGCGCGATCATCTCGCCGGTCTTGACCCGGCCGGGGCCGAGCGCGGCCGCCTGGGCGAACAGCCGGCCGCGCAACTCGTCCTTGACCGCCGCGGAGGAGCGCGCCGCCGCGGCCTCCTGCAGCCAGCCGACGGCCGCCCGCCCGGCGGTTACCGCGGCCAGCGCGATCAGCGTCGGGGTGAGGCCGTGGAACGACAGCCCGTCCAAGAAGGCCGCGGCGATGCCGTGCGCCAGCAGCGTGGCCTGGGCCACGATCAGCACGGCCTGGGCCACGCCGAGTGCGACAGTGGCCGCGAGGTAGGCCCGGCTGGCGCGGGCATATCTCAGAAGCCGCGGGTCCAGGGGCTTCATGCCTGGCCTCGCGGGTGGGGAATGCTCTCCACGGTCAGGCGCTTGCGGAACACCCAGTACGTCCAGCCCTGATAGAGCAGCACGATCGGGGTGAAGAACACCGCCACCCACGTCATCACCTTGAGGGTGTAGTGAGTGGACGATGCGTTGTCCACGTTCAGGCTGTTCGCATCGGCGATCGACGACGGCATGACGTTCGGGAAGAGCGTCACGAACAGGCCGAACACGGCCAGCACCAGGGTGATGCCGGTGGCGATGAACGCCCAGCCCTCGCGGCCGAGCCGGTTGGCCGCGAGCGCGGCGATCAGCGCGACCGCGGCCAGCGCGAACAGCACCACGCCGACCCCGTCGAAGTGCGCGATCGCGGTCCACAGCAGGAACGCGGCGGCGATCACGACGACCGGGACGCCGATCTTCGAGGCCAGGCCGTTTGCCCGCCGGCGCATCTCGCCGTCGGTCTTGAGGGCCAGGAACACCGCGCCGTGCAGGGTGAACAGCGTCAGCGTGGTCAGACCACCGAGCAACGAGTACGGGTTGAGCAGGTTGACGAAGCTGCCCACGTATTCGTGGTGTTCGTCGATCCGTACGCCCCGGACGATGTTGCCGAAGGCGACGCCCCAGAGCAGCGCCGGAAGCACGCTGCCCACGAAGATCGCCCAGTCCCAGCGCGCCTTCCACGGCCCGCCGTCACGCTTGCCGCGGTATTCGAACGCGACTCCGCGGATGATCAGCGCAACCAGGATGAGCAGCAGCGGCAGATAGAAACCGGAGAACAAGGTCGCATACCACTCCGGGAAAGCGGCGAAAGTGGCGCCACCGGCGACGATCAGCCACACCTCGTTGCCGTCCCACACCGGGCCGATCGTATTGATCAGCAGGCGGCGCTCCCGGTCGTCGCGGCCGAGGATCGGCAGCAGGATGCCGACGCCGAAGTCGAATCCCTCGAGCAGGAAGTAGCCGGCCCAGAGGATGGCGATGAGTGCGAACCACACCGTGGTCAATTCCATGATCAGCAAACCTCCTTTCAGTACGCGAAGGCCAGCGGCCGGTCTTCGGACTCGGACTCGGGCGGTATCTCGGGCGCGCCCGCCCTGGCGTATTTCAGGAACAGCCCGACCTCGATCACGGCAAGCACGCCGTAGAGCAGGGTGAGCCCGATGAACGAGGTGGCGACCGTCCCGGCGCCCACCGACGGCGAGACACTGTCGGCGGTCTTGAGCACGCCGAACACCGACCACGGCTGACGGCCCATCTCGGTGAAGATCCAGCCGAACGAGTTGGCCACGAGCGGCGCCCCGATCGCGAGGATCCCGGCCATCCACAACCACCTCGGAGCGCTCGTGCGCCCGCGCCGGGTGAACCAGAGCGCGGCCAGTGCGACCAGCATGGCGAGGCCGCCGAAGCCGATCATCAGGCGGAACGACCAGTAGGTGACGGGCACGTAGGGCTTGTAGTTGCCGGCGCCGTACTTATCCTCGTACTCCTGCTGGATGTTGTTGATTCCCTCGACCTCGCCGCTGGGGCTGCCGGTCGCCATGAAGGACAGCAGCGACGGGATGCGGACGCTGGCCACCTCTTCGCTGCCGTCGAGCGAGCCGATCGTGAAGATCGAGAAGCTGGCCGGCTTGGCGGTGTTGTAGAGCGCCTCGGCGGCGGCCATCTTCATCGGCTGCTGCTCGGTCATGACGCGGGCCTGCAGGTCACCGGTGATCAGCACGCCGACGCCGGCGATCAGGACCACCCAGGCGCCGAGCTTGAGGCTCGGGCGGAAGATGTCTTCCTGGTTACGCCGTTTGAGGTGCCAGGCGCTGACCGCGACCAGCACGGCGCCGCCGGTCAGCAGGCAGGCGGTGATGGTGTGCGGGAAGGTCACCAGGGTGGTCGAGTTGGTCAGCACGGCGCCGATGCTCTTGAGCTCGGCGCGGCCGCGGGCCTCGTTGAGCACATAACCCACGGGATGCTGCATCCATGAGTTCGCCGCAAGAATGAAGTACGCCGAGAGCCAGGTGCCCAGCGCGGCGAGCCACATCGTGGCCAGGTGCAGTTTCTTGGGCAGCTTGTCCCAGCCGAAGATCCACAGGCCGAGGAAGGTGGACTCGAGGAAGAAGGCGAGCAGGCCCTCGATGGCCAGCGGCGCACCGAAGATGTCGCCGACGAAACGTGAATAGTCGCTCCAGTTCATGCCGAACTGGAACTCCTGCACGATTCCGGTGACCACGCCGATCGCGAAATTGATCAGGAACAGCTTGCCCCAGAACTTCGTGGCCCGCAGGTATTGCTCCTTGCCGGTCCGCACCCAGGCGGTCTGCAGCCCGGCGACCAGAACCGACATGCCGATCGTGATCGGCACGAACAGGAAGTGGTAGACGGTAATGACACCGAACTGCCATCGGGCGAGATCTAGCGCGTCCACGGACGATCCTTTCTAAGATTCGTCCGTATCCTTTCGATCAATCCGTCCCGTCGGGCAGGGCCGAAAGTCCCGTCACCCGGACTTGCGATCTCCGAGCAGACGAGTGGCAAGGACCGCCGCCTGTGTGCGCCGTTCCAGGCCGAGCTTGGCGAGCAGGCTGGAGACGTAGTTCTTCACCGTCTTCTCGGCCAGGAACATCCGCGACGCGATCTCGCGGTTGGTCAGGCCCTCGGCGATGAACTCCAGGATCCGTCGCTCCTGATCGGTCAGGCCGGCCAGCTCGCGCGGCGCCTCCACCCCGTTGCGGATGCGCTCCAGCACCCGCTGGGTGATCGCCGGGTCCAGCAGCGACTGTCCCTCGGCGACCCGGCGCACCGCGTCCACCAGGTCGGTGCCGCGGATCTGCTTCAGCACATAACCCGAGGCGCCGGCCATGATCGCGGCGAACAGGGCCTCGTCATCCTCGTACGACGTAAGAATCAAGCCCTTGATCGACGAGTCGATCGCCCGCACGTCGCGGCACACGTCGATGCCGTTGCCGTCAGGCAGCCGGGCGTCGAGGACGGCGACGTCGGGGCGCAGCGCGGGGATGCGGCGGGTGGCCTCCTGGGCCGAACCGGACTCACCGACCACCTCGATGTCGCCGTCGGCCTGAAGGAGGTCGACGAGGCCACGGCGGACCACCTCGTGGTCGTCGAGCAGAAAGACGCGGATCATGATTCTTTCCTACCGCTAGTTATCCACAGGGCCCAAGTGCCTAAGGTCCCCGGCCGCTCGAACTCGATAACCTAGCCGCATGTCGGAACCACCATCGCTAGGCCTCGGCCCGCTCTCCAGGGTTCGCCTCGACGAACTATTGCACGAAATGCTCGAGCGGGTCGGCGATGTCATGGCCAGCCGCGAGCGGCTTCGTGCCCTGCTCGACGCCGTCGTCGGCATCGGCAGCGACCTCGACCTGCGCAGCACCCTGCAGCGCATCGTCGAGGCCGCCTGCGCGCTGGCCGGAGCGCAGTACGGCGCGCTCGGCGTGATCGGCGCCGACCGCTCCGACCTGGTCGACTTCATCACCCACGGCATCGATCCGGCCGCCCACGCCAAGATCGGCGACCTGCCGCACGGCCGCGGTGTGCTCGGCCTGCTGATCACCCACCCGAAGCCGGTGCGGCTGCCCGACATCACCAAGCACCCGGATTCGTTCGGCTTCCCGCCCAACCACCCGCCGATGCACAGCTTCCTCGGTGTCCCGGTGCGCACCCGCGAGCACGTCTTCGGCAACCTCTACCTGGCGGAAAAGAGGGGCGCCCCCGAGTTCAGCCAGGACGACGAGGAGATCGTGGTGGCGCTCGCCGCCGCGGCCGGCGTCGCCATCGACAACGCCCGCCTCTACGCCCTGGCCCAGCGCCGTGAGCGGTGGCTCGCCGCGGCCGCCGAGATCACCGGCGTGCTGCTCGGCGAGGTCCGCACCCATGAGGCGCTGCGGCTGATCGCCCGGCGCGCCCGTGAGGTCTCCGGCGCCGACCTGGTGATGGTGCTGCTCTACGACGAGGAGAACAGCCGCTACACGATCGAGGTGGCCGAGGGCGCCGACGGGCTGGCCGGCCGGTCCATCCCGATCGACCCGGTGGTCGCCGCCGAGCTCGGCTCGGAGAAATACCGTTACGTGGAAAACCTGGTCGCCGCGGCCGAGTGGCCGGCCGCGGTGCCCGACGGCCCGGCGCTGGCCGCCCCGCTGACCGTCGCGCAGGCCATGCGCGGCGTGCTGATCGTCACCCAGCCGCTCGACCGGCCCGGCGATGACGAGGAGGCGGTGCTGCTCTCCACGTTCGCCGGCCAGGCCGCCCTCGCTCTCGAGCGCGCCCGGGCCCAGGAGGAGCGCGAGCAGTTCGTCGTGCTGGAGGACCGCGAGCGCATCGCCCGCGACCTGCACGACGTGGTCATCCAGCGGCTGTTCGCGACCGGCATGCAGCTGCAAGGCGCGGTGCCCCATGCGGCGCGTCCGGAAGCGGTCCGGCGGATCAACGCGGCCGTCGACGACCTCGACGCGACGATCCGCGACATCCGCCGTTCGATCTTCGAGCTGCGCACCCCGACCGGCCCGTCGCTGCGCACCGAGCTGCGCGAGGCCGTCGACGCCGCCGCCGAGACGCTCGGCTTCCGCCCGGTGCTCGACACGGTCGGCCCGGTCGACAGCGCCATCCCCGACGACATCGTTCCCGAGCTGATGGCCGTGCTCCGCGAGGCGCTCTCCAACGTCGCCCGGCACGCGCAGGCCACCACGGTCCGGGTCACGGTGCACGCCACCGGCGACGAGGTGGTGCTGCGGATCGAGGACGACGGCGTCGGCGCCGACCCGGCCCAGGCCCGCGGCGGCATCGTGAATATGATCGACCGCGCCGGTGACCTCGGTGGCGAGTTCGAGATCGGCCCCGGCCCCGGCGGTCGCGGCACCGTGGCCACCTGGCGAGCGCCTATCACTTCCTAGATGGCCTTCAGTCTGATCATGGGTGGCGGGCGGGGCGGTCGGATGGGGGACTTTCGGCCCTGATCGGCAGGGCCTGCCGCGCGGCACGCTGGTCCCATGACAGCACTGGAAGCTGCCGCCCGCGCGGCTCAGCACGCACCCTCGGTGTTCAACACCCAGCCGTGGTCGTGGCGGATCACCGGCGACACCATGGAGCTGTGGTCGGACGCGAGCCGCCGCCTCGACACCGTCGACCGGGACGGGCGACTGCTGCTCCTCAGCTGCGGCGCCGCCCTGCACCACGCCCGGGTCACCCTGGCCGCGGCCGGGCATCCGGCCGTCGTCTGGCGTCTCCCCGACCCGGCGCGGCCGGCCCTGCTGGCCCGGCTCCGGCTCGCGGCGCCGGCCGAGCCCGACCCCGAGGCGGCCCGCCTCGCCGACGCGATCCACCGGCGCCGCACCGACCGGCGGGCGTTCGGCGACGTCCCGGTCGCCGATGCCGAGCTGACCGTGCTGCGCCGGCTCGTCGAGTCGGAGGGGGCCTACCTGCACGTCGTCCGCGCCGAGCAGATCCCCGAGCTGGCCGTGACCGCCGAGCTGGCGGCCCGGGCCGAGCAGTCCGACCCGGCCTACCGCGAGGAGCTCGACCAGTGGACCAGCCGGCCCGACTTCGCCGGTGACGGCGTGCCGGCATCGACCGCGGTCCGCGACGAGCTGCGCCGCGTGCCGGTCCGCGACTTCGCCCCCGGCGGCGACGCGGGCCTGGCCGCCGGCACCGCCCACGACCAGGGCGCGGCGTTCGTGGTGCTGTTCGGCACGGGCGACGAGCCGGCTGACCTGCTGCGCGGCGGCGAGGCGCTCTCCGCCCTGCTGCTGCGTGCCACCGCCGACGGCCTGGCCACCGCGCCGATCAGCGACGCCATCGAGGTCGAGTGGCCGCGCAACCTGCTGCGCGTCATGCTCGCCGGCCTCGGCGACCCCTACCTGGTGGTCCGCCTCGGGCATCTGCCCGCCGATGTTGCCAACCCCGCCGACGTTCCGCTGCCCCGCGCCCCGCGGCGCGATCCGCGCGACGTGATCACGATCGTGGAGTAACCATGGACTCCTACACCGAGGCCGACCTGCACCGTGCGGTCGAGGCCGCCGTCCGCGCGCCGTCCCTGCACAACAGCCAGCCGTGGTTGTTCCGCCTGGCCGGCGGCGCGATCGAGATCCTGGCCGACCCGGCCCGCCGGCTGCCGGCGATCGACCGCACCGGCTGGGCGGCCCGCCTCGCGGTCGGCGCCGCCACCTACAACGCCCGGCTCGCGCTCGCCGCGTCCGGGCGACCGGCCGAGGTGCGGCTGCACCCCGAACCGCGCGAGCCCGGCCTGATCGCCCGGCTCACGCCGGCGAGGGAACGCCCCCCGACGTATGCGGAGACCGAGCTCTTCGACGCCGTCCCGCGCCGGCACAGCAACCGCCAGCCGTTCTGGCCCGACCCGGTGCCGACCGAGGTGCGGGTGCGGCTGATCGACGCCGCCCGCTCCGAGAGCAGCTGGCTGGCCCTGCTGGTCGGCACGGTCGCGGTGGCCGGCTTCTCGGAGATCGCGCACAGCGCCGACCGGGTGCTGCAGCGCGACACCGCCTACCTGGCCGAGATGGAGACGTGGCGGCACGCCATCCCCGACTACGCCCGCGCGCCCCTGGCCGAGCCGCAGGACATCCTGCCCCAGCGCTTCTTCAACGAGCGCCGCCGCGCGCCCGGCCACGACTACGAACCGGAACCGCTGGTCGGCATCCTCGGCGTGCCCGGCGACACCGCCGCCGACCAGAGCAACGCCGGCCAGGCCATGCAGAAGGTGCTGCTCACCGCGACCGCGGCCGGCCTGGACACGTCGCTGATCAGCCAGCCCATCGAGGTGCCGGCGGCCCGCGACCAGTTGCGCCGCTCGCTGGGCCGGCCGGGGCACCCGCAGATCGTGATCCGCTTCGGTTACGGCATGCCCAGCCGCCCCACCCCGCGCCGCGAGGTGTCCGAGGTCCTGACCGGCTCAGGGACTTTGGTCCCGGGCATTCCAGGGACTTAGGCCCAGGTGGGAAAGCCCGGCCGAGAGGAGAGTCAGAGCCAGAGAGATTGAATCCAGGAGGACGAAATGACCACCATCGGCCGGAGCAACGTGGCCCACCTCGAGAAGGTTGAAGCGCCCGGGCACATGCTCACCAAGACCGCCGCGAAGGTGCTCGCCGTCCTGCGGGTCGCCACCGGCTTCATCTTCCTCTGGGCCTTCCTCGACAAGACCTTCGGCTTCGGCTACGCCACCCCGTCGGCCAAAGCCTGGATCCACGGCGGCTCCCCGACCAAGGGCTTCCTGTCCACCGTCGAAGCCGGACCGCTCAAGAGCTTCTTCCACAGCATCGCCGGCACCCCCTTCGCCAACTGGGCCTTCATGATCGGCATGCTCGGCCTCGGCCTCGCCCTGATCCTCGGCATCGGCCTGCGCGTCTCCGCCGTCGCCGCACCACTGATGATGGCCTTCATGTGGTTCGCCGAATGGCCGATCGCTTCCGGTTCGTCGAACCCGGTTGTTGACTACCACGTCATCTACGGCCTGGCCGCGATCGTCTTCGCCCTCACCTACGCCGGCCAGACCTGGGGCCTCGGCAAGATCTGGGCCAAGCTCCCGATCGTGCAGAAGAACCGCTGGCTCATCTGAACCACCCACCACCAATGCCCTGCCGGAAGCCCGGCAGGGCATTCAGCCCACTCCGGTGTGCCCGGCGGGCGTCCCTGCGAACTCGACGACCGTCCCGGCTCGCGCCTGCTCGCCGATCACCGCCGCCAGCGCGTCGGTGATGCCGGCGGTGAGCCGGCCGAGCACCTCGGCCGCATCGGGGCGGTCGAGGACGGTCGCCCGGATGCCGAACGCGACCCGCGGCGCCGGCGCGCCGGCCACCTTGCCGCCGCTCCCCCACCGCCCGGCGGCCACCCCGAGCAGCAGGACCTCCACGCTCTCCCGGGCCCACTCGCCGTAGACCGCGACGACCGCCTCGGTCAGCCCGGCGATCAGGTCGCCCTCGCGCCCGGCGAGGTCGCTCTCCAGCGCATGCACGGTCAGATGAGGCATGCCCGCTCCCCTAGGATGTCTTTGACGACAAAGAACATTTGACATCAAAGCTATTAGGAGGCGTACGGGGTGTCAACGCCCGATCCGCCGGACGACGCCGTCCGCGAACTGATCATGCTGTTCCCTCGCCTGGTCAGCCGGGCGAAGCGCATCGTCCCGCCGGCTCAGCTGCAAGCCTTCAACCTGGCCCCGCGTCACCGGTCCCTGATGTCGTTGCTGCTGCTGGACGGCCCGCAGACGGTGTCCCAGCTGGCCGACCGCCTCGAGGTGGCCCCGACGACGGTGAGCCTGCTGGTCAGCGACCTGAGCCGGAAGGGCGTCCTGATCCGCCACGAGGACGACGCGGACCGCCGCCGCCGGATTGTCGACATCGCCCCCGACGCCCGGGACGCCATCTCCGAGTGGCTGTCCCCCTTCGCGGCCGCCTGGCGGCGAACCCTGGCGCCGCTCACTCCCGCCGAACGCCGCCTGATCGTCGACACGCTGCTGGCCTACGAGGCCGCGGTAGCCGATGGCTGACGCCCGGAGTCATCGAAGATCGGAAGCGCTGATCCCTTCGCACGGGACGGTCTGCTTCCTGCCGAGAAGGTGGGTTGGGCCGGCGCTGCGGTTGGGGGCCCGGGCCGCGTACTCCTCAATGGTTGTGAGCGCTCACGGAATCTCTCAGGCCGAGTCGCGGCGGACGAGTGACGTCGGGAGCACTCGTGAGGACGGGTGACGGCCGGCGATCAGCTGTAGCAGGACCTCGATCAACTCGGCCGCCACCTGCGGTAACGGCTGGCGGATGGTGGTCAGCGGGGGCATCGTGGCGGAGGCGATCGCGGAGTCGTCGAAGCCGCCGAGCAGGACGTCGCCGGGGACGCTGCGGCCGGCCGCGTGCAATGCCTGCAGGGCGCCCACGGCGAGCAGGTCGGAGGCGACGAAGACCGCGTCGAGTTCGGCGAAACCGTGCAGGAGCTGCGACATCGCGGCCCGGCCGGCCTCGATGGTGTATGCCTCGGCGCGGGCGATCGCGCGTGCCGGGACGCGGCGGCCGAGCACGTCGCGGAAGCCGGCCAGTCGCTCGGCGCCGCCGGCCGTGTCGGCCGGGCCGGCCACCGTCGCCAGGCATCGAGCGCCGCGGTCGAGCAGGTATTGGGTCATCAGGCGGGCGCCGCCGCGGTCGTCGGCCGCGACGTACGGCATCGGCGGGCCGTCCACCGGAGCGCGACCGCAAACGACCACCGGCACACCGGTCGCGTGCAGCTGAGCCGCGAGTGGGTCGCCGTCGTGCCGGGAGACCAGCAGCACGCCGTCGACGTGGCCGCCGCGGGCGAAGTGCAGGACGCGTTCGCGCTCCTCGGGCGTGCCGGCGAGCATGAGCATCAGACCCCGGCCCTGATCGCCGAGAAGCGCCGTGCAGGAGCGCAGCAGGGTGCTCAGCACCGGGTCCTCGAAGAGCCGGTCGGGCGGCTCGGACAGCACGAACGCGACCGCTCCCGATCGGCGGGTGACCAGGCTGCGAGCGTTCTGGTTGACCACGTAACCGGTCTGCCGCATCGCCTCCTGCACCGCGGCCAGCGAGGCCGAGCTCACGTGGGTCGCGCCGTTGAGCACACGCGACACCGTGCCGCGGGAGACGCCCGCGATCTCGGCGACGTCCTCCATGGTGGGTCCGCGGCGCTGGGCCCGGCGGGCGGCGCCGCGCGACTTGGGGTGAACGTCGGGCATGCGCGCACGATATCCCCGCCCTTGACATTCCATCTAGGCCAGAGCACCGTGAGCGCTCACAGTCGTCACCGGACTGAGAGGTATTTCCATATGTCATCCTCACTCAGCCGCCGCTCGCTGCTCGCCGGCGCCGGCGGCCTTGCCGTCTCCGCCCTTCTGCCGAAACAAGCGCTGGCCCACGCCGCGAAGACCACCCTTTCCGTGCGCGGGGCGGACCTGTCCTTCCTCCCCCAGCTCGAGGAGGCCGGTGTCCGCTACCGCGACCTGGCCGGCCGTGTCCGCCCGGCCGAGCAGATCCTCGCCAACGCCGGCGCCAACTACATGCGCCTGCGCGTCTGGGTCGATCCGCCCGACGGCTACAGCGACCAGGCCCGCGCGCTCGGCCTGGCGAAACGGGCCAAGCGGGCGGGCATGAAGATCCTGCTCGACCCGCACTACAGCGACTTCTGGGCCGACCCCGGAAAGCAGCCGATCCCGGCGAGCTGGCCCACCGACCTGCCCGGCCTGATCGCCAAGATCCGCAGCTACACGCGGGAGCTCGTCCGAGATTTCGCGAGGCAGGGCACGCCGGTCGACATGATCCAGATCGGCAACGAGATCACCAGCGGCATCCTGTGGCCGGCCGGGCAGCTCTATCTGCCGGACGGCACCCAGCAGTGGCAGGCCTTCACCGACCTGCTCAAGTCGGGGATCAAGGGCGCCCGGGAGGGTCAGTGCGACGCCAAGATCGTGCTGCACATCGACCGCGGCGGCAAGATGGGCGACACCCAGTGGTTCTTCGACAACATCACCACGTACGGCGTGCCGTTCGACATCATCGGCCAGTCGTACTACCCGATGTGGCACGGCTCCCTCGCTGAACTGCAGGCGAACCTGGTCGACTCGGTCGCGCGCTACGACAAGCCGGTGCTGCTGGCCGAGGTGTCCTACCCGTGGACGTTCGAGGACGGCGACGGGCGCGGCAACATCGTCGGCGCCGACACGGTGCTGCCCGACGCCGACCGCTTCCCGGCGACCCCGGCCGGGCAGGCCGGCTTCTACGAGGCCGTGCGTGACGTGCTGAAGCAGGTGCCGGACGGCCGTGGGCTGGGCTTCCTGGCCTGGGAGCCGGAGTGGATCCCGGGGGTGGGCTGGCAGCCGGGCGCGGAGGCGTCCAACGACAACCTGACCCAGTTCGACTTCACCGGGCGCGCGCTCCCCTCGATCAAGGCCTACCGCAGGCTGTGACGGCCGGTGCCGGCGCGGGGTGGCGTCCGGAAATCGGTGGTCAGCTCCACCCAGCCGATCCAGTCGGCGCGGCCGCCGGCGATGACTCTGACCTGCCCGTCGCGCGAGCGCCGCAGCAGCCGCCCGCGATTTTGCCGCAGCCGCGCGAACTTCGCCTGATCACTGTGGCGCAGCCCGAGTTTGCCCAGTTCACGCAGGATCTCATGCTTGATCTGATCGCTATAGACAACCTCTTCAAGCAAAGAGCAGATGCTTTGGTACGCCTCCAGCACCGGCCGGCCGAGTGACCACGTGCGCTGATCGAGAGCTTTCGCGCGGTTGAAGAGGTTTTCCACGTTGAAGGCGGCGATCCGCATGCGTCTATCTTGCCGCCGCGATCACCTGGGTGAGCGCCGCGTGCAGCGAGCGGAGCTCCTCGATCGGCATGCCCAGGCGCTCGACCACGGCCGGCGGGATCTTCTCGGCCTCGGCCCGCAGCGCCCGGCCGGGCTCGGTGAGCGTGATGGCGAGGCTGCGCTCGTCGCCGGCCTTGCGGTCGCGGCGCAGGTAACCGATCGCCTCCAGTCGCTTGAGCAGCGGCGACAGCGTGCCCGGGTCGAGTTGCAGCAGGTCGGAGAGCCGGCGGACGGAAACCGGGGCGTACTGCCAGAGGGCCAGCATCACCAGGTACTGCGGGTGGGTGAGGCCCATCGGCTCGAGCAGCGGGCGGTAGACGGCCACGACGCCGCGGGCCGCCACCGACAGGGCGAAGCAGACCTGCTCCTCCAGCGCGAGCGGATCCTGGTCACTCAATTGCCCGTCCCCCTTCAGTTCCACCCCATCCTACCGATAGTTTGTACACCAACAGTTGGTGCACAAACTATTTGGAGGCCTGCCATGCGCACGTGGTTCCGCGACACTTTTCACGACTGGTTCTTCCGGTCCCTGATCGGGCCCGCACAGACCAAGGGCGCCGTGCAAGGCTGTGACGCATCTTCCCGCGAACAGTGGAAGCGCGACCTCGCGGCCCGTAAGCGCTACACCCAGGAGCAGCGCGAACGCCGTCGCCAGGAACGTACGACCGCATAGCGTAATTGCACCGCTACTAATAGCCACATTTTCGTATTTGGAAATGTCCAGAGTTCTAGCCTCCGAGTACTACGCACGTGCGCACTTGAGTTGCCTGGAATTCGGACAACAATCGACTCATGACGTACGGCAAGAAGGACCTGCCTTATCCTTACAGCCAGGACTTTTCCGGCATCGTCACCCGTGTGAAGGGTGTCCGGGAGTCCACCCGTGCCGCGCTCGTCAACTCGCTCAAGGTCGCCTCCTACCTCAAGGCGGGGGCAAACCTCGTAGAACGCAACCTCGGCGCCCCGAAAGTGGCGGCGCCGAACAGTGACGGGCGCAAGGAGTACTGGTCGGGTCTCAACTTCTTGTCCGAGCGGGCGCTGTCGCGGGAGGTGGCCGAGCTCGAGCCGCCATTCCTGCGCCAGCGCGGGACCGGCCCGTACAGGTCGACCTGGGCCAGCCACGACGACTACCTCAATGACCTGCTGGCGTTCCTGTTCCACGCGATGAACTACGACCCGCAATACGGGGCCGAGCTGGAGACGCGCGGCGACTGGCTGGCGGAAGACGACAGCTTCGTCGACGCCGTGCACCGCGCCGCGTTCCACGAGATCCTCGCGGTCTGCCGGATGCCGCTGTTCCGCCTGCAGTTGGTCGTCTGCGCGACGGCCGACCGCAACGACGGCATCCACGACGCGATCGCCAACAACTACGCGGGCGCCCTCGAGCCCTGGATGAAGGTCTACGAGCAGACCATCGCGTCCCGCGGCTTCCGGTTGCGCCGGGGCATCACCCTCGAACAGTTCACGAACATCCTGGCCGCCATCACCGAGGGCTTCGTCATCCGCCATCTGGGTGACCCTGGCTCGGGTGTATTGGGCGACGGCCCTGGCGACAACCTGGCCGGCATGGCGATCCTGGCGATGATGAACAGTTACCTCGAGCCGATCGATGAACCACAAGGCCCGACTCTTCGTGAAGTGTTCGAAGGCGCAGCGCAACCGTCCGAGCACGGGGAGTAACGAGATGACAAGCACCACCGAACGGCCCGCACGGGCCGCCCGACCTCCCTCCTGGTGGGACAGGCAGGGTGACCTGCTGATGCGGCGACCGTTCAGCGAGTTCACCTTCACCCACATGAACTGGCTGATGCCGACCGAGCGGGTGTCCCGCGGCGACGTGCACCGGCCGCTCCCGTTCGAGTCGCACCGGCTCGACCTGACCTACCGCTTCGAGGGCACCGACCGCACCCTCGACGAACTGCACCGGCGCACCAACACCACCGCGTTCGTGGTGCTGCACCACGGCCGCGTCATCCACGAGTACTACCCCGGCGTCTTCGCCGGCCCACGCACCCGCATGCAGCTCTTCTCGGTCTCGAAATCGGTCACCTCGCTGCTCATCGGCATCGCGATGGCCGAAGGCAAGATCGACAGCCTGCACGACCGGGTCGCCGACTACCGGAAGGACTTCGTCGGCTCGGCCTACGAAGAGGTCACGCTCGGCGAGCTGCTCACCATGACCAGCGGCGTCGGCGGCCTCGAGGTGTGGGACGTGCCGGACAGCGACATCAAGCGCTTCGAACAGGCCGCGATGGGCGGCGGCGACCTGGCCGCCGTGGTCCGGGCGACGCAGCGTCGGGCCCCGGCCGCCGAGGCTTTCAACTACTCGACCCTCGACGCCCAGGTTCTCGGCTGGGTCCTGGAGGCCGCCACCGAGATGACCCTGGCGTCCTACGCCGCCGACCGCCTGTGGCGCCACCTCGGCGCCGACCGGGATGCCTATTACTGGCTGACCCGGGCCCGCCCCCGCACCGCACTCGGCGCGGGCTCGTTCAACGCCACCGCCCGCGACGTGGCCCGCCTGGGCCTGCTCATGGCCCACGACGGCGTCGTGGCCGGCCGCCAGGTCGTCCCGCGCGACTGGGTCCGGCGCAGCCGGGGAAGCGACCTGCCGCAGCTGGCGGTCGGCGCCCTCGGCCCCAGCGGCTACCCCCACTACGGCTACGCCAACCAATGGTGGACGCTCGGCAGCACCGCCTTCGACGCGTTCGCCGCCGTGGGCGTCCACGGCCAATACCTCTACATAGACCCGTCCGCCGATGTAGTGATCGTCAAATGCAGCGCCTGGCCCACCCAGGACGACCCCGGCCGCGACCTCGAGACCATCACCGCTCTGCGTCGCATCGCCGACCACTTCGCCAGCACCCGCTGAGCCCAGCCCAGCACCGCTGAGACGGCCGTCCGGACCCCGCGGCCCCCGAAGACCAAACCCGCAGCAATTCACCGATGGCTCCGCCGTGCCCATTTGCACCAGGAAAGGAGAGGACGAAACCGGGCCACAGCGGAGATTTGCCCGAAACCCCACTCTCACCTGGCGGCGGCATCCCACGCGCCGACCCCCCGCGTGGGCTGCCGCCGCCATTCCACCCAGCACCTCCGCCCCACCCAAGCCACTCCGCGCCACCCAAGCCATTCCGCGCCACCCAAGCCATTCCGCGCCACCCAAGCCACTCCGCGCCACCCAAGCCACTCCGCCCCACCCAAGCCACTCCGCCCACCCAAGCCACTCCGCCCCACCCAAGCCACTCCGCCCCACCCAAGCCACTCCGCTCCAACCAGCACTCCGCCGACCTCGCCCGCCGGCGTTGAGCGCACCAACCGAGACTCGGTCGCCCGGCGCAAACCCGAGCGCTGCCTGACACACAGCGAACGCCGCCTGACACGCGGCGCCGGGCGACCGTCAAGACCGACCCACTCGTCAGCCGGCTTGCCCAGATCCGGCAGGCGGGTGGGTCGTCCGAAAAACCGCCGTCCTCGGCGGCAAGAGCCGATCGCCGGCCGGCAACCTCGCGGCCGGCCGGCGATCACCCCTCGCCCCAGCCCTCGCCCCTCAGCCCCTCGCCCCTCAGCCCCTCGCGCCTCAGCCCCTCGCTCCAGGCCTCAATCCCTCGTCCTGCCCTCCGGGCCCCCACGCCCCGGCCTCGCGTCACCCGCTCGGGGCGCCCCCTTCGCGGCGGCACCGATCTCCACGATCGGGGCGCACCCGCGGGTTACCGTAAGGAAATGCGGAAAATTGGGTACAAATCAGTCAGACTTGCTGTCGCCGCCGTCGGCGCGGTGGTGCTCGCGGCGCCCGTGCCGGCCCTCGCATCGCCGGCCGCGGCCGCCCAGGCCGGAGCGGCCACGGCGGCGTCCGCGCCCGGGTTCGCATCCGTGGCCGTCGCGCCCCGGCCGCGACCGCTGACCGGCGCGCTGCTCACGACGAACGACCTACCGGCCGGCTATCAAACGATGACCGGTGGCAGCGGGATGTCGATGATGGGCGACATCAACACCGACGCTGACATCTGCGACCAGCACATCGGCACGAGCGCCGGTGTGCACCGGGGCCGCACGGCCGCCGCGGCGTTCGCCAAGAACGGTCTCGGGACGATGCTCTTCGAGTCGATCACCTCGACCGGCCCGCGTGCGGCCCTCGATATCGTCGACGGCGTGGCCATCGCCCCGCACCAGTGCCCGACGGTCCTGACCAACGTCCCGGCCTCGGGCCAGGCGATCCGCCTGCGCCTCACCCCGCTGCGCGTCGCACGGATGGGCGACGCCGCAGCCGGCGTGGCCTTCACGGCCAAACTGCCCGCCGTCGGGATGACCGTCCAGGGCAAGATGATCGCGGTCGCCTACCGCGGAACAGCCCTCACGATCATGCTGATCGGCACCGCCCCGGTGACCCCGCAGGAGGCGAACGCCATCGCCATCACCGCCGCCCGCAAGCTGCAGCGCCTCCACTGACAACGAACACGCGCAGCGTCTCGCGAGAGCAGCCAGGCCGGCGCGACGTTCCGGGTGACAACAAGCTCGCCACACGGGACCTCTGACGACCGGCTGAGCAGGCCCGGCGGCCACGGCCGCCGGGCCGCCCGATGCCGGGGCCGCGCCTGGCACATGATCCGCTCGACCGGCAGACGTCGAACGATTCCGCAAACCCTGGCCCGAACTGATCAAAATCGCGGCGTGGGAGGTAAAGCTGGATCCGGCGCACGGGGTGGGGCGTGGCGCGCGGACGGTTGAGGCATCGATCGATAGCGTTCCGCCATGCAGAACGCCGACGAGGCGGAGGATGTGGGCCGACTGACGGCGGCACTGGCCGCGCTCGGGATCGACGAGACCGCCAGCGGGACGGCCGAGGGGCAGCGGGCCTGGCTGGCCAGCGCGCTGCTCGGCGCCGCCCAGGGCGAGGCCATGGCGGCGGATCGGCTGCGCCTGAGCCGGGAAGCCCGGTTCGCGCTGTGGCAGCGGCAACTGGCGGCGGCCGACCCGGCCGCGCGGGCGGATCTGGTCTCGTGGCAGTTGCGGCGGGCCTGCGCCCCGCTTCCGGCGCTGGCGCACGAGAGCCGCACCGATCCGATCCCGCTCGCCGCCGCCCAGGCCGCCGATGCCCTGCAGACGCTGGTGGAGGTCAATGCGTCGACCCGGGGCGCGGTGGCCGCCGGGGACGTGCGCACGCTCGCCGCGCACTCACGGCGGCTGCGGGAGGCCCGGCGGAATCTGCAGGCCGCGATCGACAACACCGACCTGATGCTCGACCTGCTCGGCTCCGTCGACCTCTGACCCGCCCGACGCAGATCCACCCGGCGCAGAAGGACCGGGAAAGGAGGCGCGGTGAGTGATCTTGGTGTTGATATCACACATTCGGATTGACAGATGCGTGCAGCCGCCTACTAAGTTAGTGCCGCCATCGAGCGTGGGGCATATCCCCCACGCGTGCGCGCATTTCGGGGGAAATAGTGACAGGCGCCGCCTCATGACGTTGTACGACTCGACCGCCCGCCTGCCACAACTGCCATTGCTGGGCGACCGCTCGGTGGCCGTGGTCCACGAGTGGTTCGGTGCCACCGGTGGCTCCGAAGCGGTCTTCCTGGCCATCGCCGAGCTGCTCCCGCACGCCGAGCGCCTGGTCCTCTGGGCCGACGAGGGCGTCGAGACCGAGCGACTGCGCCTGGGTCAGTCCTGGCTGTCGCGCACGCCGCTGACCAAGAGCAAAGCCCTGGCCCTGCCGGCGATGCCGCTGGTCTGGCGCACCCTGTCCAATCACCACTTCGACGTGGTCATCTCGTCGTCGCACGCGTTCGCGCACACGGTGAAGCTGGGCGACCCGGCCGAGACGCGGCACCTGAGCTACATCCACTCCCCCGCGCGTTACGTGTGGAGCCCGGACTTCGACGGCCGCGGCTCGCACCCGATGCTCAAGATGCCGCGCCGGGTGCTGCAGAAGGCCGACATCCAGCTGAGCAAGCACGTGCACGCGTACGCGGCGAACTCGCGCGAGGTGCAGGGGCGCATCCAGCGGTTCTGGAAGCGGGACGCCGCGGTGATCAACCCGCCGGTCGACGTGCCCTACTTCGCGGGCGCGCCGGCGCAGGATCAGTACCAGTCACGGGACTACCTGCTCGGCATCGGGCGCTGGATCCCGTACAAAAACTTTGATTTGATCATTGAAATCGCCGAAGCCGCCGGCCTGCCGCTGATCATTGCCGGGTCCGGGCCGGAGGAAGAGCGGCTGCGGCGGCTTGCCGCCGGCAAGCGGGTGCCGATTCATTTCGAGGTACGCCCGGATCGCGACCGGCTGCGCCAGTTGTACTGGGGGGCGCGGGCGCTGCTGTTCCCGGCGCACGAGGACTTCGGCATCATCCCGGTCGAGGCGCAGGCGTGCGGCACCCCGGTGCTCGGGCTGCGCCGCGGCGGTCTGCTCGAGACGGTGGTCGAGGGTGAGACCGGCTTCCTGCTCGACAGCCTCGAGCCGGGGCCGTACGCGCAGGCCGTCCAGCGGCTGCACGAGCTCAACCCGGACCGGATCCGGTGGCACGCCAACGCGTTCTCCGGCGACCGGTTCGCCGACCGGATGGCCCGCTGGATCGACGATGAGACCCGGTGAACCGATGACCACGATCGTCGACTGCAGCGGCGTCGGCGCCGGCGGCATCACCCGCGTGCTCAGCGAGCTGGTGCGCTACTGGCCGGCGGCGGAGACGCTGCGCATCGTGGCCGCGCCGCCCGGCTGGCAGCCGCCCGCCGACCGGACCTGCGAGGCCGAGGTGGTCAGCTCTCAGGACGGCGGCCGGCTCGGCACCATCGCCGGCGCCACCGAGACGCTGCGCCGGGTCACCGGCAAGCAGGACGACAGCACCCGGGTGCTGTCGCTGAGCCCGTCGCTGGCGATCCGGGGCAGCCGGCTGCCGGTCACCACGATCGTGCACGACCTGGCTTTCAAGCTGTGGCCGCACAACCTGTCGGCGTCGGTGAGGCAATATCGGCGCCTCAGTTACGGCACCGCGATCGGCCGTTCCGAGCGGCTCATCTGCGTGAGCGCCCGCACCCGCCACGATCTGCTCGGGGTGTACGGCGTGGACTACTCCCGCACGGCCGTCTGGCACCCGGGCAGCGACCTCAGCGTGGTGCCCGGCGCGCTGCCCGCTGAGTTGTCCGCGGTGTGGCAGTCCGGCTGGCAATACCTGCTGGTCGCGGGGCATGCCGCGCACAAGGGCGTGGAGCTCGCGATCGAGGCGGTCGCGCAACTCCCGTCGTACATCCTCGTGGTGTTGACCGGGGGTGACCCGGCCGAGGAGTTCCGCCGCGTCGCCGCGGAGTCGCCGGCAGCGCCTCGCGTGATCTTCCTGAACCGGGTGTCCGACGAGGAGTATGCCGCCGCCCTCACCGGCGCGGCGGCGTTCCTGATGCCGAGCCACTTCGAGGGGTACGGCCTGCCCGCCGCCGAGGCGTTGCGGCTGGGCACGCCGACCGTCATCTCCCCCGACCCGGCGTTGCACGAGGCGACCGGCGGGGCCGCGGTGCGGATGGACAGCTGGAGCCCGGAGGCGATGGTGCGCGCGCTGCGTCAGGTGGAGAGCGGGATCCTGCCGGTGCCGACCGCCGAGGTGGGCGGCCGTTCCTGGCGGGACGCGACGGCGCATCTGGTCCAGTTGCTGGCCGCGGCGCCCGCGCACCCGGCGTCGGCGCCCTCGGGCGGCTGATCAGCCGTTGGTGACGGCGAGGGCGTCGTGCAGCGCGATCGGCGGGCGGACGTCCTTCTTCCAGGTCACCACGGTGTTGCCACGGCTCGTGACGCCGTTGACGTGGTTCAGGTAGAAGCCTTTGGCCGGCACCGTCGTCGGGCCGGTCCAGAGGTTGCTCTCCGGGTAGAGCCCGCGGTATTCGGTCGGCGTGGGCACCTGCTTCCGGACGCCGCCGACGACCGCCTGGCGCACGTCGCTGAGCAGGATGGCGTAGAGGCGGCGGTCGACGCCGCCGACCGGTTGCCCGGAGAGCGCCGACGGCTCGGTCAGGTTCTCGCCGGAGACGCTCTCGAACGCGACGCCGCTCACCCAGCGCGGCGGCGCGTCCGTGCCGTCCGGGCCGGTGCGCCGGCCGAGCAGAACGAAGACCGCCCGTAACGCGTCGTCGACGGTGATCCGCCGGAAGGACAGGTTGCTGATCGCGGCCCCGTCGACGGCCAGCGCCACCAGGGCGGCCTTGTCGACGTGCTTGATCAGCACGTCCTCGACGACCACGTTGCGGAACGCGGTGACGCTGCCGGTGCCGAACTTGACGCCGTTGGCCCGGACCGACTGGCCGACGGTCGATAACCGCACGACCGCGCCGTCGACGCCCTTGGCCGAATAGGACTTGAAGCAGATCGCGTCGTCGTCGGAGGAGACCGCCACCCGCTCGATCAGCACCCCGTGGCTGTCGACGACGTCGATGCCGTCGCGGTTGGCGTAGATCCGGCTGTCGACGGTCACGTCCGCGATGAGCAGGCCGTCGATCTCGTCGGGGACGATCGCCCACGTCGCCGAGTCGCGCACGTGCAGGTTGCGGATGATGACGTCCTGGCTGCGGGTGAGCGCCATCAGGGCCGGCCGGCTCGTGCCGCCCTCGATCCCCCAGGCCGGTTTGCCGCCGTTGCCGTCGATCGTGCCGCCGCCCTCGATCCGCACGTGCGCCGTGTTCGCCGCGGTGACCAGGCCCCGGTTGAGCAGGCCACCGGAGAACGGCGTACCGGCCGCGTCCTTGCGCAGTTCGGGGTAGCCGGCGTCGTCGGTCGAGCCGAGCAGCACCGCGTCCTGGTTGATCCACAGGGTCATGTCCGAGTGCAGCAGCAGAGCGCCGGTGAGGAAGACGCCACCGGCCAGGAACACCGTGCCGCCCTTCGGGACCTCGTTGATCGCCCGCTGGATCGCGGCGGTGTCGTCGCGGATGCCGTCGCCGGTCGCGCCGTAGGGCGGTTGCCGCACGTCCAGGACCTTGCCCGGGGGCGTGCTGACCGGCGGGAAGACCATCAGGTTGTCGATCCGGACGGTGCCGGCCGGGCCCGGGCCGACCCCGAAGAACAGCTGGTCGACCGTGCTCACCCCGGCGTCGCGGAACGACCAGCGCGGCTGGAGCACGGCGCCCGGCGCGGGCGGGGCGAAGCGGCGGCCGTCGACGTAGACCTCGAAGCGGCGGGCGGGCACGTCCAGCACGAGCTTCACCGTGTACCACTCGCGGAGCGCGACCGTGGTCAGCGGATGGGCGGTGGCGCCGTCGTCATAGACCAGCGCGGAGCCCTTGAACTGGATCGACGCCGCGATCCCGCCGGCGGCGTCGCGCACGTCGAGGGCGACCTTCGCGCCGCTGAGCTCGTCGGTGCGGACGTTGGCCTGCACCACCACGACACCGGCCTGGGCGGCGAACGGCCGGATCGCGGTGGCGCCCGCGCCGCCGTCCCGGTGCGCCAGCTGCAGGCTGCGGTCCTCGTCGCTCGGCACGGCGGCGACGGTGGCCCCGAGCGGCTTGTCGTTGAACTGGTCGAACAGGACGTAGCCGACCGACGGCGCCGGATTGCCGCGGGCGGTCACGTTGTCGACGAACAGGGTGCCGGCCGAACCGGTGCGCACCCCCGCCGAGAAACGCGCGATGCCGGTCGCCGCGGCCGTGAACGGCATCGCGGTGCGCACCTGCTGCCCATCGATGATCAGGTCGTATTTCCGATCGGCGGTGTTCAGCACGGCGCGCAACGTGTACCACCGGCCGGGATCGGCGGGGGCGAAACCCTCGCCGGCCGCGTCGACGAACCGGCCGTGGCTGACGCCGACCGTGGCGGCCACCAGACCCTCGGTGGAGGCGAGCTCGAAGACGTCATAATCCGCCGACCAGTCCTTCACCTGGACCCGCGCCTGCACCTCCACGACGCCCTCGACGGACGGGAAATCACGGTGCGCCTGGATCGCGGCGGCGCCGGCCGGCCGGGTGATCCGCAGGCTGCGGTCGACGGTGTCGGGGAACGCGGCGACCGCCGGACCACCGGCCGCGGCGGCCACCCAGCCCGGGGCGGCCGCGCCCGGGGCGACGTCGTTGAAGTCGTCGGCCAGGCTGAACGCGCCGGCCGCCGGGGCGGCGGGCATGAAGACCGGGGAGCCCGGCTTGGCACCGGACTTCGAGGAGCAACCGCTGATCGACACCACCATCAGGAGCGCGGCGAGGGTTCTGCTCCGCATTCGCGAGGTCAAGCGTGGGCTCCCGGTGTGGACGACGTCGGGCGAAGCGTACAACGGTGATCATTGATCGTTCGGCCCTCCGGGGCGTCACCTTCCGTAATCATCCCGATCGATCCTGCACGGCGCCTTGAGATATCGGTAACGATTGTCCCGCCGGATTGACAGGCAGCATGGCAGCGGGATTGAGTACCGGGTTGAGTGCGGGCTACGGGGAGCCACGCAACCGTCTGCTCGCTGGTCGAGTGGGTGCGTCGCGTCCCCCACGACGAACGGGAATACGGCAGATGTCAGAAAACGCGCGAGCTGTCGCTCACCGGAAACGGCGACCGCGCATCGCGCCCGCGGTCGCGAGTGTCGCGGTCGGCATTCTGACTGTCTTCCTCGCGATCACCACGGTGATGCCGAGCCCCACCACGGCCGGCTGGCTCGGCCTGGTCATCGTCGCCGTCGCCCTGCTCGGGCTGGTCCGGATCACTTACATCGGGGAGTTCTCCCCGGCGGCGGTGACCCTGCTGGCCTTCGCCGCGGTGTGGGTCGGCTTCGCGCCGCTGCTGCAGATCCGCGACAACCGGCTGGCCTGGCCCGATCTGCCGCTCTACCAGTTCTACGTGACCGCACAGGTGATCGTCCTCTGCGCCATCGTGCCCTACCTGATCGGCCACGCACTCACCCGGCCGCGGATCCAGCGGGCGCCGGCCGGGCGCACCGAGATCACCATCGAGAAGGCGATCGTGGTGACCGCGGTCGCGACCCTGCTGGCCGCGTGGTGCCTGCCGCAGACCGGCGGCCTGAAAGTCCGGTTCATGGACCGCGACGCGCTGCAGGCCGCGATCGATGCCGCGGGCCTGCGCAGCGGACAGGACCAGTCGCTGCTCGGGCTGCTGAGCATCCTCCCGTCGGCGGTCTCGGTGGTGGCCCTGCTGCTGTGCCTGATCTGCTGGCGCAACCGCAACTGGGCCGACCTGCGCGCGCGGCGCCTGCTGCTGATGGCCACCGCGGTCGCCGCCGTCCTCAACATGATCTACAACAACCCGTTGTCGGCCAGCCGGTTCTTCGCGTTCAGCGTGCTGCTGGCGGCCTTCCTCGCCGCCGTCCGCATCGACCGGCAGCGATGGCGTACGGCGTTCACGCTCAGCCTGCTGTTCGGCCTCGCGGTGCTCTACCCACTGGCGAACTCGTTCCGCAACAGCGCCGCCCGCGGGACGCTCCGCTTCGGCCTGGACGCCTATTACACGTTCGACTTCGACGGCTTCCAGCAGACCGTCAACTCCGTCTACTACGTCGACGCCCACGGGCACACCTGGGGCCACCACCACATCTCCGCCCTGCTCTTCTGGGTGCCGCGGTCGCTGTGGGAGGGCAAGGCGATCGGCGCCGGCAACGTGGTGGCGGCCAGTCGCGGTTACGAGTTCACCAACCTGGCGCTGCCCTACTGGACCGAGGTCTACCTCGAGTTCAGCCTGGTCGGCGTGATCGTGCTGTTCTTCTTCTACGGCCGGCTCACTCGCACCATGGACCGGAAGCTCGGCTATCGCGTCTCCGGCATCGGGACCGCGGCGTCGGTGCTGTTCGCGGCGTGCCAGATCGGCCTGCTGCGCGGGCCGCTCGGCTCCCAGGTCCCGTTCGCCGCCTCCGCGTTCTTCACCCTGCTCGCCGCCACCCTCGCCTGGCGCGGCCGGCGGTGGGGCCTGACCCGCCCCGCACCACTTCCCGACATCCAACTGGACACGGCCCGGCCCCGGATCGCGGTGCTGGCCGACTGGTGGTGGCCCGACTCCGTCGGCGGCGCCGAGCGCACCGCCCGGTCGGTCTCGCAGAAGCTGGCCGAATCCGCCGACGTGGCCGTGTTCGTGCCGGGGGCGGTGGAGAAGACCTACCAGGACGGGCCGGTCACCATCCACTCCGTGCACCGGCCGTTCGCCCGCCGGGTCCATGCCGGCTCGCGGGTGCGGCACGCGCTGGAGTTCCTGACCGCCTGGACGGTGCCGGGGGTGGCCTCCCGGCTGGCCCAGCAGGTGCGCGACTTCGGCCCGGACATCGTGGTGGCGCACAACATGGCGCGCACCGGGCCGTGGCTCATCCGCCAGGTGCGCAGCGACCATTTCCGGTACGTCCGGGTCTATCACGACCTCAGCGACACCTGCTGGCGCCGCTCCCGGCTCAAGGGCGAGAACATCTGCGCCGACATCTGCGGTGAGTGCACCGTGAAGAAGTCGATCATGCAGCGCGCCTCCCCGGCCGACGCCCAGGCGGTCTGCGTCTCCGAGTTCGTCCGCACCGACCTGAGCCGCGCCGGCGTCATCAACGCTGACGACGCCCTGGTCGGCCTGCCGCTCGCGTTCAGCGAGACCACGCCCGCCCCGCCCCGCCGCGGCAACGGCGATCTCGTGGTGGGCTACCTGGGCCGGCTCAGCCCGGTCAAGGGCATCGAGGCCGCGATCCGCACCGTCGCCGCCTACCAGCGGACCACCTCCCGCCCGGTCCAACTGCTGCTCGCCGGCGAGGGCGAGCCCGGCTACGTCGCCACCATCAACGAGCTCGCCGCCAAGGAATCGGTCCGCATCGTGCTGGCCGGCCAGATGGACGCGGACGCGTTCTGCGCCCACATCGACGTCGCGCTGATCCCGTCGACCTGGATGGAGCCGTTCGGCCGGGTGGCGGTCGAGACCGGACTCCGCGGCCGGCCGATGCTGATCTCGCGCGTCGGCGGGCTGCCCGAATCCGCCGCCGTCTCCGGCGCCCCGTACGCCTTCGCCGACTTCCGCAACCCGGAGGCGGCGGCTCGCGCCCTCGCCGACCTGCTCGCCGGCCGGGCCGAACCGGCCACGCGCCGCCCGGTGGCCAAGGCGCTGCCGCTGGTGGTGAGCGGAGCCGTCAGCAATCTCCTGCGCCGCCGTCCGGCCGCGACCGTGGGAGAGACCCGATGAGGCTCCGGATCCCGCAGAGCCCCGCCGCCTGGTCGGCCGCCACCCTGGTGCTCGGTCAGCTCGCCCTGATGGCGACGAGCCTGGTCTTCAGCCTGTCCCTCGCCTACGGCGGCGGGCTGTCGGCGGTGGGCTCCACCGCCTCGGCCGTCCTCATCTTCCAGTTGACCGTCGGCGTGCTCCAGCGGTCGCTGGCCGAGGCCACGCTGCTCGCTGAGTCCCACGCCGGCCACAAGACCGACTACAAGACCTGCCAGTGGGCGGTCGGTGCCTCGCTCACCGGCGGCGTCATCGGCGCGCTGGTGGCCATCGTGGCCGCGCTGGTAGTGCCGGACGTCGACGCCGGCCTGGCGATCGCCTACGCGGCCGGCATCCCGTTCGCGATCGTCCTCGACATCGGCCGGTCCGCCGGGGTGGCCGCCGGCTCGCCGCGCGGCGCGTTCGTGGAGACGGCCGCCTGGCTCGCGACCCAGATGGTGGCCATGCTGACCTTCGCGGCGCTGCACTCGCCGCTCGGGATCTGCCTCTCCTGGGCCGTGGTCAACGCCGGGTTCTTCCTCCTCGCGGCGGCGGCCTACGCGCACCGCCGGGCCGCCTTCCGCGGGCTCGGCCAATGGCTCGGGTCGCGGCGGGGCCTGCTCGGGCCGGCCACCTTCGACGCGTTCCTCGTCGGCGTCACCCCGCTGCTGGCCATCCAGATCACCGCGTTCTTCGTCAGCCCGGCGGTGCTCGGCGCGGTCCGCATCCTCCAGCAGGTGTACGCGCCACTCGCCTTCGTCTCGATCACCCTGCGCCGCGTGCTGGTCTATCGCCGCAAGGCCGACGCCGCCGCCGGCGCCCTGAGCGACCTGCGGGACGGTCTCGTCTCCACCGCGCTCATGGCGGTCGGTGCGGTGATCATCGGCTTCGCCATCATCGGCGGGCGGGAACTCGTGCCGGCGCTCTCCTTCATCCCGGTCGGGGTCGCGCTCATCGCGGCCGGCATCGAGAAGGCGGCGCTGGGACTGTCGTTCGGGACCTCGCTGAGCCGGTTCGTGCGGGGCGAGTTCAGCGCGCTCCTGCAGACCCGGTACGTCATGCTCGTCGTCACCCTGATCGCCGCGCCGCTGATGGCGGCCCGATGGGACGCGGTCGGCTACCTGCTGGGCTCATCGCTGGGCATGGTCATCTACTCGATCGCCGTGATCCTGTGGCCCCAGAGCAGCCGAACGTCCGGCCCCCGGCAGCCGACCCCAGCCGAGCCCGCCACCCGGTAGCCCTCACCGCCACTCGACGGCAAAGAAGAGGTCCGGACCCGTTTGGGTCCGGACCTTTTGGAGCTTCGGGTCAGCGGCCGAAATCGCGGCCGAAGTGGGATCGGTCCAGCTCCAGGATCGCCGTCTCGTCGTCCATCGGCTCGCGCGGCGGCGGGACGTTCATGACGACGGTCTCGGCATCCGCGGGGTCGGCCATCCTGGCCGGTTGATTCGGCCGGAAAGCGGGCGGCTGCTCCGGCCGTTGCACTGGCGCAGACTCCGGACGCGACCTCGGCTCCGGACGAAGGGCCGGGGCCGGGGCCGGCCGGGGGGCCTGCTCCGGGGCGTCGGCTGCCGGCCAGGTGCGAACGGCAGGCGGGTCGGTGGTGGGGGCCGCGGTTGCCGGGCGGCGCCAGCGGCCGGCCAGGTGCAGCAGGCCGAGAATCAGCACTCCCGCACCCACGGCGAGGGCGTAGCTGCCCCACTGGGCGGCGTTCACGATCGCGTCGCCGTCGACGTCGCGCCGTTCGATCGCCCGATCGCGGTAGAGCTTGGCCGGCCAGAAGTTGGGTGCGCGGCCGGCCAGCGCGCCGAAGCGGTCGGCGGCCTGGGTGAACCGGCCGGCGAAGTAGTCCTGCAGGGCGGAGCGGTATTCCCGGTCGGCATCGCTGAGCGACGCCGTCACCTTGGCCGAGGCCAGCGCCCGCTGGATGTGGCTGGCCTTGACGATGTCCCGGACCGGTTCGCCGGTGGCGCTGACGTCGGCGTCCTGAATGGCCAGGAGCCGCCCGGTCGAGTCGGAGATCGCGCCGCCACGGGCTTGCGGCCCGATGCCGTCGCTGATGGTCAGCCGGTTGGTGCCGCCCAGGCCACCGACCGTGGTGGAGACGTTGCGCAGCGAGAACAGCTCGTTGGGCTGCTGCCCGTCGCTGTAATAGCCGGACAGCACGATCGGGTCGCCGGTGGCGAGGGTGTCCTCGCGGGCGAGCTCGACCGCGGGCAGGCCGGCCTTGTTCAGCTTGACCACGGCGACGTCGCCGCCGGACATCGGCTGGGCGTAGACCACCGAGCCGGTGATCGCCCGCGCGTCGTCGTCGCGCTCGTGGTAGCTGTCGATCCAGGCCTCGACGGTGGACACCGGCGGTTTCTCGCGGTCGGCGCCGGTGAACTCGGCGGTCTTCATCCGCGTGGTGACGTAATCGGCCGCCTGCTCCACCGCCATCTCGCCGCGAACCACCTGGATCTGCGACTCGACGGTCAGCGCGTTGGCGAGCAGGACGTCCGAGCTGGGCCGCACGCACTGGCTGGTCGACACGACGTAGCCGGCCGGGTTGATCACCATGCCGCTGCAGGTGCGGCGCAGCACGACCGGCTCGTCGTCGATCGGGTCGCCGCCGGCGCGCTCGCGCAGGGTGCCGGTGAACGTGGCCACCAGGACCAGCGTCGACGGGTTGACCAGGGAGGTGATGGACTCGTTACGGCCGTAACCGCCGTCGGCGGCGTGGGCCGGGGCGGGCGTCGCGAGGGCCACGGTGAACACCGCCGCGAGGGCGGCGAGGCGACGGAGCCGTGCCGTGTTGCTCAACTGTGCCGCTGCCACAGGTCACGCAGCGGGTCCCAGGACTTGCCGAGGCTGGTGTCCCAGCTGGACTCGAGGTAGATCGCGACGGTCTTGTCGTCGGTCGCGTCCCACCAGATGCCGGCGGCCGGCCCGTGCGAGTCCAGCGCGTACTCGATGTAGGTGCCTACCGTCGGATCGGAGGTCCGGGCTTTCTGCACCGCACCGGAGAGGCCGGGGGCCACGTTCTGGAACTGGGTGCTGAACCGCTTGCGGTCCTCGCGGGCGTTGGTGCGGTCCACCGGCGTCTTGTACCAGGCGAAGTGGATGAAGATGTTGCCGTACCGGCAGAGCACGTGCTCTTTCTCGTCCGCGCCCATCCGGGGGCCGCCCTCCTCGCCGGCGGCCAGGCAGTTGGTCACGAACGGCAGCCACGACGCGGCGAGAACGGCCAGGTCGTCGTGGAACCGCGGCCGGTTGAGAGCGAGCTGGTTCTTCTCCAGCGGGCCGAGCGCCGCCGCGGCAGCGGTGGGCGTCGTCGGGGAGGGTGCCGGATCGCCGTCGCCCGGCGTGAGGAAGTAGACCGTCGGGGCGGCGAGCAGCACCCCGATCAGGAAGCCGGCCAGCACGCCGATCCACAGTTTGCTCTTGGGCTGCGGCGGGGTCGGGACGATCCGGGGCTGCCAGTTGTTCGGGTCGACCGCGAGCGGGTCGGTCCAGGCCGGCTGCGGGGGCACCGAGGTCTGCGCCACGCCCGGCGACTGATCCGGCGCGCCGGAGACCTGCCAGGTGGGGGTGACCGCGGGCGGATAGGTCTGGGCGGACCAGTCGCCCGAGGCCGGGTAGCCGGAAGTCGGCTGACTGGAGACGGGGTAGCCGGAGGTCGGCTGACCGGAAACGGGGTAGCCGGAAGTCGGCTGACTGGACACCGGCTGACTGGACACCGGGTGGCCGGAGATCGGGTGGCCGGAGATCGGGTCGGCCGGGTACGAGTTCATCTCCGGCGGCCACGACGCCGGCTGCGGCGAAACCACCTCGGTGGTCTCGTCCCGCTCCGGTGACTGGTCGGTGCTCATCGGCTGAAGATTATCAGCGCCTTCCCCACGCATGGGACCCCGTTCTTGCCTCTCAGCCATGGTCAGAGCGCTCGCCGAACCGTTCGCCCTGGGCTCTTATCCTCGATAGTGACACAGCGCACGCCACGCGCCCCCGGATCGACTCCGGCCTTAGTGCGCACCCACAATGGCCCCGAATCCGCCGGTCAGCGGAACGAGGCCATTACGGTGCGTGATTTATTCGGCGAATAGATTGCGGCAAATAGCGATCAGCCGGCGGCCAGTTTGTTGATGGTGTCGGTGTCGTCCTTGCGGACGGCCGCGTACAGCGCCTTGGCCTTGGCCTTGTCGGGCTTCACGACGCTCTGGTCGCCGATCATGCCGGTGCCAGCGCTGGGGCTGGTGTAGAAGTTCAGGTTGCCGCTTCCCAGGTGGCGCAGCTGCGTCGCCATCGACAGCATGTTCAGGTCTTTGTCGACGCTGACCGTGTCGGTGGTGGCCTTGAGGAACGAGTTGATCCGGCTCGGGCTGGACATCGTGCCGCTGGACGACGCCTTGTCCAGGATCGCCTTGATGACCTGCTGCTGGTGGCGGATGCGGGCGAAGTCGCCGTCCTTGAACGAGTACCTCTCGCGGGCGTAGTCGAGCGCCGCTGCCCCGTCCATCTTCTGGACGCCCTTCTCGAAGTGCCGCTCGTGGTTCGCGTTCAGCGAGTGGGTCGAGGTGAACGTGGACTCGACGTCGATCGTCACGCCGCCGAGCGCGTCGACGATGTCCTTGAAGCCCGCGAAGTCAACCAGGGCAACGTGATCGAGGCGGATGTTCGTGTACTCCTCGACGGTCTGCACCATCAGCGGGATGCCGCCCCACGCGTACGCCGCGTTGATCTTCGAGTCGACGTTGCCGTGCTTGCCGTCGGCCGACTTGGGGATGTGCACGTAGGTGTCGCGCGGGATGGAGATCAGCTGCGCGGCCGACTGGTCCTTGTTGAGGTGCATCACGATGATCGTGTCCGAGCGGGACCCGCCCACGTTCTCCGGGTCGCGGGTGTCGCTGCCGAGGAGCAGGAAGTTGATCGCCTTGCCGGCGGCGGCTTCCTTCTGCGGGCGGCTGGCCTCGGGGACCTGGGTGAATGCGTCCACCCGCTGCACCTTGGACTCGACGTTCTTCAGGTAGAGGCCACCACCGATCAGGCCGATGCCGATCAGGATCAGCGGGACAAGGATGCAGATCAGGACGATCTTCTTCTTGCTCCGCTTCTTCTTGGGGCTCTTGTGCGTCCGCACCTCGGGCGGGAGGTTGCCGTCGCTGCCGAAGCCGATTAGTTCGGTGGCATCACGGTCGTAGATCGGCTGACTGGTCGGCATGGCACGGATCGTACTGATGGCCGCAAGTTTGGACTGCCCCAAATCTGAGTGAGAAGGCGCGCAAAATGAAGATGTGATGAACTGCATTCGCGCCGACTCGCTCCCTTAATGACCGGAATTGGCGACCAATGCCCGGAGCACGAATACCATCGAAGCGTGCGAATCGGTCAAAGCACTCAATGATTCGATAGGTTTCGAACCGCGCAGCCATCGATGAAGCGGGTGGTGTCGATGCACAGCAAGCTTTAACATCCCCGTCGATCGCGGTAGATGAGCCGCTTTCGTAACACGGGGGAACGTGATGGTGCAGACGGGGCCTACGATCCCGGGGCGCTCCCGGGAACCGTTGGGCGGCGGCCCGCCACCCGACGCTGCGGGAGACCGCACAAAGAGGGCGGACGGGCCGGACAAACAGGACGACGAGTTCGATTGGTGGGAACCTAACGGGGAGCAGTCGATGGAGCCGATGGTCGTCCCTGCGCCCCGGCGCAGCCCGGAGGATCCGCCGACCGAGCGGATCATCGTCGAGGGCGGCAACTCACGGTCCACCGTGGTGCTGCCCTACATCCCGTCGGCCAGCGCCAACCGCACTCGCGCGCTGCGGGCCTGGATGCTCGCGCTGCCGATCGACCTGGCCGCGCTGCTCGCCCCGATCTCCTGGAGCCAGCAGTACTGGAAGGGCATCGTCGCGATGGCGCTGCTCACCGTGGGCGCGTTCGGCCTCGGCGGGCTCTACCGCGCCCGCCGCCACCTGAGCGTGCTCGACGAGCTCCCACAGATCTACTTCCGCTTCCTGGCCGCCACGGCCGCGGTCGCCATCGTGGTGGCCGGCCGGCACGGCTCGATCAACTACATCGACGGCTTCCTGCGGCTCGCCGCGATCTCGGCGGCGCTGCTGCTGCCGGCCCGCGCGATCAGCCGGGCCGCGGTCATCTACGCCCGCCGCAAGCGCCTGGTCGAGCACTCGGCGATCATCGTGGGCGGCGGCCCGATCGCCGTCGAGCTGGCCCGCCTGCTGCGCCGTTACCCGCAGTACGGCCTGCGCTTCGCCGGCTTCGTCGACGTGCTGTCCACCCCGCACAACAAGCGGGAGAGCATGCCGCTGGTCGGTGAGCTGGAGTCGCTCGAGGAACTGGTCCGCTACACCGAGTGCGACGTGGTGATCATCGCGGACATCGACTCCTCCGAGAGCCGCCTGCTGCGCGCGGTCCGGGCGCCCGGCCTGGCCCGCACCGACCTGTGGATGGTGCCGCGGCTGCGCGAGTTCCCCGGTTCGGTCGGCTCGCCCGACCACATCGGCGCGATCCCGGTCGTACCCCTGCGCCGTCCGATTCTGTCCGGTCCGAAATGGGCGGTGAAGCGCAGCACCGATGTGTTCTTCTCCGGCATCGCCCTGCTGCTCCTCAGCCCGATCCTGGCGGTCTGCGCGATCGGCACCCGCCTCGAGGGCGGCAAGGGCATCATCTTCAAGCAACAGCGGATCGGCCGGTACGGCGTGCCGTTCAACGTGCTGAAATTCCGCTCGATGCGGCCGGTCGACGACGCCGAGTCGCAGACCAACTGGAACATCGGCCACGATCCGCGGGTCGGCCCGTTCGGCAAGTTCATGCGGCGCACGTCGCTGGACGAGCTCCCCCAGCTGTGGAACATCCTGCGCGGTGACATGACGATCGTCGGCCCGCGCCCGGAACGGCCCTACTTCGTGGACCGCTTCTCGGTCGACTACCCGGAGTACGCCATGCGCCACCGCGTGCCGGTCGGCCTGACCGGTCTCGCCCAGGTCAGTGGCCTGCGGGGCGACACCCCGATCTCGGACCGCGCCCGGTTCGACAACTACTACATCGAGAACTGGTCGCTCTGGCTCGACGTGAAGGTCATCCTCCGTACCGTCGGCGAGGTTTTCCGCGGCGGCGGAAGGTAGAAAGCGCCGTTCGGCCCGGTTCCCGCACGCGGGGGCCGGGCCGAGCGCATTCCCAGCAAAATCACGGGGACCACCACTCGCAAGTTGCGATAGAGTCACGGAACTTACGACCTCGGGGGTAACGAGCGATGACGAGCACCGAGACGGCGGTCGCGGCCGGAGCGGCTATCACCAACCCGGTGCTGACCGGCTTCCACCCCGATCCGTCCATCCTGCGGGTCGGCGCCGATTACTACATCGCCACCTCGACGTTCGAGTGGTTCCCGGCCGTGCGCCTGCACCACTCGGCGAACCTGGTCGACTGGCGCCCGCTGGGCGGCGCCCTCACCTCCACGGAAAAGCTCGACCTCACCGGCGCGGGCGACTCCGGCGGCGTCTGGGCGCCCAGCCTGACCTACGCGCACGGCGAGTTCCACCTGCTCTACACGGACGTCTCCACGTTCGCCGGCGGCTATTGGGACCCGCAGAACTACCTGGTCACCGCGCCGTCCATCGAGGGACCGTGGTCCGATCCGGTGGTGCTGCACGGCCGCGGTTTCGACGCGTCGCTCTTCCATGACGAGGACGGCAGCACCTGGATGCTGTCGATGGTCGCCGACTGGCGCCCGGGCCGGAACCGCTTCAGTGGCATCTCGATCCAGCGCTACGACCGGGACGCCAAAGCGCTGACCGGCGACGAGCACATGATCTTCAAGGGCACCGCGGCCAAGGTCACCGAGGCGCCCAATCTCTACCGCAAGGACGGCTGGTACTACCTGGTCACGGCCGAGGGCGGCACCAGCTGGGAGCACCAGGTCACGGTGGCCAGATCAAGAGACCTCCTCGGGCCGTATGAGGCGGACCCGGCCGGCCCGCTGCTCACCTCGAACGGCCACCCCGAGCTGACTCTGCAGAAGGCCGGGCACGGCAGCCTGGTCGAGACGCCCGCGGGCCAGTGGTATTTGGCGCACCTGGTCGGCCGCCCCTACTCCGAGCTGGGCCGCTGCGTGCTCGGCCGGGAGTCGGCGATCCAGGAGGTCACCTGGAGCGAGGACGGCTGGCCGCGGATCGCCGGCGGCGTGCCCGCCGACGTCGTCCCGGCCCCGCTGGGCGTGCCGGTTCCGGCCGAGCGGCCGGTCTCCTCCGAGCGGTTCGAGGACGACGACTTCGACGCGAGCACCCTCGGCGTGAACTGGTCGACGCTGCGCCGGCCGGCCACCCCCGACTGGGTCTCGCTCATTGAGCGCCCCTCCCACCTGCGCATCTACGGCGGCCAGTCGCCGATGACCCGGCTGCGGCCGAGCCTGGTGGCCCGCCGGGTGACCGCCCGCCACCTGACGTTCGACGCGGTCATGGAGTTCCAGCCCCGTAACTACCGGCAACTCGCCGGAATTACTGGCTACTACAACACCCGCAACTGGTACTACCTTTACGTGACGGCCGAGGACGACGGCACTCCGGTGCTGAGCGTGCTCGCCTGCGACTCGGGCAAGGTCCGGGAAGTTCCGGACACCCGCCGCGATCTCAGCGGTGTGTCACGCTTGGCGCTGCGCCTGCGCTTCGACGGTCCCGAGCTGTCGTTCGCGTGGGCCGCGGACCCGGCCGCCGAGCCCCGATGGCAGGAGATCGGCCCGGCGTTCGACGCCACCACGCTGTCGGACGAGTACGCGGCGAACGTCGTCGCCGGCGAGCCCGAGGCGTGGGGCTTCACCGGCGCGTTCGTCGGTTTGTGGGTGCAGGACCTGGGGCGCGAGGGCGGCTTCGCCGACTTCGATCGCGCCACCTTCAAGACCTCTGGGTGAAGAGGGGTGCCCGGGCCGGGCAGGGTGCGCCCGGCCCGGGCAACTAATCACTCCGAGGCGCCCTCCGCGATCGCCCGGACCCGCCACTGGTCGACGCCGGCGGCCGAGCACGCCTTCCCCGGCGCGGCCACGAAGATCGACGCCGTCTCGTCCGGCGGGTACACCCGGTAACCACGCACGCTCACCGGCTTGCACTTGCTCGCGTCGAAGAAGCCGACATCGTGACCGGCGATCGTCGCGTGGGCGACCGCGCCCGGCGCCAGCGGCACCTTGACCTTCGCGCTGTTCTCCCGGGTGAAGCCGTTGTTGATCTGGGTGCCCGCGTCACCGGCGACGAACGAGACGCCGGGATATCCGTACACCGTGCATTTGTGGTCGGACTTGTTGGTGAAGACCAGCGAGATGTACTGCGTGCCGGCCGCGCCCTCGCCCCGGCCGAGCTTCACCGCCAGGTCCGCGGTGTGGCAACGCGGCAGGCCGGAGACCGGGGTGTCCGAGCGGGTGGCCGACGGCTGCGGCGCCGCAGTGGCGGACGAGCCGGCCGTGGCGCCGGGCGCCGAGCCGAGTGACGTCGACGCCGACGGCGTGGACGCGGTGGTGGCCGTCGTCGTCGGATCGGCCGACGGGGAGCTGCTGGAGCAACCGGCGGCGAGGAGGGCCGGGGCGGCCAGCAGAAGCAGGACTTTTCTCATACCACCTTGTTACCTGTATTACGCAGGAGCGCACCTCACGCGTTCGTGCCGTACGTCACCGGACCGGCTGGCGAACGCGTTCGTTACGATCGCGCGGTGAGCCCGAGACGTGAGCCTGTCAGCCGCCGTGACCGCCCGGCGAAACCACCCCTGAGCAGGGCAGGAATCGTCGCGATCGGGTTGCGGATCATGCGCGAGGAGGGCCTCGGGAAGGTCACCATGCGGCGGCTGGCGACTGAACTCGACACCGGGCCGGCCTCGCTCTACGTCTATGTCGAGAACACCGCCGAGCTGCACGGCGCCCTGCTCGACGAGTTGCTGGCGGCGCTGAACCTGGAGCAGGACCTGATCGGGCTGCTCGCCGACTACACGCAGCTGCTGTGGGGTTATCCGGCGCTGGCCCGGTCGGTCCTGCTGCTGCGGCCGTCCGGTCCGCGCTACCTGCGGCTGATCGACGTCGTGCTCGGCCGGCTGCACGACCGCGGGGTGCCGCAGCAGCAGGCCGCCTGGGGAGTCGATCTGCTGCTGCAGCAGGCCACCGCGTCGGCCGCTGAGCACAGCGGGGACTCCGACGACCACCATCAGGTGGCGGCCGTCCGCGACGCCGGGGCCGAGGACTACCCGCACATCCACGCGGTGCGGGACGAGCTGTTCACCGGGACCGGCCAGGAGCGACTGCGGTGGAGGTTCGCCGCGCTCCTGGCCGGCATCCAGGTCACGAAGCGGTAGCGGCGGCGGCTGCGCGTCCGGCCGCCCGGCCCGAGAAGAGGCAACCGCCCAGGAACGTACCCTCCAATGATCGGTAACCATGCACCCCGCCGCCGCCGAATCCGGAGACCTCGCCGGCCGCGTAGAGGCCGGGGATCGGCGCGCCGGACGCGTCGAGCACCTGGCCCGACAGGTTCGTCTGCAGACCGCCGAGCGTCTTGCGAGTGAGGATGTTGAGCCGCACCGCGACCAGCGGCCCCTTGCTCGAGTCGAGGAGCTTGTGCGCGCCGGCGGTGCGGCTCAGCGAGTCACCGATGTAGGAGAGCGCGTTGCGGATACCCATGACCTGGGCGTCCTTGCTGTAGGCGTTGTCGATCTCACGGTCCCGGGCCTCGATCTGCCGCTGCAGGTCGGCCAGGTTGATCAGGTTGGTGCCGGTGATCCGGTTCATCCCGGCGACCAGCTCGGGCAGCGTGGCCGCGACCACGAAGTCCTCGCCGTACTTCTCGAATTTCTGGATCGGCTCCGGGGTCTGCCAGATCCGCGACAGCAGTTGCCAGACGTCCTTGTTGGTGAGGTCCGGGTTCTGCTCGGAGCCGGAGAGCGCGAACTCCTGGTCCACGATCTCCTGGGTGGCCACGAACCACGAGTAGTCGTACCCGGTGCCGGTGATGGTGCCGAGCGTGTGCAGGGTGTCGTAACCCGGGTTGTCCGGCGCCGAGAAGCGCTTGCCCTTGGCGTCGAACCACATCGACGACGGGCCGGGCAGGATCCGGATGCCGTGGTTCGGCCAGATCGGGGCGAAGTTCTTCAGGCCCTCGGTGTAGTGCCACATCCGGTCCGGGTTGACGATCCGGCCGCCGGCCGACTGGGTGATCGCCAGCATCCGGCCGTCCACGTGGGCGGGCACGCCGGTGATCATCTTGGTGGGTGCCTTGCCGAGCCGGGCCGGCCAGTTCTGCCGGATCAGGTCGTGATTGGCGCCGATGCCGCCGGAGGTGACGATCACGACCGGGGCGCGCAACTCGAACGTGCCGACCACGGTGCGCGAGCTGGCCACGCCGCGAGCGGCGGTGCTGGGCTCGAGGATCGATCCGCGGACGCCGGTGACCGCTCCTCCGGTCTTGACCACCTCGTCGACCCGGTGCCGGAACTTGAAGGTCACCTTGCCCGACGCCACCCCCGCCCGGACCTTCTTCTCGAACGGCTCCATCACGGCCGGCCCGGTGCCCCACGTCACGTGGAAGCGGGGCACCGAGTTGCCGTGCCCGTCGGCCAGGCCGCCGCCACGCTCCGCCCACCCGACGATCGGGAACCACTGCACGCCGAGGCCGGCCAGCCAGGACCGCTTCTCCCCCGCCGCGAACTCCACATAGGCCCGCGCCCACTTGGCCGCCCAGTAGTCCTGGCCGGCCGGGTCGTCGACGCCCCGGTCGAACCCGGCCGCGCCCTGCCAGTCCTGCCAGGCCAGGTCGACGTTGTCCTTGATGCCCATCAGCCGCTGCTCGTCGGAGTTCACGAAGAACAGCCCGCCGAACGACCAGAACGCCTGGCCGCCGAGGCTCGCCTCCGGCTCCTGGTCGAGCAGCAGCACCTTGCGCCCGGCCGCGACCAGCTCGGACGTGGCGACCAGCCCGGCCAGCCCGTGCCCGATGACGATCGCGTCGGCGTCATAGGCGGCCGCGGCGCCGAATGCGGCGGGTGACGCCACCTGCGCGACGGCGGTCGCGGCCACCGCACCGCCGGCCACGGCCAGTGCCCGTCGACGACTGATTCCTGGCGTCTCCATGTGAATCTCCTTCATGTCGCGGTGCGCCAGGAAATGGAAACAGTTCGATATAGCGCGGCGATAGTCGCCGGACGCCAAGCGTGGGCCGCTTCGTTGTCCGTCAAACTGGGGCGCATGATCGTCGACTGGAGCGCCACTTCACTGTCCGCCGCCATTCGCGACAAGCAGGTGAGCTGCGTCGAGGTGATGACCGCCTATCTGGACCGGATCGAACGGCTCAACCCTTCGGTCAACGCTCTCGTGGCACTGCGGCCCCGCGCTTCCCTGATCGCTGACGCGGCTGCCGCGGACCGTGCCGAAAGACAGGGCTGGATGCACGGCTTTCCCTTTGCGGTCAAGGATCTCGCCGACGCGGCCGGCCTGCCGACCAGCGCCGGCTTCTTCCGCGACCCGCCGCCCGCGACGGCCGACTCGCTGCACGTCGAACGCATCCGGGCGGCCGGCGCGATCATCATCGGCAAGACCAACGTGCCCGAGTTCGGCCTCGGCTCGCACACCTACAACAACGTCTTCGGCACCACGCTCAACGCCTACGACCAGACCCGCACGGCCGGCGGCAGCAGCGGCGGCGCGGCGGTCGCGGTCGCCCTGCGGATGCTGCCGGTGGCCGACGGCAGCGACTTCATGGGCTCGCTGCGCAACCCACCCGGCTGGAACAACGTGCTCGGCCTGCGCCCGTCGGTCGGCCGGGTGCCGAGCCTCGCCGACGAGGTCTTCGTCGCCCAGTCCGGCGTCGAGGGCCCGATCGCCCGTACCTCGGCTGACCTGGCCCTTCTCCTGCAGACCATGTCCGGCTACGACCCGCGGGCCCCGCTGTCGCTGCCCGCCGATCCGGCTTTGACCGATTTACAGGAAATAAACGGACGTAAGGTGGCGTGGCTCGGCGATCTCGGCGGCTACCTCCCGATGGAGCCCGAGGTCCTGCGGGTGACCGGCGCCGCCCTGCAAAGCTTCGCTGACCTGGGCATCACCGTCACCACCCTCGACGGCGTGCCCGGATTCGACAGCGCCGACCTCTGGCCCGCCTGGCTCACCCTGCGCCACTGGCTGACCGGCTCGTTCGACGACCCCTCGCTACTGCCAAAACTCAAACCCGAGATTGTGTACGAGGTGAACGGCGCGGCCGGCCTGAGCGGCTCCGACGTGCTCGCCGCCTCGATCCGGCGAAGTGCCCTCTACCAGGCGTTCCGCAAGCTGTTCGAGACGTACGACTACGCCGTCCTGCCGACCGCCCAGGTCATGCCGTTCGACGCCACCCTGCACTGGCCGGCCCGCATCGGCGACGTCGAGATGACCTCCTACCACCGCTGGATGGAGGTCAGCACCCTGGCCACCCTGATCAACGCGCCGGCCCTGGCCATGCCGGCCGGCTTCAGCCACGACGGCCTGCCGATCGGCCTGCAGGTGATCGGCCGCAACCACGACGACCGCTCCCTGCTGAGCCTGGCCGCGGCGTGGGAACGCCAGACCGACTGGGTCCGGCGAGTCCCGCCGCCGCTTGTCTGACCGTCACTCCGGGATGCTCGGCCGGATCCGGTGGCTTCCGCGCCGCTCCGATCCTCGCGTCCCGGGGTTGGCGGGCCGGCCCGGGCGGCCGCGGTGCCGGCCGAGCGGGCCGTCGGTCGCGAAGCGTCGCATCGTCACACCGGTGACCACGCTGGCGAAGCCGGCCACGATCACCCAGAGCACCGCCGCTCCGGTGACCGGAAGCAATCCGTCGTCACTGCTCGCGGCAACCGTCAGGTCCAGCCGCAAGGCCCGGAACTCACCGTTCTCGTCCACCCCGGCCGCGACGAACGAGTGCGTCCCGAGAGTGAGGTCGTCCGGCACGGCGATCGACGTCTCGAACGCCCCCTCGCTGTCCGCGGTCACCTTCCCGAGCACCCGCGGCGTCGAGTAGACCGCCAGGGTCACCTCGGAGAACGGCGCGTACCCGGAACCCGACATGGTCAGCGACGACCCCGGCGCCGCCGAGGAGACCGCGCCACCCGGCATCTCCAGCGGCAAGTCGGTGTCCGGCGCCGAGGCGGGCACGATCAGCGCGGTCGGCGTCACCGCCCCCGAGGAACTCGAGGCAGGCGAATCACCCGCCCCCGAGACCGCAACCACACTGACGGTGTACGCGCTACCCGCCGCCCCGCCGACGACGCACGTGGTGGCCCCGTCGGTGGAACAGCTGGCCCCACCGGGCGAGGCAGTGGCCCGATACCCGGTGATGACCGCACCGTTCGCCGTAGGCGCACTCCACGACACCGTGATCGAGGCAATCCCGGCGGTAGCCGACACCCCGGTCGGCGCCAGCGGCACAACGGGAGCGGCAGTGGTCGTTGGCGCAGTAGTGGGCGCCGTCGTCGGCGCAGTAGTGGGCGCCGTCGTCGGCGCAGTAGTGGGCGCCGTCGTCGGCGCGGTGGTCGTCGGCGTCACGGTCGGCGACGACGTCGGCGGGCTGGTGGTCGATGTCGCGGTAGGCGAGACCGTCGGCGACGAGGTCGCCGTGGTCGTCGGTGCGGTAGTCGGCGTGGTCGTAGGAGCGCTGGTCGGAGCCGACGTGGTGGCGGTGGTCGACGTCGGGGCGCTCGTCGGGCCCGACGTGGAAGCCGAGATCGAAGCCGACGCCGAGGTCGACGTGGAGGGCGAAGCCGACGCCGACATGGAAGCCGAGGTGGACGCGGAAACCGAGGTGGACGTAGAAGCCGACGTCGACACGGAAGCGGAAGCCGAAGGCGGCGCGGACGGGCTGATCACGTTGGACCGCTCGCTCGGCGCGGACAAACCGCTGTCGTCGTACGCAGCGATGTTCGACGCCGTCACGGTGAACGAATACTGCGTGGTGTTGTTCAGGCCGGTGATCGTGCATGTCTCGTCACCAGGATCCGCATCACACCCCGGACCGGCCCACGTCCAGCCGTCGTTGGCGCCCTTGGTGAGGGCCGCGGCGTGATAAAGGACCGGGCTGACCCCGCCGTTGACGGCGGAATCCTTCCAGCTCACATCGGCGATGGAGTCGCCGGCCACGGCGGCGACGGCGGTGGGCGCGGCGGGAACGACGCGGACGGCCAGCGATTTCGTACCGGCGGCCGTGACGAGCGGTTCACCCTGATCATTACTGACCAGCAGCCCTCTCGATGACGGGTGCAGCCGATGGATGTCGCCGTTCTGCAGCGCGGCCCAGAGGTCGCCCCCGTCGTCGATCGCCAGCGCAACCGGCCCGCTGTCACTGAAGTCGACAGCGGTCGAGGTCGCTCCCCCTGGGGTGTACACCAGGATCTTCTTCTCCGCCGAGTCCGCGATGTACAGGTGGCCCGATGCGTCCACCACGAGATCGTCGGCGGAGACGTCCGACACGTCCGTGTATGGGCCGGTCGGCGCACTTGGCGACGCGCTTGCCGAGTCGCTCGGCGACGCGCTCGCCGAGGCGCTGGTTGAAGCACTTGCCGACGCGCTCGCCGAGGCACTGGTTGAAGCACTCGCCGAAGCACTATCCGACTCACTCGGCGACGCACTCGCCGAAGCACTATCCGACTCACTCGGCGACGCACTCGCCGAAGCACTATCCGACTCACTCGGCGACGCGCTGGCGGGCTCGGTCTGATCGGCACCGACGGCCGCCACGCGGGACTGTGGTTGCGTGTACTCGTAGACACCGCCGCTGGTGTCGGCGAAGTAGATGTGGTTGCCGGATCCGCTCACCGCGACCGAGGAGGGGTTCAAGTCCGGCGTCTCCAGGTAGGTCGCCTCGGATGCGCCCGTCGCCCGCTTCCCCAGCGTGCTGCTCGCGGCGGACGCCACATAGACGGTGCCGTTCGCATCGATCGCGACGTCGTCGGCACTCGCCAGACCGGGGAACTCCGAAGCGCCCAGAGAGAGGTTGTCATTGCCGTCGGTGATGATCGGCATGACGCCCGGACCGCCGGTGGCCTTGGTAGCGGCAACAAACGCAACACCCGTAGCTGGATATACGGCAACCGACTTCAGCGAACTCGCCGTGGCGGTTTCGGCGTCCCGGCCGGCAACCTGACGCGAGACCCCGGTGTCACTGCCGAAATACACCGTCACATCGGTCAGCCCGGCCGCAGTATCCGCATCGGACGGCAGGACCCACACCAGTCCCACCAGTCCACCGACGAACAGGGTCAGCAGCACGGCGATACCGCGCCGCGGAAGTGTTCTGACCATTTCCGCAATCCCCAACCGTGGGTTTCGTCAGCAGACGGGCATGCTCACGTTATTGCGGCAAAACGGCCAATAGCCGCCAAGTGACAGAAGTGACGGAGGGGCCGTCGACGGCGGACGGTACCGTGTGCCCGGTAACGAGCACCCCCAAAGGAGGATTCGTGGCGGCCGTCTTCATCTCGTACCGCACGCCGGATCGCGCCGAGGCGGTGGCGCTGAAGGCCGACCTGGAGAAGCACGGCCACGTCGTCTGGATCGACAGCGAACAGATCAAGATCGGCGACTCGATCGCCGGCCAGATCGACCAAGGCCTCGACGGCCTCGACTACCTGGTCCTGTGCTATTCGTCGTCGGGGCGATCCGCCTACACCGACGCGGAGTGGACGTCCACTCTGCACCGGCAGCTGAGCGGCCACCCGGTGAAGATCCTCCCGGCCCGGCTGACCGGTGGCGACCCACCGGCGATCCTGGCCGGCACGCGGTACGCCGACCTGGTCAAGGACTGGCCCCAGGGAGTGACCGACCTCTGCGCCGCGATGGCCTGACCACTCAACCGAATGTGTTGTTCTGGACGCTGAGATCGCCGAGCACGACGCCATGCGAGACAGTGGCGCCCGACGGCGAATCGATGCCGGCCTTGCGGGCCAGTTCGTCCCGTCTTGCCCGCACGCGCCGGGTGTCCAGGTGGGTCGAGCCCAGCACCCGGGTCAGGTCGGCGAGAAGCGCGGTGTACTCGGCTACCGCGGCGACGACCTTACCCACGCGGCCCCGCCAGAGGGCCAGTTCGGCGCGGGTCGCGAGGGTGCTGGGATGGTCGGGGCCGAGCACGACGGTGAGTCGCGCGAGCACGTCCTCGTAGGCTCGCACGGCCGCGCCGGGATCGCCCAGCTTGCCGAGCGAACCCGCCCGGTTGGCCCGAGTGCGAAGCACGTCGGGATGGTCCGGGCCGAACACGCGTTCCTCGTCCGCGATCAGCGCGTCGGCGATCTCCAGCGCCGTGTCGTGCCGCCCGAGTTCGGCGTAGGCGGCGGCCAGGTTGTGCCGCGTCGTCAGGGTCTGCGGGTGGTCGGGGCCGAAGAGGCGGATCATGTCCTCGATCAGGGCCACGTTGTCCTGCCGGGCCCCGTCGACGTCGCCGGCCAGGGAGCGCCAGGAGGCAAGGTTCCGCCGGGCGGTCAGGGTGTTGAGATGGTCCGGGCCGAGGACTCGCCGCATATCGCCGACGATCCCCCGATAGTCGCGGGCGGCCTCGGCCGGCCGCCCGGCCCGGCCCTGCCACGCGGCGCGGTCCGCACGGGCGACGAGCGTCGCCGGGTAATCGTCGCCCCACCGCTGCGTGGCATAGCCCCAGAGCCGGTCGAAGGTCGCGACGGCGCCCTCGATCTGACCGGCCTCGCCCAGACTCCGGCCGAGCCGGCGCGCGAGGTTGTAGGCGGACAGTTCCGGGTCCGAGCCGCCGAGCTCGAGCAGCGCGGCGGCGTTGGCACGCAGCTGCTGGCCCGGTGTGCCGCTCACCTCGACGTCGGGCCACACCGCCAGCAGAGCGGCGGCGGCCGCGGTCTGGGCGTCGTCGAGCTCCGGGCGGCTGAGAGTCTCGCGACAGGCACGCTGGACGAGCCGGTGGGTGGTGACCGTCCGGGAGGTCATCGAGAGGTTGAGCAGGCTGAGCCGGTTGAGGGAGTGCAGCGAGTCCCGGGCGTCGTCCTCGCCGACCGGGTCGTCACCCCGGCGGTCCTGCAGGTAGGCGAGGGCCGCGGGCGCGGTGAGGGCGGCGATCGGGACGGCGTTGGGGTCGAGCACCGACACGAGTTCGAACATCGGCCGGGCCAGCCCGCGGGGAGCGAGGGTGTCGGCCAGTTCCATCGAGAGCGTCCAGGTCTGCGAGAGCGGCCGGGACTGGTCGTCCGGCAGCACCTCGGGCAGAACGGCGGCCATCGCCCGGGCGGCGAGCCGCCGCCGGTAACCGGCACAGTCCAGCTGCCGGTCGAGCATGTAGGCCGCGGCCTGCGCCAGGGCGAGCGGCAGGTGGCCGAGGTCGTCGGCGAGTTCCGCCGCCTCGTCGAGCAGCCGGCCGTCGTGGCCCAGCCGGGCCGCGAGGTATTCCGCCGACTCCGCCGGGGCGAGGACTCCCAGTTCCAGAACGCGGCGGGAGCCGATCAAGGCCGCGTCGCGCCGCCGGGTGGTCACCAGCGTCCGGCCGGCCGGCCGCTCCGGCGGCCACAGGTCCCGGATGTCGGCCGGGTCCTGCACGTCGTCGAGAACGACCAGCCACCGCCGGCCGGTGGAGCTGAGCCAGCCGAGGAACCGGTCCGCCGACCGCTCGGCGTCGGCGTCGATCGTCCCGGTCACCTGTGCGGCCGCCTCGGCGAAGGCGCCCAGCACGTTCGACCGTGACGACGCGTTGGCCCACACGGTCAGGTCGGCCGCGCCCGAGCCGGCGACCAGCCGGGCCAGCTCCGCCGCGACCTGGGTCTTCCCGACGCCGCCGGTCCCGACGACGACCATGGCGGCGCCGGCGTCCGACGAGGCGAACTCGGTCAGGACCCGGTCGGCCTCGCGTGCCAGACGATTGTCGGAACGGGGTGGCAGCACGCCGACCACGATCGGCCACGCCGTGTTCCGGCCCGGTGCGGTGCTCGTGATCGGCCCGGACCACTCCGCCTTGGTCAGGGTGACGGTGACGAAACCCTGGTCGTCGAGCAGCACCGTGGGCGGCCTGGTGCCGAGGTTCACGCAGTCGTGGACGGCCGTGGGGATGCCGCCGCCGAGGCCTTCGAACAGGCTGGCCCAGCTCAAGACGTACGCAAGCCAGGTGTTTCGTTTGATCGACTGGCCTTTGAGGTCGTCGAGCAGGTAGGTGACGCCGGCCTGGAGCTCGCGGCCGGGCCAGCCGCCGGGGCTGGAGACCTCGAGCCGGTCGGTGAAGAGCCGCACGTGCACCTCGCGGCCGGCATCGGTGTGGTCGCGGTGGACGAGCGCGTTGGCGACGATCTCGCGGACCGCGGCCATCGGGTATTCGTATTGGACGGCGGCCTCGGCCTGGTCGGCGGCGGTCGCCTCGCCGCGGCGCACCCGCTCCTGGACGAACGTGCGGGCGTCGCGGATCTGGTCGGGGATGCCGCGGGTGAGGGTGACCAGCTCACGGCGGGCGGAGCGGTCGTCACCGAAGTAGCGCACGCACTTGACGACGCCGGTCATGGTGGCCGCGGTCGGTTGCCGGCCGAAGAGCAGCGCGCCGGCCCGGGTGAGGCTTCCGTCCTGCCAGAGCTGTGCCGCCGTGAGCCACTGCCACGGGTCGAGGCCGGCCGGGTATTCGGCCGCCCGCTCGGGCCGCAGCCTCTCCCGGAAGCGCTGCACCGCGTCGAGGTCGACATGGTCGGCGCCGAGGCCGGCCAGCTCGTCGAGGGCGTGCCGGCGAGCCGTGGAGGCGGTCGAGGCGGTGCGGGCCGGCGGCGGTGCGGGCGGGTAATGCCGGCGCAGCGACGAGAGCAGGTCGTCGACGGCGCGGGCCGGCTCGAGGTCGTAGCGGGCGACCCTGGTCTGCAGGCTGAGATGGTCGACGTAGGTGTCGCCCTTCATCTGCACGACGAAGACCCGCGGGCGGCCGCCGGCCCGGGTGGCGTTGACGATCTGATAGGTCCAGCTGCTGCCGACCGAGAGCGGGGTGGCGCACAGGATGATCGGCAGCCCGCGGGCCACCGCGTCGGTGGCCGCGCCCACGATGGAGTCACCGACCGGCACGCCCTCCTGGTGCTGCACGTAGCCGGCGGTGCGCAGCGGCCCGATCAGGAGGTCGGCCAGGTCGGTCTCCTCCGGCGCGGCGACGAGCCACACGCCCTGCCCGATCGAGGCCCCGTCCGTCACGGGTCAACAGTGGCATATGGACGGTCAGCCACGGCCGTCCCACCGCCGGTCCTCGGCCTCGCCGAGCACCAGACCGGTCACGAAGTCGTCGTCCATCGCCTCCTCGATGCCCCGGCGACCCTGGGCGGCGCGGTGGTCTGCCTCCTGGCGGGCCTGCTCGATCTCCTGCCGGGCCCGGCTGAGTTCCGCGTAGGCGGCTCCGGCCGCCCGGGTGGCCGCGGCCGCCGCGTTCTCGACCTCCAGGACCTCCCGCAGCCGCCGCAGTTCCACCAGGCCCCGGCCGAGCACCGCCGCCGATTCGTTGACCTGGCGGCGGGTGTCGGCCAATTGCGGGTGCAGCCGCTCCAGGTGGTCGATCTCGGACTGGATCTTCCGCAGCTCGCGTTCCCGCAGCTGCTGCAGCCGCGGCTCCCGGGCGCGTTCGAGCTCACGCCGGGCGTGCGCCTCGTCGCGGCGGAGTCGCTCGAGCCGGACGTTTCCGACGTGGTAGTTCTCGAGCTGGGTGCCGCGCTCCACCGAGAAAGCGCGCATGGCTCTCTCCAGCTCGCCCGCTTCCGCGTCGATGGCCCGCGGCGACACGGGGTGGGGGCCGTCGAGCATTGTCATGATCCGGTCCAGGATCGAGATGACGGCGACGACATTCGATGGGGTCAAGGGCCCTGCCCTTTCTAGGAGGTGCTGAGTTCGTAGAGGGCACGCCCGACGGCCTCGAGCGCGTCGGCGCGGGCGGCGCCGGCGCCGGCATGCAGCGACGCGGTGGCCACCTGGAGGCTGCTGCGAACGGTCCGCGATGCCCGGCTGATCTCGTCGAGCCGGGCGACGTCCTGGTCCAGCAGCTGCCGTGCGGCCGGTGGCAGCTTGCGGAAGCGGCCGCCGCTCTGTTCGCCGAGGGCGGCAACCTTGCGGGCGACCGCCACGACGATCTCCTCGTTGCGGCCGATCGCGGTGTAGAGGCGGGTGAGGGTGTCGGCCGGCACGCCCGCCTGGCTCGCCAGCATCGCGTCGCGCCGCAGCTCGCAGGTGCCGTCGGCGACGGTGCGCAGCCGCTCGACGATCTTCCAGCCGGGGAGCTGGCTCAGCGCTTTGCGCGACTTGTCGCCGTCGCCCCGGGACAGCGCGGCCGCGAGCTCGGTGCCGACAGCGGCCGGATTCTTCTTGCGGCTGGACTCGACGATCGCCCAGACGATCAGGGCGACGCCGCCCACGAAAAGCAGAAAACCCATCGTGCTTACCGCCGCATCAGCCGGTTGACAGGGAACTGCGCCATCCAAGCGCGTCAATTCAAGATCACAAAGAATCGGCGGCTTTTAATTCGATTCAATGTCCTTGATTCGACAGAGTGGCCGGAATGGTTATTCGGTTGGTACGCACGGCGTACCACTGCCGGTTCAATGTTTGTCGGCAAGCTGTCGGTTGTCCTGGTGGCGGCAGCGGCGGCCCCCTAGGCTCCGGCCATCATGTACGAACCACTCCAGGCTGATGCCGAATGCGACGGATGCGGCCGGCCGATGGTGCTCGAGCTGCGCGTCATCCGCAATCTCGAGGCCGAGCCCGAGGTCCTCACCGAGATCCGCCAGGGAGTCCTCTTCGACTTCGTCTGCGGGCATTGCCACCGCGCCGTGCAGGCGCCGCACGGCCTGCTCGTCTATCACCCGCGCAAGCTGCCGGTGATGCTGTTCGTCCCGCCCCCGGGGATGGGCCGCCGGGACAGTCAATGGACCGGGAGCGATCTGGCTCAGATCGTGCGCAAGGCCGAGAGCATGACCGAGACACCGCACGTGGCCTCGGGCACGATCGACGCGATCGCCCCGGTCATCGAGGAGTGGATGACGGCGCTGCCGCCGGCCGCCGAGGAAGCGCCGCCGGCGCCGGCGGAGGAGCTTCCGGACGATCTGGACCGGCTGTTCGCCCGGATCCGGGACCGCCTGGATCCGGCCGCGGAGGTCGCCGGCCAGACGATGCAGATCGACACGTCGCTCGCCGAGCTGCGCCGCGCCCGAGGCCGATTCGGGGAGGCGGGCGATCGGCGTATCGCGCATGCGATGCCGATTCTTGAGGAGCTCCAGGTCGCCGTGGAGCTGAGCGCGATCGAGGAGCTGATCGATCCGGAGCGCGGCGCGACGCCGGAGACCCTCGAACGGGCGCTGGCGCAGTCGGCGGCGCTGGCCGAGCGGGCCGAGGGCGTTCAGCGCGCGCAGGCCCGGGTTTACCTGGGGCTGGCCCGGTTCAAGCTGGACAGCCTGCGCGGCGCCGAAAGCTTCACGGAGGCGATCGCCACCGTGGAGTCGGCGCTGCCGTCGTTGCGCACGGAAGAGGATCCGATCTGGCTCGTCGCCGCGCTGTGCAATCTCGGTGCGATGTACTGGGCGCAGCGGCATACCGGCGACCGCGAGGCCTGGATCGAACGCGCCGTCCGCGTCGGCGAGGAGGCGCTCGGCCTCCTCGACCAGCGCCCGGCGGAGAGTCCCCGGGACCGGGCCCGCCACGCCGCCGTTCTGATCGGTCTGCACCACGCCTATGCGGCCCGGGCGGCCGGCGATCCGGCGGAGAACGAGGCCCGGGGCCTGCAGCTGGCGGAACAGGCGCTGGCGATCGTCGACCCGGTACACCATCCCTATACCGCCGCCATGATCCACAACGACATCGGTATGCACTATCTGCGTACCCGCACCGGCGACCGGCACCTCAACATCGAGCAGGCCCGGGCGGAGCTGGAACTGGCCGTGGCGGGCCTGCGGCGGGAGCGGAACCCGGCCGAGTGGGCGATGGTCCAGATCAACCTGGGCGTGTGCTACCAGCAGCGCTATGCCGGCAATCGGGCGGTCAACGTCGAGCAGGCGTTCACCTGCTTCGGCAACGCCACGGCCGCCACCCGCGAGCAGACCGGCCGCACCGAGTGGGCGATGGCCCGGCTCGGCCTGGCGACGACGATGCTGGAACGGGATCTGGAGCCGAGGGCACGGTTCGAGCAGCAGGCCATCGACCTGATCGAGGAGGTCCTCGGCGCCGTCGACGGCGAACACGCCCGCGCCGAGTGCCACCAGCAGCTCGCCACGCTCTACGGGCGGCGGGTGAACCGCGGGGCGATCGAGGATGCCGGCCGCGCCCTGGAACACGGCGCCCGGGCCGTCGTCTTCTACACCCGGGAGCGCGATCCGGGGTTGTGGGGTGTGCTGCGGTCGGGGCTTTCGCTGGTGAAGGCGAAGATGGCCGAGCCGGATCTGCCCGGGGCGCTGGCCTACGCGGACGAGGCGATCGCCGCGCTGCCACCGGAGCGTTATCCGTTCGAGTGGGGCATCGCGCAGCTCAACAAGGCCGTCGTGCATCAGATCAACAACGAGCCCGATCTCGCCGTACGGCATGGAGAGCTCGCACTCGAGCAGCTGACCCCGGACCGGGCGCCCGAGTTCTCCGCCCGGGCCGCCGACCTGCTCGGTGAATGCCATGCCGAGGCCGGGCGATGGCCGGCCGCGGCCGCCGCGTTCCGGACCGCGATCAACGCCTTCCGGTACGCGTACGCGGAATCGGCCCGCTCGTCCGCGCGCACCACGCTGTTCCGCCAGGCCGGCGTGCAGCACACCTCCGCGGCCTACGCGGAGGCGCGGGCCGGCAACCTGGCGCAGGCCGTGGCGCTGGCCGAGGCGGGCCGGGCGTTCGCACTGCGGGAGGCGCTGGAACTCGATCCGGCCACCGTGGACGCGTCGGTCGACCCGGAGTCGGCGGCGTATCAGCACTACCTGAGCGCCCTCGCCGCGGTGCGGGCGGCCGAGTCCGCGGTCCGGGCGCCATGGCTCGCCCACGCCCGCACCACTGCCCCGCAGGCCCGCCTCGACGACGAGACGCGCAAGGCCGAGCTGGAGTCGGCCCGGCGGGTGGCGGCGGCCGCCCGCGCCGCGCTGACCACGGCGGCGCCGGTCGACGTCGCGGCGATCCGCGGGTACGCCACCGGGGTGGACGCCGTCGTCTACCTGCTGTCCACGACCTGGGGCACGGTGCTGCTGAGTCTGCGGCCGGGGACCGGCGAGATCGAGAAGCGGGAGCACCCGTTCACCCACCAGGACCTGTCCGCGCTGCTGTTCCACTCCGACGGGCCGGGCCACGGCGGCGGGCTTCTGGTCGGCGCGATGACCGGCGGCGAGCCGATCCGGCAGGCGATCGCCGACCTGCGGCGGTCGGCGGTGGCGGATTGGTTGCGCGACGCCCTGCGCGGTCTCGGGACGGCCCTGATCGTGCCGATGGGGCCGTGGAGCGCCGTGCCGTTCAGTCTGTTCGCCGCCGACGGATCGGTGCTGATCCAGGCCGTCTCGGCCGAGGTCCGGCACCACTGCCGCACCCGGCTGGCGCGGGAGAGCGGCCGGCCGTCCGGGGTGCTGGCCTACGGCGATCCGAGCCTGCCGCTGGCCGCCCGGGAGGTCGAAACACTCGGGCGGGTGGTGCCGGCCGGGCCCGGCGCCAAGGACGAGTTGCTGGCCGCGCTGCCGGACTTCGATCGCCTGCATCTCGCGACGCACGGCATCTACCGGCTCGACGACCCGGCCGAGTCGGCGATCCTGATCGGCGGGCAGGAGCTGCGGCTGCGGGAGTTGATCGAGCGGCAGCTGCTCAACGGCGTACGGCTGGCGTTCCTGTCGGCCTGTCAGACCGGGGTCAGTGACATTCTGTCGGCGCGGGACGAGGTCGTCGGCCTGCCATCCGCTTGCATCTACAGTGGAGCGATCGGCGTCGTCGGCACCCTGTGGCCGGTGGACGACGCGGCCACCTTCCTGTTCGTGCGGGCGTTCTATCGCGAATGTGCCGATGCGACGCCGCCGGTGGCCCTGGCTCGGGCCCGGGAGTGGCTGCGTGACGCAACGGCGCGGGAAATTCTGCAACAATGCGACGGCCTGCCGCCGGAGCTCGACTTCCTGCGTTTCCGGGTGCCGGCCGACCGTCCCTTCGGCGATCCGTACTTCTGGGCGCCATTCATCTACGTCGGCGCGTGAAACGTCGGCGCGTGAGGAGTCCGGAGTGGCCAGCGAGGAATCGACGATCCGCCGAGCCACGGCGGCCATGGAGCCGTACCTTCCGGAGTTGATCGGGCCGGGTGAGGCCGGCGCGTTCGCCGCCGAGCTCGCCGCCGCCTCCGACGACGACGCGCTGATCGCGGTGGTCGGCCAGCAGACCCGGGTGCGCGAGTGGCTGTCCGACTATCTGGAGGCGGTCACGTCGAGCCAGCGGGACTACGCCCGGCTGAGCGGCGACCCCGAGTTCGTCCGGCCGTCGGCGACGTTCACCTGCCCGATGGGCAGCCTGGTGTGGTACCGGAGGTTCGTCGGCGAGCGGCCGCCGAAGTGCCCGGTGCACGACGTCGAGCTGGAACGCAAGCCTTGATCGAGTCGCTCTTCCGGACGGTCAGCGGCCGGGCCTCGCAGCGGGTGTTCAGCGCGTTCTTCCTGGCCCTGGTGTTCCTCGGCGCGGCCGTCGCGGCCTGGTCCGGGCACGACGGCGGTGAGCTGGTCGCCAAGGCGACCAGGTGGGCCGGCGGGCGGCCCGGCTTCGTGCAGGGGCTGGCGACGGCGGCGGTGCTGACCGGGGTGGCGCTGGCCGGCCTGCTCGTCCTGGCCGCGGTTCCGCCGGCCACCCGGCTGCTGGCCGGTTACTGGCCGTCCTGGCTGGAGCCGGTGCGGGCGTGGCTGGTCGGCCGGATCGAGCAGGCGGCGGAGCGGGACCAGGAGGCGGTGCAGCGGCTCCACCACGAGCAGCGCAGCGACCCCCGGCTCGACCGGCGGCTGCGCAACCGGCCCAGCACGACGGAGCGCTACCTTCCGACGCGACTCGGCAACCTGATGCGGGCGGCGCAGACGCGCCCGATCGACAAGTACGGCCTCGACCCGGTGGCGATCTGGCCGCACCTGTTCCTGGTCATGCCGGAGACCACTCAGAAGGAAATCACCGCGGCCGGGTACGCCGTGGAACGCTCGGTCTCAGCCGTGCTGTGGTGCGTGCTGCTCGTCGTGCTGACACCGTGGGTGTGGTGGGCGGCGCCGCTGGGGATCGCCGGCGCGGCGCTGCTGGTCCGCACCACCGTGCACGGCGCCGCCGCCACCCACGGCGAGCTGCTCGAAGCGGCGATCGACCTGCACCGGCTGGAGCTCTACCGCAAGCTGTGCTGGCCACTGCCGGCCAACCCGGCGGCGGAGCGTGAGCTGGGCGAGCGGCTCGTGTCCTACCTGCGCTACGGCTCGGACAGCGCCGAGCCCGCCTTCGTCACCGACAAGAGCTGATCACTTCTCGCGGCGCGACCAGAGCCGCTTGCGTTCGTTGGGCGCGGCGGCGGCCCGCTCGGCCGCCGCGATCTCCCCCACCGCGGCCATCGGCGCGGCCGCCGCCCGCAGCGACGTGGCGGCTCCCGGATCCTGCGCGGCGGTCGGCGGCTTGGCGCCGGTGGTCCGCAGCGAGACGAGGCGGGACAGGATGTCGAACCAGAACGGCGCCCCCAGCATCAGCAGCAGCGCGGTGACCAGCCAGCCGGCGAGGTGCGACACGGTCCAGGCCGCATCGCTCCAATGGGTGCCCTGCTCCCAGCCGACCGGCAGGCCGAGCCCGGCGAGGTCCTGGACCGTCTTGACGTTCTCGGCGACGACGCTGTCCGGGGTGGTGCTCTTCGCGGCGGCCTGTGCGGCCGCGTCGATGGCGGCCTGCCGCACGGCCGGCTGCTGCCAGAGCGTCTGCGCCGCGTGGAACGCCGAGACGTTGCCGGCGGCGGACAGGCCCAGCCCGACGACGAACAGCACCCCGGTGACCCACCGCTTGTACGCCCCGCCGAGCCGGCCCATGGTCTCGTCGAACCAGTTCTCCAGGGCCGCCTTCGCCTCGAGCGTGAGGTCGGCGCCGTCGAGCTTGAACTTCGCGAGCCGCTTGTTCAGCCCGTCGACCGGCGTGTGCGTGAGCTTGTCGCTCAGCTCGTCGATCGCGTCGGCGAAGGACCTGGCGGAGAGATAGGCCGGCCCGACCTTCTTGCGGAACAGGCGCCGGCCGCGGCTCGCCGCCATCTCCGCCGACTCGTAGATGGAGGTGCCTTGAAACAGTTCGAGGGCCGACTTCGCCGTGCCGTCGTAGGTCATGCTGCCGCTGAGCATCTGGCCGATCGTCTGTTCGAGGTCCCGGGCCCGCTTGCGCAGCAGCCGCGAGATGCCCTCCACGATGGCCGACGCGAGCGAGGCGACCACGAAGAACACCAGGGCGAGACCGATCGCGGTCTCCAATGCCAGCGAGCCGAACATCGCGGGTCCTCCCATCGGATGCCGAAGACCAGGAGAGTAGTGCTCGATGGTCAGTTCGAGAAGGCCAGGTAGAGCAGGAGCCCGAGAGCGGCCAGCATCAACACGATCAGGCCGCCGACGATCAGGGTCACCAGCGTGCCGCCACCGTCCTTCTCGTACTCGATGTCCTGCTTGTCGTCGGCCACGGTGGATCCTCCTGCGTCCGGAACTGAACGCCCGGGAGGTTAGCCACCAAGATCGGCCATGGGCAGGCCTCGTTCCGCACCGCGAAACGCATGACCGGGCGTCACCGGGTGGTTGCGGCCAGGACGCTGCGCACCAGACGGCCGGCGCGGTGCAGCTCGGGGCCGGGAAAGCGCATCGTCTGCCCGAGCACGGCCAGCGCGCCGACCACCCGGCCGGCGATGTGCACCGGCACGGCCGCGCCGGACATGCCGGGCAGGAACTCGCCGGACTGCACGGCGTAGCCGCGGGCCCGGCTGGCCGTCACGTCGGCGGTCAGCGCGTCGGGGTCGATGATGGACGCCGTGGTGCGCGGGGTCAGCCGCAGTTTCGGCACCACCGAGGCCAGCTCGGCCGGTGGCAGCCCGGAGAGCACCGCCTTGGCCAGGCACCCGTTGGCGATCGCGGAGCGCCGGCCGACCGCCGAGGTCTCCGCGGCCGGCCGCACCGGATGCCGTTTGCCGATGATCAGCAGCGACAGCGAGGCCCAGTCGACCTCGGCGATCAGCACCGTCTCGCCGGTCATCCGGGCCAGCTCGTCGGCGGCCGGCGCGGCCCGGTGGATGACCGCGGAGCTGGCCGTGACCTGGCTGCCCAGCTCCATCAGCCGCGCCCCGAGCAGGTAACCGCCGTCCGGGTCCTGGCGCAGGAAGCCGCGGTCGATCAGCGTGACGGCCAGGCGCCGGACGCTGGGCCGCGGCAGGCCGACCGCCTCGGCCAGCTCGGACAGCGTCAGCCGGGGGTGCGCCGAACTGAACGCGCTGAGGATGTCCAAAGCGCGCCCGACCGACCGAACCTCCCCGGTCACGGCTTGCGCGCCACCGCCCCGTAGGCGTCGATGTACTCGACGTCTCCCCCGCCCGGCCGCCAGGCGGTGATCTGGGTGAGGCCGGGTTCGACGAGTTCGAGACCCTCGAAGCACGTCGCCAGATCGGCGGGGCTGCGCAGGATGTACGGCGCGCCGCCGCTCTCGGCCAGCTTCTTGGCCCCCTCCACCACCGAGGGCGTGGTGTTCGTGCCGTCCCACAGCACGAGGTAACTGCCCGGCGGGGTGGCGTCGAAGATCGTGCCGACGATCCGGCGCACCTCGGCCAGCGACGGCTCGTAACCCAGCACGCCCATGAACATGACCGCGACCGGCTCGGTGAAGTCGAGTTTTTCCAAAGCCGCCGCCAGGATCCTCTCCGGCTCGTGGTAGTCGGCCAGCACGTATTCCGCGCTGGTCTGCAGGCTGCGGGCGTGCTCGAGCACGAGCGGGTCGTGGTCGACGTAGACCACCCGCGCGCCGGGCGCGATCTCGTGCGTGTTCTGCATGGTCGGCAGGCCGGTGCCGACGTCGAGAAACTGCCGGATGCCGGCGTCGGTGGCCAGGAAACGCACCACCCGGGTGAGGAACTGCCGGGAGAAGCGGGCCATCAGCGCGATCTCCGGATAGACACCGACGACGGCGTCACCGGCGGCCCGGTCGGCCGGGAAATTGTCCGTGCCACCCATCCAGTAGTTCCAGATGCGGGCGGCGTGCGGGATGTCCGGGCGAAGCTCCGGCGAAGTCATGGCGCCTTTCTATGTCACCGGCAAGCGCTTGTCCACCGAGGACTCAGCCGACGCAGCGCGCGTATCCCTCGGTCGCCTTGCGGTAGTTGGTGTATCCGTCGTCGTAGTTCAGCGCCCACCGTTTCGTCGGGTCCGGCGCGGCCTCGGTGGACGTCCAGTACCACCCGTTCTTGACGGTCGACGGGAATGCGTCGATGTCGATGGCCGGGGCGACCCGGGTCTCGTCCACGGTGGTCGAGAGTTCCCGCAGAGTGGGCAGCCGCATCCCGAGATCGGCACAGTGCGCATCCGCCGCGGCCGCCGTCATGGTCGCGGACTGGCCCCGCTGCCACGTCAGCCCGGTCGCCGGATCACTCACCTCAGAGCCGGAAATTTCGTACTTCGGCCGCCCGGCGCCGTCGCCCGACCGCACGCACCGCACCTGATACGCCCCCGACTGGTACGCCCCGTTCGACGCCAGCCCCTCGTAGAAGTTGATGATCCAGGCCCGCAACGGCTCCTTCGTCACGGCCCACGGCGAGGACGTCCAGAAGAACTGCGCCGGCGTGCCCGGGAACGCCGACCTGTCGATCGCCGGCCCGGACCGCGACGCGTCGATGATCGAGGTCAGCTCGATCCGGCTGGGCAGATGCCACCCGTCCCCGTCGAGATCGAGCCCGGCGCAGTAGCTCTTCGCGTCGGTGAACGTGTGCGTCGACGGCGCCACCGCCTTCTGCCACACCAGGCAGGTCGACTCGTCCCGCACCGTCCCGTTCCCCAGATCGGTGTATTTCGGCGACGCCACCATCGGCCAGCTCGCCCAGATCGAGTCGAGCCCTGCCCCGCAACCGGCCGCGGCCACCTTGTTGACCTTCTTCGCCGTCTTCGAAGGGCTCGGCTTCGCCTTCGCCGGCACACTCGAGGCCAGGACGGACGGCGACGGCGCCGCGGTGGTCACCGGGACGGAGCTGGGCGCGGCCACGATCTGGGCGGTCGGCTTCGGCTTCCCGGCCGGCATTTGGGAGTACGCCATGGCGCCGCCCACAACCACAACAGCGGCCGCGGCCGCCGCGACGGAGAAAACCCTCGGCCGAACCAGTCTGACGAGCGACAAGCCCCCAGCCGTCTTCGTTGCGGCGGCCGCCACCCCGGCCGGGACCGGCACCAGGGCGCAGCCCGCAAGCAGCCGCTCCACCGCGACCTGCCCGCGCGCCTGGGCGAGACAGACCGGGCAGTCCCGCACGTGCCGGTCGATCCGCTTACGCCAGAGCGGCCCCGGCCGCCCGTCCCAGCCGGCGGCGGCCTCGGCCAGCCCGGCGCACCGTGGCTGCGCGGCGAGGGCGGCCACGATCGCCCGGCCGCGGTCGAGCTGCGCGCGCATCCGCTGCACCCGCACCGCCGCGTAGGCCGGGGTGGTGCCGAGCGCCGCCGCGCTCTCGGCCCGGGCGAGCTCCCCGGCCGCCTCCTGCCACCACAGCGCGAGAACCGTGCGGTCCTCCTCGTCGAGCCACCGGGCCGCCTCGGCGACCTGCCGCCGCTCGCCGGAGAGCCGCAGCCGCAGAATGGCCAGCTCCTCGAAGTCGGCACCGGCCTCCGGCACCTGGTCGAGCCCGGCCTCGCCGGACGCTAGCTCCTGGTGGCTGCTGATCTGGTGCATCGCGATGGTCAGCGCCCACGACCGCACGCTTTCCGGCTGCCGCAGCGAGCCGAGATCGCGCACCACCCGCAGCATCGTCTCCTGCACGACGTCCTCGACGTCCGGGTGACCGCCGAGCGCACGCCCGGCCACGTTGTAGATCAGCGGCAGGAGAGCGCGGACGAGTTGCTCGCGGGCCCGCCGGTCACCGCGCTGGGCCGCGACGACCACATCCCGTTCCCGCATTTGTCTCTCCCCTTGACGCCAGTTCAGCTGTTTCCGCGCAGCGAGGCTAAATTGTTTTCCGGCCGCCTGTCAAACAACGGCCGAATGGACGGCGCACACATATCACTTTTCCCGCATCGGCTTCGTCACAAGTGCCCGGACCAGGGTTTTCGGGGAGATGGCGGGAGTGGTGGGCGTACAAAACAGTTATGGTTTTCTTAAGACCTTGGTGAATTCGGTAATGCCGCGTGCGAAAGGCTATTGACGCGCGGCAGCCGGTCTTGGGCCTAGGCTTGGCGGCATGGAGCTGTTCAGCGAGGAGCGGTCGGCCGAGGTGGTCGCCGAAAGCTTCGGGCAGACGGCCGACCCGCGGCTGCGTCAGGTGATGACGTCGCTGGTCCGGCACCTGCACGAGTTCGTGAAGGACGTCGAGCTGACCGAGGCCGAGTGGGCGGTCGCGATCGACTTCCTCACCCGCACCGGGCAGAAGTGCGACGCGACGCGGCAGGAGTTCATCCTGCTCTCCGACGTGCTGGGCGTGTCGATGCTGGTCGAGACGATCAACCACCGCAGCGGCGGCGGCTCGACCGAGTCGACCGTGCTGGGCCCCTTCCATGTGGTCGAGTCGCCGCCGCGCTCGCTCGGCGACGAGATCGCCCTCGACGACAAGGGCACGCCGTGCCTGGTGTCCGGGCAGGTCACCGGCCCTTCGGGCGATCCTGTTCCGGGCGCGACGGTGGACGTGTGGCAGGCCAACGAGGACGGCTTCTACGACGTCCAGCAGCCCGGCATCCAGCCGCCGGGCAATTTGCGCGGCTTGTTCGAGACCGATGCTGATGGGCGGTTCTGGTTCCGCTCGGTGGTGCCGCGGTTCTACCCGATCCCCGACGACGGCCCGGTCGGCGAGCTGCTCGGCGCCACCGGCCGGCATCCCTACCGGCCTGCGCATCTGCACTTCATCGTGACCGCGCCCGGATTCCGCTCGGTGACCACGCACGTGTTCGTGGCCGACAGCCCATACCTCGATTCCGATGCCGTCTTCGGCGTCAAGGAGAGCCTGGTGCGCGACGTGCCGCTGGTCGACGACCCGGCCCGGGCCGCCACGCTCGGCCTGGGCAATCCGTTCCGCACGCTGACCTTCGACATCCGGTTGCTGAGCTCATGAACTTCACCTACGCGGCGCTGCCCATGCGGGTCGTCTTCGCGCCCGGCGCGCTGGCGAAGCTCCCGGCCGAGGTCGCCACCCTGGGCTTCCAGCGGGTGCTGGTGGTCTGCGGCCCGCGCCAGGAGGCCACCGCCAAGCAGGTCTTCGCCGCGCTCGGCGACCACGCGGTCGGCCTGCTGCCGGAGGCGAAGATGCACGTCCCGGCCGCGACCGCGGCCCGCGCCGTCGCCCTGGCCACCGAGCTCGGCGCGGACAGCTGCGTGGCGGTCGGCGGCGGCTCGTCGATCGGCCTCGGCAAGGCGATCGCCAAGGAGCTGGGCCTGCCGGTGGTGGCGGTGCCGACGACGTACGCGGGCTCGGAGATGACGCCGGTCTGGGGCCTGACCGCCGACGGGGTGAAGAACACCGGCCGCAACCCGCGGGTGCTCCCGGTAAGCGTCGTCTACGACCCGGAACTGACCGTGTCGATGCCGGCGTCGCTCTCGGTGACCAGCGGCTTCAACGCCATCGCGCACGCGGTCGAGGGCCTCTACGCGCCGGACGCCTCACCGATCGTCTCCCTGATGGCGGCCGAGGGCGCGCGGGCGCTGGTCACCGCCCTGCCGTCGGTGGCCGCCGACATCTCCGACATCTCCGCACGCAGCGACGCGCTCTACGGCGCCTGGCTGTGCGGCGCCGTCCTGGGCGCCACCACGATGGGCCTGCACCACAAGCTGTGCCACGCCCTCGGCGGCACGCTGGGCCTCCCGCACGCCGAGACGCACACCGTGGTGCTCCCGCACGTGCTGGCCTTCAACGCCCCGTTCGCCCCGGCCGCGACGGCCGCCCTGAGCCAGGCCTTCGACACCACCGACCCGGCCCGCTACCTGTGGGACCTGGCCGACAGCCTCGGCGCCCCGGGCTCCCTGTGCGAGCTGGGCATGGCGTTCTCCGACATCGACCGGATCGCCGACGTGGTGACCGCGAGCCCGTACGCCAACCCGCGCCCGGCCACCCGCGCGGAGATCGCGACCCTGCTCCGCGCGGCCTGGGAGGGCGCCCTCAGCTGACCGGCAGGTGCCGGCGCAGCGCGGCCGCGATGTCGGCCGCCGCAGCCAGCTGCTCCGGGGTCAGGGCGTCGACGAACAGCTCGCGCACGGCCCTCAGGTGCGGGACGGTGGCGGCCTGGAACGCCTGTGCGCCGGGCGGGGCCAGCACCACCTCGGCGCCCCGGCTGTCGGTGGCGCACTCCTCGCGGCGGATCAGGCCTCGGCGCTCCATCCGGCCGAGGTGGTGGGACAGCCGGCTGCGTTCCCAGCCGATCAGGGTGGCCAGCTCGGAGGAGCGCACCCGGTTCGCCGGAGCCTCGCTCAGGGCCAGCAGCACGGTGTAGTCGCCGGTCGACAGCCCGGTGTCGGCCTGCAGGCGGCCGGCGATCTGGTTGCGCAGCGCCTCGCCGGCCTCGATGAACTCACGCCAGACCCGCAGTTCCTCGCGTGACGGGAGCTTGGGCATAAAACCTCACCCCATCTAGTTGACGTGTCAATAGTACGACGCACTCACCGGAGGACGCACCATGACTGATCTCAGCTTCGGCCTCGACACCTTCGGCGACGTGCCGGTGGACGACGCCGGCCGGTCCCTCACCCACGCCGCCGCGATCCGGCAGGTCGTGGACGAGGCCGTGCTCGCCGACCAGCTCGGCGTCGACGTGATCGCGCTCGGCGAGCACCACCGCCCGGAATACTCGATCTCCACGCCGGAGACGGTGCTGGCCGGCATCGCCGGGCGGACCAGCCGCATCCGGCTCGCGTCCGGCGTGACCGTGCTCAGCTCCGACGACCCGGTCCGGGTGTTCCAGCGCTTCGCCACCGTCGACGCGCTGTCGAACGGCCGGGCCGAGGTGATCCTCGGGCGGGGCTCGTTCACCGAGTCGTTCCCGCTGTTCGGCTACGACATGGCCGACTACGACGTGCTGTTCGAGGAGAAGCTCGACCTGTTCGTGCGGCTGCTCGACGAGAAGCCGGTCACCTGGAGCGGCACCACCCGCCCCGCGCTGCAGGACGCCGACGTGTTCCCGAAGACCGAGTCCGGCCGGCTGCCCACCTGGGTCGGCGTCGGCGGCTCACCGCAGTCGGTGGTCCGCACCGCGAAGCACGGACTGCCGCTGATGCTCGCCATCATCGGCGGCGATCCGGCCCGGTTCGCGCCCTACGTCGATCTGTACCGCCGCGCCGCCGACCAGCTCGGCACCGTCGCTCACCCGGTCGGCATGCACTCGCCCGGCTTCATCGCCGACACCGACGAGGAGGCACGGGAGGTGTTCTATGCGCCGTACAAGGTGATGCGGGACCGGATCGGCGCGCTGCGCGGCTGGCCGCCGCTGCGCCGGGCCGAGTTCGAGGCCGAGGCGGAGCACGGTTCGCTGTACATCGGCTCGCCGGAGACCGTCGCCCGTAAGATCGCCCGCGCGGTCCAGGCCCTCGGCGTGGGCCGCTTCGACCTGATCTACAGCGCCGGCGCCCAGCCCGCCTCGGCGCGGCTGCGCGCCGTCGAGCTGTTCGGTGCGAAGGTCATCCCCATGGTCCACGACATCCTGGCAGGCTGAGCATGACCACCATCGGAATCCTGGGCGCGGGCAAGGTCGGCACCGTGCTGGCCCGGCTCGCGCTGAACGCCGGCTATCGGGTCCTGATCGCCGGCTCCGGCGCCCCGTCGAAGATCGCGCTGATCGCGAGCGTCCTCACCCCCGGTGCCGTCCCACTGGCGGCCGCCGACGTCGCCGCCCAGTCCGACATCGTCATCCTCGCGCTCCCGCTCGGGAAGTACCGCACGATCCCGGCCGAAGAACTGGACGGCAAGCTGGTCATCGACGCCATGAACTACTGGTGGGAGGTCGACGGCGTCCGCGACGACCTGACCAATTCGAGCGAACTGGTCCAGAAGTTCCTGCCGGCGTCGAACGTCGTCAAGGCGTTCAACCACATGGGCTACCACGACCTCGAGGAGGGCGCCCGCCCGGCCGGCGCCCCCGGCCGCAAGGCGATAGCGATCGCCGGCGACTCCCCCGCCGAGGTTGCCACCCTGGTCGACGCCCTGGGCTTCGACCCGGTGCTCGCCGGCCCCCTGGCCGACGGCATCCGCATGGAGCCCGGCACCCCGATCTTCGGCGCCAACACCGACGCCACCGAGGTCAGGACGATGCTGGACCGCGCCCACTCATGAGTCCAGGCGCTTCCGGAAGCCCGCCAGGAGCAGCGGGCCGAGGTGCGCGCGGGCCGTCTCCAGGAGCGTCTCGTGGCCGAACGAGACGTAGGCGCCCTCGGGGCTGACGACCAGGGTGCGGCCGGCGGCGCCGCTGAGCGCGCCGTCGACCTCCCATGGCGCCCGCCCGGTGAGCCGGACCAGTTCGTCGACGCCCACCGGCCGCTCGGCCGCCGCGACCAGTCCTAGGATCTCGCGTGCCAGCGCATCCCCGGCGAGCAAACGGTCCAGCTCCAACCGGGCGGACAACTGGCTCCCGCGGCCTATCCGGCGAGGGCTCGAGCGTTCGGAGCGGGCAGGTGCGCAGCGGATGGCCGGGCGGCACGTGAGCCGGCAGCCGCCAGCGGCTCGGCGAGCGCGGCGACCACGTCGGCCTCGTCGGGATGGGCGGCCAGGTAGACGACGCGGTCCATTCACACCATGGTGCCAGCTTCTACGGCTTGACGGAGATGGCCGAAGCCGGGCACACCGCGACCGCGTCCTCCACCACGCCCAGGAGCGCCGGCGGCGGGGCCGGGTCGAGCAGGATGACCACGCCGTCGGAGTCGCGCTGGTCGAAGACGTCCGGGGCGAGCATGGCGCACTGGCCGGCGCCGCAGCACAGGTCCTGGTCGACGGTGATCTCCACGGCCGTCACCACCGCACCGGAAGCTCGTCGAGGCCGCCGACCACCAGGCCCTCCCGGCGGCGCAGCTCGGCCGGCTCGACCGCAAGAGCAAGACCGGGCAGACGATCCAGCAGTACGCCGAGGACGGTCTGCAGCTCCACCCGGGCGAGCGCCTGCCCGAGACACGAGTGCGGGCCGGCGCCGAAAGCCAGGTGCGGATTGGGCCGGCGGTCGAGCACCATGTCGCCGGCGTCGGCGAACGCGCAGGTGTCCCGGTTGGCCGAAGCCAGGTTGGTGATCACGGTGGTGCCGGCCGGCAGCGTCTCGCCGGCCACCTCGACCGGCTCGCTGAGGTAGCGCGGGATGCCGAAGCCGGGGTTGGCGTCGAAGCGCAGCGACTCCTCCACCGCCGACGGGATCAGGCCGCGCTCGTCGAGCAGGCGCTCCCAGCGGGCCCGGTCGGACAGCAGCATCGCGACCATCTTGCCGATCATGTTGGCGGTGGTCTCGTGGCCGGCGACCAGCAGGCCCTGCCCGGTCATGATCAGCTCAGGCTCGCTGAGCCGGCCGTCCTGCGCGTCGGCGATCGTGGCGAGCTCGCTGAGCAGGTCGTCGCCCGGCTTCTCCCGCTTGGTGCGCACGTGGTTGGCCATGAACTCGTGGAAGTCGCGACGGGCAATGTCCAGCTCGGCCTGGGAGTAGCGGGTCAGGTTGAGCATCGCGTCGGACCAGTGGGCGAACCGGTCGCGGTAGTCGGCGGGCACGCCGAGCAGCTCGCAGATGACGAAGACCGGCAGCGGGAAGCCGAACGCGGCGCCGAGGTTCGCGGGCGCGCCCGCCGCCTCCATCTCGTCGATCAGCTCGTGGGCGATCTCCTCGATGCGCGGGCGCAGCGCGTTGACCCGCTTGGCGGTGAACGAGCGGCTCATCATCCGCCGCCACCGCACGTGCCCCTCGCCGCTGGTCATGCCGGCCGCCGCGCCGCCCTCGTTGAAGACGCCACCGCTCTCCGAGTCGGCGATGCGGGCCGCGTCGGGCTGGGTCAGGTTGTGGGTGAAGCGCGGGTCGGCGAGCATGGCGCGCACGTCGTCGTAGCGGGTGAGCAGCAGCGCCTCGTCTCCGCTGGCCATCCGGATGCGGGAAACCGGGCACCCGTCGCGCAGCGTGGCCCACTCGTCGGGCGGCTCGAGGGCGGCAGGCTGGGAAAACGGGTAGTCCGCGACGGCCATGGCGAGTTCCTCCCACGATCAAGACAGTGACAGTCCTCAATGGAAGCTAGGCCAGATGAATGATCGAAAGCAACTCTTTCGGCTGGATCATTTCGGAATTGCCGCCCACCGGCCACCAAAAGCAATTTTGTGTCGGTAGTCAATTGGCCGCTGCCCTGGCATAGTCCGGAATGGACGGGGAGGGCGTACCGAATGGATCTCAAAAAGGTTTTGATCGCGGCGTTGCTCGTTTTTCTGCCGGCCGCGCCGGCGCAGGCCTCGGCCAGCAAACCGGTGCAGGTCACGTTCACGTTCGACGACGGCGTCGCCGATCAACTGCAGGGCAAACAGCTGCTTGAGAAGTACGGGATGACCGGCACGTTCTACATCAACTCGGCGCTGATCGGCCTGCCCGGATACATGACCCGCACCGATCTCGACGCGTTGAAGGCGGCCGGTCACGAGATCGGCGGACATACCGCGACACATCAGAACCTGCCGACCCTTTCCGCCGCCGAACAGAATCGCCAGATCTGTCTGGACCGCAATACTCTGCTGTCCTGGGGATATGCGGTCACGTCGTTCGCCTATCCATTTGTTGAATTCGATGCCACGACGAAGTCGATCGTGCAGAGCTGCGGCTACAACTCCGCCCGCGTGGCCGGCGACCTGCGATCACCGTTCAGTTGTGCGGACTGCCCGGCCGCGGAGACCGTGCCGCCGGCCGACCGGTGGGCGATTCGCACGCCGGACGACATCGAGAGCAACTGGACCCTCGCGAACCTCAAGAGCGTCGTCACCCGGGCCGAGACCGGCGGCGGCTGGGTGCCGCTCAACCTGCACCACCTGTGCGCCGGCAGCGGCTGCCCGGCCGAGTCGATCGCCCCGGCCGTCCTCGACCAGTTCCTGGCGTGGCTCCAGCCGCGGTCGGCGCCGACCATCCGCACCACCGTGCGAACGGTGCAGCAGGTGCTCGGCGGCGCGGTCAAACCCGCGGTCACGCCGACCGCCGCTCCGGCCCCGGGCGCGCCCGGGGTGAACACGGTGCGCAACCCGTCGTTCGAGACGGCCGCCGCCGCGGTCCCGGACTGCTACACGTCGGCCGGCTACGGCACCAACATCGTCAGCACCACCCGGGTCAACGACGCCCACTCCGGAACCTGGGCGGAGCGAGTCTCGATGACCAGCCGGACCGACGGCGATGCCAAGCTCGTCCCGACCTTCGACCTCGGACAGTGTTCCTCGCAGGTGGCGCCGGGCCGGACATACCAGGTCAGCGCCTGGTACAAATCGACCGCCCCGGTCTTCTTCACGCTGTACCAACGCAATGCGATCGGGCAGTGGAGCTACTGGACGCAGAGCCCGCGGCTGGCCGCCGCCGGCGCCTGGACGAAAGCGACCTGGCTCAGCCCCGTGCCGCCCGGCACCGCCGTGGCAGCAAGCTTCGGGCTGACCATCGACAGCGTCGGCACCCTTACCGTGGACGACTACGGCTTCGCCGACACCACCGCCGCACCCGCGCCGGTCGGCGTGAACGCCCTGGTCAACCCGTCCCTCGAGGCGGCCGGCGCGGACGGTTTCCCGCAGTGCTGGACCGGCGCGGGCTACGGCGTCAACACTCCGGTGTGGACCCGGGTCACCGACGCGTTCACCGGCACCTACGCCGAACGCCTCGAGCTGACCAGCCGCACCGACGGGGACGCCAAGCTGATCCCCGGCTGGGACTCGGGCAACTGCGCCCCGCTCGTGCTGACCGGCCACACGTACACCCTGAGCGTCGCCTACAAGTCCAGCGCACCCACGTTCCTCACCCTCTACCGCCAGGACGCCGCCGGCACCTGGTCGTGGTGGACGCAGAGCCCACCGTTCGCCACCTCCGCCGCCTACACGACCGCCACCTGGGCATCACCGGCCGTGCCGGCCGGCACCAAGGCGGTCACGTTCGGCCTGACCCTCGACAGCGTCGGCCAACTGACCACGGACAACTACGCGATGGTCGCCAACTGACGACGCCTCCGTGTCGGGTAGCCGACACTCGGAGTGTTCATCTGATCACCGGGCGCATCCGTATCCCGTCGCAGCGGACTGCTGCGTCGAGTGCGAGGAACTCATGGCGACGGACGAGGGCAATGGCTGGAGCCGGGGCAACAAGATCGCAGCGTGGTCACTCGCCGGCACCATGGCCGCAGCCCTGTTCGCCGTCATCCAGATCGGCCAGGGCGCCGATTGGTTCTGCGACACGTCCCTGGGTAAAGATTGCAAGATCACCGCCGAGCCGACCGAGCCGGACGACCGCGGGACGACCCCGCCGACCAGGAATCCGACCCGGCCGCCGACCGACCCGACGCCCGAGTCGACCGGGGACGACAAACCCGTCGCCCGGGTCGTGTGGAACGGGAAGGTGCTGATCCACAAGGCCGCCGGCATCGAGCTGGACACCGCGCCGCCGAGCCAGGCGACCGGTCCGGCCGGCACCATCGACTCGGCGGACGTCCTGCTCGACAACAGCCGCTACGGGACGAGGTACCGGCTGACCGCGATGTCCGGGGCGCGTTTCGCGGACGTGTCCGCGGACGGCACCACCGATGCGTACTCCTGTCTGGATTCGCTGCAGACCGTGCCGGTCGCCGACGCCCCGGCCGAGGTGGGCACCAAGCTCTGCGTCCGCACCGGCGTGGGCAACGTGATGATGGTGCGGGTGACCGGCGACGCCGACGACGGGCTTTACCTGGCCGTCACCCAGTGGCACTAGAGCTGCTTATTGAAGATCAGGAAGTCGCACGGGGTGGCCAGCCGTGGGGCCAGCGCCGGGAAGGACTCGGTCAGGTCGGTCACCCGCACGACCTGGTAGCCGGAGCGGGTGTACCAGGTGTGCAGGAACTCCTTGACCGGGTGCTTCCAGGTCTTCGGGACCAAGAGTTCCAGCTGCATGGTGCGCAGACCCTGCGCCTGGGCCCAGCTCTCGGCGTACGCAAGAAGGTCTCGTCCGATGCCGGCGCCGCGCCGCTTCGGGTGGGCCGCCAGCATGCCGACCTCGCCCTCGCCGGACGGCAGGCGCTGCACCCGGGCCGCGCCGACGATCTCGCCGTCCAGATGGGTGATCAGCAGTTCGCCGGCCGCGATGAACGAGGCGATCTCCGCGGGACCGGTGCGCGAGACCTCGCCGGCCCACAACCCCTCCTCGCCGGTCGTGTAGACCTCGTTGACCAGGTCGGCAACGGCGGGAGCGACGTCCGGGCCGGCGGCGATGGAGATCATGTCTTTCCTGACTTGAGGAGGATCGGCAGGTCGGCGGCGGTCGGGGGTGGGGCCGGCAACGGCGGGCGGTCGGTGGCGCGCAGGCCGTCCAGCAGCAGGCCGAGGTAGCGGCGCCACAGGTCGGGCGACAGTTGCCGGCTCATGGTGAATGCCGGGCCGAGCAGCGCGAAGATCGCGGCGAGGTCCTGCGGGGTGGCGTCGGCGCGGACGACCCCGGCGGTGTGGGCGCGGTCGAACAGCTCGGTGACCGCGACGATGATCTCCGGCCAGATGCGGGCCTGGGTCTCGTCGTCGCCGCGCCCGGTCAGCGCCTCGTAGAGGCCCCGGTCGCGGGCCTGGCGGGCCGCGTTGGCCTCGAAGAACGCGACCAGCGCCGCCCACGGATCGTCGATGGTGAGCGCGTGCCGGGCGTCGACGGCGATCTGCTCGGTCGCGCCGGCCAGCACTTCCGCGGCGATCGCCTGCTTGTTCGGGAAGTGCCGGTAGGCGGTGCCGGTGCCGAGGCCGGCATGCCGGGCGATGTCGTCGAGGGTGGCGCCGAAGCCGCGCTCGGCGAAGACCTCGCGGGCGGCCTCGACCAGGCGGGCGCGGTTGCGGGCCGAATCCTTGCGCACGCTCATGACCAGGCCTTGAAAAGGCGGGCCGAACCGCTGCGAGCGCTCATGACCGGGCCATCTTATCGGTCACCCCCTCGGCGAGCAGGCTGCGGGCGCAGTCGACCACGGTTTCCGCGGCCGGGCGGGGCTGCCAGCCGAGGATCCGCTCGGCCTTCGCGGTGCTGTGCCGGTTGCGGCGGCCCAGTGAGACGGTGATGGCACGCAACGACGGGTCGAAGAGAGCGAGAACGCGTACCAGAAAATCGGGAAGCCGGCGCGTGGGCACCTTGCGTGCCGCATCGCCGAGGCCGGTGCGCAGCGCCTGGGCGATCTCGCTCATCCAGATGAACTCGCCGGTGCCGAGGAACCGCTCGCCCGCCGCCGCCGGCGTGGTCATCGCCCGGACGTGCAGGTCGGCGAGGTCGCGCACGTCGACGACCTCGAGCCCGATGCGGGGTGTGCCGGGCACGGCGCCGGTCAGCATCCGCCGGACGATCTCCACCGAGCCGACGTTGTCGCTGTTCAGCAGGGGGCCGAGGACGGCGCCGGGCAGGATCGTGGTCAGCTCGGCCGGGCCGTCGTAGCCGGCCATGAAATCCCAGGCCGCTTTCTCGGCGACGGTCTTCGACCGGCGGTACGGGATAAGCGTGGGGTCGTCCGGGTCGGTCCACAGGGTCTCGTCGGTGACGCCCTCCTCGGCGTACGACGAAGGGCTGGCCGCGTTGGCGGCCGAGGTCATCACGATGCGCCGCACGCCCGCGGCGGTGGCCGCGCGCAGCACCCGCAGCGTGCCGTCGCGAGCCGGCGTGATGAGGTCGCCCGTGCCGCCGAGCGGCGAGGCCACGTGCAGCACGTAGTCCATGCCGGCGACGGCGGCGTCCCACCCGTCGTCCTTGGTGAGGTCGGCGACCACGAACGTGAGTCGCTTCCCGCCGCCGATCGCCTCCTGCACTTTGTTCGCTTTGTCGAGGCTGCGCACCGTGGCCCGCACCTCGTGCCCGCGCCGCAGCAGTTCGACGATGACCCAGCCGGCCACGTAGCCGGTGGCGCCTGTCACGAGAACCTTCATCGCTCCTCCTCTAATCGGAGATTTGGTCTCCGTTTCGAGAATAGCAAGAAGCGGAGATTACTTCTCCGTCTAGGCTCGTGATCAGGACCACGGCGCAGAACGTGCAAATGCGAATCGGGTCGGTCGCCGGGCTGCTCCGGCGGAGCCGCAGCGCGTGACTCAGCACGCGCTGCCGGTCAGGGCGCCCCGCTGCATGGTGACGTCCTGGCCGGTCAGCCGGATCCGCAGGCCGTCCGGCAACACCTCGACACCGCCGTAGGTCAGGCCCTCCGGGAGCTTCTGCAGGGCGTAGGTAGTCTCCTGCGGCGCCACCTCGGCGAGCACGTTCACCGCCGGGAAGCGGACGCCGAACATCTCGATCTGGTCCGGCGAGATGTCCAGGGCGCTGTCCTTGATGACCGGCTTGCCGTACAGCACGACCGGGGTGTCCTCGCCGGAGCCGCCGGTCGCGGTGGCCGTCAGCAGGCCGCCCTCCGCGCCGAACACGGTCGGGTTGCCCGGCGGCTGCTTCAGCACCGAGAACGGCTGGGTCGTGACGCCACCGACGACCACCTTGATGCCCTCCGGGTCGACGCTGACCGACCGGTAGGTGACGCCGGACGGCAGGGCCGGCAGCGACTGCTTCAGGTCGTCGGCGTTGATCTGGCTCAGCACCAGCTTTCCGATCGCGTCGGTCGGCTGGTGGTCGCCGCCGAAGATGTGCACCACCTTCGGCACGAGCGTCAGCGCACCGGCGCCGAGCACCGGCTGCGTGTGGATGGTGAGCGGGACCCCGATCGCGGTGGTGTTGATGCCGAGCAGACCATTCGCTGCCGAGTACGACACCGTCCGACCGCCGACGTCGGTGGGCAGCGTGTCGAGGCCGTTGACCGACACACCGCCGATCTCGATGTGCACGCCGTCCGGCTTCGGCGTGATCGACTTGTAGGCGATACCGGCCGGCAGAGCGGGCAACTGCTGACTGCGTACGCCTCCGGCCAGGTCTCCCACCTGGCCGGCCGGGATGGTCTTGCCGAAGATCTCCAGCCGTTGCGGCACCGACTGCGCGGTCTGGCCGCGCAGCCGCATCTTCATGAGCAGCTTGGCCTTGACGTTGTCGGCCGACGACGCCGGCATCACCACGTCGACGGATAGGCCGCCGTCGCCCGCCTTGTGGAAGGTCCGTTTCGGGGTGCCCTTCGGCGTCGGCAGGAAGCCGAAGTTGACCGTGATGGTGGCGTCGAAGCTGCCCACGTGGGTGCCGCCGGCCGGCTGGGTGACGTCACGCATGGTGGCGACGAAGCGGGCGTGCGGCACGCCGCTGAGCGTCGCGTCCGGCACGGTCAGGGTCACCTCGTTCAGGTGTTTGTGCAGCGCCTGCGGCACCAGCGGCCCGCCGCCGACGGTGACCTCGGTGCGCACGGCGGCCGCGCCCGGGCACGACACCTGGCTGCTCACCTGCTCGATGATCTGGCCACGGAAATAACTGTCGAGGAACGGCACGGGCAGCGCGTACGCGATCATCGCGAGCGCCACGACCAGCACCAGACCGCTGGCCAGCCAGGCGACCCACTTGTACCGCATACCGCGCGCGAGGTGCAGGGGACGATGCGTCTCGGTCCGCGTCTCCGGCTCCACCATGGTCATGTAGACACCCCCTCGGCGTTGTTTACGTGCCGGTAACCTGTCGCGGTTCATCGATTTTTATGTCTCACCCCCTCACTAACCTTGGCGATGAGTTTTGCGGGTGCCGGTGGTCAGTACTCATGAGGAGGTGGCGTAGTGGACAGCGAGTTCGTGGAGCAGGCCGATCCGTACCGGCGGGAGCTCCTGGCGCACTGTTACCGCATGCTCGGCTCGGTCTACGACGCCGAGGACCTGGTGCAGGAGACCTACGTGCGGGCCTGGCGGTCGTTCGACCGTTTCGAGGGCCGCTCGTCGATGCGCACCTGGTTGCACCGCATCGCCACCAACGCCTGCCTCAACGCCCTGGAGTCCCGCGGCCGCCGCCCGCTGCCGATGGGCCTGGGCGCGCCGAGTTCCGACCCGGCCGACGACCTGATCGAAAAGCGCGAGGTGCGGTGGCTGGAACCGATGCCCGACGCCCTGCTCGACCCGGCCACGGTGGTGACCGGCCGGGAGAGCATCCGGCTGGCCATGGTGGCCGCCATGCAGTTCCTGCCGCCCCGCCAGCGCGCCGTGCTGATCCTGCGCGACGTGCTGCAGTGGCCGGCCGCCGAGGTCGCGCCGATGCTCGACATGACGGTCGCCTCGGTGAACAGCGCCCTGCAACGGGCCCGCGCCCAGTTGTCGCAGGTCACCGTCGATCTCGATGAGGTCGCCGAGCCCGACTCCGCCGTGCAGAAGGGCCTTCTGGACCGGTTCGTCGCCGCGTTCGAGGCCAAGGACACCGCGGCGATGGTCGACATCTTCACCAAGGACGCGGTCTGGGAGATGCCCCCGTTCACGGGGTGGTACAAGGGGCCGGACACCATCGCCCGGCTGGTCGACACGCAGTGCCCGGCCCAGGGTCCCGGCGACATGAAACTGGTTCCGACCAGGGCGAACGGCCAGCACGCGTTCGGCCTCTACCTCCGCAACGGCGACGTCTACGAGCCGTTCCAGCTGCCGGTGCTCGCCCTGGCCGCCGACGGCGTCAGCCACGTGTCGAGCTTCTTCGACCTGCGCCTGTTCCGCACGTTCGGCCTGCCCGATTCGCTGCCGGTCACCTGATGGATGTGGCGCTGCGGGCCGGGGTGGCCGTGCTGGAGCGAGCAGTGGCGTACTGCTTGGGCAGCCTTTCCCTGGTCACGCCGGCGCTGCTGACGTCGCCCACGCCGTGCGGCCGGTGGGACCTGCGGGCCTTGCTGACGCATCTGATCGACTCGATGGCGGCCCTGCGGGAGGCCGCCGAGACCGGCCGGGTCACCCTCACCGCGCCGCCGCCGGCCGCCGGGGTGATCCCGCTGGCGCGGGACCAGGCGGTGCTCCTTCTGGGCGCGTGGGTGTCGGCTCGAGACAATTCGGCAGTACGCGTCGAGCACGCCGCCCTGAGCGCGCCTCTGATCGCCGGCGCCGGCGCCATCGAGCTCACCGCCCACGGCTGGGACATCGCCCACGCCTGCGGCCGACCCCGCCCGATCCCACCCGACCTGGCCGACGAGCTCCTCGACCTGGCCGTGGTGCTGATCCACCCGGCCGACCGCCCGGGCCGGTTCGCCCGCCCGCTCCCCCCATCGCCGGGCGCGGCACCGGGCGACCGCCTCCTGGCCTTCCTCGGCCGGCCGCTCAGTTAGCGCCCAGATCAGTTAGCGCCCAGGGTGCTCGGTGAGAGGGTGTCGCGCTGCAGGACCTGGAGCAGCTCCTCGTAGGGGCCGATCAGGTAGGCCTGGTCGCCGGCGGCGAAGCGGGTGTCCCGGCGCGGCGGGTGTTCCAGGGCGCCGGCCGCGGCGGCCCGGCTGATCGCCACCACCCGGGTGCGGGCCGACAGGTCCTGCATGGCCAGGCCGTCCAGGCCGCCGCCGGGAGCGACCGTCAGCCGGCCCACCAGCATGAGTTGCGCGCCGACGTAGAACGTCGAGATGACGTCCAGGCCGAGGGCCGCCCCGACGAACCACGGTGCGGCCAGCGCCGCCGTCGACCGCGCCTGGCCCAGGCCGAAGTTGCGCTCGACCGTCGCGGCCAGGGTGCGGTCGAACAGGCGCAGCACCACCGGCACGTCGCCGCCCAACTGGTCGCGGATGGCCAGGCCGGTCTCCAGGTTGACCAGGTCGTCGCTGGTCAGCACGGCCACCGCGCGGGCGCTCGGCAACTGGGCACGATGCAGGGTCTGCGGCAGGGTGGCGTCGCCGAAGATGATCGGGACGCCGATCTCGCGCGCCTGCGCCGCGTACCGGCTGTTCTCGTCGCGTTCGATGACCACCACGTCAATGCCCATCGCCGCCAGGCGTTCCACCGCCCGCACCCCGACCGACCCCAGGCCGATGACGACGACATGGCCGCTGAGCTGCCGCAGCCGCCGGTTGCCGAGCGCTTCCTCGAGCCGGATGGTGACCAGCGTGTTGGTCAGCAGCGCGAAGAACGTGGTGGCCAGCAGCACGCCGCAGACCATCAGGGCGATGGCGAACATCCGCAGCCACGGTTGCTGGCTGCGGAAGTTGAAGTCGCCGAAGCCGACGGTGGCGATGGTCTCGACGGTGAAATAGGCGGCGTCCAGGACGGACATCCGGGTGCCGTCGGCCTCCTGGTAGTTCAGGCGCAGCACGACGATCGCGGCGGTCGCCAGCATCAGCAGACCGCCGAAGACGTACGCCAATCGGCGGTCGACCGCACCCAGCAATGACCGCGCCATCTGCCACCGGCTGCGCAGCCGGCCCGGCCGGTCGGGCGCCCGACGGCCGCCGGCCAGGCTGTGCAGGCCGGCCTCGGCCAGCTCGGCCACCGTGCCGAACAGCGTGACCAGGTCACCCGGCCGCACCCGGTGGTCGCGGCCGGGGCAGACCACCATGTCGCTGCCGTCGGCGCCGGTCACGGCGAGCGGGGCGAGGGACCCGAACCGGGTGCGCAGGCGGGCGTCGGCGTCCGCGATCACCCGCATCGCCACGAACGGATGGCCGTCCAGCGACAGGTCGTGCACGCCGGTGCGCAGGCACGACTCGACCAGCGACGGCGCGGACAGGCCGGCCACGTCGAGCACCGAGATCGACAGGGCGGACAGGGCCCGCCCGACGGCCGGGTTGCGCAGCTGCACGACAACCCGGATGTCGGGCCGGTTCTCCCTGGTCAGCAGGGCCGCCTCGATGGTGTGCAGGTCGTCGGCGAGCACACAGATGACGGCGGCCGCGGTGGCCAGGCCGGCCTCGTCGAGGGTCTCGATCAGGCGGGGGCTGCCGACCACGACCGGCACGCCCCAGCCGCGGGCCACCCGCACCAGCCGCGGGTCGGCGTCGTCCTCGACGACCACGACCTGCACGCCCGCGTGGTGGAGCTGTTCGACGGTGCGCAGTCCGACGTCGTCGAGCCCGCAGACGATGATGTGCCCGCGTCTCATCGGAGCAGGATCGACGCCAACCGTTTCGGCAGTGTTACGCGGCCGGCCCGTCGGATCAGTGGGTGATCCAGCCGCCGTCGATCACCAGCTCCTCGCCGGTGACGAACTTGGACTCGTCCGACGCCAGGTAGAGGTAGCCGTACGCGATGTCCATCGGCTCACCCGCGTGCGGCGCGAGCGGGGTGTTGCCGTTGTCGTACGCGGCCATCGCCGCACGCGACGTGATGCCGATCGCCTGGGCCATGCCGGTGAAGACGGCGCCCGGGTGCACCGAGTTGACCCGGATGTTGTCGGCCGCGAACCACTGCGCCGCGTGCTTGCTGAGCGACCGCACCGCCCCCTTGGACGCGCTGCAGGCCGCGCCGTGCCCGTCGGCCGCGCCGCCCATGATGCCGGCGATCGACGAGCAGTTGACGATCGAGCCACCGCCGCGGGCCTTCATCTGCGGGATGACCGCCTTCATGCCCAGCCACACCCCGGTGGTGTTGATCGCCATGACCCGGTCCCACTCGTCGAGCTCGGTCTCGAGGATGCCCTTGGCCAGGTGGATGCCGGCGTTGTTGACGAGGATGTCCACCCCGCCGTAGGCGCTGACGGCGGCCGCGACGACCTCGGCCCACGCGTCGGCGGAGGCCACGTCCAGCGGCACCGCGATGACGTCGCCGGCCAGCCCGGCAACCTCCTTCTCGAGCACGTCGGCAACCACGTCGGTGGCGACAACCTTCGCACCCTCCCGCGCGAACAGCTCAGCGGCGGCGAGACCCATACCGCTCGCGGCCCCGGTGATGATGGCGACCTTCCCGGCCAGGCGGCTCATGACGGCCTTCTTCCTCGACCCCGCGCCGCCACTCCGAGCGAAGCAGCACCGCAACGCGGCGATCCGACACCCAACGCTCGCAAACTCCACCGCCACCCACAGGAGCACTTAGGCACGTTCTCACCGACGACCGGCCCACCGGATTCACTCCAGGAAGCCTCATCACCCCGCCCGGCAACGGTCGCGCCGCCCCCGGCCACCGGGCAGGAGCCCAACCCTGAGCTCCCGTCCGGCCTGCTGACGCAAACACGTCCGACCATGCCGACGAGGCGCATTTGCCGTCGCCGCCAAACTGTTCTCTTTGCTCTCACAGGATCCCGCGCCGGAGACGAATATCCCCTTCCGTTCTTTCTTCGGGCGAATGATGCCTACCATTCCCCCGAACCGGCACCGACCTATTCTGTAGCGAACGTCGCCTGCCTTCCCCCATCGGCCGCTCATTTTCCGGAAATGCGCTGTCGACGGGTGCCGCCCGTGGGTGCCGGCCGCGGCATAATGTTGTCGCGGACAGGTGACGGCCGGGTGCACGCAATTCGCTATCGCCTGATGAGCGAACCCTGATGGGCGAACCCTGAGGTGACGACCGGGCCTCGGCTGTGTGATGGTCTCGCGCGGCCGATGCCGTTCGTCCGGCGCGGCTGATCCATGTCGGCCGGCAGCCTCTGCCCCGGCAGGAGGGTCCCACTCGGTCGGCACCATCGGCTTGGTCAATGACGTGCGCTCGGCGCGCGGGCTCGACCTGAAGCGGGGGCTCGACCTGAAGCGGGGGCCCAGCCTGCCGCGCGGGCCCAGCCTGCCGCGCGGGCCCAGCCTGCCGCGCGGGCCCAGCCTGCCGCGCGGGCCCAGCCTGCCGCGCGGGCCCAGCCGGAACAGCAGCTTGCGCCCGCGATGGGAACTCTGCCCGAGTTGCGGTTTCCGGCCGGCGCGCAGTCGCTGCCTGGCTGGCGAGGATCGATCGGGCGGGCGGTAGGTCACGCGCGTTCGAGCCATCATGGCCCGGCGCAGCCGGTGACGGCCGCCGCACGCAGGTCGCCTCGTCCGGCCAGATCAGCGGCGGCACAGCCTCGAAGTCATCGTGCAGACCCACCTCCGCACACCTGCCGGAGCAGCCGTGCAACCGGCACAACTTCAGCGCATGCCGCCGAACAAGCCCCCAATTCCGGCGACGCGCATGGTCGCGGCGGAACTCATCTTTCTCCGGCGAATAGTTACGCGCTTTCGTGCGATCCCGCATAGCAATGGTCGCCGGGCGGGTGAATAACTGCAATTGCTGGTACCGCATGGATACATTCTCCCGCGACCCGCATACCGCCCGCCAATTTACGATCATGCCAACCTCGGAAACCGATCCGGAGCCGGACAGCAATGAGAACAATCCCTCGCCGGATCGGACGAAATGCCTTATTCCTCGCCAGTGCCCGGCCCCGGCACTGTCGACCGGAAAGGCGGACCTGGGTGTGCCGGCCGCCAGCCGGACACCAACGCCTCGCGGATCTCGGCGGCCACCATGCTCGGCAGAACCGGCTCGCTCGACAAGCTCAGCCAGTTGCCAGGATGGGCGCAGGTCTGAGAGACCACCAATGGTGCGCCAGGGTTCGCCAGCTGTTCGACAACGAATCTCAGCGGCGACCAGCCATTGCCCTGACAGTAGGTGGGACGGCGCCGAACCAGCCAGCGATAGTGGACACCGTCGACAACGATGCGTCGGGAGCCCTTGCCAGGCAGCGTCATTTCGCATCCATCACTCGGCCGCGGGTGAAGGCTGATGGTAGCGAGCTGCGGCCGCCGGACGATCCGAATTACCGCTGACCAGGTGAGGATGGCCCATGCTCGTACAGTGCCGGGCTGGCTGCTCATGTTGTGCCGGGAACGGCCGGCACCGCCTGAGTGCGGTGCCGGCCGGGATTGACTCGCTTCGGGTCAGGAGGTCTGCGGCAGGATCTGCGCAGCCTCCCAGACGTTGCCCGCGGGATCGGCGAACGCGATCGTCCGGCGGCCCCATGGGCGGTCGATGGGGCCGTTGAGGATGGTCACCCCGTGCTGCTTCAGCTCCTCGTGCACGGCGTTGGCGTCCTCCACCGCGATGGTGAGCAACAGGCGCGCGCCGGCCTCCGCCCCGGCGACCGCCCGCGGCTCGACGAGCGTGTCCGCGCGATCGATCCGCAAGATGTTGATCATCATGTTCTCCAGCCGGACCACTGCCGAGGCCTCGTCCGCGTAGACGACCTCGAGCCCGAAGACGTTCTCGTAGAACGCCCGCGTGCCGGCGAGATCCTCCACGAAAATGGTGATGACCTCGACTTTGTTCAATCCTTTGATCACGTGCGACTCCCCTCGTTCGACGACTGATCACACAACCGGCAGCTCAATCCGGGGGCATCGACATGCACCCATGCCGGGCCAAGATCGTACAACGGCCGGACCGGCCCGAGCATGACTCGGCGTCGGCATCGGACAGAGGCGCTCACCCCCGGCGGCTCTACCTGGAACGCGCAGCGAGCGGCCGCCGGCTGTACCCGGAACGGGCAGCGAGCGCCCCGAAGACCATCGCCGCCACGACGCCGAGCAGCTGAATCGCTTGGCCCACCATCACCGTGCTGCCCGCGTCGCCCGTCAAGTTGTCCACTCCGGTCGGACTGATCAGGAAGCCGACCGTGATGAACGCGCCTAGCACCACGCCGACGATGGGCGCCCAGCGCCACGGCGCCAACGCCACGAAGACCGCTCCCACCAACAGGATCACGATGCCCGGCGGCACCGCGACCGGGAACTCGACGCCGCCGGCCCACAGCAGGCTGATCCCAACTGCCCCGATCACCAGACTCGCTACCGCAGCCGCCCGCAATACGCGTACCGATGCCATCGCTCCTCCAAGATTTGCCGCCGCTTCACGCACCATGGTCCGGCGCAGCGGCGGCCATCTCATCCGTCGCCGGGCGGCCCTACGCGTACGCAAACCGACGTACAGAGTCCACGCGGAGCTCCCCATCGGTCATCCGGCGGAGGAGGGCTCACCGTCCAGCGCCTCCGTGGTGGGCGTTGCGGGATCGGTCGTGCGGGTCAGGGCTTGCACGATCAGGGTGAGCGCGGCCGGGCGGGACTCCGCCGGCATCTGTGCCACCAGGCGCTCGGCGCTCAGGAACCGCTCCACCTCGAGCGGATGCGCGAAGAACGCGAGCACCTCGTGGGAGGAGGCGTTGGCGTTGCGCAGCACCGTGTTTCCGATGTATCCGGTCAGGGCCGCCCCGCCGGCCGCGATCACCGAGGCCGCGACGGCCGCGGCGGTGCTGTGCACGAACACCACTGTCCCGCCGACCAGCAGCAGGAAGAAGAAGCCGGCGAGCAGGGTGAAGATCGTGAGCTGACGCGACGACGAGGCATAACTCTGGGTCAGATGGTGGTAGGCGTTCAGGCGATCCCGATTCGCGAGCCACAACTGGTTGAGTTCCAGCGGGTTGCCCGCGTTGCTCGCCGGGGTCGCAGCGAGCTGTCCGAGGACGTAGACATTCTCGAACTGGCGTCGTCTCTCCGACAGCGAGTACCGGTAAATGGCGAACGAGATGACCGCAGCCACGAAGACAAGGATGGTGAAAACGCGCCACTCATCTAATCCGATTCCCATTCAGCCCGGTAACCCTGATCGTGCTGATTCACTTCGACGCCGATACCGCCCATCGCGGCATCGTCGATGGCACCTCTGCGGTTGTCAACCAACCACGTACCCCTCCGGGCGGACCCTGACCGGTGAGACAGAATTCGACGGCGTTCGTCGGCCGGCCACGGCTGAAGGCCTTTGATGATTCGCTGAGCCACGTCTGGCCGGCCCCGCACAGCCAGATCTATCCGGAGCTTGTCTCGGCTAGATCATGCGCAGGTGAAGTAGCGGTGCAGGAGGCGGCGCCATGGCTGGTCGGGCAGGCTTGGGTGGAGCAGGGCCATGCCGGCGCAGTACTTGCTGACGCTCAGCGGGTGGGCGCCCGCCCGGCGCAGCAGGTCGTCGGCGAGGCCGCGGCCGCGGGCGGATTTCGTCTCCACCAGCACCAGGCCCGGACGCAGGCCGGCCGCCGTCCCATCGGTGGTGGCGGCGAAGGTCACGTCGGTGTCGAGGGTGACCCGGCACGCGCCGGAGAGGGCCGCGAACGTGTGCCGATGCTGTCGAACCAGCAGCCGGGGCGCCAGTGCGGCGGGCGCGGTCAGGCCGTAACAGCCGGCCAGGACCTCGGTGAGAAAGCCGGCGGCCCGCTCGGACACGGTGCCGAACTCGTCCGCCGCGACGGTGATGGCGTGTTTGTCGGTGCTGCCGCGGCCGTCCTTGAGTTTGATCTCGAAGCGGCACAGTTCACCGCCGTACAACCGGGTGCGGATCTTGAATCTTCGCCGCCGGCCCTGGCGGTGATCGTGGAAGCAGGTGAGCGCCGGTGTGTCGAGGTAGCTGGTGCGGTAGTCGAAGGCGGTGCGGTCGTCGATGACCAACCGGCGATGGGTGGCGGCCAAGCGGTCGGCAATCCGGTCGAGCTGGTCGAGGTCGATCAGGTATTTCGTGTCCAGGCGGTGCTGCAAGGCCGCGGCGCTGTCCAGTTCGGCCAGGCCGATCGGGGCGGCGGCGGAAAGCCGGCGGCGGACTGCCTCCGTGTTCACGGCTCGGGGGTGGCCAGGGCGAAATCGGCGCGCGGGGCACCGTCCAGGCGCTTGTAGCGAACCGCGACCCGGGTGGTGTCCCGGACGTCGTCGATCTCCAGCACCTCCAGGTCCATCAGCGGGACCCCGAGCCGCTCCTCGGCGGCGCGCTGGAGGTCCTGCGAGTCCGGGTAGGCGCGGGAGAGCGTCAGCCGGGCGGTGTGCACCCGTGGGTGCAGGCCGGGGTGGTCGGCGAAGTACACGGCGACCAGCAGCACGGCAGACAGCACGACCGACAGGATCACGTCGCGCCCGGACAGTCCGTCGACGAGCGCGAGCACCAGGGCCAGGAAGAAGTAGCCGATCTCGGCGGTGGAGAACGTCTGGCTGCGCAGCCGGATGATGGACAGCACGCCGAACAGCCCGAAGCCGACCCCGGCCGGGAACATCCCGATCGTGATCATGGTGAGGGCGGCGAACAGGCCGACGTTGAAGCAGACGTAGACCATCAGCAGTTCCCGGCCGCTGTGCCGGCGTGCGTACAGCCCGGCGGTCAGCACCAGCAGCGACACCAGGTCGATGGCGGCGCGGGTCAGCAGATCAGGGATGTGCACCGAATCTGCCCCGGTCGCGGCGAACGAGAACAGGAGGGGCACTCGACGTACGCTAATGAACTCCGCCGGACCGGCCGGTGACAGTGAAGCAAAGAGCACCCGCCAGGGTGACGGGGGTCAAGCCGGCAGCTGTGCGGTGACGACCATGCGGTGGTGGTCGGTGGTCAGCGGGCGGCCGTCCTCGCCATGGCCGGCCACGTCGGCGAAGCCGGCGGCAGCGCACCAGTCGCGCAGCTCCGGGAAACCGAACAGGCGCTTGACGAAGGTGAGCTTGCGGGCGCGGCCGTCCCGGATCACCGTGCGCTCCACCTCGAAACGGCCGGTCAGCGCGTCGAGGCGGTGGCGGTCGACGAGCATGTCGCCGTTGTCGAGGGTCGCGGTGATGCGCGACGGGGTCCAGGACGACAGGAACTTCGGCAGGTTGTCGACGTCGATCGCCAGCCGGCCGCCGGGGCGCAGCACCCGGGCCATCTCGGCCAGCACGGCGCGATTGGTGGGGTCGTCGAAGTAGCCGAACGCGGTGGTCCAGTTGACCAGGCGGTCGAACCGGCCGGTCCACTCCGCCGGCAGCTTCCGCATGTCGCCGGCGACGAACTCGACGCCGGTTTCGCCAGCGGAGCGGGCCCGCTCCAGGAACACCGCCGACGAGTCGAGCCCGGTGACCTCGCCGCCGCGCGCCGCGAGCGCGTTGGCCAGCGTGCCGTGGCCGCAGGCCAGGTCGAGCACCCGCATGCCGGGCTCGAGCGCCAGCAACTGCCACACCAGGTCGGCGGCGGCGTCGTCGCGGTAGGCGGTGCCGACCAGCGGGCCGTGGGTCGGCGAGCCGGCCCCGGGCGACGCGAAGAAATGCAGATAGTCCGGGTCATACATGGCTGTGGGGTCGAACAGGTCCGCCGTCATCGCCACGACCGTAGGACGCGGCGATGACGGCGGGCAACTCATTTGCGGTACGGCGTGACCGTCACCCTGTCGATCAACGGCGCGTAGGCGGAGCGGAGCAGCACGTCCGGCCAGATGTTCGACGCGTACGTCTGGCCGTCGAAGTTGGGCAGTTCCGCCGAGGAGAAGCGGATCGTGTTGCTGCCCTTGACCAGCTGCACCGGGACGGTCAGCTCCCAGAAGTTGTTGTCGTGGAAGCTGTGCGGGAACAGCACCCGCCTGGCCGCGCCGCCGTTGATCGCGATGTCGGCGTGCCGGGCGAGCGGGTCCGGGTTGTAGTGGGTGGCTTCCGCCTGCTCGGGGTTGGAGTAGCGGATCTTCAGGGCGTACGTCCCGGCCCGCGCCGCCGGGACGCTGACCGTGAGGGTGTTGGCGCCGGTGATGCCGGTGACCGCCCGGCCCCCACTGGCCAGGGATTTCGCGGCAACGGTGGCGGTGCCCGCGAGCACCCCGTTCTCCGCCTCGACCGTGGTCGACGGCAGCCGGTTGCCACCCGGGGTGACGTCGAGCTTGTCGATCAGGGCCGCCCCGCTGACCGTGACCTTGTTGACGCCGCCGGACAGCGGGACCCCGACCTTCGACCGGCCACGCCGGAGCGTCCCCACCTGCACCCCGTTGACCGTCATCGCCGCCGCCCCGGCAGCGATACCCAGGTCGAGGGTGGCCTCGGCATCGGCCTTCGAGTAGACCCAGAACGTCGCGCTGCCACCGGGCGCCACGGCGACGTGACCGGAGATCGGCGCCGCCTTCACGAGCGACGCCAGCGCGGCGTCGTAGGTGGCGACCGCGGGCCCCGGCTGGGACAGCGTGATCCGGTCGAGGATCGCGTCGCCCTTGGTCGCCCGCACGCCGTCGAGGCTCTTGGCGGCGAGGGCGATCGTGTGCTTGCCCGCGGTCAGCTGCACGGTCGTGTCGGTGTGGTCCCAGACCACCCACTTGTAGCCGAGCGGCAGGAACAACTCCTGCTCGGCGGCGCCGTCGACGCGCAGGAACACGTTGGTCGGCCCCTGCTCCTTCACCAGCTCGTAGGTGTTCAGCGAGTTGGCGAACACCGACAGGTCGTAGCGCCCGGTGACCGGCACGTCGACGTCGAACGAGAGCACCCCGTCGCTGCCGGTGCGCAGGCCGCCGACGTCGTACCCGCCGGAGGTGTAGAACTTCGACACGTCGGCGGTCGAACCTTCCGGCCCGTTCTTGCTGTAGCCGCTGCCGGTCCAGGTGGCCGCTTCCGCCTCATAGGAGCCCTGCCACCGCGAAACCGAAGAACCAGAACTCCAGGGCGACAACACGATTTCGTACGCCGAGGACTCGGTGAGCTGCGGCATCTCGACGGCGACCGTTCCGCCGGCGACCGAGAGCTCCTTCTCGGCGATGACCCGCGGCTGCGCCGAGTCACCGATCTGCCCGGTCCAGGGGATCTCCCGGATCGACGCGTGCACCCGCTTCCCGAAGGCGGCGGGCACGTGCGTGAACTGGATGTAGCCCTTGCTGGTCGCCCCGCCGATGATCGCCCGCGCCTGCCGCTTGGTCTGGTCGAGCGTGGCGACGCCTTGCAGCGTGTAGTTCTGGCCGGGATAGGGCGGCGTGACGGCCACGGTGTCGCCGGTCATGCTGCCGTACGCGTTGAACAGCCACCACTGGCCGTTCCCCCGGTTGGCCTGCACGGCCGAGTCGGAGATGTTGCCGTCGATGTTCCAGTACGCGATGTCCGCGTCGACCTTGGACTCCTCGATCGCCGAGATCCACTGGATCATCTGACCGGGCACCGAGGTGTGGTAGTTGAACGCGTACTCGTTGATGTTGATCGGCAGGTGTTTGCCGGGCAGCAGAGCGGCTTCCCACTGGCGGTACTCCGCGACGCTCTCCCGCACCGCCTCGGGGTGGCTCAGCTCGTGCCAGGTGATCACGTCGGGCAGGGTGCCGGCTGCGAGAGTGTGCGTCAGGAAGCCTTTGACCTGGTCGTACAGGATGCTGGTGTTGGGTCCGGCGATCCGCGCCGCCGGCATCTTGCCCTTGATCAGCCGGTAGACCTCGTCCCAGGCCGCGAAGTAGTCGGCCGGATCGGTGAGCCAGCTGGTGCCGTCGTAGCTCCACTCCCCCGTGCCGAACATGTTGCCCTCGGGCTCGTTGAACGGCACGAAGACGATGTGGTCCTGGTATTTCTTGTCCAGCGTCAGCACCTGGTCGACCTGCGTCGCGATCTTCTGCTCATAGGTGGCGAGCTTCTCCGCCGGCGTGCTCCCCGGCCACTGGTAGGGGAAGCCGCGGTGGATGTCGGTCATGTAGATGTAGACGTCGCCGCCGGTGCTGTCGGCGAGCGGCTTGACCACCTCGAGGGCGTCCGCGCCCGGGTGTTGCGGCCCGTCCTGGGCCTTGGTCGAGACGGTCCGCAGGTTCATGCCCTCGATCAGGTTGTTGGTCGGCACGCCGTCGCCGTAGAGGCCGTAGAGCGAGCCGGACGCCCCACCGTGGAACTTGCCGGTGGACTGGCCGAGGTCGATCGTCATCTCGCCTTCGCGGATGACCGTGACCGTGGCGGTGACCGATCTGCCCGCCGCCACGCCGGCGACGGTGAAGGTGCCGCGCTGGGCGTAGGCGGAGGGGTCCACGGCGGCCCAGGCAATCGGCACGTCGCGGTCGTATCCGTCCGAGAACGTGCCGCGGACGGCGGCCGGCAACTGAGGGGCGGTGCCGATCGTCGTTCCCACCGAGAAGGCCGTTTCCGACAAACCGGTCACCGTCGGCGGGGTAAGACCAGAAGCGACCTGCTCGGAAGTCAGAGCACTCCCCCAGACCCGGAAGTCGTCGATCGCGCCGTCGAAGAGCGGATCGGCGTAGAAGGACTTGCCGATGAAGCCGGACGACGTCGTGGTGGCGTCGATGAGGCCGCCCGCGGTCACCGTGGTCGCGGCCGAGGAGACCTCCGCGCCGTCGAGGTAGGTCGTGAGCCGGCCGGCCGACGTGTCCAGGGTGAACGTGATGGTCTTGAAGACGTTCGCGGGCAGCGCGGCATAGCCGTACACCTCCGCGGCCGCCCCGCCGACGTTCGCGGCAACCGCGGTGAGCAGCCGGCCGTCGCCGCTGTAGGGCGTGGTGAAGATCCGGCTGGTCGTGTCCTTGCCGAGCGCGTAGATCCACTGCCAGGGCGCGGCGACGCCGTCCCACTTGACCCGGATCGACACGGTCAGATCGGTGCGGCCCTCGAGGATCCCCTTGGGCAGCGTGACGTACGCGCCGTTCGAGGTCGAGGCGCCGCCCGGCAGTTGCAGGGCGCCGTCCACGAGGGCGGCGGTCGAGCCGTTGACGAGCGTCGCGTCCAGACCGTTGCCCGAGGAGTCGGCGATCACGCCGGTGGCGAGGTCATCGGAGTCGAACGTGTAGGCGGCCACCGGCGCGGGCACGGCGGCCGCAGCCGCAGCGGGGCCGGCCGGTGCGACCGCCCACGCAAGAGTGACGGCCAAGAAACAGAGAAAACCTTTTCGCAACGAGATCCACCTCATCGATCGCGATGTCACCCCGGGATTTCGGTCACGTTACGGAGGGCCAGTCACGCTCGTCAATGGCTTCAGGAAAACGTTTTCTCAAATCCGGGCAGCGAAGGTTGCGTCCATTTGCCAGTGTCTATCCCGGAGCCGGGACGGGCCCGGCACGGGGAGGCACCCAGATGCGTCGACGAAGACTGCCAGCCGTACTGCTCACCTCGGCCCTGATAATCGGGGCCCTGCAGGCGCCGGCGGCAGCCGCACCGTCCACGACCACCGGAACTCCGATCGCAACAGAGAAGTCCACCTCGGTCACGCTGATCACCGGCGACCGGATCACCACGCACGGCAAGGGCGCGTCCGTCCAGCCCGGACCGGGCCGCAGCAAGATTCGTTTCCTGACCCAGACCACCCGAGACACACAGACCACCCGCGAGCACCGCTACGTAATTCCGTCCGACGCGCTCGCGCTCCTGCGCGCGGGACGGCTCGACAAGCGGCTGTTCGACGTCACCGCACTCGCCGCGCAGGGCGGCGGTGATCTGCGACTGCTCATCTCGTACCCGAAGAACAGCGCAAGTGGCGCACGCAGCGCGCTCACCGCCGCCGGAGCGCGGGTGACGCGCGACATCTCCAAGGTGGGGGTTATCGCTGCCCAAGCCGACCGCACCTCACTCTGGTCGTCCCTGACCAGCGGCCCGGCGAACGCCCGCTCCTTGAAGCCCGGCGTGCAGCGGGTCTGGCTGGACGGCCAGCGCAAGATCAGCCTCGACCACAGCGTGCCGCAGATCGGCGCGCCGACCGCGTGGCAGGCCGGTTTCGACGGCACCGGCGTCACGGTGGCCATTCTCGACACCGGCATCGACGCCACCCACCCCGACCTGGCCGGCAAGATCGCCGGGGTGGAGAACTTCACCACCATGCCGACGGCCGACGACGAGGTCGGGCACGGCACCCACGTCGCGTCGATCATCGCCGGCTCCGGCGCCGCGTCGAACGGCCGCTACCAGGGCGTCGCCCCCGGCGCCAAGCTGCTGATCGGCAAGGTCTGCGAGACGGAGTACTGCGACGACTCGGCGATCCTGGCCGGCATGGCCTGGGCGGCCGAGCACGCGCCGGTGGTCAACATGAGCCTCGGCGGTGGCGACACCCCCGACATCGACCCGCTCGAGCAGGCCGTCAACGACCTGACCGCGCAGTTCAACACGCTGTTCGTGATCGCGTCCGGCAACGCCGGGCCGAACTCGGCCGGTTCGCCGTCCACCGCCGACGCCGCGCTCGCGGTCGGCGCGGTCGACCGCGAGGACCAGCTCGCCGACTTCTCCAGCACCGGCCCGCGGACCGGTGATCACGCCGTCAAGCCGGACATCACTGCGCCCGGCGTGGACATCGTGGCGGCCAAGGCGGCGCACGGGTTCATCGGCGATCCCGCGCCGGTCGACGGCTACGTCTCGCTGTCCGGCACCTCGATGGCCACCCCGCACGTGGCCGGCGCGGCCGCGATCCTCACCCAGGAGCACCCGGACTGGGGTTCGAAGCTGCGCAAGAACACGCTGATGGGCTCGGCCGAGCAGATCGACGGCTTCGGCGCGTTCCAGCAGGGCGCGGGCCGGGTCGACGTGGCCCGCGAGATCACCCAGACCGTCACCGCCGACGAGGGCAGCCTCAGCTTCGGCCTGGCGATCTGGCCGCACGGCGACGACCAGCCGGTCACCAAGACCGTCACCTACCGCAACTCGGGCACCGCCGCCGTCGATCTGACGCTGGCCCTGACCGGCGCGCCGTTCACGGTCGCCACCACCCACCTGAGCGTGCCGGCCGGCGGCACCGCCAGCACCACCGTCACCGCCGACACGAGCGTTACTTCACTGCCGGACGGCGCGCTCGGCGGTTACCTCACCGCCACCGCCGCGGGCGGCGTGCAGGTCTCGACGCCGCTGGGCGTCGACCGCGAGGTGGAGAGTTACAACCTCACGGTCAACACCACCAATCCGGACGGTACGCCGTCGCTCGACCACTACGCCGGGCTCTTCAACCTCGACACGTTCCAGAGCTTCGACATCTACCAGGCGCAGGGTTCGGAGACGGTCCGCATCCCGAAGGGCCGCTACGGCGCGTTCGCCTGGATCAACAACGCCGAGGCCGAGACGACCGCCATGCTCACGATCTCCGAGCTGGTCGTCGCCAAGGACCAGACGGTCACGTTCGACGGCCGCAACGCCAAGCCGCTGAACGTCACCCCGCCGCAGGCGAACGCGGGCACCACCCTGGCCGCGGTCAGCGCGGACTGGACCACGCCGGAATTCGGCATCGGGGCGACCGCGCTCGGCCTGACGCTCGCGTCGCTGTCCGCCGGCCCGGCCACCCCGGCCACCTCGGACATCTTCCTGGCCAGCGTGAACGGGTCGTTCGCCGACCCGGGCGCGGACGGCACGTTCCGGAACAGCCCGTGGACCACCGATCTGGCCTACTTCCAGCCCGGCAAGATGTTCAGCGGGCTGACCAAGAAGCCGAAGCTGCGTGACCTCGCCACGATCAAGTCCGATTACGCGGTGGCGGCGACCGGGGCCGAGGGCGCCAAGGGCAACTTCGCGCAGTACTCGGAGAACAGCGGCGGCTGGTCCGTCATCCTGCCGTTCAGCCTGCCGTTCCACCGCACCGAATACCTCAACACCGATGCGCAGTGGTCGGGCGACTTCATGCAGCAGGTCCCGGCGGTCGGCGACGACTACCCGGAGCTGATCAGCGAGCAGCTCAGCGCACGCACCCCGTTCCGGGCCGGCCACACCTACCACCAGGCGTGGAACACCGCGGTGTTCGGCCCGAACGTGACCCAGCCGCTCTGGGAGGGCGACTGGGTGGTCCGGCAGGGCGACCACCTGTACGCGTACCCGGCACTGTTCGGCGACGGCGCCGGCCACCCCGGCTTCTCCACGACGGACACCCAGACGGCGGCGCTGTTCAAGGGCGACACGAAGCTGGGCGACGGCAACGAGTTCGACCTGCCCGCCGCGTCCGCGACGTACCGCCTGGAGGTCGCGGCCACCCGCGGCGCTCCGCACCTGCTCTCCACCTCGGTCAGCGCGGCCTGGACGTTCAAGTCCGGGCACGCCCCGGAGGAGGGCTACCAGCGGCTGCCGCTGTCGACCGTCCGGTTCAGCCCCAAGCTGGACAGCAACAACGCGGCGGCCGCCGGTCGCCGGTTCGAGATCCCGGTGACCGTCGAGCACCAGCCGGGTTCCACCGCCGGCACCGCCCGATCGGTCAAGGTCGACGTCTCCTACGACGACGGCAAGACCTGGCAGCACGCATCGGTGCGCGGCGACGGCGACCACCGGGTCGCGACCGTCAACCACCCGCGCAGCAGCGGCTTCGCCTCGCTGCGCGTCTCGGCCACCGACAGCAAGGGCAACGCGGTGACCCAAACCGTCATCCGGGCGTACGCCGTCCGCTGACACCCGCCGGGCTGGGCCGTTCGCGGCCCGGCCCGGCGTTTTTCCGCCCCATGCGATGAGTTCCGGCCCCGGCGGCGGTCTACTTGGCCGACACCACCGACTGCGAAGGACTCACCGCCATGGCGAAGGTCATCTCCACGTTGTTCATCTCGGCCGACGGCGTGGCCGAGATCGACCCCGACTGGCACTTCCCGTACTTCGACGACAACATGGGCCGCTCCGTCGGCGAGGACTACGACACCGCCAACGTGCTGCTCATCGGCCGCGAGACCTACGACAGCTTCGCCGGCGCGTGGCCCGGCCGCGAGGCAGCCGGCGGCGACGACGCCACGTTCGCCAAGCAGCTCGGCGACGTGCGCAAGGTGGTCGTGTCCCGCCAGCCGCTGCAGTTCACCTGGCGCAACTCCGAGCTGCTCACCGGCGATCTGGTCGAGGCCGTGCGCGGGCTCAAGGCCGACAACGACCTGCTCATCCCCGGCTCGATCTCGGTGGTGCAGCAGCTGCTCGCAGCCGGCCTGATCGACGAACTGCGCCTGCTGGTGCACCCGGTGGCCGCCCGCAAGGGCCGCCGGCTGTTCGACGACGGCGACACCCCGTACCACCTGAAGGTCATCTCGACCGAGGCCTTCCCGACCGGCGTGATCCGCGTGATCTACGCCCCGTCGGAGTCCCCGGCCAAGGCCGGCTACGACGAGGTCAAGGACCTGACCCCAGGCAACGAAGGCATCTGATCACGCCGCCTACACCTCGATGTGGGAACCCATGATGACGGTGTGGTCGCGGGGCAGGGCGAAGTGCTCGGCCGCGTCGGCGGTGATGTAGGACGTCGCGATGAACAGGCGCTTGCGCCACAGGGCCATCGTCGGCGCGGCGCCGCGGCGCAGGGAGATCTTGGAGAGGAAGTAGGAGACGTTCTCCAGGTCCAGGTGGCCCTCGGTCTTCGCCGGATCGAGCAGGCGCAGGGTGGCCGGCACGTCCTGGGTGTCGGCGTAACCGAAGCGCATCGTCACGAACGTGATGCCGTCGTCGGTGTAACCCAGGTCGTCGATCTCCACCCGCTCGGCCGCGGGCACCCGCGGCACGACCTGGGTCTCGATCGAGATGATCAGGATGTGGTTGTGCCGGACGTGGTTGTGCTCGACGTTGGCGCGCAGGGCCAGCGGAGCCGTCTGCATGCCCCGGTTCAGGAACACCGCTGTCCCGGTCACCCGGGCGATGTCGCCGGAGTTCTCGCGCAGCTGCTCGATGAACTCCGGCAGTGACCCCTCCCGCTGCTTGCGCTCGGCCGTGATGATCGCGCGGCCCTTCTGCCACGTGGTCATCACGGTGAAGGCGGTGAGCCCGATCAGCAGCGTCAGCCACGCGCCGTGCAGCAGCTTGGTCAGGTTCGCGGCCACGAACAGCAGGTCGAACGCCACCAGCAGGCCGGCCCCGCCGCCGATCACCCAGCCGGGGATCCGCGGCCAGCGCCACTGCGCGATGTAGAAGAAGAGCAGCGTGGTGATGGTGATCGTGGCGGTCACCGCCATGCCGTAGGCGTAGGCGAGCGCGGCCGAGCTGCGGAACGCGAAGACCAGGGTGAGCACCGAGACCAGCAGCAGCCAGTTGATCCACGGGACATAGATCTGCCCGATCTCCGACTCGGAGGTGTGCGTGACCCGCAGCCGCGGCAGGTAGCCGAGCTGGGCGGCCTGCGAGGTCACCGAGTAGGCGCCGGTGATCACCGCCTGCGAGGCGATGACCGTGGCCGCGGCGGCGAGCAGCACCAGCGGCAGCCGCAGCCAGTCCGGCGCGAGCAGGAAGAACGGCCCGCTGATCCGGGCCGGGTCGTCGATGATCGACGCGCCCTGTCCGAGGTAGCTGAGCACGCAGGCGGGAAGCACGAGGAACAGCCAGCCGCGGCTGATCGCCCGGCGGCCGAAGTGCCCCATGTCGGCGTAGATCGCCTCGGCGCCGGTCACCGAGAGCACCACCGCGGCGAGAGCGAAAAAGGCGATGCCGAAATGCCCGAACAAAAAACTGATGGCGTACGTCGGTGACAGCGCCGCCAGGATCCCGGGATGCATGGTGATGCCGCCGATGCCGAGGATCCCGATCGTCGCGAACCAGAGGATCATGACGGGTCCGAAGACCTTGCCGATCGTCGCGGTCCCCCGCCGCTGGGTGAGAAACAGGACCAGGATGATCACGGCGGTGATCGGCACGACGGCCTCGGCCAGCGACGGCTCGACGATCTTGATGCCCTCGACGGCGGACAGCACCGAGATGGCCGGCGTGATCATGCTGTCGCCGAAGAACAGGGCGGCGCCGAAGATGCCGAGCGCCGCCAGCCACGTGGCCCGCTTACCGCCGTACTCGGTGCCGGAGCGCCGGATCAGCGTGATCAGCGCCATCACCCCGCCCTCGCCGTCGTTGTCGGCGCGCATGGCCAGCAGGATGTAGGTGACCGTCACGACGATCATCACGGACCAGAAGATCAGGGAGACGACGCCGTACACGTTGGCGGTGCTGACCGGGACCGGATGCGGGTCGTCGGGGTCGAAGACGGTCTGCAGGGTGTAGAGCGGGCTGGTCCCGATGTCACCGAACACGACGCCGAGAGCGCCGATGACCACCGCGAGTCGCACGGTGTCGTTCGGACCGGGATGCCCCACGACCCCTCCTCAGCCCGTAATGCCGTCGGAACGGACATTACGGGCCGAGAGGTCGGTCGGACCGGAAAACGCAGGTGTTACCGGTGGTGCTGGGCGGGAGCGGCCAGCGTCGAGGCCGCCGGGACCGGGGTGACGGTCCAGTCGGGGTGGCCCGGCATCGGCGGGGTCTTCGTGCTGTAGAGCCAGTCGGTCAGGAACGACGTCAGGTTCTGGCCGGAGACCTGCGAGGCGAGCCGGATGAAGTCGCCGGTCGAGGCGGACCGGTCCTTGTACTTGCTGACCCAGCTGCGCTCGATCTGCCGGAACTTCGCGTCGCCGACCTTCTGCTGGAGGGCGTAGAGCACGATCGCTCCGCCGTCGTACACGTTCGGGTTGAAGACGTCCCAGATCGAGTCGGCCTTCAGCGGCCGCGCCGACGGACCGTACTTGGCACGCAGCTGGTCGCCGCGCGCGTAGACGCTCTTGTACAGGTCATCCAGACTTGTGTGCCCGGTGTACTTCTCCAGGTTGCCGGTGGCCAGCGCGTACTCGTACTCGTACCAGGTGGCGTGGCCCTCGTTCTGCCAGACGTCGCTCCACTCCCACGGCGCGACGCTGTCGCCGAACCACTGGTGGGCGAGCTCATGGGCGGCGACCGGGTCGAGGTAGTACGACGGCTGGCTGTACCACCACGTGTCGAACAGCGACAGCGTCTGGGTCTCCAGGGCGAAGCCGAGCTCGCCGTCGATGACCAGGGTGCCGTAGTTCTCGAACGGGTAGCGCCCGACCTTGCCCTGCATGAACTTGATCTCGTTGGTCTCGTCGGCCGCCTTGGGCAGCAACTCGTCGGCGAGGCGGCGCGGCACCACGTCGCGCACCGGGACCCCGTCGGCCTTGCCGCGGTTGTAGACGAGGAAGTCGCCGACCGCGACCTGGATCAGCTCGCTGGCCATCGGGTGGTTCTCCCGATAGACCGAGACGACGTTGCCGTTCTTCTGCCGGCTGCTGACCTGCACCCCGTTGGCCGTGCCGGTCCAGCCCACCGGGTTGGTGATCCGGATCGTGTAGGTGGCCTTGTCACGCGGGTGGTCGTTGCTCGGGTAGAGGTTGTGCGTCTCGTCCGGCTGCCCGGCCACGATGGTGCCGTCGGGCGTGCGCACGAAGCCGGCCGGCGAGTCGGCGTCGGGAGCGATCGGCGTGGCGGTGAAGCCGGCCACCCGGACGGTGAACTTGCGGTGCGACGGCAGCGCCTTCTTCGGCGTGATGATCAGCTCGTCGCCGGAGCGGGCGAACGAGGCCGGCTTCCCGTTGACCCAGACCTGGCCGACGCCGTCGCCGCCGAAGTCGAGGTCGAACCGGGAAAGGTACTGCGTGGCGACGGCCGTGATCGTCACGTCGCCGAGGACCTGCTGCGCCGGATCCTTCTTCGGATACGTCAGGCTGAGGTCATAATTTTGTACGTCGTAGCCCCCGTTGCCGAGCAGCGGGTACAACCGGTCGCCGAGCCCGGCGGCGCCGGGAGTCGGACGGTGCCCCGAGGCGGACGCGGGGCCGACTGCGATCACCACGACACCGGTGACACTCAGGATCGTCGCCGACCCTAACGCCACCAGGCGTGTTGGGACGTTACCCAATTCAGTGCTCATGGCGGCCGAGCGTAACAATATATCTAGATCAATTAGTACCGCTTTTCGGGCTGACCCGAAAGATAAGGCGGGGCGGTGCCCCCCTCCGCTGAGCCTCCCCCTCTGGTTCAGCGAAGCACCGCCCCTGGTCTGCCCATCAGACTCCCCCGGTAAGGAGTGCCGAGCCAGGACCTTCGTCGGTACTTTTGCCTATCGCGTCGATGGAGAATGCCGCGCCGGCTCCGCTCCTGCGCGGGGACCGGGTGGATTCGAATCGGAACTTAACCGGAACTTTTGCTGCTTGGTCCGGCGTGACCCCACCTGAGACGATCGTCGAGGATCGATGGCGAAACTTTCGTGGGGAGCTCCGTGTTCGGTGACCTGGTGCGCGCTCACCGCCGGCGGCTCGGCATGACCCAGGAGGAGCTCGCCGAGCGGGCCGGTGTCAGCGTGCGCAGTGTCGGCAAGTGGGAGGCCAGCAAGGTCGCGGCGCCGCGGATGTCGACGATGCGCCTGCTCGCCGACGCGTTCCGGCTCGAGGGTGCCGACCGCGACCGCTTCCTGGCGTCGGCCGCCGAACCGGCCACCGGCGCCCAGATCACCCCGGCGCAGCTGCCGTCCGACCCGTCCGGCTTCACCGGCCGCGACCGCGAGCTGACCCGGCTGGACGCGCTGCTCGACGGCCCGCCCGAGGAGGCCGCCCGCGGCGTGGTCATCTCGGCGGTGTCCGGCACCGCCGGGGTCGGCAAGACCACGCTGGCCATCCGCTGGGCGCACCGGGTGCGCGACCGTTTCCCGGACGGCCAGCTCTACGTCAACCTGCGCGGCTTCGGCCCGGTCGGGCCGCCGGTGCCGGCCACCGAGGCGCTGCGCGGGCTGCTCGACGGGCTCGGGGTGGCGCCCCAGCGGATCCCGGCCGACCTGCCGGAACGCGCCGCCCTCTACCGCAGCGTGCTGGCCGGGCAGCGGATGCTGATCCTGCTCGACAACGCGGGCGACGCCGAGCAGGTGCGCCCGCTGCTGCCCGGCGTGCCCGGCTGCGTCGTGGTCGTGACCAGCCGCGACCGGCTCGCCGGCCTGGCCGTCGCCGACGGCGCCCAGTTGCTGCTGCTCGACGTGCTCGACACCGAGTCGGCCCGCGACCTGCTGGCCCGGCGGATGGGCGCCGACCGGGTCCGCGCCGAGCCGCGCGCCGTCGACGACCTGGTCCGCTCGTGCGCCCGCCTGCCGCTGGCCCTGGCGATCGTGGCCGCCCGGGCCGCCGCCAACCCCGGTTTCCCGCTGACCGCCCTCGCCGCCGAGCTCCGCGAGGCCCGCTCCCGGCTGGACGTGCTGGCCGGCCCCGACCCGGCCACCGACGTGCGCGGGGTGTTCTCCTGGTCCTACCGCAAGCTCGGCCCCGACGCGGCCCGACTGTTCCGGCTGTTCGCCCTGCACGCCACCCCGGTCGCCGGCGCGCCCGCGCTGGCCAGCCTGGCCGGGCTCTCCGCCCGGCAGGTCCGCCCGGCGCTGCAGGAGCTGCTCGACGCCAACCTGCTCGCCGAGCAGTTGCCCGGCCGTTACGGCTCGCACGACCTGCTCCGTGACTACGCCCGCGACCTGGCCGAGGAGATCGACTCGGACGAGAACCGGGACGCGGCCGCCCGGCGGATGATCGACCACTACCTTCAGTCGGCCCTCGCCGCCGACCACTGCCTCAAGAGCGAGCGCAACCTCAGCGGCCAGCGCCCCACCGACGTCGCCGAGGGCGCGACGCCCGAGTCGTTCGCCGGCGGCGCGGCGTCGATGGCCTGGTTCGCCGCCGAGCAGCCGGCCCTGCGCGCCTGCGCCGACCTCGCCATCGCCGCCGGCCTGGACGCGAAGGCCTGGTGGATGGCGTGGGCGGTGCTGACCTACCTGGAGCGCCGGTGGGACAAGCGCAACTGGGCGCACTGGCAGATGGTCGCGGTCGCCGCCGCCGAGCGGGCCGGTGACGTGCTGCTGCAGGCGGTCAGCCACTACAACGTCGGGTTCGCGCTGGCCGGCCTCGGCGACCTCGCCCGCTCCCGGTCGCACCTGACCACGGCCCTCGCCCTCTACCGCGAGCTTAGTAATGTCGCCGGCATGGCCGACGTACATCTCAATCTGGGCATCGTGGCCCGCCGGGAGGGCCGCTACTCGGAAGCCCTCGAGGAGGGCGGCCGGGCGCTCGAGCTGTCCCGCTCGGACGGCGACCGGATCGGCGAGGCGCGGGCGATGAACAACATCGGCTGGTGCTACCTGACGATGGGCGACTATCGGCAGGCCCTCGACTACTGCCGGCGGGCGGTCACCGTGCACGAGGCGGCCGGCAACCGGATGGGCGCCGGCCACTCGTGGGACAGCGTCGGCATGGCGCACTTCCGGCTGGGCGAGTTGACCGAGGCGGTGGCCTGCTACCGGCGGGCGGCGGCCGCGTTCCGCGACGAGAACGACCAGCAATACCAAGGAATCGTGCTGTCCCACCTGGGTGACGCCGAGGAGGCAGCCGGCCGGCACCGGGCGGCCCGCGACGCCTGGCGCAACGCCCTGGCCATCCTCACCGAGCTCGACCATCCGGACGCCGACGACGTGCGGGCGAAGCTGGCCGACCGCGAGGTGCACTCCCGATGAGCACCGGCACCGAGTGGGCCGAATCGGTCACCGACCTCAAGATCGTCTCGTCGCGCGAGCTCAGCGGCGGCTACAGCAACCACAACGTCCTGCTCGAGATGAGCGACGGCGCCCGGCTCGTCCTGCGGCGCTACCGGGGCGACAACCGCTGCGCGGTGGAGGCGGCGCTGGCCCGCCGGTTGCACGGCGTCGTGCCGGTCGCCGAGGTCGTGGCCGCCGATCCGGAGGCCGGCCTGCTGCTGTCCGTGTTCGTGGACGGAGGGCCGGTCACGGACGGTTATCCGGTTGGCGTGACCCTGGCCCGGATCGGCTCGGTCACCTTCGACGCGCCGGGCTTCTTCGGAGGCGAGGACCTGACGCCCAGCGGAGACGAGCTGATCGGCGGCCTCGACGCGTTCGTCGACCGCTGCCTGCGCGAGGGAAACGCAACCGGCCACCTCACCGGCGACGAGCAAAAGGCCCTCTTGCGGTACGCGGCGGAAGTCACCCCCGAATTGAACGCCCTCCAGGGCAGCCGCCGGCTGGTGCACGCCGATTACAACCCGAAGAACCTGCTCGCCGTCGACGGCCGGGTCACCGCCGTGCTCGACTGGGAATTCGCGTTCAGCAGCTCGCCGCTGTTCGATGTCGGCAACATGCTGCGCGACCCGCGCCCGCCCGGTTTCTCCGACGACTTCCTGCGCGGCTTCCGCGACGGCGGCGGCGAGCTGCCCGGCGACTGGCGGCGGCTGAGCGCGGCCCTCGACCTCTACTCACTGGCCGACTTCCTGACCCGGCCGGTCGAGCACCGCTACTTCGGCAAGGCCGTCGCCCACATCCGGGAGTTGGTCCGGTGAGAGTCCCGTACCTCCTGGTGGTGGTCGCTCTTCTGAGTGGCTGCAGTGAGCTCGCTCCTCTGGAGGGGGCAGCGCCGGCGCCAAGGCCACCGGTGTCAGCTTCGGTCCCGCCGCCGGCTCCGGCTCCGGTATCAGCTTCGGCGGCGCCATCGGTTCCGGCCCCGGCCCCGGCCCAGCCGGCCTGCCCGGCCGGCGGCGTGCGGGTCGAGCTCGGCCCGGGCGACGCCGCGATGGGATTGCGCGTCCTCGACCTTTACCTGGTCAACTGCGGCACCGCCACGTATCGCGTCAACGGCTATCCGGTCGTGCGCCTCCTCGACGACCAGCGGCAGCCGGTGACCGTGCAGGTCCTCAAGGGCACCACCGCCATCACCGGCTCGATCCCCGACTACGACAAGCCGCCGAGCAAGCTGACCCTCCGCCCCGGCCAGCGCGCCACCGCCGTCCTGGCCTGGCGCAACACCTACAACGACATCACCAACCCGCCGGTCAGCGCCCCTTACCTGGAAATCGGCCCGGCCGCCGGCGCCCCCGCCCAGCCGGTCACCCCGCGCAGCGACATCGACCTGGGCAGCACCGGCCGCGTCGCCGTGAGCGCCTGGCGGCCGGCAGCCTGACGCTGACGGCGCTCTCAGCCGGGTCACAGGGGCCGGGACGCAGGCTGTCGGCGTGAGCATCGTGTCCGCATTCGGGTCCCGGCGAGCGCTGCGCTGGCTGGTGCCGTCCGCCGCGGCGGTCGTCGTCATCGGGGGCGGCGCCGCAGCCGGCACGATCATCGCGAACGCCGACCCGTCGCTGCCGCCGCGCAGTGCCGGCCAGTTGCTCGAGGACCTGCACGACGTCCGGGTCGACGGGCTGTCCGGCACCATCGTGGAGAGTGCCGATCTGGGGCTGCCCGCCCTCGGCCGGATGGGCGCCGGAGCCGCCGACCTGGCCGGCATCCTCGGCGGCGTCACCACCGCCCGGATCTGGCAGGCCGGCGAGAACAGGGCGCGGGTGGCGCTGCTGACCTCGCACGGCGAGACCGACCTGATCCGCGACGGCGCGAACGCCTGGATGTGGAACAGCACCGACAAGCTGGGCAGCCACCTGACCCTGCCGATCGTGCCGGCGACGCCGCAGGAGGCCGCGGACGCCGTCCTGGCCGCCATCGATCCGGCCACCGGGGTCAGCACGACCGGCGCGGTCGAGGTGGCCGGCCGGGGCGCTTACGAGCTGGTGCTGCACCCCACCGACCCGGCGTCGCTGATCGGCCGGGTGAGCCTGGCGATCGACGCGGAGCACCACCTCCCGCTGCGCGTCGACGTGTACCCGAAGAACGCCACCAACCCGGCCGTCCGGGTGGCGTTCCAGCAGATCAGCTTCGCGGTGCCGGACCGGGAGCAGTTCGTGTTCAACCCGCCGCCCGGCACCACGATGTCCGAGGGCAACATGCCGCACCGGGCGGTGGCTCCGGCGGTGCTCGGCACGGGCTGGACGTCGGTGCTCACCGCGCGGCTGCCGGCGGCCACCGGCGCGATCAGCTTCATGCCCCGGGTCAGCGGCCCGTGGGGCAGCGGCCACCTGTTCGCCGGCACCGTGCTCAGCGTCCTGATCACCGACGACGGCCGGGTCTACGCCGGCGCGGTCACCCCGCAGCGGTTGTACGACGTCATTTCGCGGCATCAGCCGCGATAAGCGGCCCTTTCCCGCCGGATGACTGTTTCGGCCGTCCGGTGCGCATTTGCTGATCGGTACGCCAATCGGCACGCATGGCGATGGTGGCGGTGACCGTTCGGACATCGGAGAGACGCGAACAGTCGATTATCGAGGAGATTTCGGGTCGACCGCCGCGCCGCTCGCATCGAACTCATTAAACAATCGGCAAAGCCTTTCGCCAGGCCGGGAATGCTCGTTGATCACCACTAATATGAGCTCGGCGCGGAGGCCTTAAAGCCCCCGCTCACACGCTGCCGAAAGACGATGTGAGGATTCCGGCCCTAGTGACCGACCACAATAGTAATCTGTTGGCAATCACACAGAGCGAAATTGTCTGTGACCCGCCTGTGCGTAATACCGAAATAGCGGAATCACCGGCACCCGGAATTGTGACGACGACCACCCGCGCCCGGCTGGTCATCTCACTGGTGAGCCTGATCGCGGTGGTCGCCGGACTGGTCGGCCAGGTCGCCGGCGTGGACACGCTCCGCATCGCCGGGCTGGGTGGCTATCTGCTCTTCGGCGCGGGGGCGGCGCCCTGGGTCCTGTTCCGCGGCCCCGACCTGACCCTGCGCCTCGTGCTGAGCGTGGGCACCTCGCTGAGCGGCCTGATCGTGCTGTCGACGGTCATGCTCCAGCTCGGCGCCTGGCACCCGTGGGTGGCGGCAGCGATCGTCCTCGCGGCGACCGTTCCGCTTCACGTGCTGGGCCTGCGGTCCGCCGTGCGGGAGAACCCGGCGGTGCCGCTCCGGCTTCCGGCGGCTCCGCCCGCCCTGCTGCTGTCGGCGACCGGCGCGATCATCTGCTTCCTCGCCGCGGCCACCCATCGGCACCTCACCCCGGGAATCTGGGGCTTCCTGGTAGAAATCGGTCCGTGGTGGTACGTAGGACTCGGCCTGGTCGTGGCCGGGCTGGCTCTGGCGAGGTCGGCCGGTGAGGCTGTCACGGCGATCGGTGTGCTCCTGCTGATGCTGGTGCTCACCGGCACACCCGGCCTGGTCTACGACGGCCCGCGCCTGCAGGCCGCGGTCAAGCACCTGGAATTCGTCGACCAGATCCGCTCGGCGCATCACCTGAGCTCGACCGTGCCGGTCTACAACGGCTGGCCCGGCTACTTCGCCGCGATGGCCTGGCTGTGCGACGTGACCGGCATCCGGGATTCCACCAACCTGGCCATGGCCTGGCCCGCGCTGATCGGCCTCGGCCGGCTGATCGCCATGCGTTACCTGGCCGGCCAGCTGATCGCCGACCGCTACCAGGCCTGGCTCGCGGTCGCCTTCGCGATCCTGGCGGACACCGTCGGCCAGGATTACTTCTCCCCGCAGTCGGTCGGCTTCGTCCTCGGGCTGATGGTGTTCGGGCTGGCGCTCTCCCCCCTCCCGGCCTGGCCGAAGTTCGCGGCGATGAGCGTGGCCGGCGTCGCGATCAGCGTCACGCACCAGCTCAGCCCATACGCCGTGGGTGGTGTGCTGGCCATCCTGGCGGTGTTCCGGATGATCCGTCCGTGGTGGCTGCCGGCCGCCGTGCTGGCGCCGGCCGGCGGCTGGGCCCTGCTGCACTGGCGTGACCTGGGCAACTTCCTCAACCTGTCGAGCATCGGGAACTCGGACAACTTCAAGCCGCCGGCGACCATGGTCACGCCCGGGCTCAGCCGGCTGGCGGTGGTCCCGATCACCAGCGCCGCGCTGCTGCTCGGCGTCCTGCTCCTCGGTCTGCTCGCCGCAGTCACCCTGTTCCGGCGCCGGCGCGAACGGGCGATCTGGGCGGTGGCGCTGTGCCCGTCGGTCGGCATGGTCATCATCCTGGTCAACCCGTACGGCAACGAGGGCATCTTCCGGGCCACCCTCTTCGGCATCCCGTGGCTGGCCGTGCTGGCGGCCCAGGCGTTCCGCCCGTCGGTGCGGCTGCGCCCGTCGGTGCCGATGCTGGCGACTCTGCTGACCCTGGTCACCACCTTCTCGATCGCCACGTTCGGGATGGACGCCAGCAACGTGGTCTCGCCGCAGGACCGCGAGGCGACCAGGCGGTTCCAGGCGGCCAACACCGGTCCCGGCGACATCAGCTACCTGCTCAATCTCGGCCCCGGTGACGTGCCGAGCTCGCCACCGTCGCAGAGCCGGACGCACATCTCCCTCAAACGCAGCGACTTCGACACCACCGCCTTCGCGCTCAGCGACGGCACGGTGAGCGAGATCGAGGCGAGCGTGACCGACAAGTTCGTCGACTACATCGGCACCGGCACGACCGCCGATCACCTGTACGCGATCTGGTCACCGGTCTCGTCCTACTACGGCGAGGAATACGGCATCCAGACGAAGGCACAATTCGCCGCCTACCGCGACGCGTTCGCCAACTCACCATCCTGGGCGACCGTCTACTCCTCGCACGGGACGGTGCTCTTCCAATACACCGGCAGGCAGTGAACCCGGGTCACTCCTTCCAGGTCACTTCGACGCGGGCGGTGCCGGCCGACGGATCAGCGGCCGGCACCACGATCCAGAACCGCACCGAGGACCGCTGGTCGCCGATGTCGATCGTCCAGTGGCCGTCGCCGTGCGCCGTGTAGCGATGCGTCATGGTCGCCAGGTCGGGCTCGGCCAGCCCCGCCTCCCGGCATTTCTTGATGATCGCTCCATAGGCGATCGTCTGAGCCTGCAACTGGGTGATGCCGCTCCGGGCGGACTTCCTCCGGAGGTACCGCGGCAGGAAATGCTTGAGGCCGTCGTAGGCGGCGTTGCCGACGACCCCGGAGGCGACCGCCGTGCCGACGAAGAGCGCTATGTCGACGGAGGCGGTCTCCCGACGCCCGTTCCGGCCGGTCATCAACAGGCTGGCCAGCACGGCGACGGCGAGCGTGCCGGCGACCACCAGGGCGGAGACCCAGGCGGGGATCTCCGGCGCCCAGGGCATCGCCTCGAGGACCATCTTCGTGCCGATGAAGGCCAGCACCAAGGCCACGCCCGCGTTGAGGTAGATCAGGCGGTCCCACCGGGCGTAGAGCAGGAAGTACAGGTGGCGAAACCCGGACAACGCGAAGACCGTGATCGCCAGAACCAGCCAGGGCACCGTGGTGACGCCGAAGGTCGCCGCGGTCGAATCGAGCGCGAACACCAGATCGGCAAACCCGAACGCCACCACCGCGACCAGCACCGGCCCGCGCTCGCCACCGGCCGGCCCGCCACCACCGGCCGGCCCGTCACCGCCGGACGGCGCCGGGATCGGCACCACCTTCCGGAACCACCGCGCCAGGATGCCCTCCCGGAATTCGTCCTCGTCGTCACTCCGCCGGAGCAGGTGGAAAACCGTGCTCAGCAGAAAGACCCCGAAAACCGCGAGGACCCAGGAGGTGTACGCGATCAGCACGGCGCCCACCGCGATCAGCACCCCGCGCAGGGCCAGAGCCAGCGCGACACCGCTGAACAGCACCCTCGACCGGAGCGGACCGGGCACCGCGGACCGGGCCATGATGACCGCGAAGACCAGGACGCTGTCGAAGGTCAGCGCATAGCCGGCCAGCCAGCCGGTGTAGAACTCGAGCGCCCGAGTGCCGCCGGCCGCCGCCCACACCAGAACGCCGAAGAGCACCGCCGCCGCCGCATGGGCCAGCGCCCAGAGCGCCGACTCCTTGACGGTGGGTTCCCGGGGCATAGAAGCAGGCTAATCAAACGAGAGCGTGGGACAGGCGGCGGATGGCCTCGTCCATCTGGTCGGGTGGGGCGGCGGCGTAGGTCAGGCGCAGGTGTGGGGCTGGAGGCTCGGCCGGGAACCAAGGGCGGCCGGGGAAGACGATCACGCCGGCGGTGGCTGCGGCGTTGGCGGTGGCCACGTCGTCGGCGCCGTCGGGGAGGCGGGCCCACAGGTGCAGGCCGCCGCGCGGGACGGCCGCCGGAACCAAGCTAGGCAGGTGCCGGGACAGGGCGGTCAGCAGGGCCTCGCGGCGGGCGCGCAGGGCGGTGCGCAGGTGCCGCAGGTGGCGGGGCCAGGCGGGGGCGGTGACGAACTCCAGGGTGGCCTGTTGTAGCGGGCCGGCCACGAAGAAGTCGTCCAGCAGGCGGGCGGCGCGCAGCCGGGCGCCGGCCGGGCCGCGGGCGCCGATCGCGGCGATGCGCAGGCCGGGGGCCGCCGACTTGGTCAACGAGCGCAAGTAGATGACGTGGCCGTCGGGGTCGTCGGCGGCCAGCGGGGGCGGGGCGTCGCCGTCGATGGTGAGGTCGCGGGCGTAGTCGTCCTCGATCAGGAAGGCGCCGGCCTCGCGGACCGCGTCGGCCACCGCCCGGCGGCGGTGTGCCGCGAGTGTCGCCCCGCTGGGGTTGGCGTGCAGCGGCTGGCAGTAGAAGAGCCGGGCCGACGTGCGGGCGAACGCGGCGGCCAGTTGGTCCGGGAGCACGCCGTCGGCGTCGGCCGGGACCGGCACGATGCGCAGGCCGGCGGCCCGGGCGGCGGCGAGGGCGCCCAGGTAGGTGGGCGACTCGACGAGCAGCGTGTCGCCGGGGGTGGTGAGCGCCCGCAGCGCCGACGAGAGCGCGGCCTGACCGCCGGGACAGATGACCAGGTCGCCGGCGCGCAGGCCGGTGCCGGACTGCTGGGCGAACCAGGCCCGCAGATCCTCCCGGCCCTCGACCGGGCCGCGCTGCCAGGTGGCCGGCTGCCGGGCCGCCCGGGCCAGCGCCGCCCCGAGCGCGGCGGCCGGCTGGAGGTCGGGGTCGAGGTAACCGCCAGAAAGCGGAATGGCGCCCGCCAGGGGTAACGCGAGTAACGCCGCCATGTCGGCGTCGCCCGGCAGCGCCGCGCCGAGGGCGACGGTCTGCCAGGACAGATCGGGCGGCGCCGGGAGCACCGGGCGGGCGGCCACGAACGTGCCCCGGCCGGGACGGGCCTCGACCACGCCCTGAGCGGCCAGGACTCGGATCGCCTCAGCCACGGTGACCGGCGAGGCCTGATGCCGGGCGGTCAGCGCGCGCACCGACGGCAACTGGCTGCCGGGTGCGGCGGCGGTCGCGAGGCGCCGGAGATCTTGGATAACGCGGTCGGCTGCGTTACCGTCATTCATGAGAAGCAAGAGTAACGCTATCGCGCCGCCGACGGTAACGGCGGGCCTGGCCCTCGGCGCGATCGGCGTGCTGGCGTTCAGCATGTCGCTGCCGGCCACCCGGGTGGCGGTCCAGCAGCTCGACCCGTGGTTCGTCGCGTTCGGCCGGGCGGCCGGGGCGGCCGCGCTGGCCTGGTTCTACCTGCGTGGCGTGCGCGCCGCGGCGCCCACCCGCGACCAGTGGCGGCGGCTGTCGATCGTCGCGCTCGGCGTCGTCGTCGGCTTCCCGCTGTTCACGTCGCTCGCCCTGACCAGCCAGACGTCGGCGCACGGCGCGGTGGTCGTCACCGTGCTGCCGGCGATGACCGCGATCTTCGCGGTGGTGCGCGCCGGCGAACGGCCGCCGCCACTGTTCTGGCTGGCCGGCGGCGCGGGCCTCGCGGTGGTCCTGACGTTCCTGATCGCGACCGGGACGGTGCACGGATCCTTCTCGGTCAACGACCTCTACCTGCTCGCCGCGGTGGTGCTCTGCGGACTCGGGTACGCCGAGGGCGGCGCGCTCGCCCGGGAACTCGGCGGCGCCCGTACCATCTGCTGGGCCTTGCTGGTCGCCCTGCCCGCTACTCTTCCGATCACCGCGTTCGCCGCCTGGTCCCGCCCGCCGCAGGCGAATGCGACCGCCTGGGCCGCCTTCGGCTACCTGACCGTGGTCTCCATGTTCCTGGGCTTCTTCGCCTGGTACGCGGGCCTGGCCAAGGGCGGCATCGCGAAGGTCGGCCAGATCCAGCTCGGCCAGCCGATCCTCACGCTGATCTGGTCGGCGCTGCTGCTCGGCGAGACCGTCACGCCGGCCTCGATCGCGGCCGCGGCCGTCGTGCTGGCCTGCGTAGTGCTGATCCAGCGCGCCCGAACCCTGAACCCGGCCAGCGGCGCGGGGCGTGCCGGCGGCCGGGCGCCGGTCAGCGGCGCAGATCGTGGCGGCGGTGGGTGAGTTTCTCGGCGAGCGCCGCCGGGGCCACTCGCCGGAGCGCGAACACCAGCGGCGCGTTGCTGCCCACGGCGTACCGCTGCCGGGGTTTGTCCGCCTCGATGGCCTTGACGATCGTCTCGGCGACGCGTTCGGCGGAGATGCCGGCCTTCTCGTTGCGGTCGAGGGCGGCGAGCATCGTCTCGAACTGCGGCCGGTGCGGCGAGTCCGCCGAGATGTATTTCGTGCGGCGCTCGCTGATCCCGGTGTTGATCGAGCCGGGCTCGATGGTGGTCAGCCAGACTCCGTACGGCGAATATTCGTGCCGTGCGCCGTTGGCGAAGCCCTTGATCGCCGCCTTGGTGGCCACGTAGGACGACCGGTAGGCGAGCGGGAACGACGCCAGCATCGAGCCGACCATCACGACCCGGCCGTAGCCGCGCTCCCGCATCCCCGGCAGCGCGAGCTGGGCGAGCCGGACCGGCCCGAGCACGTTGACCTGGAAGAGCCGGCGCAGCGCGTCGACCGGCAGCTCCTCGAACGGCCCGGACTGGCTCTCGCCGGCGTTGTTGACCAGGACGTCCACGGTTGCCAGACGCTCCGCCAGGGCCTCGATGGAGTCGTCGTCGGCCAGATCGAGCCGGATCATCTCCACGTCTTTCTCCACGGCGTCCGGCTTGCGGCTGGTGCCGAGCACGCGGTAGCCGCGCGCAGCCAGCAGCGCGGCGGTAGCTTTCCCGATGCCCGACGATGCCCCGGTGACCAGCGCGGTGCGTTCCATGCGGGGCACCCTACCGGCGGGTGCTACCGGCGGGTCAGGGCCTCGACGACCGCCGCCCGATGCGAGCTCCACCAGCGCAGGAACCGGCAACGCCGCACGAAGATGTCGTCGCAGCTGGTGTCGCCGTCGTCGTAATGCCGATCCAGCGGCCACACGTCCGTCGCCAGCACCCACCACCTGCGGTGAGCAGCATCGGCCAGCTCCGCGTCCGACACCTCGATGTGTACGCGATAAGCACGCGCGAACGCCGCCACGCGTTCCAGATCGAGGCCGTCCTGCTCGCCGGTGCTGAACGTGATCGTGGCCGCCCGCACCACCTCCAGTCCGTAGGTGCGCACTCCCAGGCGATCCCAGTCAAGCACCCCGGTGATTCGCCCGTCCTCCCCCAGCAGGTTGAAAGGCTGCAGATCGCCGTGCGTCCACCCGGCCGGCCCGATCGCCCCGCCGGCCGGCCGGTGATCGCCCACCTCGGCCAGAAGCGCCCGCCGCCAGGCGATCACCGGCCGCGCCACCAGGTCGAAGTCGTCGCCCGTCCCGCGCTCCGCGTATCCCGCCAGGGCTGCCGCCGCGTCCGCCGCCCGCACCGGAGTGTCCACGACGGTCCGCGGCACGACCGGGCAGACGCCGGCGAGCCGGAGGTGCAACCGCCCGACCAGGTCCCCGAAGGCGGCGCAGGCGTCCAGGTCGACGTCGCCCTCGCGCGGGTGCGTGCCGGGCAGCCAGTCGAACACCATGTACCAGTCGTCGCCGACCCGCAGCAGCGTGTCCCCGCCGCGGGTGACCCGAGCGATCGGCACCCGGACCCGGAGCTCCGCCACCGACGGCAGCACCCGCTGCACCATCCGCGCCTGCTCCGGCGTCCCGTCCCGCTGAAGCTTGACCGCATAGGTCCCGCTCCCGGTGACGAGCTGCCAGTTCACATTCATGATCCCGGCGGTGGCCCGCCGGAAGCTGACGACCGCCCCGAGACCGAACTCCCGCGCAACGATCTCCGCAACGTCCATCCGGCTCAGTCCCAGAAGCCTTCGTGGACCTTGGTGGCGGAGAGTAGCGGGGCCGGGCCGTCGACGGTGATCTCGCGGCCGCCGCGGGCGAAGACCTCGCGGCAGGGCAGGCGCAGGGGCGGCACGCCCTCCTCCTCCGCGACCATCGTGGCCAGGTCGGCCTCGGACAGGGCGAAGACCACCCGGCCGATGCCGGACCAGTAGATGGCGCCGGCGCACATCGCGCACGGCTCGGTGCTCGTGTAGAGCGCGCTCCCGGTCAGGGTCGCCCGGTCCAGCTTGCCGGCCAGCCGCACCAAGTTGGTCTCCGCGTGGCCGGTGGGGTCGGCGCCGGTGACCACGCTGTTGCGGGCCTCCACGACCTGGCCGTCCGCGGTGACCAGCAGTGCCCCGAAGGGGTGATCGCCCCGCTCGCGGGCCTCCCAGGCGAGCGCCACCGCCCGCTCGAGATAGCCCTGATCCGCCTCCGTGATCGCCATCCGGCACCCCTCTCCATTGATCAACCAAGCCTAGGGTGAGCGCGCCGCAAACCCGTCCGCGGTGATTTGCGGGAGAGCTAGCGTGGGATAATGCCCACAAAAGCGATAAGATGCATCACAACGGTCATCATCACGGCCTCGGCGCTGGCGATCCCCTCGGGGCCGGTGTCGGCCGCCGCGGATCCCAAGCCGCCACGGGCCGCGCTGCTCACCGTGGCCGATCTGCCGGCCGGCTTCCAGCCGGCGGACGAGTTGAACGACGTCCTCGAGCCGGGGCAGCCCGACCCGGCCATCTGCACCAACCCGGTGGCGGTCGGCAGCGTGGTCAACCGGCCGGCGATCACCTCGTACGCCTCGTTCTTCCGCAAGACGGACGGGCTGCTGGTCTACGAGATCCTCATCGGCGCCGGGCCGGACCGGGCCCGGAAACTGGTCGCCGACCTCGGCCGTGCCCCGAAGACCTGCCCTCGGGTTCGCCTCGGCGACCTCACCCTGTCGGTGTCCCGGATGAGCGTCCCTGATCTCGGCGCGCAGGCTTCCGGCGTACTCATCGAAACCGGAGGTGAACCGGCCATCCGGACCCGGCTGATCGTCTTCGCCGAAGGCGGAGTCACCGCCATCGTGATGGCGGTGGGCGCGCAGGACGTCGGGTTGCGCGGCATGCACACGATCGCACTGTCGGCCTCGAGAAAGCTGTCGGCGTCGGGGAAGCTGGCGCCTTCGAATTAGCCTGTCACGATCACCGCCGAGCCGGACATGGACTACACGTGATCTCCGCGACCGCACCCGAGGACCGCTTCCGGCTGATCTATGCCGGCAACTTCGAGCACCTGCTGGCGTACGCGTTGCGGCGCGTCGACCAGCCGGCGGATGCGGCCGATGTGGTCGCGGAGACATTCCTCGTCGCCTGGCGGCGACATCGGGAGATCCCGGAGGGCGGCGAGGCGCGGCTCTGGCTCTACGGGGTGGCCCGGCGGGTGCTTTCCAATCACATACGCGGTGGGGTGCGGCGCGAACGATTAGGCGTACGCCTCCGGCAGCGTCTCGCCGCACCCACCGCTCCCGATCCGGGCAGTGAGGTGCCGGACCGGCTGACCGTGCGGGCCGCCATGGCGCGTCTCGGCGATCTCGACCGGGAGGTGCTGATGCTGACGATCTGGGAGGGCCTCGAACCGCGCGAGGCCGCGGCGGTGCTGGAGGTGAGCCCGGCCGTGGTGCGCACGCGGCTTTCCCGGGCGCGGGCCCGGCTGCGCGAATTGCTCGGTGACGATCTGGGGCCGCCCGGACATGTATTTGACGTCCTGGCAGCACCCGTCCCCGAGGAGGGCAGATGACCGACGAACAGCTGGACCGGGTGATCCGCAACGCCGACCCGTACCGAGCCGAGGTCATCGGGCAACTCGACGGGGCCGGGCAGACCCTTCTCGAGGAGATCATGTCCGAGCCGTCCACTCGTCGCCCGCTGATGCGCCGCCTGGTCACCGCCGTGGCCGCGGCCGCAGTCCTGACCACCGCGCTCGGCGTCACCGCCGTGCTCCGCAACCACCAGTCCGCCCCCTCGTCCGATGCTTCCGGTTCCTCCGGTGCTTCCGCCTCCCCCAGTGAAGAGCCGCAGGTGTCAGCGTCCGGCGCCATCCGCTACTCGGCGATGGTGCTGCAGGCGGCCGAGAAGAACCCGCGCCTGCTGATCAAGGAGTCGGGGTGGAAGGTCGGGAACGTCTACGACTTCGTCGAGCGGGAGGGCTCGATCGAGTTCCACAACGGCGATCGCCGGCTGGAGATGAACTGGTACCGGGCTGAGTACTACGACAGCTACTACAAAGACCGGCTCGACGTGAGCAAGCCCAAGCCGGCGACGGTGGACGGACTGCCCGGCTTCCTGTTCACCTACAGCTACGGCGACTGGGCGATCCAGCTGAAGCCGAACGGCGACAGCTTCGTCGAGCTGCGCTCCAGCGGCACGTGGACGCAGGCCCAGTTCGACCGGACCGTGTCGACCATCAAGCAGGTCGACGTGCAGACGTGGCTGGCCGCGATGCCGCCGGAGGTCGTCACCGCCGACCGGGCCGACGCGGCCGCCGACAAGATCCTGGCGGACGTCCCACTGCCGCCGAACTTCGACCGCGCCAAGGTGGCCGCGCTCGGCACGAACTCGCCGTACCATTTCGGCGCCCTGGTCACCGGCCTGGTCGGCTGCGGCTGGATCGCCGAGTGGGAGCGGGCCCGGAAGGCCGGCGACCAGGCCGCCGTGCGGAAGGCGGCGGACGCGATGAAGAGCAGCCATCACTGGAAGGTGCTCAACGACATGAACGACGGTGGCGACTGGCCCGAGGCGTTCTGGGAGGTCAGCGACAAGATCGCCGCGGGCAAGGACCCGGTCGGTTACCAGGACTGGCTCGGCTGCTCGCGCTGATCGGCCACGGCGGTGGCACGACTCACGGGGGGTCGTGCCACCGCCGCTTGTCATCCGCCGACCGGCAGCCAGGTGCTGTGGTCGGTGAAGTCGACCGGTTTCAGTCCGTCGACGATCTGCCGGACGGTCGCCGGAGACAGCCCACTGGTCCGGGCGTCCACGTCGATGAAGTAGTCGCCCAACACGACCGTGCAGGCCGGCACCGGGTAGCAGTGCACGCCGTCCTTGCCGCGGACGGCGCCGTCCTTGGGCAGACCGCGCATCAGGAGCAGGTGGACGCCGTCCAGCCGCACGTCGACCGGGCCGGGGCCGGGCAGCGGGCCGTCGTAGAGGTACACGTCGGACAGCACGTTGCTGTACTTCGTGGTGGTCTCCTCGGCGGCGACGGTCTGCCAGCCGTCCGGGACGAACGTCATCCGGTACGGCACCTTGACCTCGTGGCTCGCGCCCGGCTTGACCGCGTCGGCGATGCGGATAGCGTCGGCGGTGGAGGCGCTGGTCTCCCGCGCCGCCGGGACGTAGGTGGCCCACGCGCCCGGCTCGTACTGCCACGCGAGTGCCGTCCGGGTAGAGCGGTCCGAGTGCGGCGTCGCGTACGTCATCAGTTTCCCGATGCCCTGTTTGCCGCCGACCGTGACCGCGAAGGCGGGACCGAAGGTCGTGCCGAAGTCCTCGGAGCCGAGCGCGGCCGGATCGAAGACGCCGGGCTGGTAAAACGTGATCGCGCCGTCGGTCAGCGGATAGCTGCGGCCCTGGTCGTCATCCCAGGTCAGGCCGTCGCGGTAGACCGGCAACCGCTGGTACTCGGTGGTCACCTGGCCGATCGGGCCGATCTGGTTCGGGCCGGTGCGGTACTCCCCGAACACCGTGCGGAACTGCGCCGGCAGCGGCGCCGCGGTCAGGATCTGGTTGTCTCCCGGCCCTTTCCCGACGAGCAGCCCGCCGCCGATCGCGGCGAGAGCCACCGCGACCGCCGCCCCGCCGGCCGCCAGGCTCCGGCGCAGCCGGATCCGCCCGGCCCGGCGGATGATGTCATCGGTGCTGGTGAACGGCGGCGGCGGCGTTTGCCGGCCGGATTCCAGCACGTCGCGGACGTGATAGACCATTCTCGTTCCCTTCCGGGTGGGTGATGATGATGTCTTCGGCCGCCAGCACCGTGCGCAGGGTGTCCAGCCCACGCGAGCACTGACTTTTGACGGTGCCGGCACGGCAGCCCAGGATCTCGGCCGTCTCCTCGACGCTGAGGCCCTCGAGGAACCTCAGCACCAGGACGGCGCGTTGCCGGGGCGGCACCTTGCGCAGGGCGCCCCGCAATCGGATCCGCTCGTCGATGTCGCCGGACTGATCCGGGCCGGCCACGTCGGGCATCGCGTCGCCGGCCGGCCGCTCCCGCCGCCAGGGCCGGCGCTTCTCGCCGATCGCCGCCCGCACCACCATCGTCCGGGCGTAGGCCTCCGGCGACGAGACCCGGTCCCAGCGCAGGTAGAGCCGGGCGAGCGCGCCGGCCACCGCGTCCTCCGCGGCCTGCCAGTCCCCGCACGTCATGAACGCCAGCGCCCGCAACGGCTCGAACCGGACCTGGACGAACTCGCGGAAGCCGTCGATGTCTTCGCCATCCACTCGGTAGAGCCCCCTTCGTCGACAGTCAGAGGAGCGGAAGCCTTCCGGAGGTTGCATCCGGCGGCGGTTTTCCTCGGCGGTCGTGGCGCGAACGAGGGAGGCGTCCGACGCGTGACTAGTCTGTGTTCATGACTGCGCCGCGGATCAGGGACGTCGCGGCCGCGGCCGGCGTGTCCTACCAGACGGTGTCGCGGGTGATCAACGACTCGCCGAACGTGCGGCCGGAGACGCGGCAGCACGTCGTCGAGGTGATGGAACGGCTGCAGTACCGGCCCAATCGGGCGGCCCGGGCGCTCGGGCTCGGGCGGGCCCGCGCGATCACCGTGGTCACCGCGAACACGACGCTGTACGGCTACGCGAGCCTGCTGCAGGGCGTCGAGGAGGCCGGGCGGCTGCTGGGCCTGGCCGTCGGCGTCCGCGTGGTGGAGTCCGACTCGGCGGCCGACATCCGGCACGCGGTGGAGTACGTCAGCGATCCCACCGCCGGCAGCGTGGTGGTGGTCGCGTTCGACCCGGCCGGGGCGGGCGTGCTGCGCCTGCTGCCCGGCGACGTGCCGGTGGTGGCGGCGACCGAGGCCGGCGGCCTGCCCGGCAGCGCCCGCCGGATGATCTTCCTGGACGAGCGGCAGGCGGCCGCCGACGCGACCCGGCATCTGCTGCGGCTGGGCCACCGCACGGTGCATCACGTGGCGATCCCGTCCGAGGCGCCGGCGGCCGCGCGGCAGGCCGGGTGGCGCGATGCCCTCGACGAGGCGGCGGTACCGGTGCCCGGGGTGGTCTCGGCCGGCTGGGATTTCCGGTCGGCCTACCTGGCCGGGCAACGCCTGGCCGCGGACGCGTCGGTCACCGCAATTCTGTGCGGCAACGACGACACCGCCCTCGCGGTGCGCCGGGCGTTGTTCGAGGCGGGCCGGGACGTGCCGGGCGAAGTGAGCATCATCGGGTTCGACGACGTGCCGGGCGCCGCCTACTGGACGCCGGCGTTGACCACCGTGCGCATGGACTTCGTGGCGCTGGGCCGGGCCTGCGTCGCCGCCCTCGCCGAGGTGCCGGAGCACGAGCTCGAGGCGCCCCGGCTGATCCTGCGGGAGTCGACCGCACCGCCTCCGTAACAAAACCGTAACGAGCCCTTCTCCTGACCCCGTGTGACCGGTCACACTCATGACCACAGATGTGACCGGTCACATAGATGGAGGTCCATGGTGAAGAAAGAGCTGGCCGTGCTCGCCACCGCGACGCTGATGGGCGCCCTGGCCGCCGCCCCGGCCCAGGCGGCCGCCTCGCAGCTGGTCGTCGACCTGGCCACGAGCACCGGCGCGCTGCGCTACGGCGCCACCGGATTCCTCTACGGCCTCGGCGACGAGGGCATCCCCAACGAGACCATGCTGGCCGCGCTCAAGCCGCAGGTCACCGCGCAGAAGGCGCCCGACGGGCTGCAGCACCCCAACGGCGACGCGCTGAAGATCGCGCCGATGTTCAAGCGGGCCGGCGGCCGCGACATCCAGATCTACCTGCAGGACATCTACCAGGAATGGCCGTACCCGAACCCCGGCATCGCCGACTACCTGGCCAAGGTCGACACGATGACCCGCAAGGTGGTCGCCGACCCGTACCGCAGCTCGTACGTGTACGTGCCCTTCAATGAACCCGACGGCATCTGGTACTCGGGCAATCTGAACGGCCTGCTCGCCGACTGGAAAACCGTGTTCCAGAAGATCCGTTCGATCGACTCGACCGCGCGGATCGCCGGCCCGAACTTCGCCTCCTACCGCTCGGCCGACCTGCGCACCTTCCTCACCTATGCCAAGGCCAACAACGTGCTGCCCGACGTGATGACCTGGCACGAGCTCGGCAACGACTTCTATTCGAGCTGGCAGGACCACTACAACGACTACCGCTCGATCGAGACGTCGCTGGGCGTCAGCGCCCGGCCGATCACCATCAACGAGTACGGGCGGTCCTCCGGCGACCTCGGCGTGCCCGGCAACCTGGTGCAGTTCGTGGCCAAGTTCGAGGCGAGCAAGGTGGACGGCTGCCTCGCCTACTGGACCACCGCCGGCGGCCTCAACGACCTGGTCACCCACAACAACCAGGCGACCGGCGGCTGGTGGCTCTACAAGTGGTACGGCGAGCTGACCGGCAACACCGTCGCGGTCACTCCCCCGTCGGCCGGCGGGTCGTTGCAGGGCGTCGCGGCCCTCGACACGACCAGGAAGCAGGCCCGGGTGATCTTCGGCGGCAACAACCCGGCCGCCGGCACCTACGACACGAACGTCCTGGTCAAGGGCATCCCGTCGAGCCTCGGCACGACCGTGCACGCCACCGTCTGGGGTGTCGACTACTCCGGCCTGAACGCCTCCACCGGCCCCTACGTGGTCAAGGAGGGCGACTTCGCGGCCTCGAGCGGGCAGGTCACGGTGCCGCTGACCGGCCTCAAGGGCCAGTCGGCCTACCAGATCATCGTCACCCCGAACACCGACACCAGCGCCGCGTCGGCCACTCGCTACGAGGCGGAATATGCCGCCCTCGGCGGCACCGCGAAGGTCACCTACGGGAGCAACACCGGCTATTCGGGGACCTACTTCACCGAGGGGTACGGCGCCAGCAGCACCGCGTCGACCAGATTCGTCGTGACCGTGCCGTCGGACGGCTACTACAACCTGAGCCTGCGCTACTCGGCCGGGCCTTACACCGGGGCGCCTGCCGACCGCTCGACGCGAATCCGGATTAACGGATCCGACCTGACGACCCTGGTCCTGCCGGGTACGGCCGACTGGAACACGTGGAAGACCGCCACTACAAAGGTGTTCCTGCCGGCCGGGATCAGCCGGGTCGAATACAACGCCTACGCCACCGATGACCGCGACGCGGTGAACCTCGACTACCTCGATGTCGCCGCCACGAGCGGGACCGTCACAGCTTACGAGGCGGAAAGCGCGACCAACACGCTCAGCGGGGCGGCCTCCGTGGTCAGCGACAGCGCCGCCACCGGCGGCAAGTACGTCGGCTGGATCGGCGCCGGGAGCGGCAACACGCTGCGCTTCAACGGCGTGAACGCGGCCGCGGCCGGGCGCTACCGCATGGTCGTCGGCTACGCCAACGGCGAACTCGGCGACGGCGCCACCAACTACAACAGCAACATCGTCGACCGGTACGCCGAGATCAGCGTCAACGGCGGCCCAGCCAAGAAGGTGTTCTTCCGCAACACACTCGGCTGGTCCAACTACTGGACCACGGTCGTCGACGTCGACCTCACCGCCGGCACCAACACGATCACCTTCGCCAACGCCTCAACCGCCTACGCCCCGAACATCGACCGCATCCAGATCGCCGCCCCCATCGGCTGAGCGCCACCGCCGGCTGAGCTGCCCGCAAGGGCTGAGCTGCCCGCAAGGGCTGAGCTGCCCGCAAGGGCTGAGCTGCCCGCAAGGGCTGAGCTGCCCGCAAGGGCTGACAAGGAGCCTCAGTGAGGTTGGACATCGAGTTGCCGCCCGACGGGCCGGCGGCGATCGGCGGGCAGCCGCTCGTCGAGGTGCTCGCGGCCGGGTTCGGGCGGGCGCACGTCTCCCAGCGCAACGTGCGCACCGCCATCGGCCAGGGCATGCGGCTCATCGGCAGTTCGGAGGGCCGGGACGGCGTCTGGCACGAGCGGCAGATCGACCAGCGGGACGGAGCCAGTGGCCTGCGCAGCCGGATCAGTTTCCGCTGGGCGGACGGGGCCGCGGCCGGCCAGGTGCGGACCACCGTGACCAACGACAGCGACGACCCGATCCTGCTGCTCAGCGTGACGTCATTGGCGCTGGGGCTGGCCTCGGCCGACCCGCCCGGCCGAGCCGAAACGCCCAGCCCGGCCGGGACGCCGGCCGAAACGCCCGGCTCAGCCGGGACGTTGGCTGAAGCGCCCGGCCGGGCCGAGGCGGCTGTCGACCGGCTCGATCTCGTTTCGGGTGACGGTGAATGGCTTGGCGAGGGGCGGTGGAGCCGGCGGCCGTTGCGCGACGGGCTCGTGCCCGATCTCAATCTGCCGTTGCACGGGCAGGACGGGCGGGGACGGATCGCGCGGGTCGCGACCGGCACCTGGTCGACCGGCACGCACCTGCCGGCCGGCGCGCTCGTCGATCGCGAGTCGGGGGCGACCTGGCTGTGGCAGATCGAGCACAACGGGCCGTGGCGGTGGGAGGTGGGCGAGCGGCTCGGCGGCGCCTATCTGGCGCTGCTCGGGCCGACCGACCTCGACCACCAGTGGCAGCAACGGCTGGAACCAGGCGAATCGTTCACCACCGTGCCGGTGTCGATCGCCCGGTCCCCCGGCGGCCTCGACGGGGCGGTCGCAGCGATGACCGCGCACCGGCGGCACCTCGTCCGGCCGCACCCGGCCCCGGCCACGGCCTTGGTCCCGGCCCAGGTGGCGACCACGGCGTCGGTCCCGGCGACGGCGACGGCGACGGTTGTGTTCAACGACTACATGAACACGCTGATGGGTGACCCGACGACGGCGAAGTTGTTGCCGCTCGTCGACGCTGCGGCCGGGGTCGGCGCTGAGGTGTTCTGTGTGGACGCCGGCTGGTACGACAACGACGCCGCCTGGTGGGACAGCGTCGGCGAGTGGCAGCCGTCGCAGACCCGGTTCCCGCGCGGCATCGAGGAGGTCATCGCCCGCATCCGGGGGCACGGCATGGTGGCCGGGCTGTGGCTCGAGCCCGAGGTGATCGGGGTGCGCAGCCCGATGCAGGACAAGCTGCCACCGGCGGCGTTCCTGCAGCGGGGCGGGGTGCGGCTGGTCGAGCACGGCCGCTACCACCTCGACCTGCGGCATCCGGCGGCGGTCGCGCACCTGGACGAGGTGGTCGATCGGCTCGTCGAGCAGTTCGGGGTCGGCTATTTCAAGCTGGACTACAACATCGACCCGGGGGCGGGCACCGATGTCGGCGGGGAAAGCGCCGGCGCGGGGTTGCTCGGGCACAACCGGGCGCACCTCGACTGGCTCGACCGGGTGCTCGACCGGCATCCGGGGTTGATCCTGGAGAACTGCGCCTCCGGCGGGATGCGTGCCGACTACGCGCTGCTCGCCCGAATGCAGTTGCAGTCGACCAGCGACCAGCAGGACTGGCGGCGCTATCCGCCGATCGCGGTGGCCGCGCCGCTGTCGATCCTGCCCGAGCAGGCGGCCAGCTGGGCCTATCCGCAGCCGGAGATGAGCGCCGAAGAGGCCGCGTTCACCCTGGTCACCGGCCTGTCCGGGCGGCTCTACCTGTCCGGGCGGCTGGACGGCATGACCGGGCCGCAACGACAGCACGTGCGGGACGCCGTGGACACCTACCGGGCGATCCGCGACGACGTCGCACGGGCCGTACCGAGCTGGCCACACGGACTGCCCGGCTGGGACGACACCTGGCTGAGCCTCGCGCTGACGGCCGCACCGCTCCCCGAAGCGGCGGGCACGCCGTCGGGCCCGGGAGCTGAACTGACCGGCACGAGGGCCGCGACGCTCCCCGGCGCGGCGGGCACGCCGGCGGGGCCGGGAGCTGAACTGGCCGGCCGGCGCGCGGTCGGCGTCACCTACCTGGCGCTGTGGCGGCGTGGGGGCGGCGCCACTACCACTCTTCGCCTCGACCACCTGCACGGCCGGCCCCTCGCGGTCGACGTGCTCTTTCCCCGTCATCTGCCGGCCTGGACCCACTCGTGGGATCCGGGCGGCGCCACCCTCACCGTCACCGCGACCGGCGACGAAACGCACGCCGCACGGCTCTTCCGGATCACCGCGACCGAAGGATCAGCATGAAACGAATAATCGGTGCCGCCGTCATTGCCCTCCTCGCCGTCTCCGCCTGCAGCGATCCCGGGTCGGGCGACTCGACCGCCGCCGCCGGCAGCACGGAATGGCCCGCTGCCGACACCAAGCTGGACGGGGTGAAGCTCACGATCTGGGCCGCGCAGAACAGCAACACGGTGCCGGCCAAGGTGATCGAGGGATTTCAGAAGGCGACCGGGGCGACGGTTCAGGTCGTCACCATTCCCGACCCCTATGAGCAGGGCATCCAGACCAAGGTGGCGACCGGCGACCAGCCCGACATCGCATTCTGGCAGCCGACCGCGTCGATGCTCACCGCGCTCAACGCCAAATCCAATCTGCAACCGCTCACCGATGCGCCGTGGCTCGGCAAGCTGGATCCGTCGCTGAAGGACATCACCGGCATCCTCGGCGGCACCCGCTATGCGGCGCTGATCACCAGTCCGGCGGTCGAGGGCGTCTATTACAACAAGGAGGTCTTCGCGGCCAACGGGGTCACGGCCACGCCGAAGAACTTCGACGAGATGATCACCCTGGCGCGGTCACTGAAGACCAAGGGCGTGACGCCGTTCTACGAGATGGGCGCCGACCGGTGGGCCACCCAGTGGTGGGTGCAGATTCAGCTGGCCGATGCGGCCAAGAGCGGGCTGTGGGACCGGGTCAACTCCGGCAAGGAGAAGTTCACCGACCCGGCCATTCTCGACGCCATCAAGAAATACCAGTCGCTGATCGGTGAAGGGCTGTTCAACGCCGACATCAAGAAGGCGAAGTTCGAGGACCAGGGCGCGGCGCTGCTGGACGGCAAGGCCGCGATGGTCGTGCAGGTCAACTCGTTCTTCGGGCAACTGCAGGCGAAGGCCGACACCCCCACCTTGGACCAGAAGATCGGCTTCTTCCCGATCGCGCCGTCCGGCAACGTCGGCACGTTCATCCCGGACCAGTCGAACGCCCTCGTCGCGTTCAAGACCGGTGACGCGAAACGGGAAGCGGCGGCCCGGCAGCTGCTCGCCTACTGGATGGGCCCCGGCTACCAGGACTTCGTCACCGACCGCAACACCGTCTCCCTGGAAACCGCGGTCGCGAGCCCGGCCGGCGTGCCGAAAGCCCTGCTCGACGTGCACGCGTCGCTGCCGAGCTCGGTCGGATCGATGCAGGCCCTGGCGGTCGCCAACCCGGATCTCTACCTCAACCTCGCCGACATGATCGCCGGAACCATGACGCCGGAACAGGTCGCGAAAGCCACTCAGGACCAATTCGCCCAGCTCGCCAAGGCCGCCGGTTACTAGCTATGCCCGCGACCGTCGAACTGCCGGCCCCGGTGCGCGTCTCCCCCGCGCCCGGGCCGGCCCCGCGAACCATCCGCCGGCGTACGCATCCGATGTGGTTTCTCTTTCCCGCGTACGCCGTGCTCGTCGTCTTTTTCGTGCTGCCGACGCTGTTCAACTTCGTGTACGCGTTCACCGACTGGTCCGGCTTCAAGAGCGCCATCAACCCGGTCGGATTCGACAACTTCACCGCGCTGGCGAGCGACGGGACGCTGTTCCGGTCGTTGCGGATCACGCTGCTCTACGCCGTACTCGTCGCGGTCTTTCAGAATGTCTTCGGTTTCGGTCTGGCCGTTTTACTCGAACGCGACACCGCTGTCAATCGGATCGCGCGGACGTTCTTTCTGGTGCCGGTGCTGATGTCGGCGCTCGCGGTCGGCTACCTCTTCCAGGCGATGCTCAAGCCGTCCGGGTGGCTGGCCGACACGACCTGGACGCTGCTGGTCGTCTCCCTGATCCACGCCTGGAAGTGGATGGGGCTGTCGATGCTGATCTACCTGGCCGGGCTGAAGACCGTGCCGGAGGACGTGATGGAGGCGGCCCGGATCGACGGGGCGTCGCGGTGGCGGGCGTTCTGGACGATTCGCGCGCCGCTGCTCGCGCCGGCCGTCACGTTCACTGTCGCGACCGCGCTGCTCGGCTCGATGAACGGCTTCGACATCGTGCAGGCCACCACCGGCGGCGGGCCGGCGCGGACCACCGAGATCCTCAACATCTTCATCTACCGGACCTTCGGGCAGGGGCTGTTCGCCCAGGCCACGACGATGAGCCTGGTGCTGTTCCTGCTGGTGGCGCTGCTCGCGTTCCCGGTCATCTACCTCTTGCGGCGACGGGAGCAGATCCTATGAGTGACCTGCCTATCTGGCGGCGGCTCCAGCCGTACGTCAGCGTGCTCCTGGTTCTGCTGTTGATCGGTGCGCCGCTGTGGCTCGTCGTCGTCACCGCCGGGAAGTCGCAGGGTGAGGCGATCAACCCGAACTTCGCGCTGCCGTCTAGGTGGCATCTGGTCGACAACGTGCGGCAGGTATGGGTGGACGCCCAGGTGCCGGCCGCTTTTCTCGGCAGCATGTTAATCGTGGTTCCCACTGTGCTGCTGGTTCTGCTGCTCGGGTCGATGGCCGCCTGGGTGCTCGCCCGCCGCACGTCGAAGCTGATGGCGGTGCTCTACGCGGTCGGCATCAGCGGCATCATTCTGCCACCGGCCGTCGTCACCGTCGTGCTGCTGCTGCGGCAGCTCGGGCTGGCCGGCACCGCGGTCGGCATGATCGCCGTCTACCTCGGCATCTACCTGTCCACGGTGATCTTCTTCGTGACCGGGTTCGTCCGCACCATCCCCGAGTCGCTCGAGGAGGCCGCCCAGATCGACGGGGCCGGGCCGATGCTGGTCTTCCGCCGCATCGTGCTGCCCCTGCTGCGGCCGGTGCTGGCCACCGCCACGATCCTGATCTGCCTGTACGTGTGGAACGACGTGTTCTACGCGTTCTTCGTGGTCGGCGGCCGGCTCGACACGCTGCCGCTGAACCTGTTCCGGGTGGCGAGCGCCGGTCTCTATCTCAACAACTGGCACCTGATCTTCGCGTACGTGATCATGATGAGTCTTCCGCTGGTCGTGGTGTTCGCCATCGCCCAGCGGAAGATCATCTCGGGTATCACCGGTGGCGCGGTGAAGTGATCAGCCGCGCCATTTCTCGACCCGGGCGGCGGCGCGGGTGCCCAGCGTGACCGTGTCGCCCTTCTCCGCCCCACCGGACTCCCAGCCGGTGTTGCTCACGAACGCGATCGTGTCGCCGTGCCGCACCGCCGCCCAGAACACCTGGTGGATCTGGTTGTCGATCGGCTCGCCGGCGTCGTCGGTGGCCGGCCTGGTCCGCTCGATCAGCTCCGAGTCGTCGCCGCCACCGATCGGGCCGCGCAGGAAGTTCTTCACCGTCACGCCGACGTCGTCCTTCTCCGAGGCGCAGCTCTTCACGGCCGCCCGCAGGTCGGACATGAACTCGGTCGCGCCGTCGCCCCGGTAGACGATCACGTCCTCGTAGACGGCGGACTTCGGCGTGGAGCCTTCGGTGTCGCCCTTGCTCTGAATCAGGAGCAGCTGGGTTCCGCGTACACCAACCTGGTCTTTCTGCTCGAAGCTCGTCTTGCAGAAAGCCGGCAGCGAGTGATCGGCGGCCTTGGGCTGGTCGCGCGCCTTTTCCGGCGCGTCGGCCGCCTGCAGGAAGGCGCTCGCCGGAACGTCCGCCGGAATGCTCTTCGTCCCGGTCGCGGCCGGCTCGGCGCTCACCGTCGGCGGCGTCGGCGTCTCGGCGGCCACGGAGGGCGATGCGAACAGCGGTTCGGTCGGATCACTGGTCGTGCATCCGGCGACGAAAAGCGCCGTCATTCCCCCGGTCAACCAGAGCATCGATCGATTCATGCCGGTAATGATGCTCGATCATGTCGAGCCGCAAACACGTCCGCGGCGGCGGCGACGAACGCGACCGCGACGAACGCGATGGTCACCCAGAGAGAGGTACGGAAGGCCTGCACCCAGTCGCCGCCATGATGCGCGAGGCGGTTGAAGAAGACCGAACCGACCGCGGCGATGCCGATCGCGGTGCCGATGCGCTGGCCGGTCTGCAGAACCGCGCCCGCGCTGCCGGCCCGCCGCACCGGGACCTCGGCGAGGGTGAGCGTCTGGTTCGGGCTGATGACCAGGCCGCTGCCGAGACCGGCAATCAACAGGGGTACGGCGGTGGCCCAGCCCCCGTGATCGACGACCAGGTCGGTGCCGACGAGGCCGGCGATCACCGCGATCAGCCCGATCACGACCAGTGGGCGGCCGTAGCGGTTGACCACCCGGCCGCCGATCGCCGACGCCGCCGCGGAGCCCAGGGCGAACGGGGTCACCGCCAGGCCCGCTTCCAGGGCGGAGTAGTGCAGGCCGCTCTGCAGCAGCAGGGTGAACGTGAAGAAGATCGAGGTGAAGCCGCCGAAGTAGAGCAGCCCGATGATCGCGCCCAGGCCGTAGGACCGGTGCTGGAACAGCGACAGGTCGACCAGCGGCGCCCCCTTCAGGTGACGCTCCCACGCCACGAAACCGGCCAGCACGATCGCCGCGGCCACCACGAGCAGCCACTTCGCCTGGCCGTGCCACTCCCGCTCCTGCACCAGCGGCAGGAGCAGCAGGATCACGCCGGCGCCGAGCAGCACAACGCCGACCGGATCGAGGCCCTCCCGTTCCTTCTCCTCTTCGGCCCGGCCCGGAATCCACTTGGTGCCCAGCGCGATCGCGGCCAGGCCGATCGGCACGTTGATGTAGAAGATCCAGCGCCAGCCCTCCGCGGCGCCGAAGATCTGGATCAGCAGACCGCCGAGCAGCGGGCCCACTGCGGTGGAGATGCCGATCGTGGCGCCCAGCAGGCCGAACGGGCGGCCCCGCTCCTTCGGCTCGAACAGCTGCTGGATCAGGCCGGACACCTGCGGATTGACCACGCCGGCCGCGGCGCCCTGCACCAGGCGGGCGATAACCAGCCAGGTCGCCGTGGTGGCCAGGCCGGCCGCCGCGCTGGCCAGGGTGAAGACGGCCAGCCCGGCGATGAACACGTTGCGCCGGCCGCGGGCGTCACCGAACCGGCCGGCCGGAACCAGCAGCAGCCCGAACGTGAGCGCGTACCCGGACAGCACCCACTGCAGCTCGCTGGAGCTCAGATGCAGGTCGTCGCGGATCGACGGCAGGGCGACGTTGACGATGCTCACGTCGAGGAGAGTCATGAAGCCGGCCACGAGCGCGACCGTCATCGCGTGCCAGCGGTTCACCTGTGTCACCGCCGGGCTGTTCCCCCTGCTTATGCCGCCAAACCCTGGATGTGGGCGGCGGCACGGGCGTGCCGGGCGAGGATGTCGGTGGTGTTGCCCGCCGTGAGCATCCCCTGCTCGACCAGGATCTTCCCGGCCACCACGGTGTGCCGGGCCGCGGTCGGGCCACACCGCAGCCAGGCCTCGATCGGGTCGGTCAGGGCGCCGGCATAGGCGAGCCCTTCCAGCGACCAGCACACCAGGTCGCCGGCCGCGCCCACGGTCAGCTCACCCAGCTCGCCCTGCCGCCCGAGACAGGCGGCGCCGCCGCGGGTGGCCATGTCGAGGACCTCGCGGGCGGTCATCCCGGTCGGCCCCTTCCGCTGGCGGCCCAGCAGCAGCGCGGTGCGGGCCTCCAGCCACAGCGACGCCGAGTCGGTCGACGCCGAGCCGTCGCAGCCCAGCCCCACGTTCACCCCCGCCGCGCGGAACTCCCGCACCGGCGCGAACCCGCCCCCGCCGATCAGCATGTTCGAGCTCGGGCAGTGCGCCACACCGACGCCGGCCGCACCGAGCCGGGCGATCTCCGCGTCGCTGGGGTAGATGCAGTGCGCCACCCATGACCGGTCGGTCAGCCAGCCCACCTCCTCGAACTGCTCGATCGGGCGGCGGCCGAACCGCTCCATGCAGTAGGTGTCCTCGTCCGGGTCCTCGGCCAGGTGGGTGTGCAGCCGGACGTCGAGGCGCTCGGCCAGTTCGGCGGCGCGTTTCATCAGCTCCGGGCTGACGCTGAACGGCGAGCAGGGCGCGATCGCGACCCGCACCAGGGCGCCCCAGTTCGGGTCGTGGTGCTGCCCGATGAGCCGCTCGCAGTCGGCAAGGATCTCGTCCTCGTCCTGCACGACGCTGTCCGGCGGCAGCCCGCCGTCCTTCTGCGAGACGCTCATCGACCCCCGCGTCGGGTGAAACCGCATGCCGAGCTCGCGGGCCGCGGCGATCTCGGCCGACCAGAGGTCACCGCCGCCCTTGGGCGCGACGTAGAGGTGGTCGGTCGTGGTGGTGCAGCCGCCGAGCGCCAACTCGGCCAGCCCGACCCAGGCCGAGAGGTACGAGGCCTCCTCGTCGAGCCGGCTCCACAGCGGGTAGAGCCCGGTGAGCCACTCGAAGAGCGTCCCGTTGACGACCGGCCGATAGGAGCGGGTCAGGTTCTGATAGATGTGGTGATGCGTGTTGATCAGCCCCGGCGTGACCAGGCACCCGCCGGCGTCGAGCACCCGTCGCGCTGCCGGCGGCGCCTCGGCCGAGCCGCCGACTCCGCTGATCAGCCCGCCGGTGACGGCGACCCACCCACCCGGGATCTCCCGCCCACCCTCGTCAGCGGTGGCCACCAGCAGGGCATTGCGTACGAGCAGGTCAGCGGCTTGTTCCACGGCGTCCTCACGATCTTGGTGCGGCGATTGCCCGACCAATGTCGCATCCGCGCGTTACCAACAGATCGTCACCTGCGCTCCACCAGCTCGACGAGCACGCCCCCGGCGTCCCGCGGGTGGATGAAGTTGACCCGGCAGCCCCCGGTGCCCGGCCGGTGCGTCTCGTGCAGCAGCTCGATGCCGCGCCCGCGCAGCGCGGCCGCGGCGGCGTCGAGGTCGGTCACCGCGTACGCGATCTGCTGCATGCCCGGCCCGCGCTTGGCCAGGAACCGGCCGATCGGACCATCGTCGCCGAGCGGGGCGAGCAGCTGGATCTGCGCGCCGTCGCCGGCCTCGATCATGGCTTCCCGGACGCCCTGCTCCTCGTTGACCTCGATGGTGGTGCAGCGCATGCCGAAGGCGCGCTCGTAGAACGCGATGGCCTCATCGAGGTCGGGCACGGCGATGCCGACATGGTCGACACCGGTCACCCTCCACTGGCTGTCGTCGGACACGATCAACTCCTCTCGCGGAGCTCGAATGTGTCAGCCGGTCCGCCGCCGGGGCAACCCCCCGAAACCGTGCGTTTGGAGCGCCTTTAGCGCGAACCTGGATCCTCGGACCCGACGCCGTCGATCACCCGGAGGAGGCCCACCCATGGCGTACGAATCCGAGTCCGGCCTGCCCGTGGCGCCCGTCTACGGCCCCGACATGCCGGCGGGCTGGCGCGCCGCGGAGAAGCTCGGCGAGCCCGGCTCGTACCCGTTCACCCGCGGCGTATACCCGACGATGTACACCGGGAAGCCGTGGACCATGCGGCAGTACGCCGGTTTCGGGGACGCGGCCGAATCGAATGCCCGCTACCGGGAACTGATCGCGAACGGCACGAACGGCCTCTCGGTCGCCTTCGACCTGCCTACCCAGATGGGGCACGACTCCGACGCCGAGCTGGCTCGCGGTGAGGTGGGCAAGGTGGGCGTGGCGATCGACTCGCTCGACGACATGCGGGTGCTGTTCGACGGCATCCCGCTCGACCGGGTGTCGACCTCGATGACCATCAACTCACCGGCCGCGGTGCTGCTGCTGCTCTACCAGCGCGTGGCGGCCGAGCAGGGCACGAGCGGCGACCAGCTCACCGGGACGATCCAGAACGACGTGCTGAAGGAGTACATCGCCCGCGGCACGTACATCTTCCCGCCGAGGCAGTCGCTGCGGCTGGTCGCGGACATCTTCCGCTACTGCCGGGCGGAGATCCCGCGCTGGAACACCATCTCGATCTCGGGTTACCACATGGCGGAGGCCGGCGCCTCCCCCGCTCAGGAGATCGCCTTCACCCTGGCGAACGGGATCGAGTACGTGCGTACGGCGATCGCGGCCGGGATGGACGTCGACGAGTTCGCGCCACGGCTCTCGTTCTTCTTCGTGGCCCGCACCACGATCCTCGAGGAGGTGGCTAAATTCCGGGCGGCCCGGCGCATCTGGGCCCGGGTCATGAAGGAGGAGTTCGGCGCCACCAATCCGCGGTCGACGATGCTGCGCTTCCACACCCAGACGGCCGGCGTGCAGCTCACCGCGCAACAGCCCGAGATCAATCTGGTACGGGTGACGCTCCAGGGCCTCGCCGCGGTTCTCGGCGGCACCCAGTCGCTGCACACCAACTCCTTCGACGAGGCGATCGCGCTGCCCACCGCGAAGTCCGCCCGGCTCGCGCTGCGCACCCAGCAGGTGCTCGCCTTCGAGTCCGACGTCACCTCGACCGTCGACCCGTTCGCCGGTTCGTACGTCATCGAAGCCCTGACCGACGAGCTGGAGGCGGCCATCACCGCGCTCATGCAACGGGTGGCGGACGCGGGCGGTGCGGTCAGCGCCATCGAGCGCGGGCTCCAGAAGGCCGAGATCGAGCGGAACGCGTACCAGATCGCGCTGCGCACCGACGCCGGCGAGCGGACCGTGGTCGGCGTGAACCGCTTCGTCATCGACCAGGAGGAACCGTACGAGCCGCTGCGGGTCGACCCGGCCGGCGAGGCACGGCAGGTCAAGCGGCTCGCGGCCGTGCGGGCCGGCCGCAGCGAATCGCGAGTGCAGCTGGCCCTGAGCCACCTGAAGCGGGCCGCCGAGGGCAGGGAGAACGTGCTCTATCCGATGCGAACGGCGCTCGACGAGCGGGCGACCGTCGGCGAGATCTGCAACGCGCTGCGCACCGTCTGGGGCGCCTACGTCCCGCCGGACACGCTGTAATCCACCGATCGACGTAAGGGGAACGCCATGCCGGGCCGGATTCGTGTCGTGATCGGCAAGCCGGGGCTGGACGGACACGATCGCGGCGCCAAGGTGATCGCGCGGGCGCTGCGCGACGCGGGCGTCGAGGTCATCTATACCGGACTGCACCAGACGCCGGCCCAGATCGTCAGCACCGCCCTCCAGGAGGACGCCGACGCGATCGGCCTGTCGATCCTCTCGGGGGCGCATTCCACGCTCTTCGCCGAGGTCATGCGCCTGCTGCACGCGGAGGACGCCGCCGACATCGTGGTGTTCGGCGGCGGCATCATCCCCCCGGCCGACATCGAGGCGTTGCAGGCGCTGGGCGTCGCGGCGCTCTTCACACCGGGCACGCCGATCGGCACGATCACCGACTGGGTCCGGGACAACGTCCCACGCCCGGTCGCGGGGTGACCCGGGCCGTCACTCGAGCCTGCTCAGCTCCAGCTCTCCCTCGGCGATCCGCTCGCCGTACTGGTGGAAACCCACCGACCCGGTGACCGAGCGCGGCCCGCGCTCCACCGTGACACTGCATTCGCAGAGCGCGTCGAGCTCGACGAAGGTCGCGAAGCTCAGCCGGCAGCGGGTGACTGCGGCCGGGCCGGCCTCGGCCGCGGCCAGCAGCACGCTCTGCCGCGCGGCCTCCAGCAGCAGCGTGCCCGGGACGTGGTCGTAGCTCTTGTCGAAGAACGACGGATGGGTGCGGTCCACCACCAGCGGATATCGGCCGGACACTTCGGCCGGACGGCCGACGACCACGTTGCGCGGGTCGCGACGGCCCACCGCCGCGGGATCGACCGGACCCGCCGTGGCCCGGCCCGCCGCGACCGGACCGGCGTCACCCGGCCGCTTCCGGGAGCGCTGATAGGCCCGGATCTCGTCGTAGACCCCGCGGGGCATGACGACGCTGCCGGCGGAGAACGTCATGCCGTGCCCCCGGGGCGTCGTGCAGGCGCCGGCGATGTCGAGCAGTCCGTCGCCGATCGGGGAACGGGTGACCCGCATGATCAGCACGCACTCGAGCGGCTCGCCCGGCGCGGCCCGGAAGACGGCGGGGTCGCCGACGGCGAACTCCATCTGCTGCACCCCGGACGGCGTGCCCGCCGCGACCTCCAGGTACCGGTAGCGCACCAGGACGAGCGCCTGACGGAACGCCTCGACCACGGTGAGCGTGTCGTGCCACGGAGCCCGCCGATCGGACCAGAGCGCGTGATCATGCGGGAGGCGCACGGCGACGGCGAACTCGTCCGCGGCGAGCCGGGCCGCGTCGGTGGCGAAAACCTCCGCCGGGGACTTCCGGTTCACCTCCGCCGGCGTCACCGGCCGGTCGAAACTCAACGCCGCGACGGCCGGGTGAATGGTGCTTTCGCGCATGACGCGTCCCTCCTCGGTTACGTGTGGCTCGGTTTACGTGTGGCTCGGTTGCCGGGACAGCAGCCCGGCCAGCGCGCGGATGGTGCGGTTGTCGAAGATCTGGGCCAGGGTCACGCCGGTGCCGGCCAGCGCGTCCAGGCGCCGGCGAAGCTCCACGGCCGACATGGACGTCAGTCCCCACTGGAAGAGGTCATCGTCGGGACCGATCTCCTGGCCGCCGGCGCTCGCCGTGACCGCACGCACGGCCGCGGCGACCGCGTCGACCAGTCCGGCCGCCGGATCCGGGCCGGAGTCCGGCTGACCCAGCCAGAACCGCCGCCGCTGGAACGGGTAGACCGGTAGATCCACCCGCCGGGCCGCCGATCCGTCGAAGGCCTGGCCCCAGTCGACCGCCTCGCCCGCGACGAACTGCCGCGCCCGGTCGTACCAGGGCCCGGCGATGTCGCCGAGCACCGCGTCCGCGGCGTCGCCGCCGGCCAGCGCCCGCAGCCCGGCCCGCAATCCGGCCCGATCCGCACCGAGCACCACGGCCCGGCACTCGAACCGCGCCCGGGTGCGGGCCAGGGAGAAGCCGACGTCCTCCGGGTCCGGGTCGTCCCGGTCCACCCGGGCCAGCAGCCGGCGCGCCTGGTCGGCCAGCGCTGCCGGTGTTCTCGCGGACAGCACCCAGGGAATCGATTCCATCGGCGTCCCGGCCGGCCGCGCGCCGGGTGGCGGTGGCTCCTCCAGGATCACGTGAGCGTTCGTGCCGGCCATGCCGAATGACGACACGGCCGCGCGCCGCGGCCGGTCGGTCGGCGGCCAGGCGACCGGTGCGCTCACCGGCGCCACGCCGCTGTTCTTCCAGTCCACGTGCGGCGTGGGCTCGGTCAGGTGCACCGTCGCGGGAACCAGGCCGTGCCGCATCGCGGCGATCATCTTGGCGATGCCGGCCACGCCCGCCGCGGCCTGGGTGTGCCCGAGGTTCGACTTGATCGACCCGAGCAGCAGCGGCCGGTCGGCGGGACGGTTGCGGCCGTAGACCGCCACCACCGCCCGCGCCTCGATCGGATCACCGAGCGCCGTGCCGGTTCCGTGACCCTCCACCACGTCGACGCCGTCGGCGGACAGGCCCGCCTCGGCCAGCGCCGCCCGGATCACCCGCTCCTGGGCCGGGCCGCTCGGCGCGGTCAGCCCGTTGGAAGCGCCGTCCTGGTTCACGGCGCTGCCGCGCACCACGGCCAGCACCGGATGCCCGTGGCGGCGGGCATCCGGGAGTCGTTCCAGGACGAGCACGCCGGCACCCTCACTCCACCCGGTGCCGTCCGCCGCCGCCGAGAACGACCGGCACCGGCCGTCCGGCGACAGGAGGCGCTGCCGCGACAGGTCCACGAACTGGCGTGGGGTCGCCATCACGGTGACCCCGGCCGCCAGCACGAGGGAACACTCCCCGGCCCGCAGGGACTGTGCTCCCAGGTGAACCGCCACCAGCGACGACGAGCAGGCCGTGTCGACGGTGATCGCGGGGCCGGTCAGCCCGAGCGCGTACGCCACGCGGCCGGAGACCAGACTGCCGGCCGCCCCGGTCGCCCGGAAGCCGGTGGCGTCCCCGGCGGCGCCGAGCCCGTACTCCGGCGTCATGCACCCGGCGAAGACGCCGGTCGGACTGCCGGCCAGCGAATGCGGGTCGATGCCCGCGCCCTCCAGCGCCTCCCACGCCGTCTCCAGCAGGAGTCGTTGCTGCGGATCCATCGCGGTCGCCTCGGCCGGCCCGATGCCGAAGAAATCGGCGTCGAACTCCACCGCCTCGTCCAGAAACCCACCCTGCCGCACGTACGACGTCCCGGCGTGATCAGGGTCGGGATCGTAGAGCCCGGACAGGTCCCAGCCGCGGTCCGCCGGGAAACCGGAAATCACGTCGCGTCCATCGGCGACCACGTCCCACAGGTCGTCGAGCGAGCCGATGCCGCCCGGGAAGCGGCACCCCACGCCGACCACCGCGATCGGATCCGGCTCTGCGGCGCCGTGCCGCCGCAGCCGTTCGACCTCCTTGAGCGACTCGCGCAAGGCTTCGACGAGCCGAGCCTCCCGTTCGCCGCTCATCGTTGATCGCCGCCCGTGGCGAGGGCGGCCTCGATCAGGTCCTCGACGTCCATGGCATCGATGGGATCCTCGCCCAGGACGGCCCGGCAGAGGTGATCGGCGAGAGCCACCGGGGTCGGATGGTCGAAGACGACCGTCGCCGGCAGCGGGACGCCGGTCGTCGCGGCCAGGGCGTCGCGCAGCTCCACCGCGGTCAGTGAGTCGAACCCCTGGTCGCGGAAGGAGCGGTACGGGTCGACCGGCCGGTCGTCACCGTGCCCGAGAACGGCGGCCACCTCGCGGCCGACCACCCGCAGCGCCTGCGCCTGCCGCTCCGCCGGATCGATCGCGGCCAGCAGATGGCGCAGGTCCGGTTCGTCGCCGGGCGTCGGGGCCGGGGCCGCCCGGCCGAGGGACGGCGCCACCCCGGCGCCGGTGGGCAGCTGCCGCATCCGGATCGCCCGCGCGGCCAGCACCGGATGGCCGGCACCGTCGGCGACCGCGATCGAGATCGCCCGCTCGCCGGCCGGGGACAGCCGGGCCCGCAGCTGACCGGCCCCGGCCTGGTGCAGCGAGACGTCCTCCCAGGAGAACGGCACGACGGCGCCGACCCCGGGAACGGCAACCGGCCAGGCCTGCAGAACCGCGTCGAGCAGGGCGGGGTGCAGACCGTACGCCGCCGGGTCCACGCCGGCCGCGGACGGCGCCTCGACCTCGGCGAACACCTCGTCGCCCCGCTGCCACACCGCGCGCAGACCGCGAAACGCCGGGCCGTAGCCGAACCCGGCCGCGGCCAGCCGCTCCTGACCGGCGCCGGCGTCCACCGCAACGGCGCCGGCCGGCGGCCAGGACGTTTCCATCACCGGCGGTGGCGCCAGTCCGCCGACCGAACCCGTGGCATGCACGGACCAGCCGCCCCGCTCATCGGGCTCGGCGTGCTCGACCCGCGATGCCAGCACCAGCGCCCCGCCGCGGTGGACGGTCACCTGGACGACCAGAACACCCTGCTCGGGCAGCACGAGCGGGGCCTGGAGCACCAGTTCACGGAGGGCCCCACCGGCCGCGCGCAGCGCCAGCTCGACGAGGAACGTCGCCGGCGCCCACGCCGCGCCGGCCACCGTATGGCCGGCCAGCCAGCCGTTCGTCGCGAGCGACAGCCGGCCGGAGAAGATCACGGTGGCGCCGTCCGCGGTGTCCATCCGGTGCCGCAGCACGGGATGGCGCACCGGGTCGAGGCCGGCGGCGGCCGGCTCCCCGGCGGGCTCGGGCAGCAGCCAGTAGTGCCGGTGGTCGAAGGCATAGGTGGGCAGCTGCGCCGGTGGGCCGGGAGGTTCGCCGAGGACGGCCCGCCAGTCGACCGGATGGTCCCGGACGAACAGCTCGGCCAGCGCCGCCACGAGCGTCGTCCGTTCGGCCTCGGGACGCAGCGTCGCCAGGGTCACCTGCCGGGCGGCGAGGCCCGGCAGCGCGCACTGCGCCGCCAGCGAGGACAGCACCTGGCCCGGCCCGACCTCCACGAATGTCGAGACGCCGAGGTGCTGGAGCACGACGATCCCGGGATGGAACCGGACGGGCTCGCGGACCTGGCGCACCCAGTAGGACGGATCCGTCAGGTTCTCGTCGAGCTCGCCGCCCACGTTCGACACGATCGGGATGGCCGGCGGCCGGTACGACAGACCTCGGGCGACCGCGGCGAACTCGGTCAGCACGCCGTCCAGGTGCGCGGAGTGGAAGGCGTGCCGGACCGGCAGCCAGTCGGCTCGCCGGCCGCGCCCGCGCCACAGCTCGACCACCTTCTCGACCGCATCCCGGGCGCCGGACACCACCGTCGCCTCCGGGGCGTTGCGCGCGGCGAGCGATACCTCGCCGCCCAGCGTGGCCAGGGATTCCTCGACCTCGGCGGCGGTCGCCCGCAACTGGGCCATGGCGCCGGCCGGCGCCGCCTCCATGGCGCGGCCGCGCGCGGCGATCAGCTCGGCCGCGGCCGGCAGCGTGAGCACGCCGGCCACGTGCGCCGCGGCCAGCTCACCCACCGAGTGCCCGATCAGGTAGTCGGGCCGGACACCCCAGGAATCGAGCAGCCGGGCGAGGGCGACCTCGACGGCGAACAGCGCGGGCTGGGTGAACACCGTCCGCTCCAGCAGTGCCCCGTCGGCGGCGAAGAGCACCGCCGTCAGCGGCCGGTCGAGGTGCGGGTCGAGCGCCGCGCACACCTCGTCGAGCGCCTCGGCGAATGCCTTGACGTGCCGGTAGAGCTCCCGGCCCATACCGATGTACTGGCTGCCCTGGCCGGGGAAGAGGAAGGCCGTGCCGCCCACCGGGCCCGGGCCGGGCCCGGCGATCACCGCCGGGGAGCGCTCGCCGTGCGCGAACGCCGCCACCCCGGCGGTGAGGTCCGGCCGGCCGGTGCCGAGGACGACAACCCGGTGCTCGAACCGCGAGCGGGTCGACGCCAGCGCCGATCCGATCGCCGCCGGGTCCAGCTCGTCCGGTTCGGAGACCGCGGCCAGCAGCCGGGTGGCCTGGCCGCGCAGCGACGCGGGGCTGCGCGCCGACAGCACCCAGGGCACCATCGGCCTGGCCGTCCCCGCGTCGCCAGCAGTCATTATCCGTCTCCCTCAGTTCGCTGCGGCCGCCGCCCGGGCGAAGGCCGACATGTCCGGCGGATCGATCCGGCCGATCTGGATCAGCAGAGCGTGCAGGTCGTTGCAGGCCCAGTGGTCGCTGACCCGCCCGTCCCGGACCCGGGCGATGTGGATCTCGTTCCAGCTCACCTTGCGGCCGGTCGGTTCGGCCCCGAACGCCATGCCGAGGTGAGTGCCGGTCGCCACCACCTGCTGAATGACGAAGTCGCCCTGCTCGAAGTCGCGGATCAGTTCGATCTTGAGGTCGGGGAAGCCGGTCCGCTCGGCCTTGATCACCTGCTTGACGCCCTCGACACCCGGATCCATCCCGGGCGGGGCGTTGTGGTTGACGAAGTCGGGCGTCATCAGCTCGTCGAGGACCTCGACCTTGCCCTGCGAGAACGCCTCATCGAGGATGCGGCGCAGCTTCTCGGCGTACATGATGTGCTCCTTCGGGTTGGGGACGCATTGCCACTTCGATGTTCACGAGCGTCCGTTCCGGTTCCCGCCATCCGGCCGCGGGACCGGGATCGAACGCGGCCCACGCCGCCGCCGGGTCGAGGCGCTCGGCAAGCGCCCCCGTGGCAGCGTCGAGGACACGATCCAGATAGTCGGCGAGCGCGTGCAGCGCCTCCACGCCGGCGGGCCGCCCGTGGCCGGGCAGCACCACCCGCGGGCGCAGCGCGATGAGCTCGCCGACGGCCGCCCGCCAGCGGCCGATGTCGCCGTGCACGGCCAGCGGCGTGACCCCGGCGAAGCAGAGATCGCCCGCGATCAGCACCTCGTCGGCGGGCAGCCACAGCGCGAGGTCCGCGGTGGAATGCGCGCCCTCGAAGGCCAGCACCCGCACCTCGTCCGGCAGCAGACGTTGCAGTTCGACCGGCGGCAGCGGCTCGGGCGCGACCGTGTCCCAGCCGGCCAGCTTCGGGGCGAAGGCCGGCATCACCCGGCTGAGCAGGGCCGGCAAACCGGGCTGCCGCATTGCCTCGACGGCCGCCGCGGTACGCGGCAGGGCGACCGTACGCGTATCGCCGAAAACGGTGTTCCCGCCGATGTGATCGGCGTGGTTGTGGGTGTTGATCACGAGATCGGCCCGGCGGTCGCGCCGGTCCAGCGTCGCGGCGATGCCCGACGCCATCTCCGGCAGGAGCATGGTGTCGATCACTGTCGACGACTCCCGGAGGAGCAGCGCGGAGTTGGCGAGACCGGCGCCACCGTTGCCGTGCACGAGGGCGACCACGCCGTCGGCGATCTCGACCGCACTCACGCCGGCTGCTCCTGAAGAGACTTGACCTCACTGATCAGCCACGCCCGGTCGAGCATTGAGTGCCACGAGGTGATCCGTTCCCCGTCGGTGCGGATCGTCTCGACGACGACCCAGGACAGCCGCTTGTCCGTGCCGTGCGGCCGGCCGGAGACCGTCATCTCGCAGGAGAGCGCGCGGCCGTCGGCGGACTCGATCACGCCGTCGATCTGCCGCTGGAGGTCGGCATGCACCGACCGGTGCAGATTGAGCATCTCGATGAGCTTCTGGCCACCGACGTAATGGCGGCTGGGTGTCTTGATCTCCATGTCGTCGCCGCACAGCCGGCGGACGGTGACGTGGTCGTCGCCGTCGATCGCCGACCACACCGACTCCCACAGTTCACGGGCGGTCTTCATGACTCTCCTTCTCGCCGGTCACGATCCAGTCCACCGCGTACACCTTGACGTCGACGTCATCGGCGTATTTGTGGAGTTCGAGAATCATCGCGCGGCCGGCCTCGCTGCGAATGTGTTGCTGAAAGGCCGACAACTCGCTCCACTGGGCGTAATTGGTCACCCGGGTGCCGTCGACACTGCGGTGCAAATTGGCCGACCGGAAACCGGGAATATGCCGTACGACGTCGTCGGTCTCCTTGCGGATGGCGTCGGAAAGCGCCTGCTGATTCTCCGGCTTGCAGTGGAATATGTTGATGTAGGTCAGGACTCGCTCTTTCTCGGAAATGACGCTCATGGGTGCACCGAACTCGTCTCGGCGACCACCGAGAAGCTCCGGAACTCCGGCTGGCTGTAGCAGTCGCGCATGGGCCGCACCACCTCCCGGTGCTCGTCGGACTTCTCCCAGGCGAAGAAGTCGGCGAGGGAGGACCACTCGCTGGTGATCAGCCACTGGTCCGGGTCGTCCGAGGACTGGCAGATCTGGTCGCGCACGTGCCCGGGCACCCCGGCGACGGAATATCTCACCTTTTCGTACGCGGTCAGGAAGTCCGTCCTCCGCTCCTCGGCCACCCGCACCGAGAAGAGGATCCGGGCCCGCTGCTCGGCGTCCGTCAGGCTCTCGGTGTCGATGTGGCTCAGCGACGGATCGGGGGCCAGCGGACCGAGGTGGTAGACGGTCATCGCCTCGGTCGTCCCGGCGTTGCGCAGCCGGTGCCGGGCCCCGATCGGGACGTAGAGCGCCTCGCCGGCAGTGAGTTTCCATTCTTCGCCCTCGACGTCGAGCACCTGCTCGCCGCGAACACAGAACAGAAATTCCTCGGAATACGGGTGGTAATGCTCGACCACCCGCTCGCCCGGCTGAAGAATGACCGTCCCCAGATACCCGGATCGGCTGCCGACGGTGCCCGGTCCGAGCACGATGCGCAGTTCACCACCACGGGCCAGGCCCGGCGTGATGTCATCGGCGCGAATTCGCGCCGTCTTCGGTTTCGTCATGGCCACATCCTCTCCGTAAAGTGAATCGGAGCGCATCGGAGATGCACCGCGAAAACGTTGCGGTAAATCCGCATCAGGCGCGTCGCAAAACGAGCGCGCTGTTGAATCCACCGATTCCGCGGGCGCCCACCAGGACGGTGCCGATCGGCATCTCCCGCGGTTCCCGCACCAGGTCGAGGCCGTAGCCGGGATCGGGGTCATCGAGGTTGCCCACCGGCGGGACCACACCGGCCCGCATGGCCAGCAGCGCGGTGGCGACGTTGAGCGCGGAACCGCCGGCCGCCAGCCGGCCCACCAGCCCCTGCGGCGCGGTGACCGGCACGCGGCGCGGGCCGAACACAGCACGCAACGCGCTCGCCTCGGCGGCGTCCTGGTCGACCGAGCCGGCGCCGTCCGCCACCACCAGGTCGACCTCGTCCGGGCGCAGGCCCGCGACGGCCAGCGCCCGCCCCATCGCGCGTGCGTACTGGTGCCCGTCCGGCGCCGCGTCACGATAGTGATAGCCGTCGTGGGTGGCCGCGTAACCGGCGACGGTCCCGTACGCACCCGCCCGAGCCGTCTCCGCGTTCTGCACGAGGAGCACGGCTCCGCCCTCGCCGGGCACGTACCCGTTGGCCGACCGGTCGAACGGTTTGTAGCCGGCCCGGGGGTCGGTGGCCGCCGACAACCGGCCGTTGGTCGACAGACAGGCCAGCGCGTACGGCGAGATCGGGGCCTCGGTCCCGCCCGCGATCACCGCGGTGGTCCCCCGGCGGATGACCCGCTCGGCCCAGCCGAGACTGTCCACCCCGCCGGCCGCGTCGGACACCACCACCCCGGCCGGGCCCTTGGTGCCGTGCCGGATCGACACCTGGCCGGTGCTGGCGGCGTAGAACCACGCGATCGACTGGTAGACGCTGACCGCCTTACGGCCACGGCTCCACAGCGCCTGGATCTCCCGCTGGCCGAACTCGTTTCCCCCGGAGCCGCTGGCGAGGATCACCGATGTGGCGTACGGGTCGTGCTCGGCCGGGTCGTAGCCGGCGTCGGTCAGGGCCAGCCGCGCGGCCGCGAAGGCCAGCCACGTCCAGCGGTCGGTCTGCACCGCCAGCCGCTCCGGGACGTGCTCCTCGACCCGGAAACCGGGCACCTGGCCGGCCAGCGTGACCCCGTACCGGTGCGCGGCGAACGCCTCGATCGGCCGCACCGCGATCTCGCCGGCGAGCGTCGCCCGCCAGTGCGCGTCGATGCCGATCCCGGTGGGCGCGACCACGCCGAGGCCGGTGATGACGGCGGTCATCGCCGCTGTCCCGGGCGGGCCAGCAGGATCGCCGACTGGAAGCCGCCGAAGCCGCTGCCGACCGACAGCGCCACGTCCACCCGCTGGTCGCGGGCTTCGTTGGGCACGTAGTCCAGGTCGCATTCGGGATCGGGCTGTTCGTAGTTGGCGGTGGGCGGCACCACGTCGTGCTCGACCGCGAGCGCGCACGCGGCAACCTCGATGGCGCCGATCGCGCCCAGCGAATGCCCGACCATCGACTTGATCGAGCTGACCGGGGTGCGGTACGCGTGCTCGCCGAGACTGCGCCGGAAGGCCGCGGTCTCGTGCCGGTCGTTCTGCTTGGTGCCCGATCCGTGGGCGTTCACGTAATCCACGGCGTCCGGGGCCAGTCTCGCCTGGTCCAACGCCGCGGCGATCGCCCGCGCCATCTCGGCGCCGTCCGGCCGCAGCCCGGTCATGTGGTAGGCGTTGCTGCGGTTGGCGTATCCCACGATCTCGGCGTAGACGTGGGCCCCGCGCCGCCGCGCGCACTCGTACTCCTCGAGGATCAGCACCGCCGACCCCTCGCCCATCACGAAGCCGTCCCGGGTCGCATCGAACGGCCGCGACGCCGTGGCCGGCTCGTCGTTGCGTGCGCTGGTGGCCCGGATGGCGTCGAAGCAGGCCATCGAGATCGGCGTGATCGGCGCCTCGGCGGCCCCGGTCACCACCACGTCCGCCGCGCCGTCCTGGATGAGCTGGAAGGCGTGACCGACCGCGTCGATGCCCGACGTGCAGCCGGTGGAGATCACGGTGGCCGGCCCGTGCGCGCCGAAGCGGCAGGCCACCTCGGTGGCCAGACTGCTCGGCACCAGCGCGTGGTAGAGGAAGCGGGAGGCGAACCGCGGATCCACCTCCCAGTGCCGGCCGCCGTCGCTGGCCACCACGTACTCGTCCTCGAGCCGGGTGCTCGCGCCGACCGCGCTGCCGAGGCAGACGCCGATGTCGTCCCGGTCGATCCCGTCGTCGCCCGCGGCCAGCCCCGCGTCGGCCATCGCCTCGTCCGCGGCGACCAGGGCGAACTGTATGAAGCGGTCGTTGCGAAAGATCTCCTGCCGGGTCAGCCCGGCGGCGAGCGGATCGAAGTCGGCCTCCGCGGCGATGCGGGACCGGAACCCGGTGGGGTCGAACAGCGTGATCGCCCGGGTCGCGGTACGGCCTTCGGTGATCAGCTGCCAGAACGACTTCCGGGTCGGCCCGCCGGGCGCCACCACTCCGATCCCGGTGACCACGACTCGCCGTTCCCCGATCATCCGGCGTGCTCGCTCAGTTCCTCGTTGACGAGTGCCAGGAGCTCGCCGAACGTCTCGTACGGCCGCTCGTCGTCCACTTCGACGCCGTACTGCTCCTCGAGCTGGGCGTTCAGTTGGATCCGGGCCAGGGAGTCGAGGCCGATGCCCTCGAACGTCTCCGCCGGGTCATCGGTCACCGCATCCCGGGGCAGGCCGATCCGGGCGACCAGAATTCCCATCAGATCACTCATGGTGACTTTCGGTACGGCCATTTGCGTTCCCCTCACGCGCGACGATGACAAAGGTGAGAGTACGTACGTTCGGCGGGGCGCTCTTCGGCCCGCCGAACCAATTCCCCGATCCGGCACCGATCTACGAAGCACCTGCTCAGAAGCGTTTTCGTCGTGCCTGCGATGGTGACGCCGGTCACCTCTTCATTCGTGCGGATGAATAGAAATATCATTCTCCAGAATTAGCTAAACCAGCTCTTGCGCAATGGTTGACACCGTTTCGACACTATGATTTCGTGCATTTAATTGATGGAGGGGACGAATGGACGCAGCAGTTTCCACGGCATCGCCGGCCGGTGTCTCCCTCGCGTCGGTCGCGGCGGCGATGGCACGGGCCCGCGAGTCCGCCCGCGCGGATGCGCTGTTCCGTGACCCCCTCGCCCAGGTGCTCATCGACGCGGCCACCGCGGGGATGGGCGCGGCGGATCTGCTACGGCTCCGCGACTGGGTGGACCAGTTCTACTCACGCGGCGTCGTCCGCACCCGCTTCATCGACGACCACCTCCGCGAGGTGACGGCCGGGCCGTGCCGGCAGGTCGTCCTCCTCGGCGCCGGTCTCGACACCCGCGCGTTCCGCCTGCCCTGGCCCGGCGGGACGTGCCTTTTCGAGGTCGACGTGCCGCGGGTCCTCAGGTTCAAGGAGCGGGCGCTCGCCGGCGCCGCCGCCGGGTGCCGGCGAGTTCTCGTCGAGGCGGGCCCGCCGGCCGGTTGGGCCGACCGGCCGATGGTGAGCCCGTTCGACCCGGCCCGGCCGACGGCCTGGGTCACCGAGGGTGCGCTGCACTACCTCGCCGACGACGAGGCGCGCCGGCTGCTCACCTGGATCGGCGCGCACTCGGCGGCCGGCAGCCGGCTGGTGCTGGAGCACACGGCGGCCCGGCCCAGCGTGGTCTTCCGCGGCGGGCTCGGGCCGGACGGGCCGGATTGGCTGGCCGGGCAGGGCTGGACGATCAGCAGTCACCGCCGCCCGGCTGTCGGCCTGCGCCTCGGCCGGCCCGACAGCCGGCTTCCGGGCGCGCAGTTCATCACCGCGATCCGCGACTAGACCCGAGGGTGGCCATGGAATCGACCGACACGCACATTCCGCAGGAAGCCGCTTTCTACCATCGCCGTTGGCTGTCCGCCTACGACCTGATCGTGCTGGGCCTGGTGAGCCGCTGGGTCTGGCGCTGCTCCCGGCGCACGATGCTGGCGCACTACGACCGCCAGGTCGGCGCCCGCCACCTCGACATCGGGCCGGGCACCGGCTGGTACCTGGACCACTGCCGCTTCCCGGCCGATTCCCCGTCGATCACGCTGCTGGACGCCAACGACGCCGCCCTGTCCACCGCGGCCGGCCGGATCGAGCGCTACCGGCCCGCCACCCGGGTCCGGGACGCCCTCCAGCCGTTCGACCTCGGCGCCGCCCGGTTCGACTCGGTCGGCATGAGCTTCCTGCTGCACTGCCTGCCCGGCCCGATGGCGCACAAGGCCGCCGTCCTCGATCACGTGACGCCCTACCTCGTTCCCGGCGCCCGCGTCTTCGGCAGCACCGTCCTCGGCGTCGACGCCCCGCACACGACGAGGTCCGGGCGCTTGCTGCGGCGCCTCAACCGCAGCGGGGTCTTCAGCAACTTCGACGATCGGGCGGAGGACCTGGCCGCCCAGCTCGCGGCCCGGTTCACCGATGTCGAGGTGACGGTGACCGGTGTGGTGTGTCTCTTCTCGGCCCGTTTTCCGGGCTCACGATGACCGAGGCGCAGGAGTTGGCGCAGCGGATCCACGACGGGGTGCTGCAGAGCCTCGCCGTCGCCCGGATCCGGCTCGACCGGGCGCTGGCCACCGGCGGCCCGCTGGCCCACGACGTCGGCGAGGACCTTCGGGCGCTGCTCGACCGGGAGATCGCCGCCCTGCGCGATCTGGTCCGCGGCGCCGGTCCGGCCCGGGCCGGCGTCGGCGCGACGCTCACCGAAACCGCGCACCGCCTCGAATCCCTCACCGGCATCAGCGTCTCCGTCGACGAGCGGGCGACCGCCGATCCGACGACCGGGCGCGTGCTGCACGAGGCTCTGCACAACGCGATCCGGCACAGCGGCGCGACGCACGTCCGGGTGATCGTGGCCGGCGTCGGGAAACACCTGGTCGGCCAGGTGCGGGACAACGGCCGCGGGTTCGACCCGGGCGCCGCCCGCCGAGGGCTGGGCATCACCGCCATGTACGCCCGGACGAAGGCGGCAGGCGGCGAACTGGAGATCGACTCCACCGGCGCCGGAACCGTCGTCACGGTGACGCTGCCGCGATCGGCCGGCCGATGACGACGATCATCATCGCCGACGACCACCCGGTCGTCCGCTGCGGGATCCGCACCCTGCTCGAGGACGACCGCAACGTGGTCGTCGGCGAGGCCGCGGATCTGCCGCAGACGGCCGAACTGGTCGAGCGTCACCGCCCCACCCTGCTCCTGCTCGACCTGAGCTTCGCGGGCACCTCCAGTCTCGACCTGGTGCCGCGGATCCGGGCGCTCTCCCCGCGCACGCGCATCCTGATCCTGACCATGCACGACGACCCCGAGCTGGCCCGCGATTCGCTGGCCGCCGGCGCGCACGGCTTCCTGCGCAAGGAGGCCGTGGCCGAGGAACTCGTCGCCGCCGTGGACGCGCTGGCCGCCGGCCGCCGGTACCTCGACCCGGCGCTCGGCGCCGCGCTGCTCGACCGCGATCCGGGCCTCGACACGACTCTGAGCAAACGCGAGCGCGAAGTTCTCGCGCTCATCGCGGACGGCCTCACCAACCGGCAGATCGCCGACGAGCTGCGGGTGAGCATCCGGACCATCGAGGCGCAACGGGCGTCGATCAAGCTCAAGCTCGGCGTCAGCCGCCGTACCGAGCTGGTCACCTGCGCCCGGCAGCTCCGCCTGACCGCATGACCCACCCGCCGACAGGAGACCTCATGGACGCCGGGCAGCCGAGCCGCACTGCGATGAGTTCTGCTCACGCACGCGCCGTACACCAGATCGCCGATTCCGCCAGTGTCTTTCCCGACCCGCTGGCGGTACGCATCGCCGGGATGGATCCGGACGCGCCCGCGCGGGGTGGGATGCCGCCCGCGGTCCGCATGTTCATGGCCATCCGCCACCGCCTGGCCGAGGACCGTCTGGCCCGGGCCGGCGCCGCACAGGTGGTGATCCTCGGGGCCGGACTGGACACCTTCGCGTACCGCAATCCGTACCCGGAGATGCGGGTGTTCGAGGTGGACCAGCCGGACACCCAGGCGTGGAAACGTAAGCGGCTGGCCGATGCCGGCATCGCCGTCCCGGGCAACGTCGTCTACTGCCCGGTCGACCTGAGCGACATCGCCGCCCTGGAAGAGGCGGGCTTCGATCGCCGTACGCCGTCGTTCTTCGCCTCGCTCGGCGTGGTGCCCTACCTCGCCGCCGACGTGCTGGTCGGCATGCTGCGATTCGTCGCCGGGCTGGAGGCCCCGGCCGAGCTCGTCTTCGACTACAACCAGCCGCGGGCCACCCTGCCGCCGCGCCGGCAGGAAGCCCTGGCGGAGGTGGCGGCGGGCCTGGCCCGCGGCGGCGAACCGTGGCGGTCCTTCTTCGCCACCGGCGAGATGGCCGCCTTGCTGATGGACGCGGGCTTCGACGCCGTCGAGGACCTCGGCTGGGATGAGTGCCTGCAGCGGTACGCGGTGGATCCGGGGCTGCCCGATCTGTTCGGCGGCCGGATCGTGACCGCCGGCCGAGGCGCGATCTGACCATGCGCAACCGTGATGTCGCGGTGGTCGGGATGGCCTGCCGCCTGCCCGGCGCACCCGATCTCGACGCCTTCCGGACACTGCTGCGGGACGGCCGTGATGCCGTCACCGAGGTGCCGCCCGGTCGGTGGACGCCGCCCACCGGCCTGACCCCGGACGAGCAGGCCCGGATCGGCCGCGGCGGTTTCCTGGACGACGTGGCCGGCTTCGACGCGGCGTTCTTCGGCATCAGCCCGCGCGAGGCCGCGGCGATGGACCCGCAGCAGCGTCTCGTGCTCGAACTCGGCTGGCACGCGCTGGAGGACGCGGGCATCGCGCCGGAGGCGGTAAGCGGCCGCCGAGCCGGCGTCTACATCGGATGCATCACCAGCGACTACGCCGCGCTGGTCGAGAACGTCAGCCGGTACACCAACACCGGTACGTTCCGGGGCCTGATCGCGAACCGGGTCTCCTACGCCTTGGGCTTGCGGGGCCCCAGCATGACGGTGGACACGGCCCAGTCGTCCTCGCTGGTTGCGGTGCATCTGGCGGTGCAGAGCCTGCGCACCGGAGAGTCGGAGCTGGCGCTGGCCGGCGGCGTCAATCTCAACCTCGCGGCGAGCGGCAGCGTGGCGGCGGCCCGGTTCGGCGGCCTCTCGCCGGACGGCCGGTGCTACGTGTTCGACGCGCGGGCCAACGGATACGTCCGCGGCGAGGGCGCCGCGGTGGTGCTCCTCAAACCGCTCGGCGCCGCGCTGGCCGACGACGATCCGATCTACTGCGTCATCCGCGGCAGCGCGACCGGCAACGACGGCGGTGGCGAGGGCCTGACCGTGCCGGCCGAGGACGCCCAGCGTGACGTGCTGCGGCGGGCCTACCGGCGGGCCGGCGTCCGGCCGGCGGCGGTGCAGTACGTCGAGCTGCACGGCACCGGCACCCGGGCCGGCGATCCGGTCGAGGCCGCCGCCCTCGGCGCGGTGCTCGGCGCCCGGCGACCGGCCGGCGACCCGTTGCTGGTCGGCTCGGCCAAGACCAACGTCGGTCACCTCGAGGGCGCCGCCGGCATCGTCGGCCTGGTAAAGACCGCCCTGTCGGTCCACCACCGCGAGCTCGCGCCCACCCTGAACTTCGCCACCGCGAACCCGGCCATCCCGCTCGGCCGGCTCGGCCTGGGCATGGTTTCGGCCCGTCGCCCGTGGCCGCATCCGGACCGTCCCCTCGTGGCCGGGGTGAGCTCCTTCGGGATGGGCGGCACCAACTGTCACGTGGTAATCGCCGAGGCTCCGCCGCGGCCGGGCCGCCCCGCAGCCGCCGGCATGCTGCCGTTCGCGTTGTCGGCCCGGGACGCGAGCGCGCTGGGCGAGCAGGCCGCAGCGCTCGCCGGGCACCTGGAGCGCCACCAGCCGGATCTCGGCGACATCGCCCGGACGCTGGCGACCGGCCGATCCGCCTTCGCTCAGCGGGCACTCGTGTGGGCGTCCGGCGCCGCCGAGTTGCGCACCGCGCTCGAGAGGGTGGCCTCGGACGGCGGCGGCCGGTCCGGCCCGGGCTCGGTGGCGTTCCTCTTCCCCGGGCAGGGCAGCCAATGGGCCGGCATGGGCCACGACCTCTACCGCGGCGACGCCCGGTTCGCCACCGCCTTCGACGAGGTGTGCGCACACCTCGATCCGCTGCTCGACCGGCCGTTGGCCGACGTGCTGTTCGCGGCGCCGGCGGCCCTGCTGGACCGTACCGAATACACCCAGCCCGCGCTGTTCGCGCTGGGCGTCGCCCTGCATCGGGTCGCCGCCGCGAACGGACTGGCTCCCGATCTGCTCGCCGGGCACTCGATCGGCGAGCTCACCGCCGCGTACGTGGCCGGCGTGCTGTCCCTTCCGGACGCCTGCACGCTGGTGGCCGCGCGAGGCCGGTTGATCGGCTCGGTGCCGGCCGGCGGCGCCATGGTGGCGTTGCGCGGCAGCGAGGAGGCCGTTCAGCCGTGGCTGGCCGGGCACGATCTGGCCATCGCCGCGGTGAACGGCCCCGACGCGGTCGTCGTGTCGGGCGACCGGGCGGCGGTGCACGAGCTGACCGGGCGGTGGCGGGCCGGAGGCGGCCGGGCGACCCCACTCGCGGTGAGCCACGCGTTCCACTCGTCCCAGATGGAGCCGGTGCTGGCCGAATTCCGTACGGTCGCCGCGGGTCTGACGTTCCGGCCGCCCTCGACGCCGGTCGTCTCGAACGTCACCGGCCGGATGGCGACGGCGGCCGAGCTGTGCTCGCCGGACTACTGGGTGGCGCACGTCCGCCGCCCGGTGCGGTTCGCCGACGGTGTCCGCGCCCTGCGCGAGGCCGGCGCCGCGATCTTCGTCGAACTCGGCCCGGGCCGGTCGCTGAGCGGTCTGGTGCGTGGGGTCGTCCCGCCCGGCGAGACCACCACGATCGCCCTGCTACGCCGGGGCCGGCCGGAGGCGGACACCCTGCGTGCGGCTCTCGCGCAGGCCTGGGTCGCCGGCGCACCGGTGTCCTGGCCGGCGGCCGCCGAGGCCGGCCGGCGGATCCACCTTCCCGGATACGCGTTCCAGCGCCGGCCGCACTGGCTGCCGGCGGCCGGGGCGCCCCCGGTCGATGCCGCACCGCCGCCACCCCCGCCGCACGTCCCGGCCCAGGCCGGCGAGGTCGTGCGCGCCCAGCTGGGCCTGACCCTCGGCCACCACGACCCGGACGCGATCGACACCTCGCGCACCTTCCGGGACCTCGGGTTCGATTCGCTGGCGGCGGTGGAGTTCCGCGATCGGCTCGCCGCGGCGACCGGCCTCGAACTGCCCAGCACGCTCGTCTACCAGCACCCGACCCCGGACGCGCTGATCGTGCACCTGACCGCCGGTCCGGCCGCCCGGTCCGGGGACGCCCCGGCGGCCGCCCCCGGTGAGCCGCTCGCCGTCGTCGGGATGGCCTGCCGTTACCCCGGCGGCGTCGCCGGCCCGGAGGACCTGTGGCGACTGGTCGCCGACGGGGTCGACGCCATCGGCGACTTCCCGGCCGATCGGGGCTGGGGGCTGTCCGGCCGCGGCGGCTTCCTGACCGGGGCCGACGGGTTCGACGCCGACTTCTTCGGAATCAGTCCGCGCGAGGCCACCGCGATGGACCCGCAACAGCGTCTGCTGTTGGAGCTGGCCTGGGAGGCGCTGGAGCGGGCGGGGATCGACCCGGCGTCGCTCCGCGGCCGGCGGGCCGGCGTGTTCGCCGGCGTCACCGCACAGGACTACGGACCGCGCCTGCACGAGCCGGCCGGCGATGCCGGTGGCTTCCTGCTGACCGGCACCACCCCCAGCGTGGCCTCCGGCCGCATCGCCTATCAGCTGGGTCTGACCGGGCCGGCGATCACGGTGGACACGGCCTGCTCATCCTCGCTGGTCGCGCTCCATCTGGCCGCCCGCGCCGTGCGGTCCGGCGACTGCACGCTCGCCATCGCGGGCGGCGCCACCGTGCTCTCCTCCCCCGGCATGTTCGTCGAGTTCGACCGGCAGCGCGGGCTGGCGCCGGACGGGCGGTGCAAGTCGTTCGCTGCGGCGGCCGACGGCACCGGCTGGGCCGAGGGGGCCGGCCTGGTGGTCATCGAACGGCTGAGCGAAGCCGAGCGACAGGGCCACCCGGTGCTCGCGGTGCTGCGCGGCACGGCGGTCAACCAGGACGGCGCCTCCAACGGGCTGACCGCGCCCAGCGGCGCGGCCCAGCAGGAGGTCATCCGCCAGGCCCTCGCCGACGCGGGACTGTCCACCATGGACATCGACGTCGTCGAGGCGCACGGCACCGGCACCGTCCTCGGCGACCCGATCGAGGCGGACGCGATCATATCGACGTACGGTCGGGGCCGGGCGGCTCCGGTGTGGCTGGGGTCGCTGAAGTCGAACATCGGGCACAGCCAGGCCGCGGCCGGCATCGGCGGCGTCATCAAGATGATCATGGCAATGCGGCACCGGTCGCTGCCCACCACCCTGCACGTGGACGCGCCCACCCCGCAGGCGGACTGGACCGCCGGCAACGTCACGCTGCTGACCGAGGCGCGAGACTGGTTCGCCCCGGCGGATCGGCCGCGGCGGGCGGCCGTGTCCTCGTTCGGCATCAGCGGCACCAACGCCCACGTCATCCTCGAGGACCCGGCGGCCGCCCCGGCGGCCACGACGCCGGCCCCGGACGCGCCGCCGCCGTGGGTGCTCACCGCGCGTACACCCGGGGCGCTGGCCGCCCGCGCCGCCGATCTGCTGGCCATGCCGCCCGCCGAGTCCGGCGACGTCGCCGCCACGCTGGCCACCCGCACTGCCTTCGAGCACCGCGCGGTGCTCCTGCCGTCCGACGCCGGTGGATACGCCGGTGGCCTGGCCGCGCTCGCCACCGGTGGCGAATCACCGGTCGTGGTGCGCGGCCACAGCGACCGTGCACCGGTCGTCTTCGTCTTCCCCGGCCAGGGATCGCAGTGGACCGGCATGGCGGCCGGCCTGTGGGACACCGTGCCGGCCTTCCGGCAGAGCGTGGAGGCATGCGCGGCCGCTCTCGCCCCGTCGGCGGACGGGCCGCTGATCGATGCGATGCTGGGCCGGCGGCCGCTCGACCGGGTCGACGTGGTGCAGCCCGCGCTCTTCGCCGTCATGGTCGCCCTGGCCCGGCTCTGGGAGGCACACGGCGTCCGCCCGGACGCGGTGACCGGCCATTCCCAGGGCGAGATCGCGGCAGCGTACGTGTCCGGGGCGCTGACCCTGACCGACGCCGCCCGCATCGTGATGACACGGAGCAGTCTGATCCGCGCCGAGCTGGCCGGCCGGGGCGGCATGCTGTCGGTGGCGGCGCCGGCCGAGGCGATCGAGCGGTGGACCGGCCGGCTCGCGCTCGCCGCGGTCAACGGCCCCGGCGCGACGGTCGTCTCCGGCGACTCCGCCACCCTCGACGAGTTCGCCGCGTGGTGCGAGCGCGAAGGGATCCGGGCCCGGCGGATCCCGGTCGACTACGCCTCCCACTCTCCCCAGGTCGAGGACCTCCGCGAACCGCTCTCGGCGGCCCTGGGCACGATCGGATCGCGCGCCGGCACTGTCGCGTTCTGGTCCACCGTCACCGGGCGGCCGGTGGAGGCGACCGACCTGGACGCCGGCTACTGGTACCGGAACCTGCGCGGCACCGTCCGCTTCCAGGACACGATCAGTGGCCTGGCCGCCGCCGGTTTCCGCGCCTTCGTCGAGGTCAGCCCGCATCCGGTGCTGACCGCGAGCATTCAGGACACGATCGGCCCGGCCCGCACCACCGTGACCGGCACCCTGCGGCGCGACGCCGGTGGGCTCGGCCGGTTCCTGCGCTCGGCCGCCGAGCTGTATGTCGCCGGGGTCCCGGTGCGGTGGCCGCGGCCCGGCCGGGTGGTGCCCGGCCTTCCGACCTACCCCTTCCAACGGCGCCGCCACTGGCTCATGCCGCCGGCCACCGCCGGGCTCGCCACCGGGCACCCGCTGCTGTCCACGGCGGTGGACCGGCCCGGCGGCGGCACCCTGCTGGTAGGCCGGCTCGACCTGGCCGCTCAGCCGTGGCTCGCCGACCACACGATCGGGGACTCCACGATCCTGCCCGGCGCGGCATTCGTCGAGATGGCCCTGCACGCCGCGCAGCGCAGCGGCTGCACCCGCCTCGACGAACTGGTGCTGGAAGCGCCGCTGGCGCTCGAGGCCGGCGAGCCGGTGCGGCTCGAGGTCTCGGTCGGCGCGGCGGACGACGGGCAGCGCCGTCCGGTCGCCATCTGGTCGCGACCGGACGGCGACGGCCCCTGGGTGCGGCACGCGACCGGCATTGCCGCACCGGCCGGGGACTCGCCGCCTCCGGCGCCCGGACCGCCCGGGAACGCGACACCGGTGTCCCCCACCGAGCTCTACCGCACGCTCGCCGAACGGGGCTACCGGTACGGGCCCTCCTTCGCGCTGGTCACCGAGGTGCGCCGGGCCGGGGAACAGATCTTCGCCGAGGTGCGCGGCGGTGGCGGCGGCTACGGGATCCATCCGGCGCTGCTCGACGCGGCGCTGCACCCGATCGTGGGGCTCGCCCACGACGGCGCGGAGCTCCTGCTGCCGTTCGCCTGGCGCGGGGTGACGCTGCACCGCACCGGGGCGGTCTCGGCGCAGGTCCGGATCGCCGGGGCCGGCCTGGCCGTCGCCGACGCCGACGGCGCGCCGATCCTGACCGTGGAACGGCTCGACCTGCGCCCGGCGGACGTCACCAGGGCACCCGCCCTCAAGCGACTGGACTGGGTGGAACGGCCACTTCCCTCGATGCCCGCCGACCGGCCGGACTTCGTCGTGCGGACCGTTCCGGACGACTCCTACCAGGCGATGCTCGGCGTCCTGGATGAGCTCCGGGATGCCGGCACCCCGCTCGCCGTCGTCACCGGGGAGCCGGACGAGCCGGTGTGGGGCCTGGTCCGCTCCGCCCAGGCCGAACACCCGGGCCGGTTCGTGCTCGTCGCGACCGACGACACCCCGGCGTCGAAGCGGGCGCTGCCGGCCGCCCTCGCCTCCGGGGAGCCGGAGCTCGTGCTGCGGGCCGGAAAGCTCCTGACGCCCCGGTTGGCGCCCGCCGGGGTGGGGGCGGAGCGGGTCTGGCGTTCCGGCGGCACCGTGCTGATCACCGGTGGCACTGGCGCGCTCGGCCGGTTGATCGCCGGGCGCCTGGCCACGCACCACGGCGTACGCCATCTGATCCTTGTCGGGCGCACGGCGGCCGAGCCGCCCGACCTGGGGCGACCGGACGTGGACATCCGCGTCGAGTCCTGCGACGTCACCGATCGGGACGCGCTCGCCCGGCTGATTGCCTCGGTGCCGGCCGCACACCCGCTGACCGCCGTGGTGCATCTCGCAGGCACGCGTGACGACGCCACCCTCGGCTCGCTCACACCGCAGCGGATGGCCGCCGCCTGGCGCCCCAAGGTGGACGGCGCACGCCACCTCGACGAGCTGACCCGTGACCTCGGGCTCGACGCGTTCGTGCTCTTCTCCTCGGTGATCGGCACACTCGGCGGGGCCGGGCAGGGCAACTACGCGGCGGCCAACACGGCGCTCGACCGCCTCGCCCGGCAGCGCCACGCGGCGGGCCGGCCCGCGCTCGCCATCGCGTGGGGCCTGTGGGCCCAGGAGAGCGCGATGACCCAGGACATGAGCCCGGCCGACCGGGCCCGGCTGGCCCGGGCCGGGATCGCGCCGCTGCCCACCGGCGAGGCGCTGACGTTGTTCGACGCCGCCCTGCGCAGCCCGGAACCGGTCGTCGTGGCGGCCCGGCTGACCAGCGCGGCGCTCCGCCGGCCGACCGGCCGGAGCACACCCGGGACCGCCGCCGATCCCGCGCCGGACCCGGACCACTGGCTCGACCGGATGCGCGCGCTGCCGCCCGCCGATCTCGACCGGGCCCTCACCGACCTGGTCCGCACGCAGGTGGCGGTGGTGCTGGGACACCCCGGCCCGGCCGCGGTCGATCCGGCCCGCGCCTTCACCGAGCTGGGCTTCGACTCGCTGCTCTCGGTCGACCTCCGCAACCGCCTCGCCGGCGCGACCGGCCTGCGGCTGCCCGCGACGCTGGTCTTCGACCACCCCACCCCGGCCGCGGTCGCGGTCCTGTTGCGCCGCGAGGTCGCCGGCGGCTCCGCCGCGCCGGCGCCCGTTGCGGCCGGCCACCGGGACGAGGCATTGGCGATCGTGGGCATGGCCTGCCGCTACCCGGGCGGGGTTGCCTCGGCCGGCGACCTGTGGGAGCTGGTCCGCTCCGGCACCGACGCGATCGGCGCCTTCCCGGCCGACCGGGGCTGGGAGCTGGAACGCCTCTACCACCACGATCCGGACCACCCGGGCACGTCGTACACCCGGCACGGCGGCTTCCTGTACGACGCGGCGCTGTTCGACGCGGGCTTCTTCGGCCTGAGCCCGCGCGAGGCGGCCGCCACCGACCCGCAGCAGCGGCTTCTGCTGGAGACGGCCTGGGACGCGTTCGCCGACGCCGGCATCGTGCCGGAAAGCCTTCGCGGCTCGGCCACCGGCGTCTTCGCGGGCGTCATGTACGACGACTACGGCACCCGGCTCCAGCAGACCGCCCCGGCGTCCGAGGGTTATCTGCTGACCGGCAGCGAGACCAGCGTGGCGTCGGGCCGGATCGCCTACCACTTCGGGCTGGAAAGCCTGGCCGTCACGGTGGATACCGCGTGCTCGTCCTCGCTGGTGGCGCTGCACCTGGCGGGTCAGGCGCTGCGATCCGGCGACTGCGACCTCGCCCTGGTCGGCGGGGCGACCGTGATGGCCACGCCCACCGTGTTCACCGAGTTCTCGCGCCGGCGCGGCCTGTCCCCCGACGGGCGGTGCCGGGCGTTCGCCGCGGCGGCGGACGGCACCGGCTGGGGCGAGGGCGTGGGCGTGCTGGTGGTGCAACGACTGTCCGACGCGGTCCGGGACGGGCGCCGGATCTGGGGCGTGGTGCGCGGCTCCGCGGTGAACCAGGACGGCGCCAGCAACGGGCTGACCGCGCCCAACGGCCCCGCCCAGCAACGGGTGATCCGGGCCGCGCTGGCGAACGCCGGCCTGTCCACCGGCGACGTCGACGCGGTCGAGGCGCACGGCACCGGCACCCTGCTGGGCGACCCGATCGAGGCGCAGGCGCTGCTCGCCACGTACGGCCAGGAGCGCACCGACGGCCCGCTGTGGCTCGGCTCGGTGAAGTCCAACATCGGGCACACGCAGGCCGCGGCGGGCATCGCCGGGATCATCAAGATGGTGATGGCCATGCGGGCCGGCGTGCTTCCCGCAACGCTGCACGTGGACGAGCCGACGCCGGAGGTGGACTGGTCGGCCGGCGCGGTGGAGTTGCTGACCCGGGCCCGGGAATGGCCGGCCGGCCACCGCCCCCGCCGCGCCGGGGTGTCCGCGTTCGGCATCAGCGGCACCAACGCGCACGTCATCCTCGAGGAACCGCCCACCACCGAACCACCCGCCGAGCCGGCCCCACTGCCCTTGCCCGCCCTGGCGTGGCCGGTGTCCGGCCGGTCGGTGGCCGGACTGGCCGGGCAGACAGCGCGGCTGCTGGAGTTCGCCGCCGCGAATCCCGGCGTGGACGCCGCCCGGATCGCCGCCGCACTACCCCGCCGGGCGCCCTTGACGGAACGTGCCGTCTTCCTCGGCGCCGGCCGCGACGAGCTGATGCGGCGCCTGGCCACGGATGGGACCGACCCCGGTGTCGTGCGCGGCGCCGCGAGCACCGACCGGCCCGCCGTCGTCTTCGTCTTCCCCGGTCAGGGTTCTCAGTGGCCGGGCATGGCGGCGGCGCTGTGGGAGACCGCGCCGGTCTTTCGGGAGACCATGCGGGAATGCGCGGCCGCGATCGACCCCCTGGTGGACTTCTCGCTCCTGGACGCCGTGCTCGGCCCGGCTCCGCTGGAGCGGGTCGACATGGTGCAGCCGGCTCTGTTCGCGATGATGGTGTCGCTGGCCGCGCTGTGGGAGTCCCTCGGCGTCCGCCCCGACGCGGTCGTGGGGCATTCCCAGGGCGAGATCGCCGCCGCCTGCGTCGCGGGCGCGCTCGATCTGACCGAGGCGGCCCGGGTCGTGGTGCTGCGCAGCCGCGCACTGCGGGCGCTCGCCGGCCGGGGCGGCATGGTCTCGCTGCCGCTCGGCCCGGAGGCGGCCGCCGAGCTGACCGCCGGGTGGCCCGGCCGGCTGGGGACGGCCGCGTTCAACGGCCCGGCGTCGACCGTGGTCTCCGGCGACGCCGCGGCGGTGGATCAGCTGCTCGACGAGTGCCGGCGACGGGAGATCGAGGCCCGGCGGGTGCCGGTCGACTACGCGTCCCACTCGGCACACGTGGCGGAGATCCGGGACCGGCTGATCTCCGAGCTGGGCGAGCTGACGCCGCGGGCCGCCCGCATCGACTTCCACTCCACGGTCGAGGCGGGCCGGATGGACACCACCGGGCTGGACGCCGGTTACTGGTACCGCAATCTGCGCGAGCCGGTGCGGCTGGAACAAACCGTACGCGAGCTGGCCGGCGCCGTCCTCGTGGAGGTCAGCCCGCACCCCGTGCTGGTCGCCGGGCTGTCCGAGACGATGCCGGACGCGGTGGTCGGGGCGACCCTGCACCGCAACGACGGCGGCTGGCCGCGAATGCTCGACGCGGCGGCCCGGCTGTGGGTCCGCGGGGTGCCGGTGGACTGGCCGGCGTCACCCGACCGGTCCGGCCGGCCGCAAATCGACCTGCCGACGTACGCGTTTCAGCGCGAACGATTCTGGCTCGGCCCGGCGAACGCGCCCGACCTGGCCGGCGCCGGGCTGGACGCCGCCGGGCATCCGATCGCGGCCGCGGCCGTCGACCTGCCGGACGGCGGCGTGGTCCTCAGCGGGCGGCTGTCGGTCACCGCGCCCGCCTGGCTGGGCGACCATCGGGTGCTGGACACGCCGATGGTCCCGGCGGCCGCGCTGATCGACCTGGTGCTGACCACCGGCGGGCGGGCCGGCTGCGACCGCATCGACGAGCTGATCCTGACCGCGCCACTGATCGTGCCGGACACGCGCCGGGTGCCGGTGCGGATCATCGTCTCGGCCGCGGGCGCCGACGGCGGGCGGGCGGTGGCCGTGCACAGTCGCGCGGCGGACGGCGCCTGGGTCGAGCACGCAACCGGAGCGGTACGCCCGGCGACTGCCCGTCCGCCCCTACAGCGGTGGAGCACCTGGCCGCCGCCGGGCGCGGAGGAGGTGCCGCTGGACGGCGGGTATCAGCGCGCCGCCGAGGCCGGCTACGGCTACGGACCGGCCTTCCGAGGTCTGCGCCGGATGTGGCGGGACGGTGAGGTGCTGCTCGCCGACGTCCGGCTGGCCGACGAGCAGGATCCGGCCGGCTACCGCGTACATCCGGCGTTGCTGGACGCGGCGCTGCACGCGCTGGTGCCCGGGCTGGCCCGGCCGGACGGGCCGTTGGTTCTCCCGTTCGCGTGGTCCGGCGTCGAGGTGTACGCCGCCGGCGCCGGCGCCCTGCGGGTGCGGCTCTCGCCGGGCCCGGATGGCGGCTACGAACTGCTGGCCACCGACGAGACGGGCGATCCGGTGCTCCGGGCCGAACGGGTCGTGCTGCGCCCGCTGCCGGCCGGTGCGATGCCTCCGGCGCCGTTGGCCGGCGATATCTACCGCCTGGCGGCCCGGCCGCTCCCCCCGGCGGCCGGGCCGGGCCCGGACGACCTCCCGATCACCTCGGTGGCCGACGCCGGGCAGGCGCTGGAACTGGTCCGGGACCGGCTGTCCGGCGACAGTCCGGCGCTGATGGTGCTCACCCGCGACGCCGACCGCGACCCGGCCGCCGCCGGCGCCCTGGGCCTGCTGCGCAGCGCGCAGACCGAGCACCCGGGCCGGTTCATCCTGGTCGACACCGACACCGGCCGGATATCGGCCGGCCTGGTGGCGGCGATCGCCGCCACCGGCGAACCCCAGGCGACCGTCCGCGGCGGCCAGGTGACGGTGCCGCGGCTGGAGCCGGCCACGCCCGGCCTCGTACCCCCCGCCGTCTCGCACTGGCGGCTTGCCGTTCCCGCACCGGGCTCGTTCGACGGTCTCGTCCTGACGCCTGCCCCGGACGCCGCCGCACCGCTCGGACCCGGACAGGTCCGGGTCGCGGTCCGCGCCGCCGGGCTGAACTTCCGGGACGCGCTCATCGCCCTCGGTATGTACCCGACGGCCGGCGCCGTGCCCGGCAGTGAGGGCGCCGGCGTGGTTCTCGAGGTCGCCGGCGACGTCACCGACCTGGCCCCCGGCGACCGGGTGCTCGGGTTGCTCACCGGAGGCTTCGGGCCGGTCGCGGTCGCCGACCGGGCGCTGCTCGCCCGCATCCCGGCCGGCTGGAGCTTCGCCGAGGCGGCGGCCGTCCCGGTGGTCTACCTGACCGCGTACCACGGCCTGGTGAACGTCGGCCGGCTCCGCGCCGGCCAGTCGGTGCTCGTGCACGCCGCGGCGGGCGGCGTCGGCACCGCCGCCGTCCAACTGGCCCGGCACCTGGGCGCGGAGGTCTTCGCCACGGCGAGCCCGGCCAAGTGGGACGCGCTGCGCGCGGCCGGCCTCGACGACGAGCATCTCGCGTCCTCCCGCGACCTCGGCTTCCGCGATCGGTTCCGGCCAGGCGTGGACGTCGTGCTCAACTCGCTCGCCGGCGAGTTCGTGGACGCGTCTCTCGACCTGCTGTCGCCCGGCGGGCGGTTCGTCGAGATCGGCCGCACCGCCCTGCGCGACCCGGCGGCGGTCGCGACGGCTCATCAGGGCGTCACCTACCACGCGTTCGAGCTTCTCGACGCCGGCCCGGACCGGCTCCGGCAGATGCTCGCCGAGGTGCTGGCCCTGTTCGGGAACGGCACCCTCACGATGCCCCGGCTCACCGTGTACGACCTGCGCGAGTCCCGGGCGGCGTTCCGCGATCTGGCCCAGGCGCGGCACACCGGCAAACTGGTGCTGACGGTGCCGGCCGGCCACCTGGCCACCGGCACGGTGCTGATCACCGGGGGCACCGGCCGGCTGGGCGGGTTACTGGCGCGGCACCTCGTGCACCGGTACGGGGTGGACAGCCTGCTCCTGGCGAGCCGGCGCGGGCCGGATGCGCCGGACGCGGCCGCGCTCGTCGCCGAGCTGTCCGGTGCGGGCGCCCGGGTCGAGGTGGTGGCAGGTGACGCCGGCGAGCGGTCCGCGGTCGCGGCGATGCTGTCCCGGGTGCCCCCGGACCGGCCGCTGACCGGTGTGGTGCACGCCGCCGGCGTGCTCGACGACGGCGTGGTCACGGAGCTCACCCCCGAACGGCTCGCCGGCGTCCTCGCGGCGAAAGTGGACGCCGCACGCCATCTGGACGAGCTGACCCAGGATGCCGACCTCGCCCTCTTCGTGTGTTACTCGTCGATCGCCGGGGTGCTCGGCACCGCCGGGCAGGCCGGCTACGCGGCGGCCAGCGCCGCCCTCGACGCGCTCGTGACCGCCCGCCGCACGGCCGGGCGGCCGGGCATCTCACTCGCCTGGGGGCTGTGGGCCGACCACAGCGACATGACCGGTCACCTGGGCGACACCGACCTGCACCGCCTGGGCCGCGACGGGCTGGTCGCGATGTCGGCCGAGGAGGGCGCCGCGCTGTTCGACCGGGCGCTCACGCTGGGCGCCACCACCTGCGTCCCGGCCAGGCTGGACCGGCAGGCGCTCGCCGCCCGCGGGCCGGAGCTTCCGGCGGTGCTGCGCGAGCTGGCCCGGGGACCGCTGCGCCGCCCGGTCGCGGGCGCTGCCGCACCCCCGGACGCGTGGGCCGCCGACCGCATTGCCCGACTTCCCGCGGCCGACCGTGACCGGGCGCTGCTCGAACTGGTCAGCACCGAGGTCGCGGCCGTGCTGGGCCACGGCGATCGCGGCCGGGTGCCGTCCGATCAGCGCTTCAAGGACCTCGGCTTCGACTCGCTGACCTCGGTCGAGCTCCGCAACCGGCTCGCCGGCCGCACCGGCATCCGGCTCGCCAGCACCCTGGTGTTCGACCATCCGACCCCCGCCCGGCTCGCCGGGCACCTGCGGGAGCGGCTGGGCGCCCCGGCCGGGGACCGGCCGGCCACCGACGCGGCCGTCGACCACCTGCGTGGCCTGCTGCGCGCCGGCCCGGTCGACGCCGACGGCCGCGCCCGGCTCCGCGCCGGGCTGCGCGAGCTGCTGGCGATCTGCGACGCCGGGGCCGAGCCACCGGCCGAGGACCTGGACACCGCGAGCGACGAGGAGTTGTTCGCCCTGGTGGACGAGCAACCCTGAGGGAGGCAAGATGGCAGACCAGCAACAACTCCGCGACTACCTCCGGCGGAGCATCGCCGATGCCCGGGAGGCCCGGCAGCGGGTGCGCGAGCTCGAGGAAGCCGGCCGTGAACCGCTGGCGATCGTAGGCATGGCGTGTCACTTTCCCGGCGGGGTGAACTCGCCGCGGGACCTGTGGCAGCTCGTGTCCGCCGGAGTCGACACGGTGTCCGGCTTTCCCACCGATCGCGGCTGGGCGCTGGACGACCTCTACGACCCCGACCCGCACCGGCCGGGCACCTGTTACACCCGCCACGGCGCGTTCCTGGACGGAGCCGGCCGGTTCGACGCGGACTTCTTCGGCATCTCGCCACGGGAGGCGCTGGCGATGGATCCACAGCAGCGCCGGTTGCTGGAGGTGTCGTGGGAGGCGCTGGAACACGCCGGCATCGAGGCGGAGTCGCTGCGGGACACCGCGACCGGTGTCTTCGTCGGCGCCACCGGACAGGCGTACGGGCCGCCGCCGGCCGGCGCGCCGGAATCGGTCGGCGGACACCTGCTGACCGGCACCTCCCCCAGCGTCATCTCCGGCCGGGTCGCCTACCAGTTCGGGTTCACCGGGCCCGCCGTCACGGTCGACACGGCCTGTTCGTCGTCGCTGGTGGCGATGCACCTCGCCGGGCAGGCGCTGCGGTCCGGCGAGTGCACGCTGGCGCTGGCCGCCGGGGTGACGGTGATGGCCGGGCCGGGGCTGTTCGTCGAGTTCGCCCGCCAGCAGGGCCTGGCCCCGGACGGGCGGTGCAAGCCGTTCGCGGCCGCCGCCGACGGCACCGGATTCGGCGAGGGCGTCGGCGTTCTCGTGCTGCAGAGGCTTTCCGACGCCGTACGGGCAAATCGTCGTGTCTGGGCGGTGGTGCGCGGCTCGGCGGTGAACCAGGACGGTTCGAGCAACGGCCTGACGGCGCCGAACGGCCTCTCCCAGCAGCAGGTGATCCGGTCGGCGCTGGCGAACGCCGGCCTCTCGCCCGCGGACGTCGACGCGGTCGAGGCACACGGCACGGGCACGCGGCTCGGCGATCCCATCGAGGCCGAGGCCGTCATCGCCACGTACGGATCGCGGCGCGACGGCGGCCGACCCCTGTGGATCGGGTCGGTGAAGTCGAATCTCGGCCACACCCAGCACGCGGCCGGGATGGCCGGCGTGATCAAGATGGTGCTGGCGATGCGCGCCGCGGTGCTGCCCCGAACACTGCACGTGGATGAGCCGACACCGTTGGTGGACTGGTCGTCCGGCGCCGTGCGGGTGCTGGCCGAGACGCAGGAGTGGCCCGTGGCCGGACGGCCCCGCCGGGCGGCCGTCTCCGGGTTCGGGGTCAGCGGCACCAACGCCCACGTGGTGCTGGAGGGCTAATATTCCGGTTCGCCGTCGTGCGCGCGCAGGTCGTGCGTGCAGGCGAAGACCGCCAGTTGGGTCCGGTCGCGCAGGTCGAGGGCGCGCAGCAGGGACGACACGTGGGTCTTGACGGTGGGCCGGCCGAGACGCAGCCGGTCGGCGATCTCGATGTTGGTCAGCCCGAGACCGAGGAGACCGAGGATCTGCCGTTGCCGGCGGGTGAGCCGCACCGAGGTGTCCGGCAACCCGCCGGTGCGCATGCTGCGCAGCACGTCCCGGGCGATGTGCGGATCGAGGACGACCCCGCCGTCGTCGACCGCGCGGATCGCCTCGATCAGCCGCGGCACCGGCGTGTCCCGGTGCAGAAATGCCTGTGCCCCGCTCTGCAGCATCCGCATCGCGGAGTCGAAGTGCCGATCGGACGAGAGCGCGATGACCTTGATGGCCAGTCGCGCCGTCTCCGGCACCACCCGACGGATGAGCAGGTTCTCGACGTCCAGCCCCTCGAGGTCGATCAGTAGCACCCGGGGCCGGTAGTCGTGCAACAGGCGCGGCCGGTAGCCGGAGCTGTCGAACTCGACCACGACGTCCAGATCCGGTACGGCCTGGAGAACCGTCGTCATGCCCGCCCGGTAGAAACTGGGCGCGGCGCAGACCCCGATGGGCAGCGAGTCGTGCGGACTGCCGTTCGTGTCCGGCATCGCATCACCTGCTCTCGTCCCGGCCGGGGCCGCGGGGCTCCCGGTCTCCGGTCTCCATCAGATGCGCGGCGAGCTCTGCCCAGGCGATCCGCTCCTGAGCCGTCAGCAGCACGTCGTCCGGCACCCCCGGCCAGGGCGGGACCGCCGGCCGCGGCGAGCGCGCGTGATCCCGTATGAGCCGTTGGGTCTCGGGATCCACGGCCAGCACCGTCATGCAGTAGCCGAGCTGGACCAGGCCTTCGTAGGCCCGGCTCGCGAGCCACTTGCTCGCACGGACCAGGAGAGCCAGCACGGAGAAACGTCGCGGCCGGAAGAAGAGCATGGCCTCACTGTGGGCAGCGGCCCTTTTGCCGCCCTAGCCAGAGCCTTAAGCGGCCGGCCTCAAGACCGGCGCAAGGCAGGCTTTAACCGCTCTCCCCAGGATGGACGCATGGCACTCTCGGACCCTCTGACCTGGAGAGCGAGGCCGATCGTGAAGGATTACCAACTGTCCGCCACTGACGACCTGACCATCGACGCCGTCCTGGAGGGCGGGCCGGTCGACATACCGACATCGATGCGGCAGTGCTCGGCCCGCCCGGACGACGTCAAGATCAAGCTTCGATGGGGCACCGGCTACGAACACTTCGAGCGCACCGAAGAGGCCTTCGATACGAACGTCTTCCGCTGGACCGGAAGCACGAGGGTCGCCGAGTGAGCGAGAACCCGGAGACCTGGTTCCACCGTTTCCATCCCGGCGCCGTCACCCGGCCACGACTGGTCTGCTTCCCGCACGCCGGCGGCTCGGCCAGCTTCTACTTCCCGTTGTCCCGGGCCCTGTCGGCGAGCATCGAGGTGCTCGCCGTGCAGTACCCGGGGCGTCAGGACCGCCGGGCCGAGCGCCCGGTCGAGGATCTGCCCGAACTGGCCGGCCGCATCGAGGCGGCCCTGGCTGGCACCGAGCCGCGCCCGACTGCCTTCTTCGGGCACAGCATGGGCGCGCTGGTGGCCTTCGAACTGGCCCGGCGGCTGGGCCCCGGCGCCGCGCCACAGATGCTGTTCGCCTCGGGCCGGCGGGCGCCCTCGTCCGCCCGGCGGACCGCCGTGCACCTGCTCGACGACGACGGTGTGCTCGCCGAGGTCCGCAAGCTGAGCGGCACGGACGCGCGGGTGCTGCAGGACAAGGAGCTCATGCGGACGGTGCTGCCCGCCATCCGGGCCGATTACCGGGCCGCCGAAACCTACGCCTGCCCGCCGGACGCCACCGTCGGATGCCCGATCACGGCGCTGACCGGCGACCGCGATCCGCACGTGACCCGAGCCGAAGCGGAAGGCTGGGCCCGGCACACCGGCGCCGCCTTCGCGTTGCGGGTGCTGCCCGGCGGTCACTTCTTCCTGACCGCCTGCCAGGACCAGATCGTCGAGACGGTCACCCGGCAGCTGCTGACGCCGGCCTGAACCCCGGCCGTGCTCCGCTCAGGGCCGGACCCGCATCCCGTCGCAGATCACCGCGATCATGCGGTCGCGGGCGGCCGGATCGGCGCCCCGGCTCTCCCGCGACAGGCATCCGATCATGAAGGCCTTGACGTCGGCCAGGTCCACGTCGGCGCGCACGGCACCGGCCGCCTGCGCCGCCTCGAGCAGCCGTTCGAGGGTGCCGAGAATGTCGTATCCGTTGCGCTTGGAGGCGGCGCCCATGTCGAAACCGATCCCGCCGAACGCCTGGGCGAGCCCACGGTTGATGGCGCCCTCGGCAACCATGCCGGCGAAGTAGCGGAAGAACGCCGTGGCCGGGTCCGCGGCCGCCGACAGGTTCTCCGCGCTTGCCGCGATCAGCCGGGCCCGATCCAGCACGACCGCCTCGAACAGCGCCTCCTTGGTCGGGAAGTGCCGGCCCACGGTGCCGACGCCGACCCCGGCCCGGCGGGCTATCTCGTGGATCGGCACCGCAAGCCCCTCCTCAGCGAAGATCCGCGTGGCCACCTCCACGATGCGCTCACGGTTGCGCGACGCGTCCGCCCGCAGCGGCCGGTGCCCGGTTTCCTTCGCCGTCATCGAGATGGCTCACTCCTCGCACAGGTTTGACAAGCGGGATGCGCATACCGGTAAGGTTTGCACCGGTATGGCCATTCCGTTTTACCGTCAACTGACTTCGACATCATCGAGCATGGGGCGTGAAAATGCGTACGGTAGACCTCGGTAGAACCGGCCTCCAGGTGTCCGCGATCGGCCTCGGCTGCATGACCATGAGCGAGTTCTTCGGTCCGGTGGACCGGGACGACGCTTTCGCGACACTCCGGAAAGCCGCCGACCTAGGGGTGAACTTCCTCGACACCTCGGATCTGTACGGCGTCGGCTCCACCAACGAGAAGTTTCTCGGTGAATACCTGAAGACGGCCGACCGCGACCAGATCGTGCTGGCGACGAAATTTGGCGCCGTGCGCGATCCGGAGACCGGCGCGATGCGCCAGCTGCGCGGCGACGCGGAGTATGTGCGCGAGGCATGCGACGCGAGCCTGAAGCGACTCGGCGTGGATCACATCGACCTCTACTACCTGCACCACCCGGACCCCAAGACACCGATCGGCGAGACCGTCGCCGCGATGGCCGAGCTGGTGAAAGCGGGCAAGGTCCGGCATCTCGGGCTGTCGAACATCAGCGCCGACGAGCTGCGCGAAGGCCATCGGGCGCATCCGATCGCCGCGGTGCAGCAGGACTGGTCGCTGTTCACCCGGTCGATCGAGGAGTCCGTCGCGCCGGCCTGCGCCGAGCTCGGCGTGGCGGTGGTGCCACACTCCCCGCTCGGCCGCGGTTTCCTCACCGGCGTCTACACCTCTCGCGACGGCCTCGCCCCCGACGACTACCGGCGGATGATCCCCCGCTTCGCGGACGAGAACGCCACGCGCAACGCCGAGCTGCTGGAGCCGCTGCGGAAGATCGCCGCCGAGCACGGCGCCACCCTCGCCCAGGTGGCGCTGGCCTGGCTGATCAATCAGTCCGGGAAGCTCGGCGTCCCGGTGGTCCCGATCCCCGGCACCAAGCGGCCCGGCCGGGTGGCCGAGAACGCCGGCGCCGTCGACGTGGCCCTCTCCGGCGCGGAACTCGCCGCGCTCGAGCCGATCGCGGGCCAGGTGCAGGGCGGTCTGCTGAGCGGCGATCAGGCGCCGGTTCTCCCGGTAGGCCAACAGGTGCCGCAACGAGGCGAGCAGGGTGACGAACACGGCGAGCAGCACCACGA
>NZ_JBEZYA010000013.1:0-59611 GCF_040638295.1 Actinoplanes sp. NPDC026619
AACCCCCGGTGGGTAATACACCACCAGCGTCCGAACCCACCCACCACCAGCGAAAACACAACCAAGATCAAACTAGCCGCGAAACTCCCGCTAGGGTCGCTGCCGTGGACTCAATGATTCATGCGCGCGGCCTGGTGAAAAGGTTCGCCAATCCCAAGGCGGCACCGTTCACGGCGGTCGACGGCATCGACGTCGATGTGCGGCGGGGCGAGGCGTTCGGGTTTCTCGGTCCCAACGGCGCCGGCAAGAGCTCGACCATGCGCATGATCGGGTGTGTGTCGCCACCCACCGACGGCGTGCTGCGCATTCTGGGGCTGGATCCGCGACGCGACGGCCCGAAGATCAGGGCGAAGCTCGGCGTGTGTCCCCAGCTGGACAATCTGGACATCGAGCTGACGGTGCGGGAGAACCTCACGACGTACGCGCGGTTCTTCGGCATTCCCCGCAAGGTGGCCCGGCAGCGGGCCGCCGAGCTGCTGGAGTTCGTGCAGCTCGACGAGCGCGCCGACAGCAAGGTCGAGCCGCTGTCCGGCGGCATGAAACGGCGGCTGACGATCGCCCGGGCCCTGGTCAACGAGCCGGAGATCGTGCTGCTCGACGAGCCGACCACCGGCCTCGACCCGCAGGCGCGGCATCTGGTGTGGGAGCGGTTGTTCCGGCTCAAGCAGCAGGGCGTGACGCTGGTGCTGACCACGCACTACATGGACGAGGCCGAGCAGCTGTGCGACCGGCTCGTGGTGATGGACGGCGGCCGCATCGTGGCCGAGGGCTCCCCGCGGGCGCTGATCGAGCAATATTCCACGCGCGAGGTGGTGGAGCTGCGGTTCGCCGCCGAGTCTCAGGAGGCTTACGCGGAGAAGCTCGCCGGCCTGGGCGAGCGGCTCGAGGTGCTGCCCGACCGGATCCTGCTCTACGTGGCCGACGGCGACGAGGCCGCGGCCGAGGTGCAGCGGCGGTCGCTGGCGCCGGCCAGTGTGCTGGTGCGGCGCAGCAGCCTGGAGGACGTGTTCCTGCACCTCACCGGCCGGACGCTGGTGGACTGATGGTCGCCGGGGCGTACGTTCTGGAGTACCACCTGGTCAACTACCGCCGCACGTGGCGGTCAAGCGCGCTGTCCACTCTGGTCATGCCGCTGCTCACGATGCTCGGCTTCGGTGTGGGCGTCGGCTCGTTCGTGTCCGGCGGCGTCGACGGGGTGCCGTACCTGGACTGGATCGTGCCCGGCCTGATCGCGTCGACCGCCGTGCAGGCGGCGATCGGCGAGGCGACCTGGCCGGTGCTGAGCTACTTCGAATGGCTGAAGGTCTACTTCGCGCAGGCCGCGGCGCCGCTGCGGGTGGCCGACATCCTCGGCGGTCACCTGGCGTTCATGCTGTTCCGCATCCTGTCCAGCGCGGCCGCGTTCCTGGTGGTGGCGGCCCTGTTCGGCGCGGTGCACTCGTGGTGGGCGCCGGCGACCCTGGTCGTGTCGCTGCTCGTGGGGCTGGCGGTGGCGGCCCCGGCGGTGGCCTACAGCGCGAGCATCACCAGCGACAGCTACCTGGCGATCCTGATGCGGTTCGCGGTGCTGCCGATGTCGCTGTTCTCCGGGGTGTTCTTCCCGGTGGACTCGCTGCCGGTGGTGCTGCGCTGGGTGGCGTACGCGCTGCCGCTGTGGCACGGGGTCGAGCTGAGCCGGGACGCGATGCTGGGCCTGGCGCCCGGCTGGCTGGGCCTGGTGCACGTGGTCTACCTGCTGATCTGGTGCGCGGCCGGGTGGACGCTCGCGCACCGTTGCTTCCGACGCCGGCTGGCGGTCTGAGATGGTTGGCGGTTTGAAATGTTGACTGCTGTTCTGCCGAAACTCGTCGCCTTCGAGGGGACCGGGCGCCGGGCCGCGTCGGTGACCGAGCGCAACATCAACTGCCTGCGCTCGACGTATTGGATCGTGATGGTGTCCGGCTTCCTCGAGCCGGTGCTGTACCTGTTCTCGATCGGCGTCGGCGTGGGCAGCCTGATCGGCGACATCGAGCTCGCCGGCGGCCGGTTCGTGGGTTACGCCGAGTTCGTCGCCCCGGCCATGCTCGCGGCGTCGGCGATGACCGGTGCGCTGTCCGAGACGACCTTCAACTTCTTCGGAAAGATGAAGTTCATGCGGCTGTACGAGGGGATCCTCGCGACGCCGGTGCGTCCGATCGAGATCGCCCTGGGCGAGCTGGCCTGGGCGATGGTGCGCGGGATGCTCTACTCGGCCGCGTTCCTGGTGATCATGGTGGCGATGGACCTGACCAGCGCCGCCCGGGCAGCCGCCATGCTGCCGGCGACGATCCTGATCGGGTTCTCGTTCGGGGCGCTCGGCATGGCCGTCTCGACGGTCATCCGCAGCTGGCAGGATTTCGACCTGATCGTTTCCGGCCAGTTCGCCCTGTTCCTGTTCTCCGGCACGTTCGTCCCGGCAACCGCCTACCCGGCCGCGGTCCGCTGGGTGATCGAGGCGACGCCGCTCTACCGTTCGGTCGACCTGGTCCGCGCGCTGAGCCTCGGCCCGGTGGGGTGGACCCAGGCTTGGGACGTCCTCTACCTGCTGGCGCTGCTCGCCGTGGGCCTGATCGTCGCAGGCCGCCGAATGAACGCAATGCTGTGCAAATGAGCGCGATGTCGTGCAAACCGTGATGTCGTGCAAACCGTGATGTCGTGCCGGCAAGCGAGCGGTGGCCGCTCTCTGTCGTTTCCGTGAGCGGCCACCGCTGTTCGTGCGACGGTTAATCCGTGCTGAGGCCGCGTTCGCTGCCTTTCTTGATCTTGCGGTCGTCGCGCAGCTCCAGGAACGGCTCGTCGGTGGGGTCGTGGCCGGCCGCGATGGCCCGGCCGCGTTCCAGTTCGGCGTCGAGCTCGGCGCCGAGCAGGATGGCGATGTTCGAGATCCACAGCCAGACGAGGAAGGCGATGACACCGCCGAGCGTCCCGTAGGTCTTGTCGTAGTTGGCGAAGTTGCCCAGGTAGATCGCGAAGCCACCCGATGCGATCAGCCACAGCACCACCGCGAAGATCCCGCCCGGGCTGACCCAGCGGAAGCCGCCGGTCTTCGCGTTCGGCGACGCCCAGTAGAGGATCGCGAACATCAGGCTGATCAGCACGATCAACACCGGCCACTTGGCGATGTTCCAGGTGGTGACAGCGACGCCGCCGAAACCGAGCTTCTCGCCGACGATCCGGGCCACGTCGCCGGTGAAGATCACGATGAAGGCCGACGCGATGAGCATGATGCCGATGACGGCAGTGACCGACACCCGGATCGGCAGGGTCTTCCAGATCGGCCGTCCCTCGGGAACGTCGTAGACGGCGTTGGAGGCACGCATGAAGGCGGCGGTGTAGCCGGAAGCCGACCAGAACGCCAACACGATACCGAGGATCGCGGTGAAGCTCGACGCTCCCGAGTCGCCCACCTGGTCGAGGACGGTGTTGACCAGTTTCGTGACTTCCTGGCTGCCGGTCAGCTGGCTGACCGTGTCCTTGACCGTGTCCTGGCCGTTCGGGCCGAGCAGGCCGACGATCGACACCAGCACCAGCGCGCCCGGGAAGATCGACAGGACGCCGTAGTAGGTGAGCGCCGCCGCCCAGTCCGAGATGTTGTCCTCGGAGAACTGCTTGAACGTGCGCTTGATCGCGGCGAACAATCCCTTGGCCCCAAGTCCGGTGGGCGCGTGGGGCCCGGCCTCAGGCGGCGTGGCCGACCCTGAGTAGTCCCGTTCCGGTCCGGTCTTGGTTGTCCGCGCGGCCTCGAGATCGAAATCCTCGGCCCCGGTGGCGTAAGCCTTGCCGTCCCGCCCGCTGGTGGCTCGTTTGCTGTCGTCCCGTTCGCTGGTGGCTCGTTTGCTGTCGTCCCGCTCGCTGGTGGCTCGTTTGCTGTCGTCCCGCTCGCTGGTGGCTCGTTTGCTGTCGTCTCGCTCGCTGGTGGCCGGCTCGCCGGCGGTCCGGTCATCGCCCGCTGTGGCGGGGGCGCGGTCGGTGGCCCGGTCGTCGTTGGTGGCGCGCTCGGATTGTTCGTTCTCGGCCGAGTCGGCCCTGTGGAAGAGCTTCATTGCAGGGTCCCCTCCGGGCAAAGGCGGTCTTTCCGGCCGCCCGCCGCACGTGTTCAACATCCCCGCCACGTGCGGATACGACCAGTACCGCAATGCCCACGCAGAGCCCCTTCCTAACGCCCTACCCCCAAGACCACCCGCACGGTCGGGAACGGCGGACCCTTCAGGCACCCAGCTCACCCGCGAAGCGCTCCCGCCGGAAGTGGGGCGGCTGGGGTGAGGGGCGGCTGGGGTGAGGGGCGGCTGGGGTGAGGGGCGGCTGGGGTGAGGGGCGGCTGGGGTGAGGGGCGGCTGGGGTGAGGGGCGGCTGGGTGAGGGGACAGCGTGCCTCGCCCCGTCGCCGGCCGGGCCTTTGGTGGTGGGGCGGGCCGTGTCTTGGCCACAAGGTGGGCCGGCCCCCGTCGTGAGGCTGGCTGTGGGGTTGGGGGTCGCCGGGCCGGGGGCGGGGGACGGGTCGGTGTTGCAGGGTGGTCTGCCCTGGGGCGGGGGCGGCGCTGTGCGGTTGGGGGCGGTGCCAACTCCGTATAGCTGCTTGGGGTGGGGTGGGAAATGGCTGATCAACTTGGGGGCGCGGTGCCGACTTTTGCTGTTGGTGACGAAAGTTGGGACTGAAACGCTAGAAGGTCTGGACTGGTGGGGCGGAACGCGCCTAGTGTGACGGGCGCAACACCGCGTGTGTGAAGGTTCCGCTCGGAGGTGTCCGTGTTTCTGGTTGATGCTCCCCACCTGCGGATTTTGCGGCTTCTTCGGGATGAAGGGGCGGTTTCGCGGGCTGAGTTGGGGGACCGGCTCGAGTTGACTCGGCCGCGGCTGCTTGCTGAGGTCGAGCGGCTCGTTGCGGCGGGGCTCATCGCTGAGGCGGGGATGGCGGCCTCGCGTGGTGGGCGGCGGTCGACGCTGGTGGAGATTCATCCGCGGTTGCGGTTCGCGGCGGTGGATCTCGGGGCCAGTTCGATCGACATCGAGGTCGTCAATGGGCGGCTGGAGCCGGTTGCGGTTTATCGGGAAGCCGCCGATATCCGGTCCGGGCCCAAAGTGATATTGCAGCGGGTCAATGAACTGCTCGCCAAAGCTCGCACCGACGGCGCCTACGAGCGGCTCGATGCGGTCGGGATCGGGGTGCCGGGGCCGGTCAGTTTTCGCGACGGGGTGCCGGTCTCGCCGCCGATCATGCCGGGGTGGGACCGCTATCCGGTGCGGGAACTGCTCGCGCGGGAGCACAGCTGCCCGGCCGTGGTGGACAACGACGTCAACATCATGGCTATCGGCGAGCGGCACGGTGGGGTCGCGCATTCGGTGGACGATTTTCTGTTCGTCAAGATCGGCACGGGAATCGGCTGCGGGATTCATCTCGCGGGGACGGTTTTTCGCGGGGTCGACGGGTGTGCGGGGGATATCGGGCACATTCAGGTCGATGCCAACGGGCCGGTCTGCTCGTGCGGCAACGCCGGATGTCTGGAGGCGCTGTTCAGTGGGGCGGCGCTGTCCCGGGACGCTCTTGCGGCGGCGCGGGCGGGGGAGTCGCCGGCGCTGGCCGAGCGTCTCGCCGGGCGGCTGGCCGACGGCGGGGAGCTCACCGCCAAGGATGTGGCGGAGGGGGCGGCCGAGGGGGACGTCACCTGCATCCGGCTGATCCGCGAAGGCGGGCGGCGGGTCGGTGGGGTCCTGGCCACGCTGGTGTCGTTCGCCAATCCTTCGATGATCGTGATCGGGGGTGGTATGGCCCAGCTCGGGCACGTACTACTGGCCGAGATCAGGAGTGTCGTCTATCGGCGGTCGCTGCCGCTGGCCACCGGGAACCTTCCGGTCGTGCTGTCCGAACTGGGCAGTCGCGCCGGGGTGACCGGGGCCGCGGTGCTCGCCAGCGACATGGCTTTCGAGCAGGCGTCATGACCGCCCCGGCCGGCGATGCCGGCGAGGTCAGAGATGTCGGCGAGGTCGGCGAGGTCAGGGAGGTCGATGAGGTCGGTGAGGTTGTTCTGCGGCTCACCGACGTCGTCAAGACGTTCCCGGGGGTGCGGGCGCTGGATGGTGTTCAGCTGCAGGTGCGCGCGGGCGAGGTGCACTGCCTGCTCGGGCAGAACGGGGCCGGCAAGTCGACCCTGATCAAGGTGCTCGCCGGGGTGCACCACGCGGACGGCGGTGAGATCAGCTGGCTGGGGGCGCCGTTCGCGCCGGCCACGCCGCAGGCCGCGATGCGGGCCGGGATCGCCACCATTTATCAGGAGCTGGACCTGGTCGACGACCTGTCGGTGGCCGAAAATGCGTTCCTCGGGCACGAGCAGAGCCGGTTCGGGTTCACCCGGCGGCGGGCCATCGCGGCGCGCACCCGCGACATCCTGGCTCGGCTCGGTCACCCGGAGATTCCGCCGCGCCGCCTGGTCAAACACCTTCCGGCAGCGGGGAAGCAGATCGTCAGCATGGCGCGTGCGCTCTCGCACGACGCCCGGCTGATCGTCATGGACGAGCCCAGCGCCGTGCTCGCCCATGACGAGGTCGCCAACCTGTTCCGGATCATCCGGGAGCTGACCGCGCAGGGCATCGCCGTCATCTACATCTCGCACCGGCTGGCCGAGATCCGCGAGATCGGCGACCGGGTCACGGTCCTCAAGGACGGCCGCACCACCGCGGCCGACCTGCCGGCCCGCACCACCGGAACCCGGGAGCTGGTCGGCAAGATGACCGGCCGCAGCATCGAGTACGTCTTCCCGGAGCGGACGCCGATAGCGGGGGAATCGAGAGCCGGCGAGCCGATCCTGGTCGTGGACGGGCTCACCCGGCACGGCGAGTTCGCCGACGCGTCGCTCGCGGTCGCGGAAGGCGAGATCGTGGGAATCGCCGGCCTGGTCGGCTCCGGCCGCTCCGAGCTGCTCGAGACCATCTTCGGCGCCCGCCGCCCCGACGCGGGGACGGTCACCATGGCCGGTCGCCGGATCACCGGTGTCGGGTCGGCCGTGGCCCGCGGCATCGGCATGGCCCCGGAGGAGCGCAAGAGCCAGGCGCTGCTGCTCGACGAGCCGGTCTACAAGAACATGACGCTGGCCTCGTTCGCCGGGTTCGCGCACGCCGGTTTCACCGACGCCCGCGACGAGCGGGCCGCCGCGCTGCGCACCGCCGATCTGCTCGATCTGCGGCCCCGCGACGTCGACCGGCCGGTGCGCACGCTCTCCGGCGGCAACCAGCAGAAGGTCGTGGTGGGGCGCTGGTTGCTGGGCGGCACCCGACTGCTGCTGCTCGACGAGCCCACCCGCGGCGTCGATGTCGGCGCGCGCGCCGAGTTGTACCAGGTGATCCGCGGGCTGGCCGACGACGGCGTGGCCGTGCTGCTGGTCTCCAGCGAGGTGCCCGAGGTGCTCGGCCTCGCCGATCGGGTCCTGGTGATGCGCGAGGGCCGGCTCGTCCACGAGGCGCCGGCCGACGAACTCGACGAGGACACCGTCCTCGACCTCGTCATGGCGGGATCGCTGACGGCGGATTCATTGATGGCTGAGTCGCAAATGGTCAACTCGCTGGTGGAAGGGGAGCCGAAGTGATCGCCGAGGCAGTGCCGGCCAAGACCCGGCGCCAGATGGACGACGGCGCGATCCGCAACCTGGGTCTGGTCGGGGTGCTGGTCATCCTGGTGGTCATCGGGATCGTCACCAGGCCGGAGCTTTACTCCGACCCGATCTGGGTGCACAACAACGTGCTGGTGATCCTCCAGCAGGCGTCCGCGATCGGGGTGGTCACGGTCGGCATGACCTTCGTGATCATCGGGGGTGGCATCGATCTGTCGGTCGGCGCGATCATCGCCCTCGCCGGCGTGTGGAGCACGACGCTTGCCACGCAGGGCTACGGCGCCGCCGGCATGATCTTCACGGCCCTGGTGGTCGGCCTCGCGGTCGGCGTCGTCAACGGGGTGCTCATCTCGTACGGGCGGCTCGTCCCCTTCATCGCCACCCTCGCCATGCTGGTGTCGGCTCGTGGCCTGGCCGCGCAGATCTCCGGCAAACAGACCCAGGTCTCGGCGAACGACACGATCAACGGCATCGCCACCACGAAGGTGATCGGCATCCCGCTGCTGGTGTGGATGCTGGCCGTGGTGGTGGCGGCCGGCTGGGTGCTGCTCAACCGCACCACGTTCGGCCGGCGCACGGTCGCGGTCGGCGGCAATCCGGAGGCGGCCCGGCTGGCCGGCATCAACGTCAAACGACACACCGTGATGCTGTACGCCTTGAGCGGGCTCTGCTGCGGCATCGGCGCGATCATGCTCACGTCCCAGGCGACCAGTGCTCAGGCCGCCATGGCGAACCTGTACGAACTCGACGCGATCGCTGCGGCGATCATCGGCGGCACGCTGCTCAGCGGTGGCCGCGGCACCATCGTCGGCGCCCTGTTCGGGGTGCTGGTCTTCTCCACCATCACCAACCTCTTCGCGATCAACAACCTCTCCACCGAGGTCCAGAACATGGTCAAGGGCGGCATCATCGTCGCCGCGGTGTTGATCCAGCAGTTCCGATACCGCTCTCTCACGCAACTACTCAAGCGCTGATCTCTCGCCCGGCCTGCTCTCTTCCGGGTACCCCTTGGGAGGAATCATGTCCGCTTTGTCCCGCAGGCACGTTTTGTTCGGTGGCGCGGCCGTCGGCGCCGGCGCCCTGCTGACCGCCTGCACCAGCAACGACCCCGGTAACAACACCCAGGTGAAGACCAATGAAAGCGGGGACGCGAACGCCGCGACCGGCCAGAAGGTCGTCATCGGATTCTCGGCGCCGGCCGCCGACCACGGCTGGATCGCCGCCATCACCAACAACGCCAAGGCGCAGGCGGCCGCGTACTCCGATGTGGAGCTCAAGAGCGTCGAAGCCGGCGCCGACGCGGCCGCGCAACGGGCCGCCCTGGCCACGCTGATCTCGCAGAAGCCCACCGTGATCGTGATGCTCCCGTACGACGGCAAGGAGCTCAACGCGGCCGGCCTGGAGGCGATGCGGGCCGGCATTCCGGTGGTCAACCTCGACCGCGCGTTCCCCTCGCAGGCCGCCTTCCGGCTGCAGATCAAGGGCGACAACTTCGGCATGGGGCTGGCCGCCGGCACCTACATCGGCGAGCAGCTCAAGGCCAAGGGCGTCAGCAACCCGATCATCGGGGAGATCCCCGGCATCGACTCGCTCGAGCTGACCCAGGAACGCACGCAGGGATTCAACACCGCATTGGCGACGTACGGGTTCAAGGTCGCCAACCGCAGGCCGGCCGAGTTCACCGCCGACTCGGGTCAGGCGTCCGCGACCTCGCTCCTGCAGGCGCTGCCCAAGATGGACGCGCTCTGGAACCACGACGACGACCAGGGCATCGGGGTGCTCGCCGCGATCAAGCAGGCCGGCCGCAGCGAGTTCTTCATGGTCGGCGGCGCCGGCTCCAAGGTTGCCATCGACGCGATCGTCGCCGACAACAGCGTGCTGAAGGCGACCGTCACCTACAGCCCGTCGATGGCCTCGTCGGCGATCTCGCTGGCCCGGTTGATCGGCCAGGGCAAGGGCCTGGGTGACCTGGTCGAGCTGCAGGTACCCAAGGAGATCACTCTCGCTTCCGAGACGATCACCAAGGACAACGCCGCGAAGTACGCCAAGCTGGGGTTCTGAGTCGATCTTCAGCATCGCCGGGAAAGTCGCCGGCCGGGAAGTAGGGGGATTCATGTCGGAACAGCTGCGGGTCGGCATGGTCGGCTACGCGTTCATGGGCGCCGCGCATTCGCAGGCGTGGCGCACCGTGAACCGATTCTTCGACCTGCCGCTGTCGGCACGGATGCGGGTGGTGTGCGGCCGCTCCCCGGACGGGGTGGCGGCCGCGGCCGCCAAGTTCGGGTGGGAATCGCACACCACCGACTGGCGGGCTGTGATCGAGGACGACGACGTCGATCTCGTCGACATCTGCACGCCCGGCGACACGCATGCCGAGATCGCCCTGGCCGCGCTCGCCGCCGGCAAGCACGTGATGTGCGAGAAACCCCTGGCCAACACGGTGGCCGAGGCCCGGGAGATGGCGGCGGCGGCGACGGCTGCGCAGACCCGGGGCGTACGCAGCATGTGCGGCTTCAACTACCGCCGGGTGCCCGCCGTGGCCCTCATGCGCCGCCTGGTCGAGGCCGGCCGGATCGGCGACATCCGGCACGTGCGCGCCGTCTATCTGCAGGACTGGATCGTCGACCCGGAGTTCCCGCTGGTCTGGCGCCTGCGCAAGGAGGTGGCCGGGTCGGGCGCGCTCGGCGACATCGGCGCCCACATCATCGACCTGACCCAGTTCGTGACCGGGCGGTCGATCCGGTCGGTGACGGCCATGACCGAGACGTTCGTGAAGTCCCGGCCGTTGCCGGGCGCCTCGGCCGGGCTGTCGGCGTCGTCGTCCGGGCTGTCGGCGTCGTCCGGGCTGTCGTCGTCGGGGCCCGAGCGGGGCGACGTCACGGTGGACGACGCGGCGCTGTTCCTGGCCCGGCTCGACGGCGGGGCGATCGCCACCTACGAGGCGACCCGTTTCGCGACCGGCCGCAAGAACGGGCTGCGGGTCGAGCTGAACGGCTCGCTCGGCTCGCTGGTCTTCGACTTCGAGCGGATGAACGAGCTCGAGTTCTACGACGCCGCGCTGCCCGGCGCCGACCAGGGCTTCAGTCGCATCCTGGTGACCGAGCCGGAGCACCCGTACATGGCGGCGTGGTGGCCGCCCGGGCACCTGATCGGTTACGAGCACTCGTTCACCCACGAGATGCGCGACCTGATCGAGGCGATCGGCGTCGGCAAGGACCCGGCGCCGTCGTTCGCCGACGCGCTGCAGGTGCAGTTGGTGCTGGACGCGGTGTCGCGTTCGGCGGCGTCAGCACAGTGGACCGAAGTTGAGGCCGTCTGAGATCCGGCTCGGGGCCGCCGTGGACGTCCGTCGCGGAGCCGGTGAGGGAACGGTGCGGTTGCGCCCCGCGCCGGGCCGGCCCGCGACGGTGCGGCGAAGATCTTTCGTTCGCACGAGTGATCGTCGCGTGCGTGTCCGAACGTGCATATGACGCACATAGATAACGCTCTCCCGCGGTGTTGCGGCTTGCTTGCGCACCCTTCTACCGGCAGGTCACCATAGCCGCAGGCATCGGCGACCGCCGATCTTCTGCCGTTCCCACGATCATGTTGGTGCCGGTCACCGCGTCGCACGGTACGTACGCCGCTGATCCTGTGGACACATGACGCTCGTATCGGGGGGTAGAGGGACCCCACGGATGGAGGCGTCATGGCAACCCGACGGACCGCCCCGCACGCGTCGAGGATCGGCGGCGGCATGGTCCATACTGGACGCCAACGCACTTGCGGATGCACGTGCATCTGCACCGGTGCGATCGGGCGGGGAGGGTTCTGATGCGGCTGAGACATCCTTCCGGCCGGATCGTGCACCTCAGTTGTGAGATCGCCCCGCGACCCGAGAGCAATCTACCGGGACTCGTCGATCGGCTCGACACCTACGGTGCCGTCCGTGCCCGGCTCGGCGCCGACCGGCTCGGTGTGAACCTCTGGCTTCCTCCCGCACTCGCCGCCGCCCTCGCCGTAGAGAGCCGCGCCCGCACCCGGCTTCGTGCCGAGCTCGACGCCCGTCGTCTCGAGGTCGTCACGTTGAGCGGGGCGCCCTTCGCCGAGGGCGGCGGCGATCAGCCCACCACCGAGCCAGAGCCAACGTGGACCGAACCGGCTCGCCGGGAGTACACGCTGGACCTCGCCCGCATCCTGCTCGACCTGCTCGACGCCGACGCGGTCCGCGGCGCGGTCAGCACCATGGGCCTCGGCCCCCGCACGGGCTGGGCCGAGGCGTCCGACAAGGCCGGCGCCGGCATCCTGCGCCGGCTCTCGGCCGGCCTGGCCGACCTGGCCTGGCAGAACGGGCGCGCCGTCCGGGTCGGTTTCCAGCCCGGCGCCGGGTTCGTGCTCGACACTCCGGAGCAGACCGTGGCGGCGCTCAGCCGCATCGACAAGGAACGCCTCGGCGTCTGCCTCGACCTCGGCCACATCGCCCGCACCTGGGCCGACCCGGCCGCCGGCATCGAGGCGATCACCGACGCCGGCCTGTCGGTCATCGAGGTCCGCCTCACCGCCGTGCCCGGCGGCACGACCGAGCCATGGCGCACCGCCCTGCGTCAGGTCTTCGGCGCCGCCGGGCCCCTCACCGAATATCTGACCCTGCTGTCGCGCACCCCCGACCCGACGCCGGAGCAGGTCGCGGCCGACGTCGCCTACCTCCTCGCCGAACTGGCCGCCCTCGGCCTCGCGCCCGAGGTCGAGCCCTGCCCCGTGCGTTAACGCCGCCCGGTGTGGGGCTCGCCGCTGGGATCGACCCGTGCTGGGATTGACCCGTGCTGGGATTGGCCCGTGCTGGGATTGACCCGTGCTGGGATTGACCCGTGCTGGAATTGGCCGTGCTGGGATTGACCGTGCTGCGATCTGGACCGTGCTGGGACAGGTCCGTGGGCAGCTCAGCGCGATAGAGTCGTCGCAGGTTCCGCTCTGCCGGCGGGCCGCTCGGGAGGCGCAAACCCGGGCGGTCGCGACGCCCGCCACGGTGGTCCCGCACTGGTCGGTCATCCCTCGCCGCCCGCCGATGACGGCTGCACTCTGCTTACCGCGGCAGGGGCTGACCAGATCAGGGGGAGTAGAGACACATGGCCCGACCCATCACGCTCTTCACCGGCCAGTGGGCCGACCTGCCGTTCGACGAGGTGTGCCGGCTGGCCGCCGAGTGGGGCTACGACGGACTCGAGATCGCCTGCTGGGGTGATCACTTCGAGGTGGACCGGGCCCTCGCCGAGCCCGACTACATCGACCGCAAGCGCGCCCTTCTGGAGAAGCACCACCTGAAGGTGTACGCGATCTCCAACCACCTCGTGGGTCAGGCGGTCTGCGACCACCCGATCGACGAGCGCCACCAGGACATCCTGCCCCCGTCGATCTGGGGTGACGGCGAACCCGAGGGCGTCCGGTCCCGGGCCGCGGAACGGATGAAGGACACCGCCCGCGCGGCCGCCCGGCTCGGGGTCAAGACCGTCGTCGGCTTCACCGGGTCGTCCATCTGGCACACCGTGGCGATGTTCCCGCCCGCGTCGCAGGCCATGATCGATCGCGGTTACCAGGACTTCGCCGACCGGTGGAACCCGATCCTCGACGTGTTCGACGAGGTCGGCGTCCGGTTCGCGCACGAGGTGCACCCGAGCGAGATCGCCTACGACTACTGGACCACGCGGCGGGCGCTCGACGCGATCGGGCACCGGCCCGCCTTCGGGCTGAACTGGGATCCGTCGCACTTCGTGTGGCAGGACCTCGACCCGGTCAACTTCATCCTCGAGTTCAAAGACCTGATCTATCACGTCGACTGCAAGGACGCCAAGGTTCGCACCGGGGACGGGCGGCGCGGGCGGCTGAGCTCGCATCTGCCCTGGGCCGACCTGCGCCGCGGCTGGGACTTCGTGTCGACCGGGCACGGCGACGTGCCGTGGGAGGACTGTTTCCGGGCGCTGAACGCGATCGGCTACGACGGTCCGATCTCGATCGAGTGGGAGGACGCCGGGATGGACCGGCTCGTCGGCGCGCCCGAGGCGCTGCAGTTCGTGCGGCGGCTGGCGTTCGACGCACCGGGCGCCGCCTTCGACGCGGCGTTCTCGTCGTCGTCCTGAGGCTGAGTCGTCCTGAGGCTGAGTCGTCCTGAGGCTGAGTCGTCCTGAGGCTGAGTCGTCCTGGGGCTGAGTCGTCCTGAGGCTGAGTCGTCCTGGGGCTGGTGGGGGCGGGCAGTGCCCGCCCCCATCGTTCACTGCTCGCTGGCGATCCGAACGAGTTCCATCAGGCCGCCCGCGTACTCCTGCGACTCCGCGTGGGCCTCGTCGTACGGCGGCTGGAAACCGACGCCCTCCCACTCCTGCGTGGCGGAATTCCAGAGGTCGTTGCCGATCTCGAAGTCCCAGGCGTCGATGCCCAGGTCGTAGTAGAGCTGGTCGGCCGAGTTTCCGGCCGCCGAATAGAGCACATCGGCAACCGGGCCGGTGTACGACGGCCACGTGACCGTCCCCCGCTCGGCCGCGATCGCCCCGACGATGCGGCGCGCGCTGTCCAGGAAGAACTTCGACTCGTCGATCGACGGGCGCGGCAACGTGACCCGGCCGTCGGCGCGATAGGCGCCCGGCGGCCACATGAAATAGCCGCCGTAGCTGTGCACGTTGAGCGCGAACTTGATGTTCGGGTGCGCGCCGGCCAGTGCGATCACGTTGCTGCTCTCCGGCTCGGACAGTTCGGCGGTGCCCGAGTAGGTGCCGGACAGACAGTTCGCGCTGCCGCCCACGTAACCGTCGAAATAGGATCCGACGGCGTAGTTGCGGTTCACGTCGACGCCCCAGGAATTGCGGTAACGGGGGTCGCGGCTGGCGCCCGTACAGTGATTGACCAGGTTTTTGCGTTGGAAGTTGTAATCGTTGAACGTGTAGTTGGCGCCGTCCGGGTTCACCGTCGGAATCACGAAGATGTCGACCGAATCGACGAGCTGCCGGGTGGCCGCGTCGGTGGCGTAATTGGCCAGCAGCCGCTCGGCGAACTCGAGCGTCACCAACGGCGTCGCCCATTCACGCGCGTGTTCCTGGCTGAACGCGAGAACGCCGGTCTTCGAACCGTCGCGCACCTTGCCGATGCGCAACGCCTGAACCGTCCACGGTTTCGTCGACACCTCGGTGCCCTTCAAGCCGTCGTCCAGCGCGACCGGCCCGGCCACCGGCATCGGCAGCCCGGCCGAACCGTCCTCGACGACGGCGCGGAACCGCTGCGGATATTTCGCGGTGATAAAAGCGGCCACGTCGTCGGTCGAGCTGATCACCTTGCCACCGGAATCGGTGGCCAGCTTCAAGGTCAAGACCCGGTCGCGGTACGTCGCGAAAAGCGTCCCGTTCGCCCGGCCGGGGTCGACCGTCTTCACCTGGACGCCGTTCCACCCCTGGTCGCCGAACGCGATCGACTCGACCACCACGGCGGCGGAGTTCGGGTCGCCGAGGTAGGCCACCGCCGTACGCCGATAGCCCTGGGTCTTGTTCGGGAGGTTGATGACGTCGAGCAGAGCCGGATATTGCCGCTTGAGCCGCTTGATCCGCGCCGCGATGTCGGTCGGCGTCAGGTAGGCGTCGACGAAGTCCTTCTGATATCCGGCCGGCAGCGCCGGGGGAGTGGCGTTCGGCCAGGCCGCCGGCGTCACGGTGCGGCTCCTGCCGCCCAGGCTCGACGTCGCCACCACCTGCGTCGGCTTGGCCGGCAGCGGCTGTGGCAGCGCGTAGTGGTACTGGTATTCGCCGGAGTCCTCGAACCGCACCAGCTGGTAGGAGCCGGTCGCGCCGTCGGCGGTCGTCCAGGTGACGGTGATCTCGACGTCCGGATCGGCGGTGGCGGTCGTGGCGACCTGCGTCTGCAGGAAGGTCTGCCCGCCGGTGGTCCACCAGTAGGCCTGCAGGAACTGCAGCGTGTCGGCGGCGGCCGCGAACGTCGTCTTGCTCGCGGCGACCCGCCGGGTGCCGTCGCCGTCCCGCTCGATGACCTGGACCGGTTGCGCGCCGGCGCTGGTCAGCGCGCGTAGCTGCGCGGCGTCGACCACCAGATCGGCGAGGACGGCGCCGTCGGCCGAGGTGCGTGGCCGGGCGGCGATGTCGGCGCCCTCGCTGACGAGCCGTTGCAACGCGGCCTCGTCGGGAAGGCGGAAGCGGACGAGTGCATGCTCGGCGTCGCCCAGCGTGACCGCCACGCCCGGGTCGGCCGCTGTCGCGGCGTTCGCCGGCGTTGCGGCGGTTGCCTGCGTTGCGGCGGTTGCCTGCGTTGCGGCGGTTGCCACTGTCGCGGCGTTCGCCTCGGGTGGCATGAGCGTGACGGTGAGAAGAACCGCGGAGAGCGCCGCGGCCCATCGGCCCCGTGCGGGCATGAAGCCTCCTGCGTCATCGAAGGATGTCTGCTTCACCCCACTGCAAGTCATCGAGGTATGTCAATCGACATGTGGGCTCTTCCACGACGGCGGTCCGCGATCCGGCGGATTTCTTCCACCGCCCGGCCAAGCGGTGCTGCCGCTACGGAGGTCCAGAACGGACGGGGTTTGCGCCTAGCTTCGGGACGATGTTCTTCGTTCGCGCCGGGTGGTGCTTGCCGTGACCGACCACGTCTTCGTTGTGCCGCCCGGCTGGCCGCAGCCGCCGGAGGGATGGGTGCCGCCCGCCGGGTGGCGGCCGGAGCCGTCGTGGCCAGCCGCTCCGGCCGGCTGGCAGTTCTGGCAGCCGCGGCCGCTGAATGGTCCGGCGCTGAATGGTCCGGCGCTGAATGGTCCGGCGCTGAATGGTCCGGCGCTGAATGGTCCGGCGCTGAATGGTCCGGTGCCGAATATCCCGGTGCCGAATATCCCGGTGCCGAATATCCCGGTGCCGAATATCCCGGTGCCGAATATCCCGGTGCCGAATATCCCGGTGCCGATCGTTCCGGTGCCGACTGTTCCGGCGCTGAACATTGCGCCGCCGGGCATTCCGGCGCAGAACAGTCTGGCGCCGACCCGTCCGGCGCTGGCCAATCCGGCGCTGGCCAATCCGGCGCTGGCCAATCCGGGGCCGAAGAACTCGGTCAGCGTGTTCGGTGGTCGTCGTAAGGAGCTCGAGGCCGAGGTCGAATCGCTGCAGATCGTGGTGGCGGGCACGCGATCGGAGAACGAGGCGTTGCGCGCGGAGACGGCGCGGCTCGGCGGGAAGGTCGAAGCGTCGCATGCCGAACTGCGGCGCCTGATCGGCATCGACCCGGCGGTTCTGCGGGCGGAATCGGTGCGGATGGTGCAGCAGCGCGACGCCCTGTGCGCCGAGGTGACGGCCCTGCGGCAGCAGCTCGTGGAGGTGCGGGAGACCGCGATCCTGCAGCAGGCCGGCCTCTACCAGTATCTGCATCCGCTCGAGGACGCGGTCGCCTACAAGAGCCGGCTCGATCAGATCAAGGAGACGGTCAGGCAGATGACGCGGGCCGGGGGCGCCGTGACCGCCACGACGAACTGGCTCGTGAACGACTCCGCGCGGGAGGGCACGGCGATGGTCCGGGACTTCTCGAAACTGATGCTGCGCGCCTACAACGCCGAGGCGGACAACTGCGTGCGGACCGTTCGCCCGCACCGGCTCGCCGCCGTCACCGATCGGCTGACCAAGGTGCGGGACACCATCGCCAAGCTCGGCACGACCATGCAGATCAGCATCTCGGCCGACTACCACCGGGCCCGGCTCGCCGAGATCAGGCTGACCGCGGACTACCTCGGCAAGGTCGAGGAGGAGAAGGAGCTGATCCGCGCCCAGCGCGAACGGCAGCGGGAGGAGGAGCGGGCGCAGCGCGACTTCGAGCGGGAGAAGGGCCGCCTGCTCAAGGAGCAGGCCCACTATCGGACGGTGCTGGAACGCCTGCGGGTCCAGGGTGACACCGTGGCGGCCGCGGAACTCGCCGGCAAGCTGGGGGAGATCGCCGACGCCATCCACGGCGTCGAGGAACGCGAGGCGAACATCCGGGCCGGGTACGTCTACGTGATCAGCAACATCGGCGCCTTCGGGCCGGAGATGGTGAAGATCGGCATGACGCGGCGGCTGGAGCCGAACGACCGGATCCGGGAGCTGGGTGACGCCAGCGTGCCGTTCCGCTTCGACACCCACGCGCTGATCTTCAGTGCGGACGCGGTGGGGCTCGAGTCGCGCCTGCATCAGGCGCTGGCCGAACGCAAGGTCAACCTGGTGAATCAGCAGCGGGAGTTCTTCTACGCCTCGCCGGCCGAGGTGCGGGGGATTCTGGCGCAGGTGGCGGGCCAGCATCTGCTCGAGTACCACGAGGACCCGGAAGCCGTGGAGTGGCGCGCCAGCCGACGGGATCGCCAGGAGGCGGTTATTGCTGCTTGATCGCCTTGATCGCCGCTGGGGTGGCGCTCGGCATGAGTCGCTGGGTTCTGCCGCGGTGCGGTCGTGGACTCCGACGGCGTACTTCTGCGGTGGTTCGGCCCTGGGGGTGGCGGGCTTTCGCCCGCCACCCTTGATCTCAGTGCTCGTGCAGCAGGGCGTGGGTTTGGCTGATCTCGGTCCAGGACTTGGGCATCGTCGGTTTGGTGAGGGTTTTGGCCGCTGAGGGCAGGGCCGGCTTCGCGGGGGTGTAGAGCCACGCCTGGAACAGGGCGTCCAGGTCCTGGCCGGAGAGCTTCTCGGCCAGCGCGGTGAATTCCTCCGTCGTGCCGTTGCCGAAGCGGTGGTCGGTGGTCCAGGTGCGCAGGATCTGCCGGAACGTCTCGTCGCCCACCGCTACCCGCAGCTGGTGCAGGGTCATCGCGCCCCGGTCGTAGACCGCGTCGCCGAACAGCTGGGCGGTGCCCGGGTCGGCCGGCGCGGTGGTCCAGATGGCGGCGTCGTCGGGGGACGTCGCGTACAGGTAGTCGAAGATGTCCTGGGCGGAGCCCTCGTCGTTCTTCTCCGACCACAGCCACTCGGCGTAGCTGGCGAAGCCCTCGTTCAGCCAGATGTTCTTCCACTCGGCGACCGACACCGAGTCGCCGAACCACTGGTGGGCGTTCTCGTGCACGATCACCGACGTGTTCGCGCCGCGGCGGAAGAACGAGCCGGCGTAGTTCGGCCTGGTCTGATTTTCCAGGGCGAAACCGAGCGTGCCGGGCGGCGCCACGATGCCGCCGCGGGCCTCGAACGGCCACGGGCCGAACAGGGTGCTCTCCCAGTCGGTGATCTCGGCGGTGCGCTCCACACTGGCCTGCGCGCCGTCCCGCCACTCGGGGCTGAGCAGCTGCGAGTAGGCGTTGTAGACGGGCGTGCCGTCGGCGGTGGTGTCCTGGGTGATGTCGTACTGGCCGACGGTCAGGAACGTCAGGTAGGTGGCCTGCGGCTTCAGCGAGCGCCAGCTCCACCGGGTGTAGCCGAGCGTCTCCGGGACCGGCGGGCGCGGCATCGTGCCGTTGCTGATCGCCTCGACGCCGGTCGGCACCGACACCGACACGTCGAACGTGGCCTTGTCCGACGGGTGGTCGTTGCTCGGGTACCACCACCAGGCGATCTCCGGCTCGCCGACGGCGAGGGCGCCGTCGGGGGTGCGGAACCAGGCGGTGAAGCCCTCCGCGACCTTGGTCGACGGGACGCCGGAGTATTGCACCACGACCGTCATGGCGCCGCCGGCGGCGATCGTCCGCGCCGGGGTGACGACCAGCTCGTGGTCGCCCTCGCGGGCGAACGTGGCCGGGCGGTTGTTCACGTAGATCGACGAGACGTCGAGCACGAAGTCCAGATTGAACCGGCTCAGGTCCTGCTCGGCGGTGGCCAGGATCGTGGTGGTGCCGGTGAGCTTGTCGGTGGCCGGGGTGTAGCGCAGCCGGATGTCGTAGTGGCCGACGTCGTAGCCGCTGTTGCCGTAGTCGGGGTAGTAGGTGTCACCCAGCCCCGATCCGCCCGGGGTGGGTGCGGCTTGCGCTGGTGTCGCCGCCCCGGCCAGGGTCAATGCTGTGGCGGCCATCGCCACGAGCAGTCGTCGCACGGGAAACTTCCTTCCCTCGGCGGACCGGGTCGCGGCCCGCTGCTGGTCGTTCAGTCACCGGCGAACATATCGGAGTCTGTCGATTGTCTGTGTGGTGAATGCCACATGCTCTGAGTAGTTTCTGAGATGCGGGCCGTCACCAGCGAGGGCAACATCTCGGAAATATCCCGGCAGAGCATGACGCCTTGTTACGTCCACCTAACCCTTATTAGCGGGGCTTTTCGCCCGGCCGGCGGCCATCCTCGCCTCCGGTTCCATGGCGTACGCCTATTTCACCGTCCACCAGCCGCACGCACTGCTGCCCACCCAGAACGGCGGCGCCGAGGCGGCGCTGTACGCATGGTCCTTCCTGGCCATCGCGGTGGTGGGCGCGGGTCCGTGGTCGGTGGACGCCCTGCGGCGCCGAACCGCGGCGGAGACACCGGCGACGGTGTAGTTGAGTGCGGGTGCCGGCGGCGTGGGCTGCCGGCACCGTGCTTGACAGACCGCGGTGTCCGCAGTGGACGATGCGGCGTGCGGATTCTTGTGATGGGCGGCAGTGGACTGATCGGGGCGCACACGGCGGATGTGCTGCGGGCCCGCGGGCATGAGGTGACCACCGCGGCGCGTAGCGCTCAGGCGGGTGTCGACCGGCTGCTCGACGTCACGCGCGCCTCGGTCGACGAGATGCGGGTGGTGCTTGCTGGGCAGGACGGGGTTGTGCTGGCCACGCGCACTGATGAGCAGCGGCCGCTTCCTAAGCCGATCTACCCGGCCTTTCGGCGGGACATGGTCGATCCGGTGGTGAGGCTGTTCAGCGCGGCGAGGCTGGAAGGGCTCGGGCGTGGCGTTGTCATGGGGTCGTACTACACCTACTTCGATCGGGTTCGGCCGCAGTGGCGGCTGGCGGAGCGGCACACGTACGTGCGGTGCCGGGTGGAGCAGGCGCGGGAAGGGCGGGCGGCGGCGGGGGCGGGTCTTCCGGTTGCGGTGATCGAGTTGCCGTTCGTGGTCGGGCGGGCCGGGGACCGGGTGCCGAACTGGGCCGGTGGGCTCGAGCGGTGGGCCCGGTCGCGGGCGCCTCTGGTGGCGCCCGCCGGTGGCACCGCGGTGGTGTCGGCGCTCGGGGTGGCCACGGTTGCGGCCGAGGCGCTTGAAGGGGCGAGCGGGGCGGACATCCCGGTCGCTGACGAGAATCTTTCCTGGGCTGCGTTCCTGGCTCGGGTGGCCGCGGTGGTGGGCCGGCCGCGGCCGGTTCGGCGGCTGCCGGCGGGGGTGCTGCGCGGGGGCCTGCGTGGCGGTGGGGTGCTGGCGGACCTGTTCCGCAAGGAGTCCGGCATCAACCCGGCGCACTTCGCCGACCTGCTGACGGCCGAGCTGTTCATCGAGCCGGCCGCCGGGCGGTCGCTCGACGCGGCCTTCCGGGAGAGCTTCGGCTGAGGCTGGGGGCTGACACCCGTACGGCAACCGTAGTGCTCCTTCGGTCTTTCTTTCCGGTCGTTCGTGGCTGCCGATGATCAAGCCACGAAACGACCACGGCCGTGCCTGCAAACCCCGCAAGCGGCCTCGGAAGGAGCTCGCATGCGTCGCAAGGCCCGTCACCTCAGCAGCGGATTTCTCGCTGTGGCCGTTGCCGCTACCGGCGCGGTAGGCCTGCAGGCCGTCCCGGCCGCTGCTGCCGCCGGCAAGACCCGCACCGTCTACCCGACCGGCCTGGTGCCGCCGAAGGAGAAGGTTGCCGCCAAGCTCAAGATCCGGGCGCAGGGCACCCTGCCGGCGAGCGTCGACCTGCGCGCGGGCGCGCCGGCCGTCGGCGACCAGGGGCAGGTCGGCTCGTGCGTGGCGTGGTCGGTGGGCTACAGCCTGAGCGGCTACTACGCGAAGAGCATCGCGAACGCGGGTGCGCCGTACGCGCCCCTCTACCTGTACATGCGGACGGTTCAGGGGACGCCGGGACCGGACACCGGGCTGTCGGTGTCGGCTGCGCTGCGTAACGAGCAGACCGAGGGCATCGACACGCAGGCGGACTACTACCAGGGCACCACCAACTACAGCGTGGTGCCCACCGCCGGCCAGGTCGCGAACGCGGCCAACTACAAGCTGACCGGCTGGACCACGCTGTTCTCCGGCACCCAGGGCGGGACCACGGCGCAGACCGCGATCCAGCAGTCGCTGGCCGACGGGGTGCCGGTGTCGATCTCGATCCCGGTGTACAACGCGTTCTACAGCATCAACTCGATGTCGGGTTACACCAGCACGACCGGGGCGATCCAGGGCTACCACCAGATCACCGCGTACGGCTACGACGCGACCGGGCTGATCATCCGCAACTCGTGGGGGACCCGCTGGGGCAGCTCCGGTGACGCCAAGCTGGCCTGGTCGTTCGTGAACACCAAGGTGATGGCGGCCTACACCGTCGCCGGAGTCAGCGACAAGGGCCAGGCCTCGGTCAGCAAGCCGAAGATCTCCGGGCTGTCGCTGGCGAAGGCGGCCGCCGGGACGACCGTGACGATCACCGGCTCCAACCTGTCCACCGCCACCTCGGTCAGCTTCGGGACGGTCTCGGCCGACTTCACCAACGTCACCACCGACTCCGGCGCCGCCGGGATCGCCGCGGTCGTGCCGGCCGGGCAGAAGATCGGCAGCACCGTCGACGTGACCGTCACCAACGGCGCCGGCACCAGCACCGCCGGGACGGCCGGCAAGTTCACCTACGCGGCCCCGGCCCCGACCACGACCGCGCTGGCCCCGGCGACCGCGACCACCCTCGGCGGCACCCTGGTCACGCTCACCGGCACGAACCTGACCGGCGCGTCGGTCAAGGTCGGCACCGTGGCGGTCAGCCCGAAGAACGTCACCGCGACGTCGCTGACCTTCACCGCGCCGGCCCGCGCCGCCGGCTCGGCCGGCGTCACCGTCACCACGGCCGGCGGGACCGCCACGACCGCGCTGACCTACGTCGCCCCGGACGCTCCGGCCGTGACGTCGCTGAGCGCGACCTCGGTGAGCAGCAAGGCGAGCACGCCGATCACCGTCACCGGCACGTCGTTCGTCGGGGCGGTCAGCGCCATCATCGACGGCAAGAAGGTGTCGGCGACCCGGGTCTCCGACACGCAGGTGAAGATCACCGCTCCGGCTCACGCGGCCGGCACCGTGTCCGTGGTGATCACCGCGGGTGGCGGCAGCTCGGCCCCGGTCGATCTGACCTACGTGCAGCCGGCCCCGGTGGTCAGCTCGCTCAGCCCGGCCTTCGGCTCGGCCACCAAGGGCGCCACCGTGACGATCAACGGCGCCAACTTCACCGGCGCCACCAGCGCCCGGATGGGTGACACCGACCTCGACTTCACGGTTCTCTCCGACACGAAGATCAAGGTGACGGTGCCGGCGACGGCGGCCGGCGGGTACGTGGTCACGGTGACCACGGCCAGCGGCACCAGCACGGCGACGAGCGTGAAGTACGCCGCCCGCGCCTGACCCCCGGGCGTAACCCGCCGGCCCGCCCCTCTGTTCGGAGGAGTGGGCCGGCGGTTTTTCAAGACGTCAGACCCGGCACTGCCAGGTGCTCGGGTCGTAATAGTTGTTGAAGCGCTCGACCGTGGCGGCGGTGCCCACCGTGTAGGTGCACACGGCCAGGACGTCGACGTCGTAGTAGGTCGGGCCGGCGCGGGTGTAGGAGACACAGCGCCAGTCGTACGCGGTGTCGCCCAGCAACGCCGCCGCGCTGTGCCCGGTCGTGGTGCAGTAGTTGGTGAAGTCCGGCTGGACCACCGTGGAGGTGACCCGCCAGCAGGACACCGAGGCCGGGTCGCGGAAGTCGCCGATCCGGTCGACGGCCTCGCCGGTGGAGTAGGCCCAGCGGCAGGCCGCCTCGAAGGTGAGGTCGCCGAGCCCGCCGTCGGCGGCGACGCAGTGCCAGTCGTAGGCGGTGGAGCCGGTCAGGGTCGCGCCGGTGAACCCGATCGAGCGGCAGTAGGCGCCGATGTCGAGGCCGCCCAGCGACTGCGGGGTGCCGGCCGCGGCCGCTGGGGTGACAGCGGCCAGGACTCCGGCCAGTCCGACGAGCATGGCCAGCAAGAACTTGCTGATCGATCGCACAGTGCTCCTGTGGGGTGCGCAAAGGAGCGGCCACCTGCGGTAAGGCAGATGGCCGTCCTCAGTGGAAGTAGGCATCGACAGCCTACGAACTCCTCAGGGGATTGCAAGTCCTTGCAGATCTTTCACAAGCCGTAGTAAGCCGCCGTCATCAACTCCTGCATGTCGTCGAGCATCGGCATCCGCGGGTTCGCCGGGGCGCACTGGTCCTCGTACGCGTTGAGGGCCTGCTGCGGCAGCGCCGCGAGGAAGGCCTGCTCGTCGAGGCCGAGCTTGGCGAACGACGGCTCGATGCCGACCGCGTCCCGCAGCTGCTCGACCGCCTGGGCCAGTGATTCCGGGCCGGGGTCGTCGAGGCCGAGCATCCGGGCGATGTCGGCGAACCGCTCCGGCGCCCGGTAGCTCTCGTACTTCGGCCAGCCGGACAGCTTCGACGGAACCGTGCCGTTGTAGCGGATCACGTGCGGGAGCAGCACCGCGTTGGTGCGGCCGTGGGCGATGTGGAACGTGCCGCCGAGCGTGTGCGACATCGCGTGCACGATGCCGAGGAACGCGCTGCCGAACGCCATGCCGGCGATCGTGCCGGCGTTGTGCATCCGCTCCCGGGCGTCCGGGTCGGCGTCGATCACCGACGCCGCCAGGTTGGCGAAGATCAGCCGGATCGCGTGCAGGGCCAGACCGTCGGTGAAGTCGTTGGCGTAGACCGACACGTACGCCTCGATCGCGTGGGTGAGCGCGTCGAAGCCGCTGTCGGCGGCGATGACCCGCGGCAGGCTGGCGGTCAGCACCGGGTCGATGATCGCGACCGTGGGGGTCAGCGCGTAGTCGGCGAGCGGGTACTTCTTGCCGGTGCGGTGGTCGGTGATCACCGCGAACGGGGTCACCTCGGCGCCGGTGCCCGACGTGGTCGGGATGCAGACGAGCTTCGCGCGCTCGCCGAGCGGCGGGAACGCGAACGCCCGCTTGCGGATGTCGAAGAACTTCTCCCGCATGTCGTCGAAGTCGATCTCGGGATGTTCGTACTTCAGCCACATGACCTTGGCCGCGTCCATCGCCGAGCCGCCGCCGAGCGCGATGATCGTGTCCGGTTTGAACGAGCGCATGAGCGAGGCGCCCCGGTCCACGGTCGTCATCCGAGGCTCGGGCTCCACGTCGTCGATGATCTGCAGGGCCACCTGGTTGGGCCGGCGCTGCAGCACCCGGTTGAGCCGGTCGACGAAGCCGAGGCGCACCATCGACTCGTCGGTCACCACGGTGACGCGCTGCACGTCGGGCATGTCGGCCAGGTAGCGGGTGGCGTGCGGCTCGAAGTAGATCTTCGACGGGACCTTGAACCACTGCAGGTTGTTCGTCCGCCGGCCGATGCGCTTGATGTTGATGAGGTTCACCGCCGAGACGTTGTTCGACACGGAGTTGTGCCCGTAGCTGCCGCAGCCCAGCGTGAGCGAGGGGAGGAACGCGTTGTACATGTCGCCGATGCCGCCCTGCGACGCCGGCGAGTTCCAGATCACCCGGACCGCCTTGACCCGCTCGCCGAACTGCCGGGCGAGGTCCGCGTCCTCGGTGTGGATGACGGCGCTGTGGCCGAGCCCGTGGAACTCCACCATCTCCGCGGCGTAGCGCAGCCCCTCGGCGCGGTCCGCGGCCTTCAGCACGGCCAGCACCGGGCACAGCTTCTCCCGGGTCAGCGGCTCGGCCGGGCCGACCTCACCCACCTCGGCCAGCAGGACCGAGGTCTTCGCGGGCACGGTGAAGCCGGCCTGCTCGGCGATCCAGGCGGCCGGGCGACCGACGACCGACGCGTTCAGCTTGGCCTCGGCGCAGTTCTCGCCGTGCGCCACGACACCGAAGACGAGCTCCTCGAGCTGCTTCTTCTCGGCCGGCGAGCAGACGTGCGCGTGCAGGCCGCGGAACTCGTCAAGGGCCGCGTCGTAGATCGGGGCGTCGATGATCGCGGCCTGCTCGGAGGCGCAGATCATGCCGTTGTCGAAAGACTTCGACAGCACGATGTCGTTGACCGCGCGCTTGAGTTTGGCGGTCTTCTCGATGTACGCCGGAACATTGCCGGCGCCGACGCCGAGCGCGGGTTTGCCGGTCGAGTAGGCCGCCCGGACCATGCCGTTCCCGCCGGTGGCGAGGATCGTCGAGACGCCCGGGTGGTGCATGAGCGCGTTCGTCGCGGCGACCGACGGCCGGTCGACCCACTGGATGCAATTTTCCGGGGCGCCGGCCGCGACCGCCGCGTCCCGGACGATCCGCGCCGCCTCGACGCTGCACCGCTGCGCGGCCGGGTGGAACGCGAAGACGATCGGGTTGCGCGTCTTGAGCGCGAGCAGCGCCTTGAAGATGGTGGTGGAGGTGGGGTTGGTGACCGGGGTGATGCCGGCGACCACGCCCACCGGGTCGGCGATCTCGATGATGCCGCTGATCTCGTCCTCGCTGATCACGCCGACCGTGCGCAGCTTCGCCATGCTGTGCGTGACGTGCTCGCAGGCGAAGATGTTCTTGACCGCCTTGTCCTCGAAGACGCCGCGGCCGGTCTCGTCGATAGCGAGTTGCGCCAGGGCCGCGTGCCGGTCGAGAGCCGCGACGGAGGACTTCTTGACGATCCGGTCGATTCGTTCCTGGTCGAACACGCTGTAGTCGTCGAGCGCCTCTAGCGCCCTTGTCACCAGCGTGTCGATCATGGGGCCCAGCGTGTCGTCGGGCGTCTCCATCGCATCCTCACCTCATCGGGTTCGTCAGCCTGCGACCTCATCCTGATCGGCGCACGAGGCGCTTCTCAGGGACAGCCGGCATCGGTCTCCAGGACTTTGGACCCCACCTCGCCAGGGCCGCTAAGTGCTGCTCCGGAACGATTTCAGGCCGCCCGGCACCGGAGATAGGGACCTTTGGCCCGGACTTCCGGAGCGCTCCGGTGCGACGGTGGGAGAGGAGCCCGGCGGGCTCCGGCAGACCGGTAAAAGGGGAGCAACCTCGATGAGCGAGAACAACGTACGACCCACCCAGCTCGACCCATGGCGCGGATTCTCCGACGGTGCCTGGCGTCACGGGGTTGCGGTCCGTGACTTCATCCAGGCCAACTACACCCCCTACGAGGGCGACGCCGGCTTCCTCGCCGGAGCAACCGGGCGCACCACGGCCGTCTGGGCGACGTTGAGCGCGATGTTCCCGCAGGAGCGTGAGCGCGGGGTCTACGACATCGACGCGAACACCCCGTCGACGATCACCTCGCACCGGCCGGGTTACATCGACAAGGACACCGAGCTCATCGTCGGCCTGCAGACCGACGCTCCGCTTCGCCGCGCGATCATGCCCAACGGCGGCTGGCGGATGGTCGAGGGCAGCCTGAAGACGTACGGCTACGAGGTCCCGCAGAACATCGCCGACATCTTCACCAAGTACCGCAAGACCCACAACTCCGGTGTCTTCGACGTGTACGACCAGAACATCCTGGCCGCGCGGAAGGCCCACCTCATCACCGGTCTCCCCGACGCGTACGGGCGGGGCCGGATCATCGGCGACTACCGCCGGGTCGCGCTCTACGGCGTCGACCACCTGATCGCGGTCAAGAAGGCCGACAAGACCGCGAGCGCCGGCCCGTTCACCGAGGACGTGATCCGCCGCCGCGAGGAGCTGTCCGAGCAGATCCGGGCGCTGTCCGAGCTCAAGGAGATGGCCGCCTCCTACGGTTACGACATCTCGAAGCCGGCCACCACCGGGCGCGAGGCCATCCAGTGGCTGTACTTCGCCTACCTCGCCGCCGTGAAGGAGCAGAACGGCGCGGCCATGTCGCTCGGCCGCACGTCCACCTTCATCGACATCTACCTGCAGCGGGACATCGCCGGCGGGGCGCTGACCGAGGAGCAGGCGCAGGAGCTCGTCGACGACTTCGTGATCAAGCTGCGGATCGTGCGCTTCCTGCGCACCCCGGAGTACGACAACCTGTTCTCCGGCGACCCGACCTGGGTGACCGAGTCGATCGGCGGCATCGGCAGCGACGGCCGGCCGCTCGTGACGAAGACCAGCTTCCGTTACCTGCAGACCCTCTACAACCTCGGCCCGGCGCCCGAGCCCAACCTGACCGTGTTCTGGTCGCCGGCGCTGCCCGACGGTTTCAAGCGGTTCTGCTCGCAGGTATCGATCGACACCAGCGCCATCCAGTACGAGTCGGACGAGCTCATGCGGCCCCGCTTCGGCGACGACACCGCGATCGCCTGCTGCGTGTCGGCGATGGAGGTCGGCAAGCAGATGCAGTTCTTCGGCGCCCGGGTCAACCTCGCCAAGACGCTGCTCTACGCGATCAACGGCGGCCGGGACGAGGTCTCCGGCGCGCAGGTCGGCCCCGAGCTGCCGCCCCTGCACAGCGACGTGCTGAGGTACGACGAGGTCGCCCAGCGCTTCGACACCATGATGGACTGGCTGGCCGAGACCTACGTCGACGCGCTCAACATCATCCACTACATGCACGACAAGTACGCCTACGAGCGCATCGAGATGGCTCTGCACGACACCGACATCCTGCGCACCATGGCGTGCGGCATCGCCGGCCTGTCGGTCGCCGCCGACTCGCTGTCGGCGATCAAACACGCGGCGGTACGCGTCGTGCGTAACGCCGACGGCCTGGTCACTGACTACGTGATCGAGGGCGACTTCCCGACCTACGGCAACAACGACGACCGGGCCGACAAGATCGCCGCCGAGCTGGTCGAGATCTTCATGTCCAAGATCCGCAAACACCCGGCCTACCGCGACGCGACGCACACCCAGTCGGTGCTGACCATCACGTCCAACGTCGTCTACGGCAAGGCCACCGGCAACACTCCCGACGGCCGCCGGGCCGGCGAGCCGTTCGCCCCGGGCGCCAACCCGATGAACGGCCGCGACAGGCACGGCATGGTCGCCGCGGCGCTGTCGGTGGCGAAGCTGCCCTACGAGCACAGCCTCGACGGGATCTCGCTGACCACCACGGTCACCCCGGCCGGCCTGGGCAACACCAAGCCGGAGCAGGTCACCAACCTGGTCGGCGTGCTGGACGGCTACAACAGCGTCAACGGCTTCCACATGAACGTCAACGTGCTCAACCGGGCCACTCTGGAGGATGCGATGGCGCACCCGGAGAACTACCCGCAGCTGACCATCCGGGTCTCCGGTTACGCGGTCAACTTCGTCCGGCTGACCACCGAACAGCAGAAGGACGTCATTTCCCGTACGTTCCACGGGTCGCTGTAACCATGGTCGCCCGCCCGCTCCCGGCGCCCGGCACCCTGGTCCCGACCGGCTCGGTGCACTCGTGGGACGTCGTCACCGCCGCCGACGGGCCGGGCACCAGGTTCGTGACGTTCCTCGCCGGCTGCCCGTTGCGCTGCCAGTACTGCCACAACCCGGACACGTGGCAGCGGCGTAACGGTCAGCTGATGGCGGTCGAGGAGCTGGTCGCCAAGATGCTGACGTTCCGGGCGTTCATCCAGGCCGCCGGCGGCGGCGTGACCGTCTCCGGCGGCGAGCCGCTGCTGCAGCCCCGCTTCGTCGAGGGCTACCTGCGGCGCTGCAAGGAATACGGCATGCACACGGCGCTGGACACCTCCGGCTTCCTGGGCGCCCGCGCCACCGACGAGTTGCTCGACGACACCGACCTGGTGCTGCTCGACGTGAAGTCGTCGATCCCGGAGCTGTACCGGAAGGTGACCCGGATGCCGCTGGCGCCGACGCTCGCGTTCGGCGACCGGCTGGCGGCCCGCGGCAACCTGATCCGGCTGCGCTTCGTCCTGGTGCCGGGCCTGACCGACGCCCGGGAGAACATCGAGGGCGTGGCCCGGCTGGCCGCCGCCTGGGGCAACATCGACCGGGTCGACGTGCTCGGCTACCACCGGCTGGGCGTCTCGAAGTACGAGGAACTGGGCCTGCGTTATCCGCTGGAGGGCGTGCTGCCACCCACGGCCGAACAACTGGCCGCAGCGGCCGCCATCTTCGCCGACCACGGTGTGCCGGTCAGCGCCACCTGACCGCCGCCCAGGTGGCCGTGACCCGAGCGGCAACCGAGGCACACCTGACAACTACTCCTTGAAATCGCGTGACTACCGATTGCCGCGGTCACACGCCAACCGAGGAGCCCCCACCACGTGAAGATCCGTCACCGCGCCATCGTCGTCGCTGCTGTTGCCGGCATCGCCATCACCGGCGCTGCCCCGGCCATGGCTGCCACCGCCTCCGTCACCTCGCCCAAGCCGTCGGCCGGCGCGTCGGGCGGTAGCACGTCCGGCACGACCGCATCGTTCTCGGCGCAGGGCACGCTCGCCGCGCTGAACGGGCTGAAGCTGAGCCTCGCCGGCGACAACGGCACCACCGCCGTGACGGTCGACCCGAAGGCGGCGGTCACGCTCGACGGCAACACCGCCAAGCTGCTGAGCCTGCCGATCGGCGCTCAGGTCAAGCTGTCCGGCGGCACGACCGGCGGCGTCTCGGTGGCCACCCGCGTCGACGCGACCAGCGTCCGCCCGTTCATCGCGGCCGGCTCGGTCGCCGGGGTCGACCTCGAGGACCGGACCATCTCGGTGACGCCGCTGCTCGCCGGCGAGCAGGCCACGCCCAAGACCTACCCGGTCGCCACCGACGCCAAGATCACGCTGGACGGCAAGGCGGTGGCGCTGTCCGCTCTGCCGGTCCGCGCCCACCTCGTGGTGCTCGGCAACGTCACGAGCGGCACTTATTCCGCCAAGTCGCTGACCGCCGTGTCGCGCTGGCAGCTGAACCTGTCGGGCACGGTGTCCGCGCTGGACGCCGCCAAGGGCACCGTCACGGTCAACTCCAAGGGCGCCGCGGTCAAGCTCAACGTCAACCCGAACGCCACGATCCAGGTCAACGGCGCCAAGGTCACCCTGGCCAACCTCCCGATCGGCGCCACCGTGAACCTGACCGGCATCGAATCCACGACCGGCGCCCAGGTCGCCGGCATCACCGCCAAGATCAGCCCCGCGAAAGCGTTCCCAGCCCGCACCTTGGGCCGGGAACGCTTCGGCGTTTCCGGGGGGTGTGGAACGGGGCCTGGTCCTGATCGCCGACCGCCCGGGCGGCCGCGAAGTTGTCCGTGCCGCCCCAGCCAGTAGTTCCAGATCCGCGCCGTGTGCGGCACCCCGGAATTCAACGCGCCGTCCGATCTTTCGGCCATGTCGTCCTCCCGAACGCTTCGGCGTACGAACAGGATCATTGATAGCCGCCGCTGGGCCGGCCGCGCGCAAGGACTGGCTGTTCGTCGGACCTCGGCCGGGTCGATCCGTGGCCGGGCGGTCGCCGGGGTGATCGGCCCTGGGCAGGCCGGACAGTGGTTCCGTGCGCCGGGCAGGCGCGCCAGTCGCTCGATCGGGTAATTGACCGGACTTCGGCTGGCGTCAATTCTGTGGCGATTGCAAAAATCCGCGCTCGCCTCGACGGAGTGGCCCGGAAAGATCGTCATTCGTCATTTTCGCCACTCGCGGGTAGGCCCCTTTTGCGTGCGCCATCGGGCACTCGAGCAGAAACCCGTGGCGGAATGATGCGCCGAATTTGCCGGAGGGAAGGCAGCATGAGCCGCAGGACCGGTTCGGAATCGGCCGGAGGCGGGCACACGATCCGCGGTCGCATCATGCGCACGGTGGTGCCACCGCTGGCCGCCATGCTGGTGCTGCTCGGCGTCGTCGCGGCCGGGGAGGTTTCCCGGTACGGCGTGGCAGCGGCGAGCGAGAGCCGGGCCGGCCTCATCATCAGCGTGCAGAGCCTCGTGCAGGATCTGCAGGACGAGCGGGCACTGACCGTTGCCGTGCTCGGCGGCGACACGGCTCTGCGGCCGCAGATCGGCCCGGCCCGGGAGCGGGTGGACACCCGGCGCGCAGCGATGCGATCCGAGCTGGCCGGCGGCGACAAACTGGAGCGCGCGGCGACCGAGACGGTCGGCAAACTGGACAGCCTCGCCGGGGTGCGCGACAACGCCGCCGCGGCGACGGCCGGGCCGCAGGACACGTTCGAGGTCTACACGGGACTGATCGAGCAGCTCAGTGGGATATACCGGAACCTGGAGCTGGTGGCCGACGAATCGCTGCGGCGCGGCCTGGAATCGCTCGAGTACCTGAACGGGATGATCGAGGCCACCGCGCAGGAGCGGATCCTGCTGAACGAGGTGTTCACCGCCGGCGAATTCGACTCCGCCGAGTACGCGGAGTTCGTCGCCGTCCTCGCCGAGCGCGACCACGACCGGGCCGAGTTCGACGAGTTCGCCGACCCGGCAACGGCGGCCGCCATGACGAGTCTGCTCGGCACCGAGGACGCCACCCGGGCCCGGAACCTCGAGGCGACGGCGCAGCGCGCGTCCGACGACCGGCGGATCCCGGTGAGCGCCTCGTCGTGGTGGTCCGCGGCCGGGACGGTGCTGCACGACATGACCGCGCTCGCGAGCCGGATCGGCGCGAGCACCCGGTCCGAGGCGAAGACCCTGCGGGAGCGCGCAGCCGTACGGCTGGCCGTGCTGAGTTTGATCGTCGTGCTCTGCTTGGCCGGCACCGTCTATCTGGCCGTGACCGGGGCGAGGTCGCTCGCGAAACCGCTCGCGGCTCTGGCCGATGAAGCTGACCGCCTGGCCGGCGACCACCTGCCGGAGGCGGTGCGCCGGGCGGTGTCCGGTGACGACACCGGGCCACCGGAACCGGTGCGGGCGGTGCGGGGCGCGAGCGCGGAGGTGCACCGGGTCGCCGACGCGTTCGACAAGGTGCAGGAGACCGCGTACCGGCTGGCGACCGAGCAGGCCCAGCTCCGGCGGACCGGTGCGGAGTCGCTGGCCAACCTCGGCCGGCGCAACCAGAATCTGCTGCGCCGCCAGCTCAGCTTCATCACCCGGCTGGAGCAGGAGGAACCGAGCCCGGCGGGCCTGGCGAACCTGTTCGAGCTGGACCATCTCGCGACCCGGATGCGCCGCAACGCGGAGAGCCTGCTGGTCCTGGTGGGCGCGGCCAGCCACCGGCAGTGGTCCGGCCATCTGCAACTGACCGATGTCATCCGCGCCGCGGTGTCGGAGGTCGAGGAGTACCGGCGGGTGGTCCTGCGCCGGATGGACGACGCGCTGGTCAAGGGCTCGGTGGCCAGCGACCTGGCCCACATGCTCGCGGAGCTGATCGAGAACGGGCTGACCTTCTCCCCACCCGATCTGGAGGTCGAGATCCACGGGCGGCGGCTCGGTGACGGCTATCTGATCGCGATCTGCGACCAGGGCATCGGCCTGACCGACGAGGAGATGCAGCGCTCGAACAGCCGGCTTCGCGGCGACGGTGACTTCCTGACCGCCCCGGCCCGGTTCCTGGGTCACTACGTGATCGGCCGGCTCGCCGCCGAGATGGGCGCCGAGGTCCAGCTGACGCCGTCGCCGGTGGTCGGGGTGACCGCCCGGGTCCGGCTGCCGGCCACGATTCTGGGCGACATCGAGGCGGTGGTGGCCGCCCCGGAAACCGAGCCGGCCGAGCCGCGCCGCGACCCGCGCCACGAACTGCGCCCCGACCCGGACTTCGGGTACCCCCGGCCGGCCGTGGCGCCGGCGCCGATCCCGGGCGCCATTCCCGCCCCACGCTCCCGGCCGCGCTCCCTGGACGTCGACTTCGTCGTCGTGGCCGAGCAAGCGGCGGAAAGGCCGGCCGGGCAACTGGGCGGGGACGACGAACGTACGCCCAATGGTCTGCGCAAACGCATCCCGCGTGAGCATCGCCCCCGGCCGGTCCCGGCGCCGGCCGCCCGGCGGCCCGAGCCCTCGGAGCCGGTCCTCGACGCCCCGGCCGCGGTGGGCACCCGGCTGACCGCGCTGCGCGAGGGCATCGAGCGCGGTCACGCCACCGCGGGAGCCACCCGTGGCCGGCCGGCGCACCTGTCCGAAGACAGCGGCATAGGAGGAATTTCATGAGCGTGGAAGCGCCGGCTGACCGGCATCAGTTCAACTGGTTGCTGGGCAACTTCGTGCATCAGACCCATGGTGTCCGGGACGCGGTGGCGGTGTCGTCGGACGGGCTTCTGATCGCCGGCTCCGACGGGCTCGAGCGAGCCGAGGCCGACCAACTGGCCGCGATCGTGTCGAGCATGGCCAGCCTGGCGCGCAGCGCGTCCCGCCGGTACGCCTTCGACGGGCTCAAACTGGTCATGATCGAGATGCGTCGCGGATTCCTGATCATCTCGGTGATCAGGGACGGCAGCTGCCTCGGCGTGGTGGCCGACGGCGACAGCGACGTGGGGTCGGTGGGCTACGAGATCTCGGTGCTCGCCGAGCGGTTCGGGGAGCTGCTGACGCCCGCCCTGATAGCCGAGTCGAGGCAGTGCTTGCCGCGATGAGCTCCGGATCGAGACGCCGGCCGGGCGCCGGGTCGCACCATGCGGACGAGGATCCGGTGGTACGCCCGTTCATGCTCACCGGCGGCCGGACCCAGCCGATGCGCGACGGGCTGCGGATCGAGACGCAACTGCACGCCGCCCCGGCCGCGCTGTCGGCGCCGCTGCGGTTCGAGGCCCGGCGCATCGTCGAGCTGTGTCAGGCGCCGATGTCGATCGCGGATCTGTCGGCGACGATGGGCGCGCCGCTGGGCGTGGTCCGCGTCATCGTCGCCGATCTCATCACCGAGGGCCACGTGCTCGTGGAAGACCGGCCGGGCGATCTGCCGACCACCATGATCGAGAGGATCAGAGATCTTGTCCGGGCGCTCTAGCACGATGACCGCTTCTCCGGTCGCGGTCAAAATCGTCATCAGCGGCGGCTTCGGCGTCGGCAAGACGACCTTCGTCGGCGCCATCTCCGAGATCGAGCCGCTGGTGACGGAGGCCGAGATGACGGAGATCTCGATCGGCGTCGACGACGTCTCGGCGGTGTCCGGCAAGACCACGACCACGGTCGCGCTCGACTTCGGCCGGATCACGCTGGACGACGCCCTGCTGCTCTACCTGTTCGGCACGCCCGGCCAGGACCGGTTCGCGTTTCTCTGGGACGACCTCGTCGACGGGGCCTTGGGCGCCATCGTGCTGGTCGACACCCGCCGCATCGAGGACTGCTTCCCGGCGATCGACTACTTCGAGGACCACGACATCCCGTTCATCATCGGCGTCAACGCGTTCGACGGCGCACGCCGCTTCGAGCTCGCCGAGGTGCGCGAGGCACTCGGCGTGCCGGCCGGCCTGCCGATGGTCCGGTGCGACGCACGGCACCGGGAGTCGGTCAAGGCCGTCCTGGTGGCCCTCACCGAACAGGTCCTGATCCAGCGGCTGTCCCGTCCCCCGGGCGGTGCGGCCTGGTGAGGCCACGCCCGCCCGGGGGACGGTTCGGTCAGCTTGCGGAGCAGGTCAGCGCCGGGACGCTGTTGGTGCCGGTCCACGAGCCGAGGAAGCCGAACGTCGTCGACGCGCCGGCGCTCAGTTTGCCGTTGTAGCTGACGTTCTTTGCCGTCACGGCGGCGCCGCTGCTGGTCACCGAGGCATTCCAGGCCTGCGTCACGGACTGGCCGTTGGCGTACGTCCAGTTGACCGTCCACGCGTTGAGGGCCGCGCTGCCGGCGGTCACCTTGACCTCGCCCTGGAAACCGCCACCCCACGAGCCGGTCACCGCGTACGACGCCGAGCACGCCCCGGTTGCCGGGGGTGTCGGGGACGTGGTCGGGGAGACCGTGGGGCTCGGCGACGTGGTGGGCGACGACGTCGGGGTCGCCGGCGTGGTCGGCGTGGTGGTGGTGCCGAAGATGGTGGCCTGCTTGCTGTTCGCCTTCAGGCCGTTGGCGCCGTTGACGATCCGCTGGCCCCAGGTGGTCAGCTGGGCCGGATCGAAGCTGGTCGTCATGTCCAGGATCGGGTCGGTGTTGCCGGACCAGGACCAGCCGATGTAGCCGAGACCCCGTTTCACCGCCTCACTCATCACGGTCTGGTCGTCGACCTCGCTGGACGAGAACTGCCAGCCGAACTCGCCGACCAGCAGCGGCCAGCCGTTGTTCTTGAACGTGTCCAGGTAGGAGACGATCGACGCGGCGGTGTTGAACACGGCGTACATATGGATCGAAAGAATGGTGTTCTTCTGGGTGTCGGCGTCCAGCACCGTCTGCGCGTTGTCCCGCATCGTGTACTGCCAGTCCTGGCCCCAGTTGGGGGCGTCGACCATCAGCAGGTGCTGGAAGCCGTTGGTGCGCATCTTCTGCACCGCGGCGACCGTCGCGGCGGTCCACTGGCTCGGGTTGGTGTTGCCGATCGGCTCGTTGCCGATGTTGATGACGACGTAGTCCTCCTGGCCGACCAGCACGCTCTTCAGGCCGATCCAGTAGTTCACCGCCTGGTCGAGGGTGTAGGCCGCGCTGTCCTCGCCGTACCCGGTGGTGTCGTGGTCCTCGAGGACGCAGATGAGCTTGTTCGCCTTGCAGAGCGCGATCACGTTGGCGACGTCGCTGGCCGAGTTGGCCGTCCAGCGGCCGCCGCTGAGCACGACCCGGACGGTGTTCGCGCCGGTCGCCTTGATGTTGGCGAACGAGCTGGTCTGGCTGGTGTACCAGGTGTGCGCGTGGTTGATGCCACGCATCACGAAGACGTTGCCGTTGGACTCGACGATGTTCGTCCCGGAGACGTGCAAGCCGGTGGCGGCCCATGCGGGACTGACGGCGGCGACGATGGTGGCGGCCACCGCGAGCAGCACGGTACCGAGGGCGATGAGATGTTTCTTCATGACCTGCCTCAGACACGGGGTATCGGGGAAGGGGAACGTGCGCACCCCAACCCGCCGCCGTATCGGCAACGTGCTCGCCCTCGGGGGTGTCGTGAAGACACCGTTGTAGTGCCGAAAAGCTACCTGTCGATGTGACGTCCGTCAATGCAGGCGGTGGACGACCGCACCACCAGCGCCGGCTGGAACCGCACCTCGCGATGGGCGTGACCGGGGCGCCCCTCGTCCAGCAGCAGCTCGGCCGCGGCCCATCCCAGCTGATATTTCGGCTGGCTCACGGTGGTCAGCGCCGGCGCGAGACGGCGCGCGAACGGCAGATCGTCATAACCCACCACCGAAAGATCTTCCGGCACGCGTACGCCGAGGGCCGCGAGCCCGTCGAGAAGTCCCAGCGCCGCCGTGTCGTTGAGGCACACCACCGCGGTCGCTCCCACGGCCATGACCCGCTCGGCCGCCGCGGCCGCCGCCTCGCCGAGGGACGGCGGGTGCACGTCCATCCGTACGTCCAGCAGGGTTTCCGCGGCCTGCCGCAAGCCTTCCCGGCGCCGGGCCACCGGGCCCGGATCGACGGTGGCGCTGAGGTAGGCGATCCGCCGGTGGCCCAGCGCGCGCAGGTGCTCCCCGGCGAGCCGGCCGCCGAGGACGTCGTCGACGGCGACCGCGCACAGGTCGAGCCGCTCCTTGGGGTGGTCGAGCAGCACCACCGGCGTGCCGCGGCGGCTCACCTCGAGCAGCGGGACGGTGTCGCCGGCCGGCGAGATGATGATGCCGCGCACGTTCTGCTGCTGGAGCAGGTGCAGCAGCCGGGTCTCGGTGTCCGGGCGCAGGTCGGTGCTGCAGGCCAGGACCAGGCAGCCGGCTTCGGCGAGGCAGTCCTCGACGCCGCGGTTGACCTCGGCGTGGAACGGATTGGCCAGATCGAGGGTGACGCTGCCGACGATCGGGCTGGGCAGGCCGCGCAGCTGGCGGGCCGGGCCGTTGGGCACGTAACCGACCTGTTCGATGGCCTGCTGAACGCGCCGCAGAGTCGCCGGGGCCACGATCGACGGGCGGCTGAGCACGTTGGCCACCGTGGACACCGAGACACCGGCCAGCCGGGCGACCGCGCGCATACCGTCACTCACGCATTGATTCTAATGAATAGCTTGGCGTAACCTCCGGTCGACTTACAAACGTTGCAATCGACTCCCATCCACCGAGGAGTTCACATGCACCGCATCCTGGCCGCAATCCTGATCGGGGCGGCGGTCGCCGTCGCGCCGGCCGCCCCGGCATTGGCGCTCGACGATGGACTCGCGCTCACCCCACCGATGGGCTTCAACGACTGGAACGCCTTCGGCTGCGACGTCAGCGAAGAGCTGATCGAACAGACCGCCGACCTGTTCGTCTCCGAAGGGCTCTCCGACGCCGGCTACACCTACGTCAACATCGACGACTGCTGGGCGCTGAAAGACCGCGACCCGGCAACCGGGCGGCTCGTCCCCGACCCGGCCAAGTTCCCGTCCGGCATCGCCGGGACCGCCGCCTACGTCCATGGCAAAGGGCTCAAGCTCGGCATCTACGGCGATGCCGGCACCAACACCTGCGCCGGCTATCCGGGCAGCCTCGGCCACGAGACACTGGACGCGCAGACCTTCGCCGACTGGGGCGTCGACTACCTGAAATACGACAACTGCTACAACCAATCAGACGGAACACAAGCCGATTACGTACGCCGTTACAGCGCGATGCGCGACGCGATCGCGGCCACCGGACGGCCAATCGTGTTCTCCATCTGCGAATGGGGCACGACCCAGCCGTGGACATGGGGCGCCGACGTCGGGCACCTGTGGCGCACCACCGGCGACATCAGCGACAACTGGCCGTCGCTGCGCGGGATCATCGCGGCCAATGCGCCGCTGTATCCGTACGCCGGGCCGGGGCACTGGAACGACCCGGACATGCTGGAGATCGGCAACGGCGGGCTGACCCCGGCCGAGAATCGCACACACATGAGCATGTGGGCGATGATGGCCGCGCCGCTGATCATCGGGACCGATCTGCGCTCGGCGTCGCCCGAGACGCTCGCCATCCTCACCAACCGGTCGGTCATCGAGATCGACCAGGACCGCCTTGGCCAGGCAGGCAAAGTGGTGTCCGACGCGAACGGCCTGATGGTCCTGGACAAGCCGCTGGCGAGCGGGGAGCACGCGATCGCGCTGTACAACTCGACCGACGCTCTCGCCACCGTCGGCACCACGCTGGGCGGCACCCACCCCTGGCGGCTCCAGGACGTCTGGACCGGGGCGGTCACCCAGGCCCGGTCGCATGTCGAGGCGGCGGTGCCCGCCCACGGAACCGTCGTCTACAAGGTCCGCCCGATCCGGGACCCGGGGCCGATCGCCCCCTCGGTGACCGTCGGCGGCGCGATCGGCACCGTCACGCCGGCCGCCGGGATCCCCCTGACCACCACCGTCACGAACCGGGGAGTGGGCCCGCTCGGCGACGTCAGCGTCAGTGTCGGCGCGCCGGCCGGCTGGATCGTCACCGCTGCCACCAGCGCCCGCGCCCGCTCCCTGGCGACCGACAAATCGCTGGTCACCACGTGGACGGTCACCGCGCCCGCGACGGTCACCGCCGGAAGTTATCCGTTGACGCTCTCCACGTCGTACACCTGGAGCGGCCGCCGCCGGAGCAGCACCGCAAGCACTCTCATGGCGTCGGTGGTGACGCCGCCGCCCGGCGGCACCCGCTATCTGAGCACCGTGCGGGCCGCGGACTTCACCAACGCTTCCGGGCCGATCGAGCTCGACCAGAGCAACGGCGGCGCGGCGCCGGGCGACGGCAACCTGATCACCATCGGCGGCCACGTCTACACCCGCGGGCTGGGCGCCAGCGCGCCGTCGTCGATCCGCTACTACCTGGGCGGGGAGTGCAGCACGCTGACCACCGACGTGGGCGTCGACGACACCTCGCCGGACGGCGCCGCCGACTTCGCGATCTACGCCGACGGCGTGGCGGTGGCGACCGCGAGCGTGACCGCCGGCGCCGCCCCGCAGAGCCTGACCGCCGACCTGACCGGGGCCGCCTGGCTGCTGCTCAGCACCACCGGCACGGGCAATGCCGATTGGGCCGCGCCCGTCCTGACCTGCGGCGAAGCCGGACCGGTGCAGCCGGTGGAACGCACCCTGTTCTCGTTCGAGGCCGGCACCGACGGCTTCGGCATCGCCAACGCCGACGGCGGCGGCAGCGTCGAACCGACCACCGCCTTCCACACCGACGGGGCGGCCGGCCTGCTCGTGCACACCCCGGTCAACGGCAACTGGTTCGGCCGCGCCCTCGACGCGCCGCTCGACCTGACCGGCACGTCCGGCCTGAAGTTCGACATGCGGGTCGAGACGGCCGGCAGCGTCGGCGAGATCGCGGTCCAGGTCGGCGACGCGTTCACCTGGTGCCAGGGCGGGCAGTGGACCTGGCTCAACCCGGGGGACAGCCGCACGATCAGTCGCTCGTTCGACGAGATCAGCTGCCCCTCCGGAACCACCCTCGACAAGGCCGACATCCGCGCCGTGTGGGTCTACCTCAACACCGGCGGCAACGTCGCAATCGACAACGTCCGAGCCGAGTAGGTCCCGGGGCTCCGGGTCTTGAGGCCCGGGGTCCCGGGGTCCGGGCGCTGAGGTCCGGGCGCTGAGGTCCGGGTCCCGGGGTTCGGGTCCTTAGGTCCGGGAGCTGAGACCCAGGGCGCTGAGGCCCGGGTCCTGAGGCTCGGGTCCCGGGGTCCGGGCCCCCGAGCAAACCCGTACGCCGGTCACAGCCGGTCGACAGGGAGGTCACGCACCTTCGACACATGAGCCCGATCTTCCGCTCTTCCGTCGAAGGGACCACGAACGATGAGCACTGACCAGGTGACACCCGAGACCAGCAACCAGGAATGGGTGCCACCCACCGAGGGATGGGCCTCCGTCCCGGCCACCACCGGTCCGGCGCAGACCAGCGCCGGCCGGTGGACCGGGAAGAAGGTCGCGACGGCCGTGGCCCTGACTGCGGCGCTGGCCGGCGGCGCCGGCTTCGGCATCGGCATGGCCGTCGAATCCGGCGGCAGTTCCGGCACCCAGCAGGGGCAGTTCCCGGGCGGCGGCAACGGCGGCGGCCCAGGCGGCCAGATGGGTGGCGGCGGTTTCGGCGGCCAGCAGGGCACCACCCAGAACGGCACCACCCAGGGCGGCACCGGGACAACCCAGGATGGCACCGGCACCACCCAGGGCGGCACCGGGACAACCCAGGATGGCACCGGCACCACCCAGAACGGAACCGGGACGACCCAGGGCGGCACCGGCACCACCCAGCAGCAGGGGACCGTCAGCGGCACGACCGCCTAATCGATGACCTGCGTCGCCAGGGCCGGCCGGACCGTGCCGACCCGGGCCGAGTCGATCAGCGTCGAGCCGATCAGGGCTGACCCGGTCAGGATCGAGTCGGTCAGGGCTGACCCGGTCAGGGCCGAGTTGCGCAGCCGAGTCGGTCAGGGCCGAGTCGGTCAGGGCTGACCCGGTTAGGCCGAGTCGCGCAGGGCCTGCGTTGTCAGGGCCGAGTCGGTCAGGGCCGAGTCGGTCAGGGCTGACGCGGCCAGGATCGAGTCGTGCAGGGTCGGCGTTGTCAGGGCTGAGTCGCGCAAGGTCGGCGCGATAGGGCTGAGTCGCGCAGGGCCGGCGGGCGGGTGGCGGCGGCTGCGGCTGCGGTTGTCGTCTCGTGGAAGGCCGGGTCGAGTTCGGGGTCCGCGGCCGGAGGCGACGCCCGCAACGCCGCCGCCGGCCGGCGGACCCCCTCGATGCCCGCGTCCGTGCCGTGCACGACGCGGGCAAGCTCGTCGGCCCACTCGAAGACCTGCACCTGCACCAGGCGCCCGGCGGGTTCCCGGCCCGGCGGCCACGGCGGTGGGCCGCGGAACTCCCGCGTTGCCCGGCCGTTGCCGGGCAGCCCGACCCGCAACGCGACCCGCAGACCGTCGGGCGCACGGCCCTCGAAGAACCGCGCCCGCCCGTCGCTCTCGAGCTCACGCCCGAGGTGATAGAGGCCGGCCGGATCGTGCGGATCCGGCCCGCAGACAAGCACCACGTCCCTCACCATCGCACCCCCGGCCGCGGCGAATTTCGCGACAGAATCGCACACCACCGGGTCGGGTATTTCTGCGATATTTCCTGCCTGTTCGGGGGAGTCCCCGGTATCGGGAAACTGCCGTTCACCGACTCGGCCGGGCCCCTTTCGCCGACCGGTCCGATCGGGACGCCATCGGTGGAACGGGACGAACGGCCAACCCCACCACCCCCTTGCGGCGATCTCTACCGGATGAGTGGGCGATGCCCGGATGCCCGCCACTCCGCCACGATCAGCCTCCTGTCGCAGGAGGGCTGGGTGTGGAACTCGGATTCGCGGTGCTGGGGATCAGAACGACCGGGCTGTCCGTTCAGAACGACCGGATAACCGAGATAGCGGTCGTCGGCACCGACCGAAACGGCCGGGTCGAACGCGAATGGGCAGCGGCCGGCCCGCATTTCGGCGACATCGCCGGGCAGTTGAGGGGGCGCACGTTCGCCGGCCATCAGGCCGCTCTGGGGCTTCGGTTCGTGGTGGCGGAATTCGGCGGCGAATATGCGGAGATGCCGGTCCTCTGCACCAGCGAAGCCAGCCGCATCCACCTGCCGGAACTCGCCCGGCGGCGATTACGGGACTGCTGCGCGGCGGCAGGAGTCGAATACACCGAATCGGCCGGCGCCCTGGGCGACGCCCGAGCCACCGCAAGGCTCCTACGAGCGTTCCTGGCAGCGGAAGCGGCGGCGGACTCGGCTACAGCCGGTGGAGCGTCAACCGGAGGAGCGTGGGCCGCTGGAGCGCTGGCCGGTGGGGCGGCACCGGACGGCGGCGACGCGGCGGCGCGGCCGCGGATGGCGGCGGGACCAGCGGCATCCGGGGTTCTGGCGGCACTGCTCGACGACCTGCCGCTCGAGGACACCCTGCCGGCCGGTGCGCCGGAAGCCGCCGGCAACTACCTCGAACTGGTCGCGCACGTGCTCGAGAGCGGCAGCCTCGCCACCGCCGGGCCGGCAGCGCACGGGCTGGCAGCGGACGGGCTGGCAGCGGACGGGCTGGCAGCGGACGGGCTGGCAGTGGAGGGGCTGGCAGCCCACGGGCTGGCAGTGCATGCGCTGGCGGAGCACGGGCGGGCGGTCGGGCTCGGGCGGGACGATCTCGACGACCTGCACCGCGGGCTCGTGCCGGCCCTCGCCCGGGCCGCGGTCGCCGGCGGCGCCGTCACCGACGCGGTACGCCACGAGTTCATCGCGGCCGCCGAGGCGCTGGGCGTGCCGTCCGGCGGAGCACAGGCCATTCTGGCCGAGGCAGGCGGGGAGCTGATCTCCGCGTTCAGCTGCGGCTTCCGGCCACTCCCGCACGATTGGGCGTACGGCGAACCGCTGCGCGCCGGCCAACCGGTCGCGTTCACCGGCGGTGAGCCGTACCGCCGCTCCCGGCTCGAACTGGCCGCCCGGCTCGCCGGGCTGCGCGTCGTCAACCGCGTCACCGGGCAGACCGCGGTGCTGGTCAGCGGGCACGCCCGGCCCCGGTCGGCCAAAGGGCTGGCGGCTCAGCGAGCCGGCACCCGGATCGTCACGCCCAAGACGTTCGAGAAGCTCGCCGCCCACGTCCAGCCGACCGGCCCGGCCGGCAAAGCGGTCACCGCCGCGACCGTCCGGGCGTGGGCCCGGGCCAACGGGCACCTGGTCGGCCCGCGGGGACGGCTGCCCCGGCACGTGCACGACGCGTTCCGGGCCGCGAACATCCCGGAATGACACGACGGCCACCCCCAGCGGGAGCGGCCGTCGACGGAACGTGTCGATCAGACGGTTCCGGTGGCCTTGCTGTTCGAGGAGGTCAACGAGTCCGCGTCGTCGCCGGCGACGTGGAGCTTCTCGCCGAGCTTCGAGGACTGCAGCTTGTCCTTGCCCTCGCTGTAGAGCTTCGTGGCCTGCGCCTGGGCGACACCGGCGGCCTCCTGCACCGACGGGCTCTCCCACACCTTCTTGGCGCTTTCCCGGATCTCCTCGTACTTCTCCCGGCCGGCCCGGCTGCCGAGGACGAAGCCCGCCGCAAGACCGGTGAGGAACAACAGCTTTCCGCGCATGGTGGCGGCTCCTTCCGTTGTGACGCGATTGCGTCGCTGCCGAGTGCATACCCATCCTGCCGGTTCTGTACTCCTGCACCTCGAGTTTCGCCCGGACGACCCGCCCGGGTAACCCCTTCGCGCCCCACCCCTCCGGTCATGTACTCTGTTCTCCGGCACCGAGCACGACGGTCGGTGCGGCACGATCCCCGATAGCTCAATTGGCAGAGCAGCCGGCTGTTAACCGGCAGGTTATAGGTTCGAGTCCTATTCGGGGAGCGAGTTCCCTAGGTCCCTCCTGTCCGCAGACTGCGCGGACCGGGGGGATCTCGCATTTCTGCTCCGGGGGCCGAGCCCCCGGAAACCCCGCGATCTAGTGGTCGCGCTGGAAAGTGCCTGGTTGCGCTCGTCGCCCGTACGGCTCGCTTCGCATTGCTTCTGCACGGCTTGCTTTGCATCGCTACACCCACACCCCGCACGTACGGCCTTCGCCTGCCTTGCCTTGCTCGGGTCTTGGGGGTGATCGAATCGCCTGTGTTTGGGGGGCGGCGCCGTTAGTCTGAGGCTTGCCTGTTTCGTCCCCTTGTGAGGTGCCCGTGTCGCAGCGCTTAGAGGTGGACGTCGTCGTTGTCGGCGGCGGACTTGCCGGTCTGGCTGCTGCGCGGCGGCTGGACCGGGCCGGCGTGGAGTGGCTGCTCGTCGAGGGCTCCGACCGGATCGGTGGGCGGGTCACCACTGACATCGTCGACGGGTGGCATCTGGACCGGGGTTTTCAGGTGCTCAATACGGCGTACCCGCGAATTCCGGCCCTTATTGATATTGATGCACTTGATCTGCGGTTCTTCACCTCCGGCGTGCTGGTTCGCCGCGGGGCTGACCTGCACCGGCTGGTCAATCCGCTGGCCGAGCCGCTCGCCGCGCCGGCCAGCCTGACCTCCGGCGTGGGCACGTTGAGTGACCGGCTGAAGTTCGCGGCGCTCGCCACGAAATGCGCGACCCTGTCGCCGCAGCGGCTGCTGGAAGCTCGCGAGACGACGACGCAGGAGATGCTGCGCAAGGCCGGCCTGTCGCACCGGATGATCGAGGAGGTCCTGCGGCCGTTCCTGTCCGGGATCTTCGCGGACCGGTCGCTGGACACGTCGAGCCACGTCTTCTCCATGGTGCTGCGGTCGTTCACCCGCGGGCGGATCGGCGTGCCGGCGGCCGGAATGGCGGCACTGCCGGCGGCGATCGCCGGGCCGCTGCCCTACCCGCAGCTGCTGATCGGCGCCCGGACGCTGTCGCTCGGCCCCGGCATCGTCGTCACCGAGGGCGGCGAGATCCACTGCAAGGCCGTCGTGGTCGCCACCGACCCGCTCACCGCGTCGGAGCTCCTCCCGCAGCTGCCGCAGCCGGACATGCACGGGCTGACCACGTTCTACTTCGGCGCCGACCGCGCCCCGCTCGACGAGCCGACCCTGGTGCTGGACGGCGACCGGCGGGAAATCATCGCGAATACGGTCGTGGTGAGCAACGCCGCCCCGGAGTACGCCCCGAGCGGCAAGTCGCTGATCGCCGCCTCGGTGGTCGGCGTGTCCGCGCCGTCGGCCGCCTCCGAGACCGTGATCCGGGTGGAATTGTCACGGATGTACGGCGTCTCGGCGGAGCCGTGGGAACTGCTCGACGTGGTGAGCATTCCGCACGCGCTGCCGTCCGCCCGCGGCCCGCAGGCCAACCTCCGCAAGCCGGTAAACCTGGGCGACGGCGTGTTCGTAGCGGGAGATCACCGCGACAGCCCATCCATCCAGGGCGCCCTCGCCGGCGGCTGGCGAACCGCGGGAGCGGTGCTGGCTTGGCTGGGGGCGCGGGTACCGGCGTAGATCGGTGGATTGCAGGTTGAGCGGCGGGTTAGGATCGCGCCCGGTAAGGGGCGGTAGCTCAGCGGGTTAGAGCAGTCGACTCATAATCGATCGGTCACGGGTTCGAGTCCCGTCCGCCCCACATAGTTGGCAGTGCGCGAAGGCGTGAACCTCAAGGCTGCGGAGTCGCCTTGAGCACGGCTTACGGTTCGTGCGGCGTCTGGATCATCGCAGTATGTAGCCATCACTGTTGGTAGCCGCACCCATGGCATCGACACCTCGCTTACCGACGCTGACGTGATGACCTTCGCGGACGAGGCATACCAAGGCGCCGACGGCTGGACGGCTCACGACGTGAGGTGACCACCCGAGCGATTTCCTCCGGCCGCAAATCTCGTTTCCCGGATCCCACCGCATCGCCGTCCCGCCGGGAGGTACGTGCCCATCATGGCGTTGCTCCGCTAACGCCATGATGGGCATGTCGCGTGACCGCCGCTGTCGCGCCCGAGGTCGGGCATCTCGTCCCGGCGGGTCACCCGCCGGCGGCGTGCCCGACCTGACCCCGCAGGTCACGCCCCACCCCTGGGCGGATGCTGTCCGGTGTCCGCTGAAGTTCACGAGTTTGGTTCGCGTTCGGTATCGCTTTACATCGATCGCTGACCTATTGTGATCATGTCGCTACATCGTACGGGGGCGTTATGTGGCGCAGGTTTCTTCCTGCCTTCCTGGTGGCTGGCCTGGTGATCGGCGAGTTGACCGTGCCGGTTCTGGCCGGTGTTTCCGCCGCGGCGTGCGGGGACGTGGCCGGTAGCGAGTCGGCTGCCGTTGCGCTGGCGGTCAGTTGCGACCGGGCGGTGACGGTGGATTCGTCGCGGACCGAGTTTTCGCAGGTGGTGGCGCAGCCGGACGGGCATTTGCGGTTCGAGGGGTCGGTGATGCCGCAACGGGCCCGCCAGGGCGCGGGGTGGGCTGACATCGATCTGAGTTTGGGTCGTGGCGCGGACGGGCTGTTGCGTCCGGCGGTTTCGGTTGCTGATGTCGCGTTCTCCGGTGGGGGGTCCGGGCCGTTGGCCACGTTGACCCGTGGTGGCCGGACGGTGACCGTGTCGTGGCCGGGGACGCTGCCCGTTCCGACCGTTACCGATAGCGCAGCCACCTACGCTGAGGTGTTGTCGGGCGTCGATCTGGTGGTGCGGGCGACCAGCACCGGTTTCACTCACACGCTGGTTATCAAGTCGGCTGCGGCCGCGGCCCAGCCTGGTGTCGCGGAGGTTCGGTTCCGGCTCGGTGGCACCGCCCGGATTTCCTCCAGTGGCGGTGTGCTGACCGCATTGGGACCTGGCTCGGTCCTTGCGTCGACGGAGCCCGCGGTGATGTGGGACTCGTTGACCACGCCGGCGGCAGCGTCGAAGGCGGCGTCGGCCGCGCCGCAGGCGGCGGTGGCGTCGACACCGGAGGGCGCCGGTGACGCTGCCCGGATCGCGCCGGTGTCGGTGGCGCTCGCGGGCGGGGACCTGGTGCTGCACCCGGACGCGAAGCTGCTGAAAGAGGCGACCTATCCGCTCTATGTCGACCCGATCTGGTCGGTCTACAAAGGCAAATGGGCATACGCGACAGACGACAACTCGAACAACACCGACTACTCCCGGGCCCGGGTTGGCCTCAACCCCGACACCGGTGACCTTTACCGGTCGTTCTTCCAGTTCTCCACCACGGCGAACGGGGTGTCGCTGAGTAAAAGGCATGTTGAGTCGGCGCGGGTGGAGATGAACCTCGATCACTCCTGGGCCTGTGACAGCACGGTCACCTCGATGTACTGGTCGTCGGCGATCAACGCGACGATGAAGGCCAGTTGGTCGGCGATGAAGCTGTTGCGGTTCCTGGACACCGACACCGGTCACGCGAACGAGGCGGGTGGGTGCGGGAACTATCAGGGCGACATGTACATGAACTTCGACGGCGCCGCTGTCACCCAGTTCCTGCAGGACGCGGCCGACGGTGGCTGGAGCGCGTTGACGGTCGGTTTCACCGCGCGGGCCGCGGACGGCTCCGGTGAGTCGACGCAGGGCCGGTGGAAGAAGTTCTATCCGAACGACGCGAAGCTGTTCGTCGACTACGACACCCCGCCTGGCACGCCGACGAACCTGCAGGCGGCTGGTGTGGTCTGTGGTTCCGGTGTCGTGACAGTCGGTACGCTCACCCCGACCTTCTCCGCGTTCTTCCCGGATGTGGACGGGGGTGACTCGCTGACCGGGGCGTTCGAGTGGCTCGAGGTGCCGGCGGCGGGGATCGGGTCGGTGACGGACGCGTCGCCGAGGAAGGGTGCTCCGCCGAACAAGACGTCGATCACTCCGGGGGCGCAGGCAATCAGTGCTGCGGTGACGGCAGAACGGAACAAGACGTACGCGTTCCGGGCGAAGGGCACGGACAAGGTGCCGTACTCGATATCAAGTGCCTGGTCGCCGTGGTGCCAGTTCACGGTGGATACCGCGGTGCCGGCGGTGACCGCGTCGGTGGTCACGTTGCCGCCGGGGCCGGGGCAGAAGGGCCGGATCCGGATCGAGTCGACCGACACCGACGTGATCAAGTTTCAGTACGGCTGGGACGCCGCGACGACGGTGGTCACCGCTACGGGCACCAACCCGAGGTACGCCGAGGTGGACATCACCGCACCAAAGTTCGGGTTGAACGTGCTGCTGGTGAAGGCGATCGACGCCACCCTGAACGAGGGCAACGGCTCCGTGCCGTTCCACGTCGGCCGGCCGTCGCCGGCGATCGCCCGGTGGGGTCTGGAGGCCTATCCCGGGATCGACGAGACGGCGGCGCTGGCCGACCGGGTGGCGGCCCCGGCCGATACGCCGCTGACCGCGTCCAACGTGACCTTCGACAGCGACGTGCACCTGGTCGGTGGCAAGACCGCCACGTTCAACGGCACCTCGTCGGTAGCCACCACGACCTCGTCGGTGGTGGACACGACCGGCTCGTTCAGTGTTTCCGCGCGGGTGCGGCTCGGAGTGTCGCCGGCCACGGACATGACGTTCGCCGCCCAGGACGGCACGGATGCGGCCGGGTTCGAGCTCGGCCTGCGTCGCAGCGGCAGCCCTCTCACGCCGTACTGGTCGGTGCTGATGAAGAACGCGAAAGAACAGTCGAGCGTGACCGTCGCGGCGGTGTCGCCGACCGCCGCTGACGTGGGCCGCTGGACGCAGGTGGCCGGGACATTCGACGCCGCCGAGAAGAAGCTGCGACTGTATGTCGACGGGGTGCTGGTCGCCCAGGTCGACCGCACGGCGGTTCCGTGGCAGGCCGGCGGGAGGTTCGCGGTCGGCCGCGGGTTCAGCTCGGGTGCCGGCAGTGGTTTCTTCAACGGGTCGATCGCGGACGTGCAGGTCTTCGACCGGGTACTCCAGGCGCAGGACTTCACCGGACAGTTGGCCTCCGAGCCGGCGTCCAGCGGGTTCGATGAGCCGGGTATCACCAGCCCGATCCCGGTCGGTGACTGGGATTACGTGCAGGCGTCCGGCTGCTGGACCACCGACTTCCGGGATTCTTGCGAGGCGCTTGACAGTCGCACCAAGTGGGGGCGGTCGCTGGCTTTGACGCGGGGTTCCGCAATTGGCGCCGGGCACATGGCCGGCCAGGCCGGTCTGTGGCTGGACAACACGTACTTCCCGGAGGAGGGCTTCACCGAGGCTTCCGAGGAGTACGGCCGCAGCGCGAACAGGACCGGTTACACCACGGATCCGGATGGCAACGAACTCAACGTCTGGCAGGACCAGCCGGTGTTGCGCACCGATCAGTCGTTCACCGTCTCGGCGTGGGTGATGCTCGAGCCGGGGCTTGAGGGTGACGGCGGCCGCACCGTTGTGGCGCAGCGTGGCGCGCACGAGAGCGCGTTCTGGCTCAAGTACAACCCGACCACCGTCAAGTGGGAAATGCTGATCGACCAGCAGGACGATCCTGCCTCCCCGTCCGCGTGGGTGTCTTCGACCTCGACGGCGCAGGAAGGTGTGTGGACGCAGCTGACCGGCGTCTACGACGCGGCCCGCAAGGAACTCCGGCTGTATGTCAACGGAGAGCTTGAGGGCACGCGGGTGCTGTCGTTCGCCCCGTTCAACGCGATCGGGCCGCTGCTGGTCGGGCACACCTTGTGGCACAACGGGCTGATGGACCAGTGGTTCGGCGGCATCGACGACGTCGCGGCCTACCAGGGTGCGATGAGTTCAGCCGCGGTGGAGACGAGGTACAACGTGCAGGCCGCGGACGTGTCCGGCGCGAACGTGCTCGGCAACAACCAGACCTTGTATCAGGGGCAGTCGCTGCGTTCCAGCGACGCGCGGTTCCAGCTGTGGATGCAGGACGACGGCAACCTCGTGCTGACCGACCATTATGCGGCGATCTGGGCGACGAACACAGTCGGTAACCCGGGCTCGTCGGTGGTCATGCAGGCCGACGGCAACCTGGTGATCTACCGCCTCGACGGCACCCCGATCTGGTCGACGAACACGTGGGGCACGACCGCTGACCGGCTGGTGCTCTACGACGACGGTGATCTTGTTCTGCTCGACCCGACCGGCCAGATCCTCTGGCGTCGGTGACTGGCGTGTCGACTCGAAGGGGACCGGCAATGCGCGCACGGCATCGGAATCTGGTGTTGGGGTCGGTGCTGGCCACCGTGCTGGTGTCGCTGAGCGTCGCGGTCCCGGCCCGGTCAGCCGTGGCCGCGCCGCGGGTGCCGGCACCGGCACCGACTGAGAAAATCGATCACGACGGCGGCCCGGTCACCGGCCGGGCCTGGACTCAGCAGAAGGTCCGCGACACCCCGGTGACCCAGCCAGTCTGGCCGAAACCGACGACCGCGCGGGTCGACCTGCCCGCGGCCGCTACCGGCACGGCCGCCGGGCCCGCCGCACGGCGGATGAAGGTAGGTGACCTGCCGATCTGGGTGGGCGACGCGCCCGGCACCACCGCAGCCCGGCCGTCGAGCCTGGACGTGCAGGTCCTCGACCACGCTACCGTCCCGGCGGCGTGGCGCGACGGCCTGGTGATGCGGGTCAGCGCCCCGGTGGGTGCCAACGTCGGCGTTGCCCGGCTGTCGGTGGACTACCGCGGCTTCCGGCAGGCGTACGGCGCCGACTGGGCGTCGCGGCTGAAGCTGTGGCGGATGCCGCCATGCGCGCTCACCACCCCCGACGCGCCGGCCTGCCGATCGACGGCTCTACCCACGAGCTCCGACCCGGCCGCCGGCACCGTCTCCGCGACGGTGAATGTCGACTCTGCGGCGGCGGTGCAAGCCGGTACGGGCACGCTCGTGGCTTTGGCCGCCGCAGCTTCCGGTAAGAACGGCGACTTCAGTGCGACCAGCCTGTCGCCGAGCGCGACCTGGTCGGCCGGCGCCAACTCGGGTGCGTTCACGTGGAACTATCCGATCCGGGTGCCACCGGCGACCGGCCCGTCCCCGGACGTCGCCTTGTCCTACTCGTCGTCGGCGGTCGACGGCCGGTCCGAGGTGACCAACAACCAGACGTCCTGGATCGGTGAGGGCTTCGACTACACACCGGGGTTCATCGAGCGCCGCTACGTGCCCTGCGCCGGGGACTCCAAGAATGGCGCGAACAGCACCACCTCCAGCGGCGACCTGTGCTGGCGGTCGGACAACGCGACGATGAACTTCGGCGGCCACAGCGGGGAACTGATCTACCAAGCAGGTAAGGGCTGGCACCTGCGCGCCGAGGACGGTTCGAAGATCGAGAAGTTGACCGGTGCCACCAATGGTGACTCCGGTGACGCGGCCATCGACGGCGTCGGTGAGTACTGGCGAGTCACCACGACCGACGGCACCCAGTACTACTTCGGGATGGATGACCTGCCCGGCGAGACGTCCGCCACGAACTCGACGCTGACCGTGCCGGTCTTCGGCAACCACGCCGGCGAACCCTGCCACGCCACCGCGTTCACCTCCTCGGACTGTGTACAGGCCTGGCGGTGGAACCTCGACTACGTCGTCGACGTGCGCGGCAACACCACCTCGTACTGGTACGGCAAAGAGACCAACAAGTACGCCCGCAACGCCACCGACACCGACGACGTCAGCTACGACCGGGCGAGCTATCTGACCCGCATCGACTACGGCACCTACGACCGGACCGTGGCCACGCACCAGGTCGCCGAGCGCAGCACCGAGCCGTATGCGCAGGTGGTGTTCGATCCGGACATGCGGTGCTTCACCAACTGCGGCACCGAGGCCGCCCCGACCACCGCGAACTGGAAGGACACCCCCTGGGATCAGGAGTGCAAGGCGTCGGCCACCTCTTGCCCCGGCCAGTACACGCCGACGTTCTGGACCACCAAACGGCTCAAGACGATCACCACCCGGGTGTGGAACGCCGCCGCCACCACGCCCGGCTGGCAGCCCGTCGAGTCGTGGACGCTGACCCACACGTTCTCCGCGACGGCGGACTCGACCCATACCGGCCTGTGGCTGGAGCGCATCGACCATTCCGGCCTGGCCGGCCTGGAGATCAGTCTGCCGCCGGTGACGTTCGAAGCGGAATCGAAGCCGAACCGGGTGCTGACCCAGAACGGCACCGCGAGCGACTGGCTACGAATCTCCAGCATCGTCACCGAGACCGGCGCCCGTATCAAGGTCGACTACTCCGAACCCGACTGCACCGCGGCGATGGTCGCTACCCTGGCCCCGGAATCCAACACTCACCTGTGTTACCCGGTGAGGGTGCCGGACTCCAGTAACCCGGCCGGGGACGTGCTGGTCACCCAGTGGTGGCACAAGTATGTCGTCGTGCACGTGGCCGAGGACGACCTGCAGACCAACATGCTGCACCCGGCACCGACCAAACATACCCGCTACACGTATGTGGATGCGCCTGCGTGGCATTACGCCGACGACGACGGGTTGAGCAAGCCGGACCGCAAGACCTGGGATCAGTGGCGCGGTTACCGCGAGATCCGCACGCAGGTCGGCGACGAGGCGGACACCCGTACGCTGACGGTCACCACGTTCCTGCGCGGTATGCACGGCGATCGGGCCGCACCGGGCGGCGGCACTCGCACCGTCACCTCGCCCGCCTCGTACGGTTCCGAGACGGTGTATGACGAGGACCAGTTCGCCGGGATGGTCCGCCAGCAGGCGGTTTTCAACGGTGTCGACACCAAACTGGTCTCCCGGACGATCACCGTGCCGTGGCGGTCGACCGCCACGGCCAGCCGGACCATCAACGGTGACCTGGTCGAATCACGGTACGTGGACACCCAGACGACTTACGCCCAAACCGCCCTCGGTGTGGACGGCAGCCGCGGCTGGCGCACCACCAGCCAACGGACGAGCTTTGACCAGACGTACGGGACGGTCAACTGGTCGCAGGACGACGGTGACGTCGCCAAGACCGGTGATGAGCAGTGCGTGACCTACACGTACAACCGCAACACCGACAAGAACCTGACGGCAACGACCAGCCGGGTGTTGACCACCGCGCTGACCTGCGGCACGTCGCCGTCGACGGTCGATGACGTGATCGGTGACGTGCGTACCTACTACGACGGTGCGACCAGCCTGAGCACCCCGCCGACCTTCGGCTCGGTCACCATGACCGAGCAACTCAAGGACTGGACGCCGGCGACCGGCACGGTGTGGCAGACGGTGTCGCAGGCCACCTACGACTCCACCGGCCGGGAGAAGACCACCACCGACATCAGAAACAACGTCACCGTGACCACGTACACCCCGGCGGTGGGCGGGCCAGTCACCGCGGTGAGCACGAAGAACACGCTTGGCTGGACCACCACGGACAACCACAGCCCGTACTGGGGGTCGGTCACCAAGACGATCGACGCGAACACCAGGGTCACCGCGGACGTCGACTACGACGCGCTCGGCCGGGTTTTGCGCGTGTGGGATGTGGGCTGGACCCGGGCCGTCAACGCGACCAAACCGATGGCGCAGTACCAGTACACGTTCGCCTCGAACCGGGACGCTTACCCGTATGTCACGTCGAGCAAGCTGAACGCGGACGCCGGCTATGTCACGTCGTACCAGATCATGGACGCCCTGCTGCGGCCGCGGCAGACCCAGACGCTCTCGCTCGGCGGTGACGCCCACCGGGTCGTCACCGACACGATCTACGACGCGTTCGGCCGGGTCGCCACCACCTACGGCGCCCACGCCGAGGACGGCATGCCGTCCGGGATCCTGTGGGACGAGCCGGACTGGTCAGTGGCGTCGATCAGCAGGAACGTCTACGACCGGGCCGGCCGGGTCACCGACGCGATCTTCCTCAGCGGCAACAACAAAGACAACCTGGTCGAGAACTGGCGCACCGTCACCGCCTACGAGGGAGACCTCACCAAGGTCACCCCACCGCAGGGCGGCACACCCAAAACCACGGTGACCGACGCCCAAGGCCGCGTCGTGGCACTGCGCGAACACACCACAAGCGCCGGGGTCAACGGCCCATATATCGAGACGACCTACTCGTTCAACCGCAAAGACCAGCAGGTCAAAGTCACCGACACCGCCGACAACCCATGGACCACCGTCTACGACGCCAAAGGCCGGGTGATCCAGAAAACCGACCCCGACACCGGTACCTCGTCGACCAGCTACAACGACTTCAACGACGTGCAGAGCACCACCGACGCCCGCAACGAGGTGCTCTGGTACACCTACGACACGATCGGCCGTAAACGCACCGTGCGCGACGACGCGGAGACCGGCCCGGTGCGGGCGGAGTGGCGTTACGACAGCCTCTTCACTGGTCAGACCGGTTTCCGTGGCCAGCTGACCCAATCCATCCGGTACGAACCGGCCGGGTCGGCCAACGCGTATAAACGGCAGGTCCGCAGCTTCAGCGACCGCTACCAACCGGTCGGCGTCATCTATGTGGTCCCGCCGGTGGAGACCGGCCTGGACGCCAGCTACAGCTACGGGTACGGCTACGCCGCCGCCACCGGAGAGCAGACGTCGATCTCGTACCCGGCCGGTGGCGGCCTGGTCAACGAGCAGCTGACTACCGGCTACGACACGGCTACCGGTATGCCGGTACAGCTCAACACCAGCCTGACCGATTCGACCCAGGAACCCACCATTGCAACAACCTCGTACACCGCGTACGGGGAGCGATCCGGTTCGGTCTACAAACCCGAGGGCGGTGCCTACGTCCAGGATGCGGTCTACCGCGACGAAGGCACCCGGCGGATCACCCGCACTACCGTCGACCGCGAAACCGCCGCCGGCACCATCTCCGACCGCAACTACACCTACGACCAGGCCGGCAACATCACCTCCGTCGAGGACAAACCCGCGGTCGGCAGTGCTGACAAGCAATGCTTCCGCACCGACCTGCTCGGCCGGCTCACCACGGCGTGGACCCCGAACGCCGGGGTGGCCTGCACGACCGACCCCAGCGTGGCCGGACTGGCCGGTCCGGCACCGTACTGGCAGGACTGGACGTTCGACGCCATCGGCAACCGCAAGACCGAGACCAGCCACACCACGGCCGGGGACATCCTGCGCAGCTACGAGGTTCCAGCCGCTGGTCACACGGTCACCTCGATGACCACCACCACGCCGGGCCAGGCCGCGGCGAACACCGAGTACCGCTACGACGGCAGCGGCAACATGCTCTGCCGTCCGACCGCCGGCAGCACCAGCAACGACTGCGACACCACCAGCAACAACCAGAGTTTGGGCTGGGACGCCGAAGGCAAACTGGCCACGGTCACCGCCGGGAGCACCGCGCTGGAGATGAACGTGTACGACGCGGACGGCACCCGCATCATCCGCCGCGATGCGACCGGCACCACCCTGTACCTACCGAACCAGGAGATCCGTAAGCAGGGCACGGCGATCACCGGTACCCGCTACTACACCCTCGCCGGCACCCTCTGCGCCTCCCGGACCGGCTCCTCGGCGGACACGGCCCTGACCTGGCTGTTCACCGACCACCAAGGCACCCAGCAGATCGCCATCAACGCCAGCACCCAAAACGTCACCATCCGCCGGCAAACCCCCTACGGCGCCACTCGCGGCAGCAACACGGCGTGGGTCAACGAGAAAGGCTTCGTCGGCGGCGACAACGACCCCACCGCACTGGTCAACATCGGCGCCCGCCAGTACGACCTGCTGCTGGGCCGGTTCATCTCCGTCGATCCCATCCAGGACTTGGCCGACCCGCAACAATGGAACGGCTACGCCTACGCCAACAGCGACCCCGTCACCAGCTCTGATCCCAGCGGCCTACGCGTCCAGGACCCAGACCTCGACAACCAGTTCGGCACCCCCATCCTCGGCACGGGCAAGAACGTCCAACCCGGCGAAGGTGGCGGCTCCGGTGGCAATGGCAGCGGCAAGGTTGGCGGCGGGGGGAAGAAGCCGGGCTGCTCCTATGTGCGCGGCCCCATCTGCGGGAAGTCGGCAGGCGGCGGCTCCATCAAGTCGTCCACTTCCGGCAACAGCGGAGTCTTCATTCCGACGTGCGTGGCCTTGAATATTTGCTCCAACTACCCGATTAATAACAGTGTCACTGGCGGTGCCAGCCTGGACTCCGACCCGTTCGGCAATCGCGTAATGTTGAACGATGGGCCGAAGTTGAGTAAGCGGGAGGAAGAGGAGCTCGAGAAAAAGGCCAATGGCCAACCGTATGACGAGAAAGTTGTCAAGGCAGCGCTCCGCAAGCAGAAGACGGCGGAGAAGTTCGCTGGAACCCGGAACCGGCAGAAGAGGCAGAGTCACTACGGCGCCAGCTTCGATGGCCTCAGCAATGAGGACAAGATCGCCATTGGGGCGGCCGCTTTTATCGTTGGGGGCGTTGCGATCGTCTGCACGGTCGCAACTGCGGGTGTATGCGGGGCTGGCATCGCTACGCTTCTCATCGGCGGCGGCGTGTGGGCGACGGAGCCGTAGTCCTATGACCCAAGTTGACGGCATCCCGACTCTTCAGGAGATAAGCATGGAATGGTTCGGCGTGCGATGCATATTTCATTATAAGACAAATGAGGCTTACGAAGAGCGAATTACTGTTTGGGAGACCGAATCCTTCACTTCTGCTATTGCGTTGGCCGAGAAGGAAGCGGCCGAGTATGCCGACGATGTCGGCTGTACCTACGTTGACCTTGCTCAGGCTTATCGGCTCGATGAGCCTCCAGGAAATGGGGCGGAGGTATTTTCGCTGATCCGCAAAAGCGACTTAGGCTCGAACGCGTATGTGGGACGTTTCTTTAGTACCGGTAAAGAAATAACGTAGTTTGGTGATACGGATCGTGGCAGGGCTATTGCGTTCTCTGCTGCCGCTGATCACGACGGTGATCAGATCGTGAGGCCGCCGGGTGGCACGATGGTCTACGTTCGCTGGCCGACTCCGTCCGGCGGCCTCATGTACCCGCTGGGCCGCCGTCGCTGGGGTCTACGAGTGCGTGTCGGGCATTGCCGCGCATCGGAGCACAGCCGCGGCGAGTAATTGCGGTGCTTGCGCCGCTACCAGGCGCCGGCCATCGCGCTGCGCGCTGCACCAGCCTGGACAGGCGAATCGGTGCTGACGATCGGCGGTACTGCCGTGCGGATCGTGCCGTGCCCGACCCTGCTGGCCGCACGGGCGGCCTGGCACGATCGCGCCGACGGTGAGCGGCTCGTGCTGCTCACCGAGCTCTCCGATGACGACCTCGGCGAGGGTCTGCTCGCCTACGTCGGCGAGCAGCACGGTCGCAAGGTGGACATGTGGTATGTCGCCACCCAGATGTTCAAGGTGCCCGCGGTGGACCCGACGCTAGTGGCGAAAGGCCGCTGGGTGGCTGAGGCGCTCATCGACCACAAACCTGCCGGGGACTGGCCGCCGGCCTCCGGTGCCGTCCTCACCCGCCGCACCGAGCCATCCAGCAGGCTTAATGAAAGACGGAGGTTAGCAGCAGGATGACGTGGCGGTCATGGCTCTGGAATGTCATCCTCGCTGTGTTGCTGCTAGTTATCGCGTCGTTAGGGACCGCCACGGCTTTTGATCGTGTGGGTAAGTCGTACAATACGCTTAACATGGCAATATTCCTGCCCTGTTCTATTCTGCTCTGGGCCGGCTTCGTGCGGTCTTTCATGCTCGGAGTTTCCGCTGATTCGGATGGTGTGGTCGCCCGCTTGTTGTTGCGGACTGTGAAGATCCGATGGGCGGAGATCGAAAGTATCAGTGGCTCCGGGGGAGTCGGTGGAGCTGTTGGTGCCGCCGCTGCGCCCGCGATCGCGTGGAAACGATCGGGTAAGGTGCGGACGACCGGTCTCAACGTTCTGGGTTCCTACAATCTCGTGCGAGGCAAGAAGAAGCCCCTCGGCGAACGCGATGCAGAGGACCTCAACGCGCGCTTGGCGCGCTGGCGCAAAGAAAATGCGTTGCCGCGCGCGTAACGGATAGCCGCCCGGAGCGGGCACGACCCGACCTCGTCTTACAGCTAGCCTCGGCCCTTCAGTAAGGGGCGCTGGTGACGGCGTCCGGGAACGCGAAAGTGCCTTCTGATCTGGGATGATCTGACTTGTCTAGGGTCAAGATCGTCCGTCACGGAAGGCACTCTCAAGGTGCAGAGTACCGGCACGCGTCCGAAGGTTGTCGTCACCGGTGGTGCTCGGGGTGTGGTCGGTCACGCCGGCACCCGACTGCTCACCGATCTCGCCGATAAGACCGGTCTGACCAGGAATTTCATTCAAGCGTTGGGGCTGGACCGGCTGCGTCGTTCCGCGCATGAGCCGGGCCGGGTCGCGGTTGATCTGGCGGTGTTACTGGCCGACGGCGGAGAAACGATCGCTGATCTGGGCGTGCTGCGCCAGCAACCGGATTTGTTCGGGCCGGTGGCCTCGGATCCGACGGCGTGGCGGGTCCTGGCCGGGATCGACGAGCCGGCTCTGGCCCGGATGCGGGCTGCTCGCGCTGCCGCCCGGGAGCTGGCCTGGTTGCAGCTGGCCGAAACCCGTGGCCGGGTGCCGGCCACAACAGTGCTCGATCGGGTGTTGCCGGGGTTCGTCCTGGACATCGACGCGACGATCGTGCTGTGCCATTCGGAGAAGGAAGCAGCGGCGGCGACATGGAAGCACACGTTCGGGTTCCACCCGCTGCTGTGTTTCCTCGACGGAACCGGTGAAGCTTTGGCCGGACTGCTGCGCTCGGGCAACGCCGGATCGAACACCGCCGCCGACCACATCATCGTGCTGGACCGGGCCCTGCAGCAGATCCCGCAGCAGCACCGTTACGGCAATCCCATCCTGATCCGGTCTGATTCGGCGGGCAGCAGCCACGCGTTCCTCGCCCACATCCGTGGACTACGCGACCAGGGTCTCGACACCCAGTTCTCCGTCGGCGTCGCGATCGGCGAAGCGGTCCGGGCCGCGATCACCGCCGCCACCGACTGGATTGCGGCCCTCAACGGTGACGGCGGTCTGCGTGACGGAGCCGAACTTGCCGAGCTGACCGACCTTGTCGATCCGGTGCTGCTGGCCGGTTTCCCGGCCGGCACCCGGTTGATCTGCCGCCGGGAACGTCCGCATCCGGGTGCGCAGCTGACCTTGTTCGACCACGTCAACGGGATGCGGCACCAGGTCTTCGCCACCGACACCCCCGCCACCGGCAACCCGATCCAGTTCCTGGAAGTCCGTCACCGCACCCACGCCCGGGTCGAGGACCGGATCCGCACCGGCAAGAGCACCGGCTTCGGCCGGTTCCCGTCACGGTTGCTCGCGATCAACACCGCCTGGCTCGAACTCGCTCTTACCGGCATCGACCTGCTCGCCTGGACCCAGCACCTGCTCCTGGACGGGCCTATGGCCGTCGCCGAACCGAAGAAACTGCGTTACCGGCTGCTGCACGTCGCCGCGAAGATCAGCCGGACCGCCCGCGTCACGACCCTGCGCATCGCCGCCGGCTGGCCCTGGACCGAGCAACTCATCACCGCGTTCCACCGCCTCGGTGAACTACCCGAACCCGTTACCTGACAACAGAATCCGACACATCCAGCACGATCGGGACCACGGAGCAACCCGGCCTACGGCCGGGCGATGCCTCATACCCGCCACCAGAACAGCCGCCATCATCTCGCCGGGCCACCGCACCGAGCCATCCAGCGGGCTTAATGAAAGACGGAGGCTAGTTACGCTGCGTCACAGGGTTGCGTGTTGTGCTCATGATCTTGCGGGTGCGGCGCGATAGCGAACCGCTGCGATAGTCACAGGTGGCCCCTGAACAGGGAAGATGCGGTTCTTATTCTGCCAACTATGGTCC
>NZ_JBEZYA010000013.1:59706-109431 GCF_040638295.1 Actinoplanes sp. NPDC026619
GTACCACCGCGGTTCGATCCCAGGGAGGTCCACCGCGGTTCGATCCCAGGGAGGTCCACCGCGGTTCGATCCCAGGGAGGTCCACCGCGGTTCGATCCCAGGGAGGTCCACCGCGGTTCGATCCGTATCTATTATCATATTGCGCACGGTTTGAGCGATCTTGTCGCCCGTGAAGAATTGGGAGCCGACGTGGGGGAAGCTGGCCACACGCCTGGCGACGCGGTATTGCTCAGCGACCACTGTCGCTGCCCGTCCTCCGGCGTGTTGACTTGGCTGCACCTACCGGCAGAGGATCATCGATCATCGTTACCGCGGGTTTCGCATTCTCTTGGTTCAGGCCCACTTCATGCCTGGCCTGCGTGTTCACGCTGGTCGAATGTGGCATTGCGCGAACCGCGGGTCGCTCGAGCCTGGTGCCGGGCTCAATGTGGTAAATGGGTACATGCCCAAGAGTCGTGGTCGTCCCGCAGGACGAGGTAAGCCGAGGCGTCCGCAGCGTGCGGTGCGTGAGTTGCGGTTGTCGGATCGGTTGATGCGTGACGCGGTGGCGCTCGTGTCCGAGGACAGTGCGCTTGAGGCCGAGCGGTGGGCCAGCGGCTGGCTCGGCGCAGCATGGTCGACCGCGGGGCTCGGTGAGCGCGAGCCGGAGAAGATGTTCCACCTGGAGGTGGTGGGCCGGGCGTCGACCCGGCCGTCGCCGCACGGGCTGGCCGCGGTGGTGGCGCTGCGCCGTGTCGCTGCCCCCGAGGAGTGGTCGATGTTGGACGGCACGTTGGAGATCTTGTCGGAGAGTCAGCCGGCGCCGGCGTGGTTTGAGGTTCCTGCCTTCGCATCGGTTCGGGCGTGGCGGGCGGTGGATGTCTGGGACAGCGAGCACGTGCTGTTCGTTGAATTCACCGGTCAGACGCCGCACACGGTGATGGCGCAGATCTCCCTCGCCGGCGGTGTGCTCGTGGACAAGCTGGCGGTGTTGCAGTCGGGGGCGGCGGAGGCCTGGGATCGGCTGCGTGAGTCGGGTGAGGTGCCGATGCCGGCCGTCGAGTGCCCGGTCGAGGTTGCGCTGGCGGAGCTGGCGGATGCGTTGCGGACCACGGACATGACCTGGCCCCGCCACGATGACGAGGACTTCATCGACTTACGGGCGCTGGCCTGGTCACGATGCCGGCCGTACCTGCCGGACTTCCGTGACTGGCAGCCGATGAGCGATGAGGAACGGGAACGACTGCTGGACGGGTTCGCGCCTACTGATGACACGGTCGCCAGGTCGCTGGCCGATCTGTTCCTCGACTACGGCGACGGCTACATGACCAGCGGCCCATTGTGCTGGAGCCCGGGGCAGGTCGGCTTGTTCCTGGCCGACTGGCTGCCGCGCAAGGCGGCGCTGGACGCCGAGCAGCGCGCCGCGCTGCCGGACGTGTTACGGCGCTGGATCCGGTACGCGCTGGAACACCGTGCGGTAGACCCGGTATGGATCAGTCCGGTGATCGAGGCTGTCGACACGTTCCTTCCCGCGTTCGAGGAGGCATTCGACGACACGGCGGCGTGGGGGCCGGCCAAGCAGATCGCCGCGGAACTGACGGCCCGCGGTATCGACCTCACCGACCCGGAGACCGTCGACGGAGCAATGCGGGGACTCAACGCCGAACGCCTCGCTCGGCGTCTGATCGATTGATCACCCGAACGAGGTACCCCGTGACGATGTCGTTCTGACGGCTCATAGGTTGGTGGCATGTCGATGGTTGATGCCGCGCTGCTACGACGCGCTGGTGAGCTCAAGGGCGAGCTGGTGGCGTTCTCTCAGCAGCCCCGCTACGACCGGGCTGCGTCGAGTTTTCTGGCCGAGTACGGCAACGGCCTGGAAGACGCCGACGAGCAGCGGTGGATGCTGCTCTGGGACTGTTTCGTGCTGGAGCACCGGCTGGCGAACGGCCGGACGGTGGTGGAGCAGTTCGTGGAGGCCCGGCCGGACCTGCCGGAGGTCGAAACGGGAGATGCTGCTCGGCTGGCGCGATGTGGCGCAGGGCCCGTTCGAGGTGCAGCGCAAGGACGGGTCCGCGCTCCTGGTGGAGTGCCTGGTCGACGACTTGACCTATCGGGTCCGATCGAACATGGGCCCGGCCGTGTTCAAGCAGATGCCGCGTCGCTCGTTCATCATCGCCCGGCTGGTCACGGTCGGTGACGAGTGGATGCTGAGCGGGCCGGTGCAGATTCTGCGTGGGAGCGAGCGGGGCATTGCCTATCAGCTCGCGCTGGACATGTCGTTGCGTACGCCGGAAGCGGTGTTCCGAAACCCGGACAAGATTGCACTGGCATGGGAACACCAGCGTGCTGACCGCGCCCGGTTCGTCGAGTTCTTCGGCACCGACCTGCTGGTGGTCCCGGGTGAACAGACACAGGAGCGGCTCGACGGCTACTACACGTACCGCCGTGACATGGTTCTCGGACCGGACCCGAAGGAGGTCCCTGCTGCGGTGTCGATGTCGTTGCCGCTGGATCTGACCGATGCGGAAACGGTGGCGCTGATCTACGACGAGACGGACGGGCTCGGCTTCTACGCGGAGTTCGGTCTCGTGGAGGAAGCGTTCGCGAACCCCGGCCTGCTGCGGCGGCGCCGGTGGCGCGAGCAGACACTGTCCTATCTCGAGGACGACAGCGTGGAACCGATGGTCCTGCGCCGGCTGGCTGCTCGGGATCCCGAGAAGGCGAGTGTCGTGTTCCGGCGGCTGCTGAAACGGCCACGCTTCGACTGGAGCCGGGACGGCGAGGCGCTGATGCGTGAGGTCAAGCCGGGCTATTTCGATCGGCCACCGCGCCCGCGGGTGAGCCCGCTCAGCGAGCGCTTGGCAGAGTTCGCCAAACGCGGCTGAGCAGCAATGACCGGCCGGAGCTACTCGTAGTGGTACCGGCAGGAGATGATGGTGATCTCGTTGGTCTCGACGGCGTACACCATGCGGTGTTCGTCGTCGATGCGCCGGGATCGGAGGCCGGCGAGGTTGTTGCGGAGGATCTCCGGTTTGCCGATGCCCTGGCCGTCGGGATCGCGTTTGATGTCGGCTATCAGTGCGTTGATGCGTTTGAGGGTTTTACGGTGCTGGGTCTGCCAGTACAGGTAGTCATCCCAGCCGTGGTCGGTCCAGCTGAGCTTCACTCCTCAGGGCCGAACTCGCGCTCGGTGGCTCGGCCGGCTCGCCACTGCTCGACACTCTCGACTAGGCGCTTGGCATTGGCGGGGGATCGGAGCAGGTAGTTGGTCTCCATGATCGAGTCCCAGTCCTCCTTGCTCACCAGGACGGCGTTACCACGCTTGGAGACGATCTCGATCGGGGTGTGGTCCTCGTTGACGCGCTCGATGAGCGGAAAGAGGGACTTCCGTGCCTCGCTGGCACTGATCGCTGAAGTCACGATGCCTCCCAGGGTTGTACCGGATACGGTACCACTTGGTGGTGGTGGCGGTGCGCCGCTCCTGACACCCGTTCGGGGCCGCCGACGCGGCCCCGAACGCGACTACCTGCTACGTGAGCTGGTCAAACGTCCCGATAGTGGGCCACCGGGGATGGCGATGGGGTGGTTCGCATGGTGCAACGTCCGGCCCACCACGCCGACTCCGGGGGCGCCTCAGAGGAGTCCGTACAGCAGGAAAGTACAGCAGTAGCATCCATGCTCAGGGACGCCTGGGCATGCCGAGTAAATTCGGCAGACTAAAAGATGTGCATCTGGAAGACTAAGGGCTATGCATTTGGACGTGTAGGAGATGTGTTTCGGGTAGAGTGGCTTTGTGGTCGAGTACCGGCGGCGTGTTCTGGATGACGTATTGGATGAGCTTCAGCCCCATTTGCGTGCCCTGTCGATCCATGGGCCGAAGGGCGTGGGAAAGACAGCGACAGCGACGCAGCGCGCCGTGTCAGTCGTCGATCTGAGCCTTCCTGCCCAGCGAGAGATCCTCAGCGCGGATCCCTCCGTCTTGTCTCGTCTGCCAGGGCCGGTTCTGGTGGATGAATGGCAGCGGTTCCCCGAGGTTTGGGACCAGGTGCGCCGCGCGGTCGATTCCGGTTCTCCGCCTGGGCACTTCATCATCGCCGGCAGTTCGGCACCTCGGGGCGCGGTGATCCACTCAGGTGCTGGACGGATCGTCCCGATGCGGATGCGCCCGCTCAGCATGGCGGAACGGGATATCGAGACTTCGACGGTCAGCCTGTCCGCGCTGCTGGCCGGCGACCGCGACGTCGATGGGGGCACCAACCTCCGGCTGACCGACTACGTCGAAGAGATCACCGCGTCCGGGTTCCCCGCCATCCGGAGACTTCCGTCCCGTGTCCGCCGGGCCGAGTTGGACGCCTACATGGACAACGTCGTCGAGCGGGAGTTCCCTGAGCAGGGCTATCCGGTCCGTCGTCCGGCTGTGCTACGTGCTTGGCTTGCCGCATACGCCGCCGCGACATCGACGACGGCGACCTACTCGAAGATTCTCGACGCGGCCACCGCCGGGTTGGCGAACAAGCCGGCCAAGGAGACCACACTCGCCTACCGCGATGCCCTGTCCTCGCTGTGGTTGCTCGACGACCTGCCACCGTGGATTCCCGGCCATAACCATCTTGATCGGCTCGGGCAGTCCGCCCGGCATCACCTGGCCGACCCGGCGCTTGCCGCTCGCCTGCTGGGACTCGATGCCGCTGCACTGCTACGAGCCGAACAGGGCAGCACCAACCTGTCCGAAGGCACGATCCTCGGCGCTCTTTTCGAACACCTCGTGGCGCTCAGCGTCCACACATATGCCGAGGCAGCCGAGGGCCGGGTAAGCCACCTACGGACGCGCAACAACCTCCACGAAGTGGATCTCATAGTCCAGCACGCCGACGGGAGGGTGCTGGCCATCGAGGTCAAGCTGGCCGACCGCGTTGAAGACGCCGACACCAAGCACCTGCATTGGCTGCGCGACCGGATTGGCGAAGACCTGATTGACTCCGTCGTCATCTACGCGGGTGAGCGCGCTTACCGCCGCCGCGACGACGTAGCCGTCGTCCCTTTGGCATTGCTCGGCCCCTGACGACAAGTTCTCACCCGGCCAACGTCATCCCGGATAGCTTCCGAATTCGGTTACGAAGCCGACGATGCCGTTCTTGAACTGGTCAAACATCCTGACCACGGATGGCCGGAGACAGTGGCCGGGCGGTTCGGATGGTGCATCGTCCGGCCACCATACCGACTCCGGGGGCGACCCCCGGACTCCACGGTGCGGTGGTCACGCCGGCCGGTCCGGCGTCGGCTGCCGCGGAGCGCGTTCTTAGTGCGTATGAGCGAGCCTCCGAGCGCGAGCAGCCGTAATCCAGCATTGGTAGCCCACGCGACCGGCACTGCGGCGTCATGTCAGCGCCCGGCCGCTCGCTTGACCATGGTGCCCATCCTCCCGTGGACACGAGCCCGCCGCGCGTAGATGCACGCCGGCCCTGGCGCAGCAACGCGAGCGTAACCTCGGCGATGTGGGTGACTAGCTTTTAATGGCACCTTTCTCACCAGATCCTGTCCTCACGTTCGTGATCTAGCGGGTAAAACCTGTAGGCAACCCGGAACTCCACCGGGCCGGAATGCACTTTGACCTGGGCTGTGCCGGATTGATGGGGTGACACGCAAACGATGGCGTCTGAATTGAGGTTGACCGTCACGTAAGCCCCGCTGGTTTGCTTGGTCGCCTTCTCCAATGCCACTTCGCACCCTTCCTTCCCGGAGATTCCATCGTTGCTCTGAAGGATGGCCGAAGGCATGAAAAACCAAAGTTCCGCGCCTCTTCCTGGCTCCTTCTGATCAATGACGGCCAGGTCGGGAATTGCCTGTCGAGCAAGCTCTTCCCAGATTGGGGCAACGGGGCTTTTCGACAAGTGTTTCCTCCGAGTCTCTGTGCTGACGATTATGACTTCGGTCGGCCCGAAATGAAGAGTGTCCTCGCCACTCATAAACGTTGCCCCGAAGTAGGAGCGCGGCGCCTGCGGGCCGAAGTTGTCCCACAGTACGCTCCCATAGAGCACTAAGAGCGCGGCAGCTGCGGCAGCGAATGCGTACCCGTTATTCAAGTGGCGACACATAGTCATGAGGAAGAATCTTGCGATCGATGAGCCTGTTCGGCCGGGATTTTCAATGATGGGTGTGTCGGAGGCGTCTGGGATATGAGCCGGAGACGCATATGCCTGTCGCCGCAAATTTGCGATAACAAGTGTGTCGATCAGGATGATCCAGGCTGCATAAAAACCCAATGCACCACCAATTTGGTCGGCTTTGCTCCATGATCCCGATCGAATCTGCAGGCAAAATATGACTGCCACGGTGAAAGCGTTCAAACCGACGACAATCCAGAAGATCGCCTTCCATCGACTCATGGAAGGGCACGATACCGGCCTTTTCTTGGTATGGCGGTTGTGTCGGAATCGAGGCAGGTTGGTGAGAGTTGACGATCCGTCTACCTGGGTTGGGCCGTTCGCGGACCACTCCTGGGCGGCTTCGATTCAAGCCGATTACGTGAGCTGGCGAAATGGCCTCGCAGTGCATCCGTCATGGATGACAGGAGTGCGGTTCGCATAGTGCATCGTCCGGCCCACCACACCGACTCCGGGGCGCCCCGGACCCGCTACGGGGCGACGCGGTCGCGGATGCTGTCGAGCACCGCCTCCGCCGCCCACGCGGCGGCGTCGGCGATGTCGCGCCGGTCCATACCGAACTCGCGGCGAAATGTTACCCAGGCCCCGACGGAGTCGAGGTGCGACAACGCCGCGATGACCGCGGTGCGCTGCGCCGCGTCGAGGGACGGCACGTCGGCATCCAGCAGCCGCTCGAGCTGCGCCCGGCCGGGAGACGGCGCCGCGCCGCTCACACCGCGCATCGCCGTCTCGGCGACGACGTGCGCGAGCTCCGGCCGTGCGTCGTACCGTTCCATCGCGTCGCGGATCGCGAGGGGGATGTCGAAGATCGAGTGCGACTCCTCGCGGGCGAACACCGTCGCCTCGATCCACGCTGCGGTCGCCAGTAGCAGGTCGACCCGCGTGGGGTAGTTGCGGAACACCGTGCGCTCGGCGATGCCGGCCCGGCGCGCGATGACCCGGTTCGACACGTCGTCGCTGCCCAGCTCCTCGATCAGTTCGGCGTAGGCGGCGAGGATCGCCACTTGCGTGCCGCTCAGCGCCGGGAGGGCCGCCGACCCGGTCACCTCTGCGCCCACGTCGCTTCGGGCAGTCTGGCAAGCACGGTGCCCACAGCGCGGTCGAACGCGTCGCAGATCTCGCCGGCATCCAGGTCGAAGCCGGTGCGCAGGCGCGCCCAGAACATCGCCGACGAGAAGTAGCGCAAGGATGCCGCGACCCGTCGCCGGTCCCGCCGGTTGAGCGTCGGCGCCGCCACGTCGAGCATCGCCTCGATCGCACGCGTGATGTAGGCCGGCTCGATGTCGAGCGTCGGCGAGATCGCGGATGCCCGCGCGCCGACGTACGCGTACGCGGGCGACGCGTCGAAGGCCCGGAAGCGCTCGTGCACGGCGGCGCGGAAATCGGAAACGGTCACGAACGGCGGCAGCGGGAAGAAGGTCTGTTCGATCCAGTTCGAGAGTGCGGCGAGCAGGTGTGCGCGCGTGGGGTACTGGCGGTAGATCGTGCGCTCCGAGATGCCGACCTCGTCGGCGAGGGCACGGTAGGAGATGTCGTCGAACGTGCGCTCGCGCAGCAGCACCGCGGCGCTCGCGAGAATCGCGGTCGCGGTGTCGACCGGCTCCTCCATCACGCCCCCCTTCCTCGGGTGGTCGCCCAGTGCGTGGGCCTGGCGACTTCCGGCGGGAGCACGTAGCGATCGGAATCGTCGAGCGTGAGCGCCAGCGACGAGACGTACTGCACCTCGCCGCGCGGTCCCCTCTCGGCCGAGGCCAGCATATCCGGCCGCTCGAACGTATAGCCGGTGACATGGCAGCGGAGCCGCTCGCCGGAGGGGTTGCCGTGCTCGTCGAACCGGGGGGAGTCGATGCCGTCGGAGTGGCGGCGCAGGTAGTAGCGCCCCCGCGTGGCGAGGGCCATGACCGGCGTGGTCACGAACGCGACGCCGATCGCGATGAGCACCGAGAACGGCTTGACAGCGGCGCCGAGCAACCCGGCGAACGCGAGCAGCGACAGCACCGAGGCGAGCCCTACCGACACGAGCCCCACCGGGTTCCAGTCGTGCAGCATGCCGCGGCGGAACTCGGGGAAGCGCGGCGAGATGCGCAGCACCCACTTGTTGATCGCGATATCGGTGGCGATCGTCACGAGCCACGCCATGACGACGTTCGCGTAGAGGCTCAGCACGAAGGAGATGAGGGTGAAGACGTCCAACATCATGAACGTGTAGGCGATCACGAGGTTGAACAGAACGAAGATCGTACGACCGGGGTAGTGCTTCGCCACCCGGGTGAAGACGTTCGACCACGCGAGTGAGCCCGAGTAGGCATTCGTCACGTTGATCTTCACCTGCGCGACCACGATGAGCACCAGGGCGAGAACGATCGCGAGCCAGTCGGGGAGGAGGGTCTGGTACATCTCGACGAACTGCTTGACCGGTTCGGTCGCCTGGTGCCCGAGACCGGGTTCGACCCGCACCAGGAGGTAGACGGCGAGAAACACCCCGATCACCTGCTTGGTGCCGCTGAAGACGACCCAGCCCGGACCGGCGAACGCGAACGACGTCCACCACGAGCGGGCGTTCGACGGCGTGCGCGGCGGCATCGCGCGGAGGTAGTCGATCTGCTCCGCCAGCTGCGGGGTGAGGGCGAAGCACACGGCCGCACTCGAGACCACGGCGCCGAAGCTGATCGAGCCGTCGGAGTTGCCGGTGAACGACGTGAAGGCGCGGACCGCCTCGGGGTCGGAGACGACGATCCACAGCAGCGGCAGCAGAGCGAGGGCGAGCCATAGGGGCGTGGTCCAGAACTGCAGGCGCTCCAGCGCACGCATGCCGTAGATGACGATCGGGATCACGACGACGGTCGAGATGAGATAGCCGATCCACAGCGGCATCCCCGTCGCCAGTTGCAGCCCCTGCGCCATGATGGCGCCCTCCAGGGCGAAGAAGATGCAGGTGAAGCCCGCGAAGACCACAGTCGTGATGATGGAGCCGTAGTAGCCGAATCCGGAGCCACGGGCGATGAGGTCGAGGTCGAGGTTGTAGCGGGCGGCGTAGTAGGCGACGGGCACACCGACGATGAGGATGATGACCGACGCGAACACGATGCCGAGCACAGCGTTGGGGGTGCCGTGGTCGATGCCGATGCTCGCGCCGATCGAGAAGTCGGCGAGGAACGCGATGGACCCGAGGGCAGTCGCGCCGACGGAGGCGGCGCTCCAGCGCCGGAAGGTGCGCGGCACATAGCGGAAGGCGTAGTCCTCCAGGCTGTCCTCTGCGGCCGCGCGCGCGTTGTACGTCGACACAGTGGCATCCCCTAAGGCACCTTGCGTCAGGGAATCCTTGCTGTCCGGTGTTACGACAGCATTGCCGACGTGGGTCACATCGCCCTCAGATCGCCATGGCGGCTCGCACGGTGGAGGCGGCTGCCGAACCACCATCACCGGTCTGTGTGACGAAGCCCGACGCGAGCACGACGTAACGCTCGGCGGCCTCGAGGGCGAAGCCGATGTGCTGCTCGACGAGCAGCACATTGATGCCCTCGCCGGCCAGTTGCATGATGGTCTGCTCGATCTCGGCGACGATAGTGGGCTGGATGCCCTCGGTCGGCTCGTCCAGGATGAGCAGCTTCGGCTCGGTGATGAGGGCGCGGGCGATCGCGAGCTGCTGGCGCTGCCCGCCCGAGAGCAGGCCCGCCTTCCGGGTGGCGAACTTCTCCAGGGCGGGGAAGCGGACCATCTGCGCTTCGATCAGAGCCTTCCCGCGCCGGCGCCCGTCCGCGGCGAGCTGCAAATTCTCCAGCGTAGTGAGCTGGCCGAACGACTGCTGACCCTGCGGCACGTACGCCATCCCGCGAGCAACGCGCTTGTTGGGGGCGAGCGACGAGATGTCCTCACCGTCGAACAGCACGCGGCCCTTCGTCGGCTTGATGAGGCCGATCGCGAGGCGTAGCAGGGTCGTCTTGCCGGCGCCGTTGTGGCCGAGCACGGCCACCACCTTGCCGGCCGGCACCGTCACGCCGTGCAGCACCCGCGTGCGCCCGTAGCCGGCCTCGATGTCGGTGAGCTCGAGCATGTCAGTCCTCCATCAGCTTCAGCGTCTCGGCCACCGGCTCGGGTACGACCACCATGGCGGCCGCGGTGGCGGCGCCCGCGGTGCCGAGGTAGACCTCCTGCACCTTGGGATCGGCCTGAACCTCGGCCACCGTGCCCTGCGAGAGCACCTTGCCCTGGTGCAGCACTGTCACGCGGGTGGCGAAGCGGCGCATGAAGTCCATGTCGTGCTCGACCACGAGCACGATCCGCTTCACCGCGATGCGCTGAAGGAGCTCGCCGGTCGCGGTGCGCTCGTCGTGGCTCATACCGGCGACGGGCTCGTCGAGCAGCAGTACCTTCGCGTCCTGCACGAGCAGCATCGCGATCTCCAGCCACTGCTTCTGGCCGTGCGACAGGATGCCGGCCGGCGTGGCGAGCTCGGCGGCGAGTCTGGTCTCCTCCAGCGCCTGCTCGATCGACGGGTCGACGCCGCGCCGGGTCCGCAGCAGCGAGACCGAGGAGCGGTGGAGCCCGGCGGCGATGTCGAGGTTCTGCAGCACGGTGAGCTCGTCGAAGACGCTCGCGGTCTGGAAGGTGCGGCCGACCCCGAAGCGGACGATCTTGTGCACCTGCTTGCCGAGCAGCTCTGTCTCGCCGAGCCTCGCCGACCCGGTGCCCTTGGTCAGCCCCGTGATGGCGTCGATGCAGGTCGTCTTGCCGGCGCCGTTCGGGCCGATGAGGAACCGGACCTCGCCGGGGTGCGCGTCGAAGGAGACGCCGCCGACCGCGACGAAACCCGAGAACTCGACGTGGAGATCCGTGACAACGAGGGAAGCGTCGGTCATGACCGCACCTCTTCGAGCTCTGCGGCGGCGATCACCGGGGCGGGTTGTCCGGCAGGGCGCCTGCGCAGCCGCCCCGTGAACCTGGCCGGCAGGGACGACAGTCCGTTCGGCAGGAGGAGGATGACGACGACGAACAGCAGACCGAGGATGTAGGTCCAGCCGTCGGGCCAGGTCGAGCCGAGGCTCGACTGCCCCCATCCGACCGCCATCGCGCCGAGCGCGGGGCCGAAGAGCGATGCCCGGCCGCCGAAGGCAACACCCGCGATCATGAGGATCGAGGCGGCGGCGCCGATCTCGGCCGGGGTGATGATGCCGACGATGGGCACGAACATCGCTCCGCCGATGCTTGCCATCAGCGCGGACACGACGAAGGCGACAAGCTTGACGTTGGCCGGGTCGTAGCCGAGGAAGCGCACGCGCTCCTCGGCGTCCCGGGTGGCGACGAGGAGCTCACCGAAGCGGCTGCGGTAGAACTGCCACACCGCGAGCAGGCACACGATGAGCAGCGCGGCCGCGATGAGGTACACCATGACCTTGTTCGCCGGGTCGTTCAGCACGAAGCCGAAGAAGAACTTGAAGTCGCTGAGCCCGGTGTCGCCGCCGGTCTCGCGGATCGTGGAGCTGATCAGGGTGGCCAGTGCGACGGCGAGCGCCTGCGTCAGGATCGCGAAATACGCGCCCTTCACCCGGCGCTTGAACAGCGCGTAGCCGAGGATGCCGGCCACGATCACCGGAAGCAGCACGATCGCCAGCAGGGTGAACCCCGCGCTACGGAACGGCTCCCAGAACGCCGGGAGCGGCGCGAGCGGGTCGTAGAGCACCATGAACCCCGGGATTCGGTCACCGGCGGTCTCCAGCGTGAGGTGCATGGCCATCGCGTAGGCGCCGAGGGCGAAGAACACCCCCTGCCCCATCACGAGCATCCCGCCCCGGCCCCACGCAAGGCCGATGCCGACGGCGGCGATGGCCCAGCAGCAGTACTTGCCGAGGTTGTTGATCCAGTGATCGGAGAGTACGGCGGGGGCGACCGCGAGGAGCAGGACGGCGAACACCGCGATGCCGCCGAGGGAGACCCATGGCTTCAGCTTGGTCATGCCAGACTCCTGGTTCGCACCGTGAACAGGCCCTGCGGGCGTACCTGCAGGAAGACGATCACGAGGATGAAGGCGAGCACCTGCGCCAAGCTGCCGGTCGTCCAGTAGGCGAAGCACGAGAGGGCGACGCCCACCGCCAACGCGGCGATGATGGTGCCCTTGAGCTGGCCGATGCCGCCGGCGGCGACGACGAGAAACGCCGGGATGATGTACTGCGCGCCCATCTGGGAGTTCGTGCCGCCGATGAGCGACGCGGCCACTCCGGCGACCCCGGCCAGACCCGACCCGACGAAGAAGGTGAGGCGGTCGATGGTGCGGGTGGAGATCCCGGTGGTCTCGGCGAGGTCCCGGTTGTGCACGGTCGCCCGGATGCGGCGGCCGAACGAGGTGTACTTGAGCCAGGCCGACAGCGCGGCGACGCAGACGGCCGCGAGCACGATGGTGAACAGCTGCCGGAGCGGCCATTCGTAGCCGAGGACGTCCAGCTGCCCGTCGAGCCAGCTGGGCTTCTCCACCGGGACGCCCTGCGACGGGAAGATCTGTAGCGCCGCCTGCTGCAGGATCAGGCTGACGCCGACCGTGACGAGCAGGGTGTCGAGGGGCCGGCGGTACATCCATCGGATGATGGTGACCTCCAGCAGGAGTCCGAACAGGCCGGCGGCGACGAACGCGACCGGCAGCGCGACCGGGATCGACAGGTCGCTGGCGGCGATGACCTGCTGGACGAGGTAGGCGGTGAAGGCGCCGAGCATGAGGAACTCGCCATGGGCCATGTTGATCACGCCCATCTGGCCGAAGGTGAGCGAGAGGCCCAGTGCGGCGAGCAGGAGCAGCGCACCTTGTGCGCTGCCGTTCAGCAGCTGTGGGATCAGTGCGTCCACGTGCTTTCGCTCTCTCTGTGGGGGTGGGGTTGCGTGCCGCGGGCGACACGCAACCCCGCGTCCAAGTGGGGGATCAGCCCGCCGCGTCCGCGAGCTGCTTGCGGATCGCCGCCGGGAACCAGTCGTAGCCCTCGAGGTACGGGTCCGGCTCGATGAACTTGTCGGAGGCCCAGACGATGTCGAACTGGTTGCCGGCGTTGATCTGGCCGATGTGGCCCGGCTTGGAGATGTGGTGGTTCTTGCCGTCGAGCGTGACCTTGCCCTCCGGCGCGTCGAACGTGATGGTCTTCGTCTTCGCCGCGGCGTTCACCGCGTTGACGTCGAATGAGCCGGCCGCCTCGACGAGCTCCTTGTACAGGTACAGCGAGATGTAGGCGGCCTCCATCGGGTCGGAGGTGACGCCGCTGCTCTTGGGGTAGGCCTTCCAGCTCTGGATGAACTTCGGGTTGGTGTCGGTCTTGAGCGACTCGAAGTAGTTCCAGGACGCGTAGTTGCCGGTGACCGCGTGGCCCATGGCCGGCGCCTCCTCCTCGGCGATCGACACCGAGATGATCGGCGTCTTCGCGGGCGTGAGGCCGGCGTCGTAGTACGCCTTGATGAAGCCGACGTTCGACGAGCCGTTGATGGTGTTGAAGATGAAGTCGGGCTTGGCCGCCACGATTTTCGCCACCTGGCTGGTCCAGTCGTCCTTGTCGAGGGGTACGTACTCCTCACCGACGATCTGGATGCCGAGCTTGGCCGCGTAGAGCTTGATGATCGCGTTCGCGGTGCGGGGGAAGACGTAGTCGCTGCCGGCGAGGAACAGCCTCTTCACTCCCTTGGAGGCGAGGAAGTCCATCGCCGGGATGATCTGCTGGTTGGTGGTCGCGCCGGTGTAGTAGATGTTCGGCGAGGACTCGAGGCCCTCGTACTGCACCGGGTAGAAGAAGAGGCCGTTGAGCTTCTCGACGACCGGCTTCACGGCCTTGCGTGAGGACGAGGTCCAGCCGCCGAAGATCGCGGCGACGCAGTCCTGGGTGAGCAGCTTCTCGGTCTTCTCCGCGAAGGTGGGCCAGTCGGTGGCGCCGTCTTCCTGGACGTACTCGATCTTCTTGCCGAGGATGCCGCCACTGGTGTTGATCTCGTCGGTGGCCATGTGCAGCACGTTGGAGACGGTCTTCTCGGAGATCGCCATCCCACCGGTAAGGGAGTTGAGGAAGCCGAGCTTGATGGTGCTGCCGGAGGTGTCGACGCAGCTGGCCGCCGCGGACGACCCGGCGGCGGCGGTGTCGTCGCCGGCTCGGGCGCCACAGCCGGCGAGCAGAAGAGTCCCGATGGCGCCCGTAGCCACAAGCACGCGCAGCCGTTTACTGGTGCTGGACATATGTGAGAACTCCGTTCCTGCTGAAGGGGCGTGACGCCGGGGTCGCGGCACGGCGGATCGTGCGGATGAAAATGTCCAGGGCGAGCCGCCGTCGTCCGAACTCCCCGCCCCGTGCCGCCGGCCGCTGTTGCTAGTGAGAGCAGACTGGCCGCGAGTCATTGCTCTGACATTTCTTGAATGTTCCAACTCTGTAGCCGCCGGAGCGATCCGGATGCGATAGTGCTGGAAATACGGGGATGATCAACGATCTGCGATGTCAAAGTTCTGCCAGACTCCGTCATGGGTGCGACTCGCATGGCACAGTTCTGACATCCTGGAGACGGATGGAGCCTCACCGTTAGGCCACCACGAGCGCAACGGCGGACGTCCTGCCGAGCTGCTGCCGGACCGGCCGGCCTGACGCGGTTCTAGGTCTCACAGTGGTCGGCGGATCAGCCTCACGTCGAACCCGGACCAGGTCTGGAGCGTCCGGAAATCCGTCAGCGTGACCGATGGCCGGCCGGCGGGGTTGGTACGACGGCGGGAGACGACTGCCGCTTTCAGGACAGCGTCGCCCAGCCGCCCGTCCAGCTCAGAAGGGTCCGGATGAACGTTACTGATAGCGCTAAGTCGCTTCTTCGAATGGGACATGTAGCCGTCAAGCAGCGAGACCCTGCGAAGGTAAGTCGGGACACTGGAACCGGTGGGTGGATCCACCGGTACAAAGGTGGGACATTGGTTTGCCCCACGCTGCGCGGCGCCGGTTTTCGGGTAGTCGAAAAGGCGACGCGGGACGTTTTCATGTATGGCTATACCGTGCGCCCGGGGGACACCGAAGTCGAGCTCGGTGCGGAGTACGGAACGGAGACGGTTGTTCTGTCGCGGCTGGCCGGTCCGGCGGGGCGGGTCATTGCCGTCGAGGCTCACCCGTGGACCTGCTCGCTGCTGCAACGCACGGTCGACCTGAATGGACTGACCAACGTCGCGGTCGTCAATGCTGCGGCGGTCGGAGCGACTGGGCCCGTGACTATCGAGGACGGGCCCGCCGAAGCCACCCTGTCTCATTCGGTCGTCAGAGCCCGCCAGCGCGGCGCCTAGCGTCCACGAAGACAAAAAGCCGGACACCACCAACAACGTCATTCACAGCAACACCCACAGCACTAACTTCAACAACACGAAGAGCAACAATTACAACACCATCTACAACAAGAATTACGGCACCAACTACAGCACGAACTACAACACCAACTACAACCGGAACTAGGTCACCAACTACAACACCTCGAACGGGCTCGCCGGGAGCCTGCTTCAGCGCGTGCCGCTCCTCGGGGGACTCCTGGGCTGAGCCCTTGATGAGGACTGATCACGACGGGCCGGGCCGCTGGGCGGCTCCGGCCCGCCGTGGTGGGTGGGTCAGTGAGTCAGCTGCAGGTGGCGCCGTTCAGTTTGAAGCCGGTCGGGGCGGCGGCGTTGCCGGTGTGGGTGGCCTGGTAGCCGATGCTGGCCGAGCCTCCCGCGGACAGGCCGCCGTTGTAGCTGACGTTGGTCGCCGTCACCGCTCCGCTGGTCGGGGAGTAGGTGGCGTTCCAACCTGAGGTGATGGTCTGGCCGCCGGCCAGGGTGAAGGACAACGTCCAGCCGTTGATGGCGGACGTGCCGGTGTTGGTGATCGTGACGTTGTTGGTCAGGCCGGTGTTCCAGGCGCTGACCGCGTTGGTGACCTTGCAGGTGCTGGTGCCGCCGGGACTGGTGGTCGGGGCGGTGGTCGGCGTCGTGGTCGGCGCGGAAGTGGGCGTCGTCGTCGGTGCCGTGGTGGGTGAAGTGGTCGGCGTGCTGCTGCCGGCGGCGGTGATGATGGCGCTGATGATGCTCTGCTGGGTCACGGTGTTGGTGGTGCGGTCGAACAGGCCGAAGCCGTGCTGGCCGTTGTAGCCGTTGTCCCAGTAGGCGGTGGCCGCGCCGTACTTCTTGGCGGTGGCCACCAGAGCCTTCGCGTAGTTCGCCCGGTACGTGTTGTTGGCCGAGTCGTACGTCGTCTTGTCGATCGAGCCGTACTCACCGACGAATACCGGATATCCCTTGGTGACGAAGGCGTCGTACATCTTCTTCAGCATGGTGTCCATGTAGTCTTCCTGGCCCCAGGTCGACTTCTTCGCCGCGTTGGTCGCGGCCGCTCCCCACTGCGTGATGGTGCCGTCCTCCTGGCCCGCGAAATCCCACGGGTCGTAATAGTGGACGGAGATCATGAGCCGTTGCTCGGCGCTGGGGATGGAGCTGGACCGGTTCGTGTCCGTCGGCAGCACGAATCCGTAGCTGCCCGCGGTGTACTCGATGTTGGTGTTCCAGCCCGGGACGAGAAGCCACCGTGAGGCGTTGGTGCCGCCGGTTTTCCGTACGGTGTCCACGAAGATCTGGTTGTAGGCGTTGATGTTCGAATAGCAGGCCGAGGTCGGGGTGCCGTACTGCCCGTCGAATTCCTCGTTCATGGATTCGAAGATCAGGTGATCGTTGTAGCTCGAGAACTTCGTCGCGACCTGCTGCCAGACCTTCTGGTACTTGTCCTTGATCGTCGTCTGGTCGGACGAATCGCAGATCAGCCAGGAACCGGTGACCGACTTGTAGCCGTCGCCGTGCATGTTGATCATCACGTAGAGGCCCTGGTTGTAGGCATAGTTGACGACCTCGGCGATGCGGGTCAGCCAGGCGGAACTGACCGTGTAGTTCGGGCCGGCCCCGATGTTCCCCAAGTAGGAGACCGGGATGCGGATCGTCTTGAATCCCGATGCCTTCACCCGGTCGATGAGGGCCTGCGTGACGACCGGGTTGCCCCACGCCGTCTCGCTGGGGATTCCGTTGTTGTTGGCTTCCAGCTGGTTGCCCAGGTTCCAGCCGGCACCCATGTCGGCGACCAGCTGAGGAGCGGTCAGCTCGGCCACGACGTCGGCCGATGCCGACCTCGCTACGCCATACGCGGCTCCGGTGAGGGCCAGAGCGGCGGCAGCGGTTGCGAGCCCGGCCCTCCTTACGATCGAACTCATAAACATTCCTTTCGTACGGGTCTTGGGCACTTGAACTGGCGGTGAATCCAGTCCGCGCCTGCCGAAGAGTGTTGACACGGGCGCGCCAGCGTGTCAATCGAAGCGCTTCGATTGATTTTTCCTCACGGTACTCCCCGATGTCGTGACCGGGCACGGGTGCGCGCTGGGGAGAGGGGGAGCGTGGGACGCCGAGCTGGGCCGCAACTCGCCGAGCTGACCGGTTGCGCCGGTTCGGTGGCGGGGGAGGGCGGTGCCGGATCGCCCGGGTTGGCCGGCGTCGTCTGCGGCCGGTGATGCTCGGCGCGACGCATTGATGCCTGTCGCCAAGTGGACTGACAGCGGCATCCCCGGACGCCAGCGTCCACGATGGGCGGATGGCCGCAGAACGCGAGGTCAGCACCGGCCCGGATGCCGTCGAGCGGTCCGTCACGCCGACCGCCGTCGCGACGCCGGCGCTCGAAGCCGGATCCGGCGTCCTGTCCCGGCAGCTTGCCGACATGGCCGCCGTCGGTGCGCCGGCGGGCGGCGGGCTGACCCCGGAGATGTTGCTGGCCCTGCAGGGCTCGGTCGGCAACGCAGCCGTCGCCCGTCTGGTCGCGCCGCCGCCCGCGGAGGGCACGGCGGGTGCGTCGACGCCCGCCTCCTTCGCCGCGGCACCTGCGGCGGACATCCTCGATGCCGCCACGCCAGCCGGGCCAGAACCGATGCCCGCTTCCGCCACCGCACCCGCGACGGCCGCGCTCGCCACGACGGCCACTGCGGCCGCACCCGCCGCATCCGCCACCGCGACTGCCGCGCCCGCCACCGCGACTGCCGCGCCCGCCACCGCGACGTCCTCACCCGCCACCGCGACTGCCGCGCCCGCCACCGCGACGTCCTCACCCGCCACTGCCGCCGCGTCCTCACCCGCCACGGCCGCCACGTCCTCACCCGCCACGGCCGCCGCGTCCTCACCCGCCACGGCCGCCGCGTCCACCGCCACGGCCGCCGCGCCGGCAACTGCCACGGCCACCGCGCCTGGAACCGCCAAGGCGTCCGCACCCGCCGCGGCCGGTGCGCCGGCGACAGGGACGGCCGTTGCCGGGCCCGCCGATATGGCGGCCGTCGCGCTGCCGGCGCCCACCGTGGCGAAGCGTGACGGTGGTCCTCGGCCGGCTCCGGTGGCCGGCGCGGCGAAAGCTGCCCAAGTGCCCACCGCCGCCGCCCTGGTCGAGCGGGTCGCCAGCCGCCGCGCCGACGTGGTGGCGGCCGGTGAGCAGGCTCGGTCGGCGCTGCGGGGCGCGGCCGACGCGGAGGCCGCACGGGTCCGGGCCGCGGCGGACGGCGAGGCCGCGCGGATCCTGGCCGTCACCGACGAGAGCATCGCGACGGCGACACAGGCCGCGAGCGGCGCGGAGGCGGCGGTGCAGGAGGCGCGGGTACGGGAGGTCGGCCGGATCAACGCCGAGGCCGACGCCACCCTCGCGGCCCTCGACACCGCGCTGCGGGAGAATCAGGCCGCCGTCCTCGCCGCCGCCGAGCGGCACGCGACCGCCGCCGTCGCCGGCGGGGAGCGGGAGGCGCAGCGCGCCATCGCCGGCGCCCGGGACCGGGCCGTGCAGGCGGTCACGATCGGGCAGGCCAGGGCCAAGGTGCTCGAACCCACCGAGCGCGGGGCCCGGAAGGCACGCGCCGCCCGGGAGATCTCCCAGGAGACGGCCGGCGAGATCATGAAGGCGGGCGAGGCGACGGCGGGCACGGCGCGCCAGGACATGGCCGCGCTGGCCGGCAAGTTCCGCAGTGAGGGCGCGGCGGTCGCCGAGCAGATGGCCGGCGCGGACCTGTCGGCGGCGCGGCAGCGGGTGGCGGACCGGCGGGCGGCCGCGGTGTCCGCGGTGGAGCGGGCGGCCGACCAGACACTCGCGCAGGTGGCGAGCGACCGCAGCGCCGTCATCGAGCAGTTCACCGCGATGCGGGCGGCGGCCGGCGACGTGGCGCGGGCCGCCACCGCCGCGATGACGGCGATCGAGCGGAACCGGCAAGCCGGGCTGGCCGGCGTGGATGCGGCCCTCGCCGAGGTCACGGCCGGGCTGGACGAGGCGGCCGCGGTCGCCGACGCGCTCACCGGGGTGTCCGCCGCCGACCTGACGGCGGCGGCCGCCGAGCTCGACGTGACGGCGACCGAGTTCCTCGGGGAGCTGGACCGGCTCGTGCAGAGCAGCGCCGGCGGCATGAGTTTCGCCGCCGGGACCGTCGCCGACGACATGCGGCAGCAGGCCGACCTGCTCATCGCGCCGGCCGCGCAGGCGGCGACCGATTTCGCCCAGCGCACGGGGGAGGCGGCGCGGGCCACCGTCGGCGGCATGACGGGGCAGGCCGGCGAGACGCTCGCCGAGTACGCGAAAACGCGTGCGGGCGTGACGGGCACGTTCGCGAAGGCGCTGGCCGACGCCGATCGCAAGTGGGCCGAGCAGGAGGCCGGCGGGCTCGCCGAGGTGACCCGGAAGGTCGGCGAGGGCATCGTGGCGCAGCAGAAGATGCTCGACGAGGTGGGCCGGCGTATCGACGAGCGGGCCGCCGAGATCGAGGACGAGAGCTGGTGGGATCGTGCGGCCGGGTTCGTCGCCGGGTTCGTGGTGGGCTTCCTCGCCACCGCGTGGGAGATGGTCAAGGTGCTGGCCGTCATCGCGCTGGTGGTCATCGCGATCGTCGTGGTGGCGGTGATCATCGGGGCGCTGGTGGCCGGCCTCGCGGGCATCGTGGCGGTGTTCACGGCGCTCGCCGCGATCGCGTCGTTCATCGGGGCGATCTCCGGCGTACTCCTGGTCATCGGCATTGTGGTTGTTGCCTGTATGGCCGGCTACAAGCTCTACCAGGCCTTTTCCGACGACAGCCTTTCGGCGTACGAGCGGGGAAAGCTCGTCGGTGGCGCGGCCTTCGACGTCGCCTCGCTGGTGCTGGGGGCCAAGTTCGTGGCCTGGGCGGGCCGGCTGTTCGGGCTGGGGGTGGCCGCGGAAGCGGGCGCCGAGGCGGCCGCGCTGGCCCGCCTGCGCGCGGTGATCACCGAGGAGGCCGCGCTGGAACGGCTGCTGGCCGCCGCGGGTGGCGACGCCGCCAAGCTGGAGCGGATGCTCGCCGATGTGGGCGGCGACGCCGGCGGGCTCGACGATCTGATCCGCGCGACCGGTGGGGACGCCGCGCTGCTGGACGAGGCGGTGGCGAACACGGCGAAGGTCCGCGCGCAGACGGTGGAGGCGCTCGGCGGCGCGGAGCCGTCCACGCCGATCGGCGAGATCAGCCCGGATCAGCCGCTCGGCCAGGCGATGGCCCTGTTCGAGAGCACGAACCCGCAGATGGCGAAGGACCTCCGGGTCGCGTACGAGGCGCTGACCGACGCCGAGACGGTTGCCGACACGGTGGCCCGGGTCCAGGCGCGGGCGATCGATCTCGCGGCCCAGGGTGTCGGGAAGCCGTTCGAGGTGGCGCTGCGCAACGTCGCCAACGGCGAGATCGTCACCCTGCACCTGGATCTGACCAACAAGGCCGAGGCGTTCCTGGCGGCCGTGCTCGACCTGTCCAAGAAGGCACCGGACGAGGTCATCAACCTGCTGCCGGGCCACCTCGAGCTGACCGAGCCGGCGTTCTTCGCGGAGGTTGTCACGAAGGGCGAGTCGTTCCTCGACATCTCGGCGATCGCCAAGACGGCGCCGGAGCACGGCGCGGCCACCCACCTGCTGCAGGATCTCGTCGTCGACCGCGCTCTCGCCCGGTCCGGCAGCCCGCTGACCAGCCGCGCCCTGCGGCAGGCCATGGCGCCGGCAGCCGGCGAGAAGGACATTCCGCGGGCCTTCGCGTGGGAACACATCTGGGACGCCTTCGGCGACGTGATCAACAACCCGAACTTCCTCAACGCCCGCCTCGGCGAGATCTTCGGCGATCTCGACCAGGTGTTGATCAAGATCGACAAGGTGTGGGAGGCCAAGTACCTCAAGCTGCTCGGGAAGAAGGCGACACCGGAATGAGCGGTCGCCCGCCGGATCGTCCGGCGGGCGACGCGTTGCTACAGAAGGGATCCGGCGAGCGCGATGTTCTGCGTCTTCAGGGCGCCGGTCACCAGTCGCATGATGCGGCGAGCGCCGTACGCCTCGAAATGGGTGTGGTCGTTGCAGAAGAACTGGCCCACGAGCCCGGCGGTGTAATCGCCGTTGTTGGGGCAGAGCCCCAGCGAGTTGTAGTAGTTGACGCTGAGGGTCCGCAGATCGATGACGGGGGCGCCGGTGGCGGTGCCGGCCGCGAAGGTCTCCGGGTAGAAGCCGCGGTTCAGGGTGGCGGTGCTGCCCGAACAGGCGATGGCCGCGACCGGCGTGACCAGGACCGGGAAGGCGCCGCGGGCCTGAGCGGTCTGCGCCATCATGGTCATCAGCTGCTGGTAACGGGCGCTGCCGACGTGCTTGGGGCAGGCGCTGTCGCCGTCGTTGATGCCGAACTGGATGAAGAGGTAGTCGCCGGCCTTCATGCCGTCGAGCGTCTTCTGCCAGTTGGTCGACGGGGTCGTCGAGCTGAGGGTGCACTCGCCGGCCGAGTTCTTGGTCGACGTCACGCCGCTCTCGTAGAGCCACGTCTGGATGCTGCGGCCGGAGACCGCCAGGTTGTTCACCACGATGTTGGTGTGGAACTGCCCGTCGAACTCGGTCGCCCAGCCGACCGGACAGGTGGAGCTGGGGTTGGCCATGGTCGAGTCGCCGGCCATCCAGACGTTGGTCGTCGCCACCGCGGCGGCGGTGGCGGCCTCCGGCTCGGCGCGGACGCTGCAGCCGGGCGGGGCGATCATCGCGGCGGAGGCGGCGCCCGGTGCCACCAGCGACAGGGGTATCACGAGAGCGGAGACGAACAGCAGGCGAACCTTACGCATGGTTCCTCCTATGGGGGACGGAGCCTCAGCGTGACGCCTGCAAAATTCAGCGGGCAAGCGCTTACCTGGCCACTGCGCCGGGCGGTAGAGACCATGCGACGAGCGGTTTTTAATATTGAAGGAAATCAATTGCTCAAGATTGTGTACGGGTGGACAGGCGCCCGACCGCACGCGATTTCCGGCATGCTGTTCGGATGACCGATGAACCGAAAGATCGTCCGGCGTCTCCCGTGATCTCGGTGATGCTCATCGTCCCGGACGCCGGCGCCGCGGCCTCGTGGTACGGGACGGCGCTGGGCGCGACCGAGTTGTGGAACCTGGGCGGCGTGGTCGGCCTCGAGATCGCCGGCGCCCCGTTCTTCCTGCACGAGGTGAACCCGGACAATCCCGCGGAGACCAGTCCGGGCCGGGCCGGCGTCACGAGCGCCCGCGTCGAGCTCTTCACCGACGACCCCGACCGCATCGTCGAACGCGCCGTCGCCGCCGGCGCGACCGCGGGGTCGGCCATCGAGGACCGAAGCGCACCCTGGGGCACGCACCGGCAGGGCGGCTTCACCGATCCGTTCGGCCACAAGTGGTCGGTGGGCGATCGATCGCCGCTGAGCCGGCTCTGACTCCGGCCGCCTGCCTAGATCGGGAACTGCCCACGCCGCCAGTGCCAGTGGCGACCGGCCCGGAGGTGGTCGACGATCGCGCGCTGGAGCACGCTGCCGCGCGGCAGCCGGTCGAGCGGCGTGGTCAGGGTGCGGAAGCCGAACCGCAGCACCTCGACGTCGGCGTCCGGGCCATCACCCTTCTCGTACGGCTCCAGCTCGAACCGCTGCTGGAACCGGATGATGTTGGAGCCGGCCGGCAGGTATTCGCGCAGCTGCGGGTCGAGCAGCCACGAGCCGCAGGAGAACGACGTGTAGTGCTCGTCGGGAAAGTGCCGCGGAAAGAACGCGCGAGCCTCGTCCAGCGACGCCTCGACCGCCTCGGGCGTCATCGGCCCCGACTCCGGGATGTGCAGGTCGATGGACGTGTCGCCACGCTGGTGCTGCAGCCGGCCCAACTCGTAGATGCCCCCGCGCGCGTGCAGTGTCAGCCAGGCCTGCATGACCGGCCAGCCCGCACGGTTCATCCGCCGGTCGACCGCGAGGTTGCGGCCCAGATCCGCGAGCGTCGCCCACCCCACGGCGTCGGCGATGCCATGATCGCGGTGGTACCCCCGCACGACGTCGAGCAGGGCCAGGTAGGCGTACACATAAAGATGCCGCCAGGCGGGCCCGCGCTCGCGCGGCAGCTCCGGCCCGGGCGCCAGCCACTCGTGCCCGCCGAGATCGGCCCGGACCAGGGCGATCGAACGGTCGAGCAGCCAGCTCAGCTCCGGGGTCCACAACGGCGAACCAGCATCGGGCCAGCCCGCCATGACCTCGGCGGCATCCTCCGGCCGCACCCCGAGCCGCTCGAGCAGCGCAGGCGCGTCGGCCTTCCCCGGCAGCGGCGCCCCCGCCCGATCGCCGGCGAGCCGATGCACCCGCTCGACCTCCTCGCGACCCACGCCAAGCCGCAAGGCGATGTAATCCAGATCCACGCAACCGACCCTACCGACACCGACGCCACGGGGCTGCGCTGTTATTGTCGTACGACTATAGTCACTAAGCATGTATCGGCAATCAGTAGACCGTGCGGAGGTCTGGGAGTGATCGGGCAAGCTGAGCCTTCGCCGGGCGTGTCGGTGCGTCTGGCGCACCGCCGGCTCCTAGGTCAGGAGGCCGCCATATCGGTGTATGGTCTTTGTATGGCAGCTAAGAAGGTCACGGTGACGCTTCCGGAGGAGCTGGTCGAGGCTCTCGGAGCTGCGGCGCGGGAGGACGGCGTCCCGCTGTCACGGTTGGTCGCAAGCGCCGCCGAAAGTGAACTGCGGCGCCGGGTGGGCCGGCATCTGGTTGCCGAATGGCAGGCGGAGCACGGTGCGTTCACGGCCGAGGAACTCGCGGCGGCCCGGGCGGAGATGGCCGCCGCTGACGCCGAGGCTTTGAGTGCGTCACCTACGGCGGCGGCGTGAACGTTCCCTATGTGTACGACGCCGGCGTGCTGCTGGCGATCGATGGCAACAATCGTCGGATATGGGCGATTCATCGTCTGGCCGTTGAGGACGGACGCCGGCTACTCGTTCCCGCCATTGTCGTAGCGCAAGCCTGGCGCGATGCCCGGCGACAGGTCCAGCTCGGCAGATTCCTGCAAAGCTGCGAGGTGGTTCCGGTCGGCATCGAGACGGCGAAGGCGGCCGGGGTGCTGTGTGGCAAGGCGGGAACTCGCGATGTCGTTGACGCGGCCGTGGTCACCGTCGCTCTGGCATTCGGTGCGATCGTCTTCACCAGCGATCCGGGCGACATCACGCAGCTGGGTGCCGCCGCCGAGACGAAGCCTGGGCTGGTCGTCCGCCGGGTCTGACGACGCTCGCGACAAGCTGACCGCTGTCTGCTCACGCACGTGCATCCAGGGCCATCCTGGAGCGCTCAACCCTCCATCAGGGTGGTCAGGTTCTGCAGGCTGCTGATCAGCGCGCCGGTGTAACCGAAGATCCGGCCGCACCACTTGGCGACCGCCGAGATGATCTGTGCGGTGACGATCGGGATGGTTACGACCGCGAGAGCCTCGGCGGCCCACACGATCACCCGCGCCACCAGGTCGCAGATCAAGTCGCGGACGATGTCGCGGGTGAATTGGACCAGGTTGCCCGCTGCTTGAGTGGCAGCTGACATGGTGTCGGCCAACACTGCCAGGCCGCCGAGCCCGTCCACGTTGTTGGTCATCATCGACCGGTACGACTCGGCGGCGGCGCCGCCCCAGTCGGGGAGGTCGGCGGCGAGGCCCGCCCGGAGGTCCTCGGCCATGGTCTGGAGTGCGCCCGCCATGTTGGCCCACGTCTGTGCGTGCGCCACGATCTTGTCTGGGATACCGGTCAGCTTGTCGAGCATGTCGCGTAGCGGCTCGAAATGCTCCATCACCCAACCCAGCCCGTTGGCCAGCAGCGCGCTGAACGGATCGATGACGGTGGCCGCTGCGTCGCCCGCGAGGGAACCGCCGGCCAGGACGCCGTCAACCCAGCTGCCACTCTGTACCGACTGGTGGAGGCCCTGGAAACCGTCGGCAAGCGAGATGCCTGTGTACGCGGTCCTGGTGGTCGTCGACGTGGCCACCAGGGAGGAGTTCGACACCATCGTCAGTCCAGCCCGCCGGCGGCCCGGATCACGTTTTGTGCGTTGCTGTCGACGGCGTCGTAGTCACGGCCGGTGGCGTCAAGGGCGTCGGCCAGCAGCTGAAGGTTCTCCTCGACGTACGTGTAAAGCTGATCCTGACCGTCGTGCCGACGCTCGAGGATTGCCGAGATCCACCCGCACAGCTGGCCGTACGCGCTGTCGTCCTGCGAGATCGCACTGCTCGCGCCCTTGATCGTCGCAAGCTGGTCGCGTATCGCCCGCACGTTGGCAGCGTGCCGGAACAGTTGCGACGAATCCACCTGGAATGCGTCCGACACGTCAGTGCCCCTTCGGGTCCGGCTCGTCCTCGCTGGGCGGCTGGTCGTAGTCCGGCTGCTCCAGCACCTGACGCATTCGATCGGCGGTGGTGCGCGCCGAGAACGAGTCCGGCCCCATCGTTTCGACCGCGATGTCATGCGCTCGATCGGCGGCCTCGGCCCGAGCTCCGCGCAGCGCACTCATCACCGCCCGTGCCACCACCTCCGGCTCGAAACGGCGGATGCGGTCGGTCAGCTCCAAGCCGACGAGCACCCCGGCGGAGTCGATGGTGACCTCGGCCAGGCCGTTTCCGTCCCGTGCCCGGACGCGCAGTCGCTCTATCTGCTCGCTCATGGCCGCTGCCTGCGCCGCCACCCGGTCGACGTTGTCCTTCCACGAGCGCAGGTACTCACGGGACGCGTCCGGATCCAGGAACGCCTGGGTATCGGAGACCTCGGGCATGTGGCGGAGTCTAACAACGACCAGCACAAATGGGTCATGCCGTGAAAACGATCGCCCGGGCGTCGACGTTGACGATGTGCCCGTCGCCGACGGTCGCCACCGGCTCGTCCCAATGCACGTGCCCGCAGAGCGTCAGTGCCGGTGGCGCTCGCCGTTCCAGCGCGGTGCGTATCGTCGCCCGGCCCAGTTGACCTGCCCGGTCACCGGTCGGCCCCTCGTGCAGGAGCAGCACATCCGGCGCGGGCGCGGTGAGCTTCTCGACGGTAGTGAGGAAGTCCTTCTCCATACGCCGGAGGGCACGCCCGGGGTCGCCGATGATCCCCGAGATCCCGGCGACGGTGATGCCGCCGAAGCCTCGGCGGTCACCGTCCAGCAGAGCGACGTCCGGGCCGAACTCCGTCACCTCCGCGGCGGTCACCTCGTCGTGGTTGCCGGCCACCCCGAGCACCATCGGGCATCCCGCAGCGGCGAAGGCGAGCCACACGTCGAGGACCGCCCCGGAGGCGCCGCGCCGGTCGGCGCCTGGTGCCGAATACAGATCGCCGGTGAGCAGGACGCCGACGCGGCCGGCCGGCGGCAGGAGCCCGCTGTCCGCCCACACTCCGAGGTAATCGGCGAGCGCGATGCCGAGCAGCACCGGGTTTCCGCCGAGTGGCGAGGGTGCGACTCCCTGCAGATCTCCGGTGGCGAGTACCGCGTCGCAGCCGGCTGGAAGCTTTTCGACCGGCAGCCGCTCGACGCCGAGCTGGACGTTCTGGGGGACGCCGCCCGGGCCGGCCGCCCGGTACGGAACCGTCGCCAGCCGTTGCGGTCGCGTGCTGACCAGCCGCATCAGCCGCTACTCCACGACGCTGCGGTAGAGGAACCGCCACTGGGGGAGCGGTGCCAGCTGGGTCCGTACCTCGTCAGGGCGATCGAACTTGTCGACGAACAGCAGGTAGCGGTACTCCGGGAAGTCGGGCTCCTGGTGGTACTCGTCGTCACCGTCGCGCAGGTCGTTGGATTGGAGCCGGAGCTTGCCGGCGCCGGTCCGCGGCCGCGCCGCGAAGTAGATGCCGCGGTAGTCGCTCTCGTGTTTGACCCACTCCACGCCGAGAGCCTCAGCCAGCCTGCCGGGCTGGTCGCCGAGGCTGGGCTCGCCGTATCCGTACACGTCGTAGATCACTTTGTGCTTCCCGTTCAGAACCAGACCTTGATGGTCGGTTTACGGCCGGCGGCCTCTTCGATAGTACGGAAGATCATGATGTGGACCTCGCGACCCGTCTCGGCCGACACGTCCTCGACTATGCCGTCGAGACCGAGCCGGTCCAGGTCGCGTTCGCTCAGCGGCCCGGTCGACACCTGGTCGCCGCGGTACTGCACGCCGTTCTCGTTCGCCGCCCGGTAGACCGAGTCGCCGCTGATCGCGATGTCGTAGTCGCTGACCCGGCCCTGGTCGAACGGATCCCCGTTATCCGCGCTTCGCCCGGTGACCGAACTGCCCTGGAACCCCATCTCCAGGTCGGGATAGATCTCGCGCATCCGGCCCCGAAAACGTGTCGCGAACTCCCGGAACTGTCCGAAGTCGCGGAAACCGTACGGGACACCCTTGGGCTGGCTCGACGAGGACGAGCGCGACCCCGTAGAGGGCGCCGAGCCGCCGCCTGCAGCCGTGGGCCGCCCATCTTGGAACGTCTCCCGGGCGTGGCTCTCGCCTTGCTCCACGTTGCCCGGCCGCCCACCACGGCTCCGGCGGCCCCGGCCTCCGGAGGGTGGGTCGTCGCCGCCGCTGCCGTGACCGCGGGATCTTGGAGTCAACGTCACCTCCATCGATGTCGACAAGACACTATCGTCGCGGGGCTACCCGCTTGGAGCGACATTCCCATTCCACCTGTGCCGGCGGCCGCGACCGGGGTCGCTACGGTTGCGCTGACTGCACGGGTGTCGATGGGGGAGGGCCGAGCAGATGGACAGTCCGCGTGAGGTTTTTCTGCGGTTGGTCAACGGGGTCTGTGACGGTCCCTACGAGGAGCTGGCCGGGCTGTACGCCGAGCAGACCCACGTCAGCCATCCGTTCCACCCGCTGGCGCCGCCGGCTCTGCGGAGCCGCGCCGAGCTGCACGAGCACTTCACGTCGGCGCCGCCGGAGACACGGACGCTGAAGCGCAAGCCGGTCGGCGTGACCGTCCACGAGACAGCGGACCCGGAGGTGATCGTCGCCGAGTTCGCCTACCAGGGGCACGTCGCCGAGACCGGGGAGGCCTTCACCGTGCCGTGTGTCTTCGTCATGCGGATCCGGGACGGGCTGATCGTGGAGTCGCGCGACTACATCGATCCGATCGCCAGCGCCCGGGCCTGGGGCCAGTTGGAAAGCCTGCTGGCCGCGCTGCGGGCGGTGGACAAGGGCTAAGGCTGCTGCCACCGGCCGCGATGCACCACGTCGGCCTTCGGGCGGCGGCGGCTGCTCAGGTCGCGGGGTGGTTCCTCGGTGTAGCCGATCGAGATCGCGCCGATCGGGTTGTACTGCTCGGGCACTCCGAACTCGCGGCGGAACGTGTCGACGCGATCGGCGGGGAGGCCGAAGAAGCAGGCGCCCAGGCCGGCGTCCACCGCGGTCAGCAGCATCAGCAGCGAGGCGAAGCCGGTGTCGATGTCCCAGTACGGCGCCGGCCACCACGCGTCGGAGCGGTCCGCGTGGCCCTTGTCGGCCTGGGCGTACCGGTCGAGGTAGACGTCCTTGTTGGCGAGCGGAACGATCAGCAGCGGCGCCTGGACGGTCGCGGCGAACCAGCGCTCCGGGTCCTCGGCGGGGCGGGCGGCGGTCCGGAAGAGCTCGATGTCCGCGGCGGTGTCCAGGACCAGGAAGCCCCAGCCCTGCGCGAAACCGGCGGAGGGCGCTCGCAGGCCGTTGTCGATGATGCGGTCGACGACCTCCGGCGGGACGGGCCGGTCGGGGTCGTAGTGGCGAATCATGCGGCGGCGCCGGACGACGTCCTGAAAGTCCATCGCCGCAACGTACCCGACGAAGCCGTCACCTCGATGCCCATAACTCCCTGATGAGCTCCACCGGCAGTCCGGGGTCGCGGGCGGCTTCGGCCCGCACGTCCGGTGACGGGTCGGCCAGCCGTTCGCGTAGTTGCTCCGGAGTGGGCGGCGGCTTCAGCCACGCGGCGAGATCGGGGTCGTCGGCGAGCCGGGCGCGCTGCTCCGCGGTCAGCCGGCCGGTCAAGTAGGCCAGCCAGCGATGGTGGTGGTCGTCCGAGCGGCTCAGACGCTCGATGAACTCGTCCGGCACGCGGGGGTTGCGCGCCATCGCGGCGCTGCTGTGGCCGGTCCAGGTCAGAAGCACTTCTTCGAGTACGCGGATCGGCACGTGCTCGCCGTTGACGGCGGCCAGGAAGACCGGGACCCGGTCGTCCTCGTCGGTGGCCAGCCGCTCGACGATCTCGCGCGGAAGCCGCGGCATCCGGGCCACGGTCCGCCGATAGGCGAGCTGGCTCGACCGGGAGTATTCGGCGACCAGCGCCAGATCCTCCCGGCGTTCCCACAACCAATCCACCTGGTACGCGGTCGGGTCCGGTCCATAGTCGACCTGGTCGAGCAGATCCAGCGGGATGTACGGCCGCTCGGTGAGAGCCTTCCGCACCGAGAGATCCGGGTCGACGGCGAGAGCCTCCAGGAGTTCCCGCGACAGATCCGGATTGACCGCCACCGCCCGCCGCACCGCCGGTTCGTCATCGGCGACGAGCGCCCGGGCCAGCTCGGCGTCCAGCGGAATCCGCTCGATCGCCGCAAGCCGGTCCCGCTCGTCCGCGAGAAGCCGGGTTGTCAGCTCGGCCGGTGGCCGGAACCGGCGCGAGGCCAGCGCCAGCCGCCGCTGATCGGCCTTCTCCCCGGAGAGCATGCGCTCATAGGCGTCCCGGGCCTCGTCCGGTTCGCCGAACCGGAGCAGGACCTCATCCCGGAGCTTCTCGTTCCGCTGCCCGACCTCCCGCTTGATGTGCAGCGGGGCTTCGCGGCTGTCGAGGAGTTCCCGCTGGGCGATCTCGTCGGGGTCCCGGGCGAGGATGGCATAGGCCTGCGCCGGCACGTAGGGGCGGCCGTCCGCCGCCCGGAACACGTCCATCGGCCGCTGGATCACCTGCCATCGCACCGCGCGGACCGGATCGGCCGCCAGCCGGACGAGCACCTCGTCGGGCACGTAGGTCGCCCTCGCGAGTTCCTCCCGCACCCCGGCGTGGGACCTCCCGGCGAGCACCCCGGCCACACCCTCCAGGGACGGGCGCCCGATCCGCCTCTGCACCAGCGCGAGCCGGATTTCATCGTCGCCGGTCTCGGCCAGCTCGGTCAGCACGTCCTCGGGCGTGGACGGATTGGCGGCGAGGGCCATCTCGATCCATCGATGGTCGACCATGCGGCTAGGGCCGGTACATCTCGGCCAACTTGGTGGCCTGGCCGGCTTTTGTGGTCACCGCGGCCAGGCCCAGCGGGTCGGACTTCAGCCACTCGCTGAACGCGGCCGGCTTGATCGGGCAGAGTCCGCCGCTGGTCATCGAGCCGATGCAGTCGCCCTCGGCCTGCGGGTCGTCCCAGGTGGTCAGGGCGGGCCGGGCGGCCGCGGGGAGGGTGACCTTCAGGTGGCTCTCGACGATGGTGGTCTCCTGATTGCACCGTTCGTCGGTCTGCTTGATCTTGAAAAGGGTGCAGTAGTCGGGGCCGGCGAGGTAGAGCACCGGCTCGACCACCACGACGTGTGCGGCCGGGTCGTACGAGTAGAGCTTGACCACCGACGAGGCCGCCCCCGGTCCGCGCAGGTCGGGGAACTTCGCCGTCGGGTCGACCGTCGGGGAGCGAAGCTCGACGTTGGCGAACGCGGCGCTGGAATCCCCGCTCCGCGCGTCGTTGATCGTGCCGAGCTTCACCTGGCCGCCGGCCAGGAGCGGGTCGGTGAGCGGCAGGCTCAGCACCTCCGCGTCGTCGACCGTCACGTGGGCGGTCTCGCCGCGCACCGCGATGGCGGTCCGGTGAGTCCGGCCGGGCTGGAACGCCGTCGAGGCGACCTTCTGCTCGCCGGTGACGTCGCCGTCGTCGTCCAGCCCCAGGCGGATCTCCTTCGGGCAGAACGAAGCCTGGTAACCGCTGCGGTCGACGACCCGGAACCAGATCACCGCGCAGGCCTCCACGGTGACCACGGTCGTGTCGACCGCGATGGTCTGATCGCCGGCGAACGCGTCAGTAGGTCCGGCGCACTCGTGCACGGTGGACAGATGGGTGATCGCCACCATGCGCTTGCCGTCGAACTCGCACCAGCCGTCGACGTTGTCGCTGAACCGGCTCGCCTTCCACTGCGCCGGGCGGTCCAGCGCGTCGATCACCGACGGGCCCTGGACCCGGGACCGGGCCGAGGCGGCCGGGATCGCGATGCGACTGGCGGCGGGCGGCGTGACGAAGCTGGACGCGGGTGAGCCGGAGAACAGATCGCGGGCGGGGGTGAAGAGGCCGATGGCGGCCAGCACGGCCGCGAGGCCGGCGGCGGCCAGGAACCGGCCGGTCCGGCGCCGGGGCACGACGTCGGTGTGCACGGCGGCGGCCGCCTCCGCGGCCCGGCGCAGCTCGGGCTGCTGCTCCAGGGCCCGGCCCGGTTCGGTGGCCAGCAGCAGGCCGAGCAGTTCGTGCGCGGTCGGGCGGTCCTCCGGCTTCTTCGCCAGGGCCCGGCCGACCAGGTCACGCAGCGGTCCGTCGAGGCCGGACAGGTCGGGCGGCTGGGTGAGGATGCGGGCCGCGGTGGCGCCGGGGGAGTCGCCCCGGAACGGGGTGCGGCCGGTGGCGGCGTAGGCCACCACCACGCCCCAGGCGAAGACGTCCGCGGGCGGCCCGGCGTCCCGGTCCGAGTCGGAGTCGAAGCGCTCCGGCGCCATGTACGCGACCGTGCCCACCATCTGGTCGGTGCGGGTGTGCCGGCTGGTCGCCTCGAGCGCGCGGGCGATGCCGAAGTCGATCACCTTCGGGGTGCCGAGCGCGAAGAGCACGTTCTCCGGCTTGAGGTCGCGGTGGATCACCCCGGCGCCGTGGATGGCGGCCAGCGCGGTCGCCACGCCGACCGCGACGCTGTGCAGGACGCCGCCGGACAGCGGGCCCTGCTCCTTGATCACCTCGCGCAGGCTCGGGCCGTCGACGTACTCGACCACCAGATAGGGCGTGGCGTGGTCCGGGTCGGCGTCGAGCACCGCGGCGGTGCAGAAGCCGGGCACCTCGCGGGCCCGGCTGACCTCGCTGCGGAACCGGCCGCGGAACTCGGTGTCCCACGCCAGTTCCGGGCGGATCACCTTGACCGCGACAAGCCGGCCGTCGGGGGCGCGGCCGAGGAAGACCGCACCCATGCCGCCCTCGCCGAGGCGTCCGAGCAGCTCGTAGTCACCGAGCCGGCGCGGATCGCCCGGCGAGAGTGGACGCGTCACGGGCAGCACCCTACTTGGTGGCTACCACCTGGTCAGAACGTGACCGGCAATGAGGCCAGTCGATGGCCGATCGGCGCGGTCGGCAGCCAGTCCGGAGTCTGGTAGGCGGGGCGCAGATCGGGGCAGCGATCGAGCAGGATCCGCAGGCATTCGTCGGTCTCCATCCGGGCGAGCGCGGCGCCCAGGCAGTAATAGGTGCCCATGCCGAAGCTGAGGTGCCGGTTGCGTTCGCGGGTGATGTCGAAGACGTCCGGCGCTCCGAAGACGTCCGGGTCACGGTTGGCGGCCATCAAGGCAAGATAAAGATGCTTTCCGGCCGGTACGGCGTGGCCCGCCACCTCGGTGTCCGCGGTGGTGACCCGCCCGATGACGCCGGCCGGTCCGTCGCAGCGCAGCATCTCCTCGACGGCCAGTGGCGTCAGGCTGGGGTCGTCCCGCAGCCGGGCCAGCTCGCCGGGGTTGTCGAAGAGCAGCACCAGGCCGTTGGCGATCAGGTTCGCGGTGGTCTCGTGGCCGGCGAACAGCAGCAGCACGCAGTTGGCGACCGCCTCGTCCTCGGTGAGGATGCCCTCGGCCTCGGCGGCCACGAACGTGCTCAGCACGTCTTCCCGTGGCTCGCGACGGCGCTCGGCCGCGATCAGGCGCAGGTAGTCGTGCATCTCCAGCATGCTGCGCTGGGCCTGGCGCAACTGCTGGAGGTCGCCGTTGCCGAAGATCGGCAGGATGTCGCGCGACCAGGCCTGCAACTGCTCGCGATCGCTGACCGGCATCCCGAGCAGCTCGGCGATCACGTTCGCCGGCAGGGGGTACGCGAGATCGCGTACGACCTCCATCTGGCCTTTCGGGGTTACCGCATCGAGGAGCTCGTGGGTGAACGCGCGCACCCGGGGCCGCAGCCGGTCGATCATCGCCGGCGTGAAGTAGCGCTTGAGCAGCTGCTGGAAGCGGACGTGGTCGGCCGGGACGGTGTGCCCCATCCACATCTCGATGGATCGCCGGACCGGGGCCAGCTCCTCCTGCTCGGCCGGCGTCAGGCGCTGCAGGGCCCGGGCCATGTTGGCGCTGTCCATCCGCCTGTTGCGCAGCGCCGCGTTGATGTCCGCATACCGCGTCAGCAGGTAGGCGTCGAGCTGTGGCAGCCAGGAGAGGGGACTCTCGGCGCGGACGGAGTGCAGGAAGCCGTTGGGGTCCGCGATCGCCTCCGGCGTGAAGAGGTCATATTCGCGTACGGTCGTGCCGTGGTCGCTCATGGTGACGATTCTGGCGAAGACCAGTGATCGTTATCTATCCCTGTGCGAGCATCAGCGGCAGAACGGCACGGATCTGCCCGGACAGCCCGGCCAGGACCGCCTCACCCCCGGCGGTGAAGGCCAGCAGCGCCTGCTGAAAAAGACCGTCGAGCATGCCGTACGCCGCGGGCGACGTCACCGCCGGCCGGCGCCCGGTCAGCGCCGAGTATCGCTCGATGACCCGCCAGATCATCGCCTCGAGCGCCGCGTCGATCTCGGTGATCGCCTCGCGCAGCCCTTCCTCGAACATGCTCTGGGTGCGCAGGTCGTACCACAGGCGGTGCATCGGCGCCTCCTCGCGGATGGTCTGCGCGAGCTTCGCCCCGAACGCGTCGATCAGCTCGTCGGCCGTGGTCGAGTCGCGCACGACCGCGTCGTACCGCGTGACACAGCGGGCCTTGTAGTAACGGACGCTGTAGATGACCAGCTCGAGCTTGTCCTCGAAGTAGTAGTGCACGACGCCGTGGCTGAACGGCGAGTTGCCGGCGATCTCGCGCAGGCTGGCCCGGGCATAGCCCACCGCGCCGAGCGTGGTCAGCGCGGACTCGGCCAGCTCGTCGCGGCGGCGGTCGTATTTGTCGACCGGTCGGGTCGTGGGCACGAGCACATCCTACGGGCTTGACAGTCGTCCAGACTTCTCTTGACAAGTGTCAAGAACCGGCATGTGATGTGGGTCTCGTCCTCGTACACTCCCCGGGAGCTTCCATGGCACAGATCGATCTCACCGGCCGCCGCGCGTTGGTCACCGGCGGCGCGCAGGGCCTGGGTGAAGGCATGGCCCGCGCGCTCGCCGCGGCCGGCGCCGCCGTCGTCGTCGCCGACCTGCAGGACGACCTCGGCCCCAAGGTCGCCGAGTCGCTGGGCGACGGCCACGGTTTCGTCCACCTCGATGTCACCGACGACGACAGCTGGGCCGCGGCCATGGAAAAGGCCGGCCCGGTCGACATCGTGGTCAACAACGCCGGCATCGAGATCACCAGCCTGATCGTCGACCTCGACCCGGCCGCGGTCCGTAAGCAGCTCGAGGTCAACCTGCTCGGCACCGCGCTCGGCATCAAGCACGCGTTCCGGGCGATGCGCCCGGGCGGCGCCTCGGGCCAGGGCGGCGTCGTCATCAACGTCGCGTCGGTCGCGGCGACCATCGCGTTCCCCGGCATCTCGGTCTACTCGGCTACCAAGTCCGGCGTCGACCGGCTGACCCGGGTCGCGGCGATGGAGTCCGGCAAGCTCGGTTACGGCGTACGCGTGAATTGCATCTATCCCGGTCTTGTCCCGACCGCGATGGGCGCGGGGCTGGCCAACGACGTGGCCCGGCTCGGGTTGTTCGGCTCGCCCGAGGAAGCGGTCGGCGCCGTCATCGAGCTCACCCCGTCGGGCCGGCTCGGCGAGGTCGGCGACATGGCCGACGCGGTGGTGTTCCTGGCCTCCGACGCGGCCCGCTTCATCAACGGCGCGGGCCTGCCGGTCGACGGCGGAATGGGGATGTGACCATGACCGACAAGCCTGTCGTCGTCTACGGCGCCTCCGGCTACACCGGCCGGCTGATCTGCGAATACCTGCGCGAATACAACGTCCCGTTCATCGCGGCCGGCCGGGACGCCGCCAAGATCAAGCAGTCGATGCAGGAGAACGTGGCCAGCATCGAGACCGCCGACTACGAGATCGCCGAGGTCGCGCACGACGTCAAGGCGCTCACCGAGCTGTTCGCCGGGGCCTCGGTCGTCTGCAACACGGTCGGGCCGTTCAGCGTGTACGGGCCGGAGGTCGCCGAGGCGTGCCTGGCCGCCGGCACGCACTACCTCGACACCACCGGCGAGCAGGACTGGATGATCACCTGCGACGAGAAGTACGGCAGTGACTTCGCCGCCGCCGGCCTGCTGCTCGCGCCGGGCATCGCGCAGATGTACACCACCGGCGAGATCGCATCTGAGATCTGCCTGGAGCGGCCGGGACTGGACACGCTGGACATCGCGGTGTTCTGGGGCGGCAGCCCGACCATCGCGTCGACGCTGACGATCCTGGTCAACGCGGCCACCTCCGGCGCCTACCGGCTCGAGCAGAACCGTTACGAGGCGTGGGACCCGTCGGCCGGGCTCTATCAGCTGGTGCTGCCCGGCCAGCACGAACTGGCCCTCGCCCTGCCGTGGGGTGGCACGTCGCACCCGGTCTGGTACCGCAAGGACCCGCGCGTCGCCAACGTCAAGGTGCTGGGTGGCGTGTTCAACAACGCGCTGATGAACGGCGTACCGCAGATCGTCGCTTCTGCTCTGGAAGCCACGAAGGACATGGAACCGGACCAGCGGTACGCGGCGCTCACCGCCACCGCGTCGCAGGTGATGAACCAGATGCCGCCCCGGGAGAACCCGCGCCTGAACAAGTCGGTCGACTCGGTGCACGCCTCCGGCCCGCTCGGCCGGGCGCACTGCGTGATCTACGGCAACTCCAACTACAAACAGACCGGGCTGATGCAGGCGTACGCCGCCTACCACCTGCTCCAGCAGCCGCCGCGACGGGTCGGGTTCGCCTCCGGCTGCCAGGCCTTCGGCCACCGCGAGCTGCTCGGCGTGCTGACCAGCTTCGGCCTGGTCCGCGAGCCGACGGTCACGGTCGAGCGCTGATTCATGCGGCTCGTCGAATACCTCGACAAGGGCGCGTCCCTCGACCCGGACGCGCCCTGCCTGACCACGGACGGCCAGACCCGTACCTACGCGGAAGTTCAGGAACTGAGCTTTCGCGTCGCGGCGGCGCTGGCCGCCCATGGAATCGTTCCCGGCGAGCGTGTGGCGGTGCTCTCCGGGAACGACCCGACCGCGTTCACCTGCGTCTTCGGCATCAGCCGGGCCGGCGCGGTGTGGTGCCCGATCAACCCCCGCAACGAGGCGTACGAGAACCGCGAGCTCCTGGATCTGTTCGGGTGCACCGCGCTGATCTATCAGGAGGCATTCGCGCCGCTGGTGGCGAAGATCCGCGACGGGTTGCCGGCGCTGAAGACGCTGGTCTGCTTGGAGACGGACTGGGACGATTTCCTGTCGGGCTCCGAGGCCACGGATCGCCCCGCGAAAGACGACCTCGCCATGATCGTCGGGACCGGTGGCACCACCGGGCGGCCCAAGGGCGTCGAGCTGACCGGGGCCAATCTCGAGGCGATGACCGCGATCACGCTGATGAGCTATCCGTGGCCGGACCGGCCGGTCTATCTCGCGCTCGCACCGCTCACCCACGCCGCCGGGGTGCTGTGTTTCCCCGTACTGGCCAAGGGGGGTGAGATCGTCATCATGCGCAAGCCCGACGTGGCCGAGTTCATCGCGCTGATCGACCGGCACCGGGTGACGCACACCTTCCTGCCGCCGACGCTGATCTACATGGTCCTCGCGCACTCCGCGCTCGACGCCGCCGACCTGTCGTCGCTGCGCTGCTTCTGGTACGGCGCGGCCCCGATGTCCGCGGCCCGGCTCGCCGAGGCGCTGCGCCGGATCGGCCCGATGGCGCAGCTGTTCGGCCAGACCGAGGCCCCGATGATGATCTCCACCATGGCCCCGGCCGACCACTATCTCCCCGACGGCAGCGTCGCGTTGGCCCGGCTGTCGTCGGCCGGCCGCCCGTCGCCGCTGGTCACGGTGGCCGTCATGGGCCCGGACGGCGAGCTGCTGCCGCGCGGCGCGACCGGCGAGATCGTGGCCCGCGGCTCGCTGGTGATGCGCGGCTACCACCGCGACCCGGAGGCGACCGCGGCCGCCTCGGCGCACGGCTGGCACCACACCGGCGACATCGGCTACCTCGACGACGACAACTACCTGTTCATCGTCGATCGGGCCAAGGACATGGTGATCACTGGAGGTTTCAACGTGTACTCGACCGAGGTCGAACAGGCCCTCATGCAGCATCCGGCGGTCCAGGACTGCGCGGTGATCGGCCTGCCCGACGACAAGTGGGGCGAACGGGTGACCGCGATCCTCCAGTTGCGCGACGGCGTGACGGTCGACAAGGCGGAGATCGCCGCGTTCGTGAAGGAGCGGATCGGCAGCGTGAAGGCCCCGAAGCAGATCGAGATCTGGGAGGACCTGCCGAGGTCGAAGGTCGGCAAGATCCTCAAAGCCGACCTGCGCACCCGCCTGTCACCCGGGTCGTAGGCGGACCAACTCGGCGAGCCGGCCGGCCGCCTCCGCCGCCGCGTCCGGTTGCGGCCCCGCCATCACCCGGCGGAGCATCTCGGCCGCGGCGGCGTCGTTGCCGTCCGCCGCGAGCCCGGATGCCAGTTCGAGGCCCGCGATCGGGCTCTGGTAGGGATGTTCGCGCTCGAACACCTGCCGGAACATGGCGTTCGCACCGTCCCGGTCGCCGTGCTGGTCGAGCAGGAGGGCGAGGGCGAGGCCGGCCGCTCCGGACAGGTGCCGGTCTCCGCCGCCGAGCGCCCGGCGGTAGGCGGCCGCCGCGCCGGCCACGTCGTCGTGCTCCTCGAGGTGGTGCCCGAGGTGCGCCGCGGACAGCGTCGCCAGCTCGGTGTCCCCGGCCCGTACGGCTTGCTCGTAGGCGCTGGTGAAGCCCGACGTCACGCCGGACCGGTCGCCGCGGGCGGCCCGCAGGCCGGCGCGGCAGAATGCCACCACGGCCGGCTCGGCCGCGCCGAGCAGAACCCCTTGGCGGTAGGCGGCGGTCACCGCCGCCGGCGTGTCCCCCAGGCGCATGACCAGGGCCAGATGGAGCTGGGTACGCGCGGTGCGGTCGCCGGCCGCGACGGCGGCCCGCAGGGTGGCAACGGCCGGTTCGGGCGGCTCCCGGAACGCCATCCAGCGTCCGTAGTCGAAGCCGGACGGCGCCGCGGGCTGATCCGCCGGGGGAAGGTCCAAGGTGGCCAGCCTCTGCCGGGCCTGCTCACCGTCGGGGCCGGCGGCCAGTTCACGGTAGAGCGCGAATGCCTCGTCCGGGTCACCCGCCTCGAGCGCCAGGTCGGCGAGTTGCAGCCGGGCCTCGGCGCCGTCCAGCTTTCGCAGCGCCGCCATCGCGCCGGCCACGTCGCCCGACCGGTCCAGGAACCTCGCCCGCACGAGGCTCAGGTGCGCGTCGTTCTTGCCATCGATCTCCCAGGCCCGCTCGATCAGTCGTCCGGCGGCGTCGACGTCCTCCGGGTTGCCTCGTTCCAGCAGTTTCATCGCGAGCACCAGGATGGCGTCCGGGCGCCCGGACGCCAGTTGCGGGCCGGCCATCGCCAGCAGGCCGGTCGGGTCACGTTCGAGCTCGCCGAGCACCACCAGCCGCTCCCGGGCCTCGGCGGCAGCCCGCGCATCGCCGTCGATGCGCAGCACGTCCGCCAGCACGCGCCGGGCGTCGTCGAGCTGACCGCGCTTCCCGAGAATGCCGGAGAGCAGATTGCCGGCCGCCATCGCCGGTGTTCCCCAGCCGGTGTTCAGCGCGCGGCTCAGGTCGGCGACCGCGCCGTCGAGGTCGTCGCGCCGGTATCGGAGGATGCCGAGATTCACCGAGCAGGTGGCGGTCAGGCGCGGATCGCCGGTGTCCGCGTAGCGAACGAGGATCGCCTCGGCGGCGGCCTCGTCGCCGGCCGCCAGGAGGGCCAGGGCGTGGTCCACTTCGACGCCGGCGAAGGTGTCGGTGTCCGGGGGCGCCGCGGTGGCGAGCTCGCCGGTGGCGTCGAGCGCGGCGCTGACCGCCCGCATCCGATCCGCGAGCGTGGGCGCCACCCGGGCGACCGCGTCCAGAATGGTCCGGTCGTCCAGCAGCCGCGCCCACAGCACCGCCCGGCCCTGTTCGAGCAGTTCGACGGCGGTGTCGGGGGAGTGGTTGTCGAGCGCCACCGCGGCCGCCTCGCCGGCCAGGCCGGACCACCGGCTCAGCGCCCGCTGCTGGTCGGCGCGCGGCGAGCCGTGCCAGCAGAGCTCGGCGAGCAGGTCGAGCGCCTGGCGGAGCAGGGGTAGTTGGGCGGCCGGATCGTCGGCCAGCCCGGCCGTCCGGAACAACAGGGCCTCGATGCGCCGGTCCGCATTCCCATGGGCCGGCTCGCTCGCTTCTCGCCACAGCTCGATAGCGGCGGCCCGGTCGCCGGCGCCGTTCCGCCGCATGAGCGCTTCGCCGAGCTCGGTGCGGGTGCCGATGACCTGTGCGTCGTCGAGGCGGGGTTGGTCCAGCAGCATCCGGAGCAGGTCGATGGCCCGGTCCAGGTCGGCCGGGTCACCGAGGCGCCGGTGCCGCCGATGCAGCGCGACGCCGAGATAGTGCAGCAACGCCGGCCAGTGCGGGTCCGCGACCGCCGGCGCCATCTCGATCAGCCGGTCCAGTTCCGCGGCCGCGCCGTCCTCGTCCGGCGCGGCCAGCCACACGGCGAACAGGACGCTCAGGTGCCGCGGCTGGTTTTGCGAGCCGGGCGGCACCAGGTCGAGCGCGGCCCGGGCGCACCGGAGGGCTTCCCGGTGGTCGGCCGGATCTTTCGTCCGCAGGTATCGCATCGTTCGGAGAGTGGCCAGCTCACCCAGCCTGATCGGCGATCCGGGGTGGTCCGGGCCGGCGCTCTCGATCGCCTCGCCGACCAGCGCAATGGCCTCGTCCAGATCCTCCTGCACGCCGCGCAGGTGGTAGAGCGTGCTCAGGACGTTCGCGAGCTGGATCAGGAAGGAGGGGTCACGGTTCGCCGCCACGACGGTCCGGCTCAGCGTGGCCGCCTCATCCAGCGCCGTGGTGTCCTGGTCGGCCTGATAACGCAGCATCAGCGTGTCGGGGAGAAATCGACCGGCGCGGGGGTCGGCGCGGCCGATCCGTTCCGCCTCCACCAGGTCGCTGCGCCGCCCGGTGGCCCGGAAGCGGTCCCGCAGGTGAGCGGACTGTTCGGTGAGCGGATCGAAGCGCGCCGCCTGATCCGGGCCGGCCTCGTCGAGGGCCGCCTGCCCGAACCGTACGGCGTGGTCCGCATCCGCCGGCGAGCCCGATTCCGCCAGTCTCATCCGGTACCCGGCGGCCACCGCCTGCAGCAGCGGGACCCGTTCCGGATGGCCGCGAGGCAACTCGTCGGCCAGCTCGTGCTGATAGCGGATGGCCGCCTCGATGTCCGGCAGCTGTTGCGTCCGCTCGGCGAGCTGTTCGTAGACCAGACCGGCAAAACGCAGGGCGAGGGACTCGGGATCGGGGCCGCCCACGAGCTCGTCGGCGGTGGTGGCCAGGTCCCGCAGGTCGTCGATCGCCGTGGTGTTCTCCATGACCAGCATGAGCAGGGCGAGCAGGTACGCGCGCAGAGTCGGCACTCCGGGATGGACGGCCAGGGCCTCCCGGCAGGTGTGCAGCCCCTCGCGCGCCATCTCGCGGATCGCGGGCCCGTCCAGATCCCCGATCCGCAGGCGGGTGACCAGCACCCCGGCCACGGTGGCCTGCACACCGGCGCGGGCCGGCCGGCTCAGCGGCAACGCCAGCGCCTCCCGGCAGCGGGCGATCGCCGCGTCGAGCGCGTCCGGATCCTGGCCGGCGGTGGCGAGGCGGCCCTGCCCGACCGCCAGCGCGGGCAGGGCGGCCACCACTTCCGCCGTCGTCTTCGCGCCGGCCACGGCCGCCGTCGCATGGTTCACCACGGCCGGCAGGAGAGCGGCGTCATCCGGCCGGTAGCCGGACTGCAGGAGCAACGCGTTGGCCAGGTCGCCCCGCAGGCGCGGCCGGTCCGGATGATCCGGGCCGGCCGACTCGAGCGCCTCGGTGCAGACGTCGACGGCGAGGTCCGCGTCGTCGTCCACCCTGGCCGCCATGCGCAGCGTCTGACCGAATAAGGCCAGCACCCGGTACCGCCGCGGATCCCCGGCGGGAACCGTGGCGACCGCGGCCCGCCCGGCAGTGACGGCCTCGTCGAGGATCGCCCGGTCCTCGGTGGCCTCGTACCGCACGCGCAGCGAGACCGAGAGATCGGACATCCGGTACGGGCGATCCTCGGCCGTCGCGTCGGCCACCAGCTCACGGGCGTACCGCACCAGCTTCTCGGCCTCGTCGCCGGTGGCGTCCGGCCGTTCGGCCCGCGCCAGCAGATGCTGCCAGTGCAGCACCCGGCCGTTCATGTCGCGCTGGGCGGCGGACATCTCGGTCGCATCCCGCACGAGGTCGTCCTCGCCGGTGCGGCCGCCCAGTTCGGCCATCGCGTCGGCCAGATGGCCCCGGGCGCGCTCGGCGTGCTCCGGCGCCAGGCCGGGCAGCGCCTCCCGGTAGAGCTCGATGGACAGTCGCAGTTCGGCGAAGCTCCCCGTCCGATCGGCCACGGCCCGGTGCACGTTGGCCAGCGACAAGAGCTCCCGGCCGGTCCGGCCGAGCGTCACGGCCCGGTCGGCGGCGGCCAGCGCCGCGTCCAGATCGGCCGGATCCTGGCGTTCCTGATAGCGCTCGAGCAGACGCCGGCCCAGCTCGCCGTGAAACATCGAGCCCAGCTCCCCGTCCGGCACCTGCCCGGCCAGTTCCCGGAAACAGTCGAGGGCCGCGTCCAGGTCGGCCGGCTCGCGGCTCTCCTTGTACAGCTCGCGCTGGGCGACGGCGAGATGCGAGAGCAGCACGAGGTGCGGCGGTGAGCCGGCCGGATGCGCCGTCTCGGCCATCAGGTCGCGCACCACCTGGACCAGTTCGGCCCGATGCGGTCCGTCCGACAGCAGCTCGCGCAACCGGTCCAGGCGAGCGGCGCGGCCGGGATCGCGGATCGCGGCCGCCCGCCGGACAGCGGAGAGCTCACCCTCCGCCGCCACCCGGGGCCGGGAACCGGCCAGCCGCCGGTACGCCTCCGCCAGCCGGTCCAGGACCGCGAGACGCCGGCCGGTGTCCGCCGCGGTGGCGGTGAAGCGTTCGTCCAGCATGATCGACTCGCGGAGCGCCGACTCGTTCCCGTCCGCGGCATCGACCAGGCGCAACGCGGAGGCCAGGTTGACGCCGACGAGCGCCGACCATTGCGGCCCGGCCGCGGCGAGCGCGAGCCGGGCGGTCGTGACCGCCTCGGTCAGCACCGCCCGATCACCGGACTCCTGGTAGCGCCGCAGCAGCGCGTCGGTGCGGTGGGTGAGTTCGCCGAGATCGGTCACGGGCAGTTGTCCACCGGCTTCACGGTCAGCGCTCGGGTCAGGTCCACGGTGACCAGCCCGGCGTCCGTCTTCAGGGTGAGCCGGCCCTGGTCGAGGCCGGTCACGGTGCCGCACAGCACGCTGCCCAGCTGCTGGACCCGCATCTTCGGGCCGCCCTTCGCCGGGCCGTACCAGGTGGTGGCGACCGCGGCGATGAGCAGCGTGGCGCAGCCCAGGGTGGCGGCGATGCCGCGGCGCAGATCGTGCAGGGCGAGCCCGGCGGCCACGTGGTCGGCGATCCGGCCGGGCACCGCCCGGTCGAATCGGGTCCGCTCGGGGCGGCCGTGCGCCGCGCGGAGCAACCAGATCGCGGCGAAGCCGCCGGTCACCGCGGTCGCGAGCAGGATGCCGCCGGTGACCGCCGGCCAGGGCGCGGCGAGCTGCCCGATATCGGTACGGCCCTTGAGCAGGCCGAACCCGACGAGGGCGGCGAGCAGGCCGGCCATTCCGGTGCGCCAGGCCGCGGCCGCCGCGCGGACCCGCTCCAGCTCGCCGTCGATGGCGTCGAACTGCTCCAGCGCGGCCCGGGCGTCGTGCGGTCCGGCCGCCGGTCCGGGGCTCAGGCGCACGGTCATCGGGCGCCGGCCGTGATGCGCAGGAGCCAGTAGGCGCCGCAGCCGATCCGTCCCGGCGGGCGGCCCGGGTGCTCCTCGGCGCAGGTGCAGATCATCGGCGCCATCCGTTCCGCCGGCGCGCGCCGGAACCGGCCGGCGTTCTTGAACACGCCGTCGATCACCGGCACCCGGATCTCGGCGGCGCAGCGAGGGCACCGGCCGGCCAGCAGAAGCGTGCCGGGCGCCGGGCTGGACACGTCGAAGGCGGCCGCGACCTCGGCGTACGCGTCGTCGGTGACCTCTTCGTAGGGCATCTCATCCATCGGCGCTCCCCATCACGGTCCGGTGTGCGTGAACATGGCCCATCGGCTGGGCCGGCCCGGCTCGGCGGCCCGTCTCTCCAGCACCGCCGCCCGGGTCACCGCGGCGATGTCGGGCCGGCCGGCGCCGGGGGTGAAACCGGCGTAGACCGAACGGGCCAGGGCGAGCGCCACGTCGGCGTCGACCGCCCACAGGGTCGCCAGCACGTGCCGGAACCCGCTGTGGTGCACGCCCGCCGCCAGGGTGATCACCTCGTCCGGCAGGCGTATCCCGCCGGCCGCCGTGTGACACGCGGAGAGGAAGGCGAAACTGCCGGGGTAGTCACCGCGCCCCAGATCGGCAACGGTCAGCCGGCCGTCGTGCAGCAGCAGCCCGGCTCGGGACGGGTCCTCGTAGTCAAGAGCGCCGTGGCAGCTGAAGTGCACCCAGTCGTGTGCGGGCAGCGCCCCGAGAACGGCCGCCCGGGTCGCCTCCGCCCCCGCCAGCACGGTGAGCCGTTCGGCCGGGACCGCCGCGCGCACCACCTCGGCCTCCTCGAGGGCCTGCGGCAGCGGCGGCTCGCCGGGCGCCTCGGGCACCGCCACGACCAGCATCTGCCCGGTTCGGCCGGCGGTGTCCGGGCCGGCCCGCGCGCGGGCCAGCGCCCGCAGCGTCGGCGTGTACGACGAGACGGTGCGGTCCAGCACCGACGCGCCGGGGCGGTCGGGCCGGCCGGCGGCGTGCAGCGGCAGGAAGCTGAGCAGGCCGGCCGGGCACCACCAGATCCGGGCCCCGTCGCTCTGCTCGGCCAGCGCCGGCTCGGCCACCGTGTCCCAGAGCCGGGCGAGCGTCTCGGTCAGGTCGGCGTCCAGCCGGTCGCGGGCGTCCTGAAGTGCCACGACGGCGGCGTAGTGCTCCTGGTAGGACGCGCCGTCCGGGTGCCGGATCACTCGTTCCCCGGCGAGATCGAGCCGGGCCGCCGCCCGGTCCAGCTCGGCGACCCGGCGCAGATGCCGGTTGGCCAGCTCGGCGGCCTCGGCCGCGGTCAGCGGCAGCGGAACCGGGCGGGTGCCGTCGACGGTGACCACCAGCGCGTCCGATCGGCGGGCGGTCACGTTGACGAGGATCGCGGCGCCGCCGGCCACGGCCGGGCGCAGGGACTCGGCGGTGGGCGGCCGGAGGAGATCGGCGAACTCCGGGCCGAGCCGTCGGGCCTGGTCGACCAGGGTGTCCCACTCGCGCGCCAGCTGGACCCGGCTTTCGGCCATGCGGCCACCTTAGCGACCGATATGGATCATCCTTCGAAGAGTGCGGCCCAGTGGTGACTCTATTGATGTCGGCGAATGCCAGGCCATAGGCTGCGCCCACCATGTGAAACGGGGGACGCGATGCGCATTCCGACTCTGGCCGGCCTGCTGGTGGTCGTGTTGACGGCGGCCATGACACCGCTTCCGACCGGGGGCGCAGCACATGCCGCCGGCTGCGACAGCGACCCGGCCGCCCACCTGGACGCGGTGCCCAGCCCGGAGACCTTCCTCGGCTTCCCGCTCGGCGCCGGGCAGCAGCGGGTGGTCACCAACGCCGAGATCCGCGACTACCTGAGCGCGGTCGACATCGCGTCCGATCGGGTGACCACCGGCACGATGGGCGACAGCGTGCTCGGCCAGCCGCTGAAATACGCCGTGGTGTCCGGCCGGCCGGGCGCCGCCGACGAGATCCGTGCCCTGCGGGATCCGCGCGAGACGCCGGCCGCCATGGCTCGCCGGATCGCCGCGACCCGGCCGGCCATCGTCTGGATCGCCGGTAACGTCCACGGTGGCGAGGCCAGCGGCGCCGACGCCGCCCTCAAGACGTTGTACGAGCTGGCCGCCGGGCGGTCCTGCGCGGTCAAGCAGCGGAACGACAACCTGATCACGGTGATTCTGCCGACCCAGAACCCGGACGGCCGCGACGCCAACCGGCGGCAGAACGAGTTCGGCTTCGACCTCAACCGGGACTGGTTCGCGCGCACCCAGCCGGAGACCGACCGCAAGATCGACCTGCTCCGCAAGTATCCGCCGCAGGTCTTCGTCGACGCCCACGAGATGGGCGGGCAGCAATACTTCTTCCCGCCGAACGCCGACCCGATCCACCACGAGATCGCCGACGAGCCGGTCGACTGGATCAACCGGATCGGCGCGGCCAACAAGGCCGGGTTCGGCTACCACGGCGCCTGCACCGACACGGTCACCACCGAGTGCTACTTCAACTACGACACCTACGACCTCTTCTACATGGGGTACGGCGATACGGTCCCGGCCACCGGATTCGGCGCGGCCGGCATGACGTACGAGAAAGGCAGCTCCTCGGCGGTCCAGGATCGGGTGCAGCAGCAGTTCAACACCCAGTGGGCGACCCTGGGCTGGGCCGCCGCCAACAAGCGCGAGGTGCTGACCGGCTACTACCGGATCTGGGCGGACGCGCTCGCCGAGGGCCGGGCCGGCGCGCTGGAGCCCAACGAGATCGTGCAGCCGGAGAACGCGGTCCAGTTCCCGGTGCCGGATATCAAGATCAAATCGTATTTCCTGATGCCCGGCCGCCAGCTCGCCGACGTGCGCCGGCTGGTCGAGCGGCTGCGCCGGATGGACGTCGAGGTGTACGAGGTCGACAAGCCCCTGACGGTGCGCAACGCCCGGATCTTCGGCGGTCGCACCGGCCGCGACGTCAGCGTGCCGGCCGGCGCCTACTGGATCCCGATGGAGCAGCCGCAGAAGCACTGGATCCAGGCCACGCTGGGCGAGGATCCGTACGTCCCGTTCCCCTACTTCTACGACGTGTCCTCGTGGAGCAACCCGCTCCTGATGGGCATCGACACCATCTACACCGGCGATGACGTACGGCCGCGGGCGTCGGTGGTCCGGCGGATCGAGGGCGGCCGCAGCGGGCCGGCGACCGGGTCCTACACGTTCCCGCTGGACTCGGCCGCGGCCGCCCAGCTGACGTTCCAGCTGCTCGACCAGGGGATCACCCCGGTCCGCGACGACGGTGAGGCCCGGCTGCCGGCCGCCGCCGTCACCCCGGCCGTCGACCGGCTGGCCCGCTCGCTCGGCGTCACCCTGACCCCCGGCCGCCGCGCCGCCACCGGCACCGCGATCACCGGGCCCGACGTCGGCCTGTTCCGCGGCGCCGGCATCTCCACCACATCCGGCTCCTACGGCGAGGCGCGCTACGTGCTCGGCGAACGATGGGGCCTCGACCTCGCGCCGGTCACCACGGCCGACATCAACGACAACACCGAAGCATTCACCGGCCGTACGGCGTTGCTCGTGCCCGACGGCAGCAGCGCCACCGGCGGTCTGACCGCGGCCGGCCAGGCCAACCTCCGCAACTGGATCGCGCAGGGCCACACCTACATCGGGCTGCGCAACGAGGGCACCCGGCTGGCCCGCGCGGCCGGCCTGACCTCCACCACCGAGAAGGCGAAGCCGGACGACTACCTGGTGATCGGCTCGCATCTGCGGGTGGACGTGGACACCAGCAGCCCGGTCGCGCTGGGCCGCCCGGCCGAGGACTTCGAGTTCAACAACAACGACGCGATCCTCACCCCGAGCACCACCGGCGTGAACGTCCTGACCTACCCGAGCGACGACACGTTCTGGCACAACGGCTACACCGTCCACGAGGACGTCCTGAAGGGAACGCCGGTGGTGGTGGACGAGCCGACCGGCGCCGGCCACGCGGTGCTGTTCGCGTTCAACCCGCTGTTCCGGGCGTACAACGAGAGCGGCCTGCAACTGCTGGCCAACGCCCTGCTCCACCCGCCCGCGGCCACCGCGCCGGCCCGGATCGCCCCCACCGTGGCCCCGGCCCGGGCCGCCGCGGCCGCCCAGCCGGCCCCGGCCAACCTCGGCGGCGAGTGGCGCCCCGGCCGCATCCAGGTGGCCACCGCCGACCTGGCCCGCGCCCGGAGCCTGGTCGCCCGCTACACGAACACGGCAACGGTCGCGCTGGCCGGCGACTCGGCCTACCTGACCATCCCGAACCCGCAGGGCCTCCAGTTCGACGAACACCCGTTCCTGCGCAACCTGGTCGCCGACCTGAAAGCGGCCGGGATCCCGCTCCGCTCGGTCGTCGGCTGACCTATTTCGGGCGGGCCTATTTCGGGCGGGCCTATTTCGGGCGGGCCTATTTCGGGCGGGCCTATTTCGGGCGGGCCAGGCCCAGGTCGTACGCGACGATCGTGGCCTGCACCCGGTCGCGCGCGCCGAGTTTCGGCAGCAGGGCGTTGACGTGCGCCTTCACCGTTCCGGCGGTGATACCGAGAGCCGCGCCGATCTCCGCGTTGGACAGGCCGGTGGCCAGCTGGACCAGCACGTCGCGCTCGCGTGGGGTGAGCGTGCCCAGGCGCGGGTCGCCGGGGCGGGCGCCGGAGACGCGGCCGGCCGCGAACGCCTCGATCAGGCGCCGGGTCACCACCGGGCTGAGCATCGCGTCGCCGGCCGCCACGGTGCGGATCGCGGTCACCAGCTCGGCCGGCCCAGCGTCCTTGAGCAGGAAGCCCGACGCGCCGGCACGCAGCGCCGCGAAGACATATTCGTCCTGATGGAAGGTGGTGAGCACGAGCACCCGGGGTGGGTTGCCGGCCGCGGTGAGCCGGGCGGTCGCGGTGAGGCCGTCCATGCCGGGCATCCGCACGTCGATCACCACCACATCCGGTTCGGCCCGGGCGGCCAGCTCGAGCGCGGCCTCACCGTCGCCGGCCTCGCCGACCACCTCCAGGTCGTCCTGCGCGCCGATGACTGCGCACAGTCCGGCGCGGACCATCACCTGGTCGTCGACGACGATCACACGGACGGCGATGACGAGACCTCCGGTTCGGTCCGGCCGGGGCGCCCGCCCAGGCCGTCGAGCAGACCGCGCATCGCGGCCAGGGCGGCCCGCGCGGCCTCCAGGACGCCCGCCAGGTCGGCCTGTTCGGCGGCCGCCGGCACCCGGGCTGCCTGCTCCAGGACGGCGGACCGCAGACCGTCGGCGATCCGGGCATGCTCGTGGCGCGCCCTCGCCTCGGCCCGCATCCCCTCGACCGCGACCAGCCCGCGCTCCCGGTCGTGGCGGCGCTCCCGGCGTTTCCGGACCAGGTGGCCGGCCAGCCAGGCACCGCCGAACGGCGCGGCCAGCAGACCCGCGAACAACGCCGCCGACAGCAGGAACACCATGACCGCCAGTCCGCCGCCCATGCCTCCGCTTCCACCGGGACCGCCGCCGGCCGGCTGCTCGATCGTGGCCAGGAGCCCGAAGGCCGCCGCGGTGCCGGCCAGCGAGACGATCGGGGCGATCCACGAGCGGGCCGCGCGGGCGGCGACGGCATAGACCGCGGCCAGGTCGGCGGCCGGCCCGAAGAAGAAGACCTCGCCGCCCGGGGCCACTCCGGTCGCCACCAGCAGGGTGCTCAGCCACGCGGTCAGAGCGCAGGCGATCAGAACCGGCCAGGGGTGGCGGCGGCGCGCGAGCAGTGGCGCCGAATGGGCGACGGCGGCCAGCGTCAGCAGGGTCACCGCGGCCGGTCCGGCGCCGTCCAGCGCCGAGGTCAGCGGCAGCGCCAGCGTCAGCAGCATCAGGCCGGCGTCGAGCACGGCCGCGCTGCTCCACTGTGCACCGATCCGGCGCAGCACGGCCGCGGCGCCGCCGGACGCCACGACACCGGCCGGCGGAATGACGGCGCAAACCCGCCAGCCGCGCCCGGCGGGGCCAGGCCCGGCTGGGCCGCGTTCGGCTGGGCCGCGTTCGGCTGGGCCGCGTTCGGCTGGGCCGCGTTCGGCTGGGCCGCGTTCGGCTGGGCCGCGTTCGGCTGGGCCGCGTTCGGCTGG
>NZ_JBEZYA010000013.1:109529-296749 GCF_040638295.1 Actinoplanes sp. NPDC026619
GGGCCGCGCCCGGCTGGGCCGCGCCCGGCTGGGCCGCCGTCGGGCTGTGGACGGGCGCTGCCTCGTGGGCCGGCCTCGACGGTGCCGCCCAGCGCCGCGACCCGCTCGCGCAGCCCGGCGAGGCCGCGGCCGCCGCCCAGATCCGCGGCCGCGGTGGTCGTGGCGGTGCCGCCGTCGTCCTCGACGATCAGGAGCGCGCCGTCCGGCCCGTACCGCGCAAGCAGCGTGACCTGACCGCCCGGCGCATAACGCAGGGTGTTCGTCAACGCCTCGCGGGCGACGGCGTGCAACGCCTCGGCGACCGGCGGCGGCGGATCGCCGGACACCTCGATCAGGACCACCTGCCCCAGCCGGCGGAAGTCGTCGACGAGGTCGGTCAGGCTCGGCGGCGCCTCGTCGGCCGAGGGCAGCACCGCGACCAGCCGGCGCAGGTCGGTGAGCGTCTGCCGGCCGGTGCGGGCCGCGAAGTCCAGCGCCTCCGCGTGCAGGTCGGGGCGCTGCTCGGCCAGGTATTGCGCCGCCGACGCGTTCACCACGATCGACGTCAGGTGGTGGGCGGTCACGTCGTGCAGCTCGCGGGCGAGCCGGCGTCGCTCGGCGCCGGCCGCCTCGTGCCGGGTCTGCTCCGCCTCGGCGAGCCGCCGAGCCGCCGCGGCCCGGTCGCCCCGCCAGCGGCCCCGGACCCGCCCGGCCGCAGCCGCCAGCACGTAGAGGACCGCACTGAGCAGCAGGTCGAGAAGATAGTCGGCGGGCCGCACGGCCAACAGCGCCGCCTGCCACAGCAGCAGGCCGGCGATCACCAGCACCGTGGTCCGGCGGGATCGGCGGGCCGCCACGCTGAACAGCGCCACCAGGTCGGTGAGCGCGTTGACCGCGACCCCGTCGCCGGGGGTCAGGAACACCTGCTCGGGCAGCACCCAGGTGCTGAGGCTGATCGCGGCGGCCGTGGCGACGGTAACGGCGACCGGGGCGCGCGTGCGCCACGACAACGCGGCGGCCAGGGCAATCGTGATCGCCACGACCGCGGCGGCGGTGACCGGATCGACCGGGCCGCCGTGGGCCAGCGGCCGGCCCGGCCACAGCGCGATCTGGGTCGCGGCAAGGAACGCGGGCAGCAGCCAGGTCATGATGCCGCCCAGCGTAGCGGCGGTCCTATGCCCTGGGGCAGGGGTCGGATCCGTCCGTGGGCCGATCCGCGGACGGCCCCGCATCGACAGACTTTCCCCATGTCCTCCGTCGAATATCACCGCCTGGCCCGCACCGGGGCGCACCGCTGGTGGCGCCTGGTTGCGGGCAGCGCGTTCATCGTCGTCGCCGGCGCCGTGCTCGCCCTGGTGCTCGCCCTGATCTTCACGGTGGCCGCCGTGATCGCCGGCCGGTCCGGCGTGGCCGGCTCGCCGCCGACCCTCGGGCCGCTCGCCGACCTGGCCATGACGTTCCTGGTGATCGGGTTGCTGCTGCCGGTGACGCAACTGGCCGCGTGGTGGATCCAGCGCCGGCCGCCCGGCACCCTGTCCTCGGTCACCGGCCGGTTGCGGTGGCGCCGGCTGGGCACCTGCCTGCTCCTCGCGACCGGTGCGGTCGGGCTCTCCCTCGGCGGCGCGCTGGCGCTCGGCGCAGCGACCGGCGCGGACACCGGGCTCGGCGACCGGCTCGCCGCCCCGGCCTCGATCGCGGCGGCGCTGGCCGTCCTGCTGCTCGTGGTGCCGGTGCAGGCCGCCGCCGAGGAATACCTGATGCGCGGCTGGCTGCTGCAGGGCGTCGGCGCGTGGTTCCGGCGGCCGTGGGCGCCGATCCTGGTGCAGGCGCTGGTGTTCGCGGCCCTGCACGGCTGGGGGACGCCGTGGGGCTTCGCCGACCTGACGGCTTTCGGGCTGGTCGCCGGCTGGCTGACGGTGCGGACCGGGGGTCTGGAGGCGGCGGTCGCGCTGCACGTGATGAACAACCTGTTCGGCGCCGGCCTGGCGGCCGCCTACGGCGACCTCGGGATGGACGAGACCGCCGCGGACATGCCGTGGCAGATGGCTGTCGCCGACGTCACGGTGCTGATCGCGTACGCCGTCGTGGTGCACTTGATCTTCCGAAGCCGGAGCGAACCACCGTTACCTGCTTGTTATCGTCCGCGTCCGAACCAGACCGGGGATCGCCGCATCGCACTGAAGGACAACGCGACAACAGCGAACTTTGAGAGGCCCCACCATGCGTAGCCCCGTGCTCCTCGGCGCCATCGTTCTTCCCGCCGCCCTTCTCGTCACCGGTTGCAGCAAAGGCGTGCAGACGGTCGGCGGCGCCGCCGGTCCGGTCACCGCGCCGCCGTCGGTCGCCTCCTCCGGCGCGGCGCCGAGCGGCAGCACGCCCGGCAGCAGCGCCCCCAGCAGCAGCGCCCCCAGCAGCAGCGGGCCGGGCAGCAGCACCCCGGGCAGCAGCACCCCGGGCGGCGGCGCCCCGAGCAGCAGCGCGCCGGCCACGCTGGTGCTCGGGCCGAACGGGCTCGGCACGCTGAGGTTCGGCATGTCCCAGGCCCAGGCCAAGGGCACCGGGCTGATCAGCGCGTGGGGCCCGATCGTCGAGGGGCAGCCGGCCGCCACCACGGGCTGCATCGTCAAGGCGACGCTGAAGCGGGCCGGGAAGGACCACGGCTCGGTCTACTACTCCACCGGCAAGGGCGTCGTGATCATCGACGCGTACGCCGGGGTCGCCAGCCCGCAGGGCATCGGCCCGGGCGGCACCGCGAAGGCCGTGCTCGCGGCGTACCCGGACTACTCGAACATCGACGAGGGGCAGACCGAGGGCCGGGGGTACGCGTCGGTGCCGGGCAACAGCGGGGCCGTCTACCGCATCGAGATCGAGAAGGGCAAGGTCACCGAGTTCACGCTGCAGTCGCGCAAGCAGGACTGCTACGAATGAATCGACCGGATGAACTCGTCGGTGCGGTCGGTGTCGCCCACCTGCTTGATCTGCAGGTAGGTTCCCGCGGCCACCACCTCGCTGAACGAGACATCGGTGCCCGCGCAACCGGTCCAGCGGGTGACCCGGCCGCCGGGGACGGTGCGCACCGACCATCGGGTGCACCGGTTGTGCGTGGGCAGGGTCGCCCGGTCGAGACCGTCGGCGGTGCCGGGCGCGCGGCCGGCGATCTGCCGGGCCCGGTTGCGGCGGCGGGCCGGTGCGGCGGCCACCTCGTCGAGTGCGTCGGCCAGGGCGGCGGCGGTCGGCCAGCGCCGGTCCCGGTCGGCGGCCAGGGCCCGCAGCACGATCCGGTCGACGGCCGGGGAGACCCCGGCACGCAGCTTCGACGGCGCGGCGAGCGCGCTTGATCGCGGGGGATCAGATGGGTGACGAACGCCAGGAAGAGCTGGCCCGAAAGGCCGCGGCCGGCGACCGAAGAGCGCTCGAGGACCTGCTCGCGTTGCTCCGGCCGCAGGTGCTGCGCCGCTGCGCGCGCTTCCTGCCCTGCTACCAGGATGCCGAGGAGGCCTGCCAGGACGCGCTGCTGCAGGTGGCCCGCACGATCGAGCGGTTCGAGGGGCGCTCGCTGTTCTCCACCTGGCTCTACGTCGTCGTGGCCAACAGCGCCCGGCAGACCTACCGCACCCTCAAGCGCCGTGCCGTCGAGGAGGCGCACGAGGTGACCCCGCTCGACCGGCCCGACCCGCGCACGACGAGCGTCATCGCCGGCTCCCGGCTCGACTTCCTCGATCGCGCTCGAACGCCTGGAGAACCGCCGCCCCGACCTGGTCGCCCCGATCGTGCTGCGCGACGTCTGCCGGCTCGACTACGCCGAGATCGCCGAGCACCTCGGCATCCCGGTCGGCACCGTCAAGTCGCGCATCCACCAGGGCCGGGCCGACCTGCGCGAATACCTGGTGGCGGGTTAACGCAGGTAGCCGTTGTCGTCGCAGGTGCGGCGCTGCAGGACGCAGTCCTTGGTGCGCTTGTTCATCGCGTCGCTGTCCCACATCAGGAACGCGTCGCCGTGCATCGACGAGGCGCTCTTTCCGGCCGGGTCCGACGACAGGTAGTAGCCCTGCGTGGTGCCTTTCACGCCGTACTGGATGTCGAAGGTAAGCGCCGGTATCCGTACCGGATGATCTTTCGGGCAGGCGCTGTCCGTGCCGTACGCCAGGTGGTCCTTGTGGTTGGGGCTGTCCAGGTTTTTGCCGTCCCAGCAGTCCGGGAACTGCAGCATGAAGTGCAGCGTGGCGGGCTCGCCGCAGATCGGCCAGTTGCCGTCGGCGCTGCGGGCGATGCCGTCGAGGTCGCCCGGGCCGTAGAAGGCGCAGTAGAACTGGCCCTGCGCACCCCGCGGCGTCGGCACCTTCTTCTTGGCGTCCCCGGCGATCATCCGCAGGCCGGTGGGGATCGGCATCATGCCGGCCGAGTTGCTGCGGATCGAGCGGTAGTAGACCCGGAAACCGGTGGTCTCGACCGGCTTCTTGGTGGCGTCGTCGTAGAGCGTCGGCACCCAGTAGGACGAGTGGTCCACGGTCGGCTGGCAGGTGGTGGCGGTGAACTTGGTCAGATCACCGGCCGTGGTGCTCGCGTCGACCGCCTTGTTGCCGACGAAGGAGTGCATGTGCGACGCGCCGGGCAGGCCGGGGAGGACGATCGGGTCGTCGGCGAGCCGGTGGCTGTAGGTGCAGTCGGCCCGGAACTCCGGCTTGTCGCCCACGCCCGCCGGAACCGGGTCGACCTTGCGCGCCTTGAACGCGGCGACCTGCGCCGACCAGGCCGCCTGATCGACCGGGATCCAGCCGGGCTTGGCTTTTTTCGGTGGCGTGGATGCTGCTGGTTTCGTGGCGGCCGGCTTCGTGGTGGCCGAGGCCGCTGAGCTCGGCGATGCCGCGACGATCGCCGCCGCGTTCGCCGCCGCCTGCGGACTATCGGGAGAAGAAGAAGACGAAGAGCCGGCCAGGTGTACGGCGACCGCAGCCACCACGACCGCAACGACGGCCGCGCCACCGGCAGCGATCAGGCCCCACTTCGGCCGGGCCGGGCGGGACTCGGCGCTGGGCTCGGGAAACGCGGTGAACGACACGGCCAGCAGCATAGGAACCGCAAAGCAACGGTTCCTACCTGCTTAAGGCGCGGCTAAGGACTTCTGCCCGTTCGCACTTGGCAGCGGTCCGCGGTGATGCGATCGTCGAACCCAGCGATCGACGCGGGGGTGGGCAGGGCGTGCACGAGGAAATCGACGACAACTACCTCTGGCTCGAAGATCTGGACGCGCCCGAGGTCATGCGGTGGGTGGCGGATCTCAACGCCGCGACGCTGGCCGCGCTGTCCGGCGAGAGCTTCACCCGGGTCCGGGACGCGATCCGCGAGGTGCTCGACAGCAAGGACCGTGTCCCGTTCCCCGGCTGGCGCGGCGACGGCCTCTACTACAACTTCTGGCGGGACGCCGACCACCCACGCGGGCTGTGGCGGCGGACCACCGCGGAGCAGTTCCGCCGGGACGAGCCCGAGTGGGACGTGCTGCTGGACGTCGACGCGCTGAACACGGCCGAGGGCGAGAACTGGACGTGGAGCGGCGTCACGGTGCTGCGCCCCGATTACGACCGCTGCCTGATCAGCCTCTCCCGGGGTGGCGCGGACGCGGTGGTGGTGCGCGAGTTCGACCTGCGCGACCGGGTCTTCGTCGCCGGCGGTTTCACGCTGCCCGAGGCGAAGAGCGGGGTCAGCTGGATCGACGCCGACCACATCTACGTGAGCACCGACTTCGGGCCCGGCTCGATGACGTCCTCGGGCTATCCGCGGCTGGTCAAGTGCTGGCGGCGCGGCACCGCACTGGCCGACGCGGAGCCGGTCTTCGCCGGGCAGGCCGACGACGTCCAGGTCTGGGCCGGCCACGATCCGTCGCCCGGGTACGAACGCGATTACGTCACCCGGTACGTGGACTTCTTCCGCACCGAGCGGTATTTGCGCCGCCCGTCCGGCGAGTTCGTCCGGATCGAGGTCCCGGCCGAGGCCGACGTCTCCGTGCACCATGAGTGGCTGCTGATCCGCCTCCGGTCGCCCTGGCTGACCCATCCGGCCGGGGCCCTGCTCGCCACCGAGTTCGAGCCGTTCCTCGCCGGCCGGCGGGACCTCACCGTCCTGTTCCGGCCCGACGAGCACACGTCGCTCGGCGACTTCCGGTGGACGCGTGACCACCTGCTCGTCGTCACGATGACCGACGTCCGGTCGCAGATGCACGTCCTCACCCCCGGCCGGCCGGAGTGGCGCCGGCAGCCGATGCCCGCCGCCGGGGAGCTCGACCACCTCGGGATCCTCGACACCGACCCCGACCGCGACGACTCCTACCTCCTGTTCGCGCAGGGGTTCCTGCGGCCGCGGACGCTGAGTTCCGGGACGGTGGGCGGCGCGGTCACCGAGCTCAAACAGGAGCCGTCGTTCTTCGATACGGACGGCATGACGGTGCGCCAGTTCTTCGCCGTCTCCGCCGACGGCACCCGGGTGCCGTACTTCGTGGTGGGCGCGGACGCGGCCGGCCCGGCGCTGCTGACCGGGTACGGCGGCTTCGAGATCTCCCGGACCCCGGTCTACAACGGCGCCATCGGACGGGGCTGGCTCGCCCGCGGCGGCACCTACGTCCACGCGAACATCCGCGGCGGCGGCGAGTACGGCCCGGCGTGGCACCGGGCCGCGCTGCGCGAGAACCGGCTCCGGGCGTACGAGGATTTCGCCGCCGTCGCCGGTGACCTGGTGGCCCGCGGGATCACCACGCCGGCGCAGCTCGGGATCAACGGCCGCAGCAACGGTGGCCTGCTGATGGGCGTCATGCTGACCCGTTACCCGGAACTGTTCGGGGCGGTCGTCGCCGAGGTGCCGCTTCTCGACATGCGCCGCTACACCGAGCTGCTCGCCGGCCGGTCGTGGATCGCCGAGTACGGCGATCCCGGCGTCGAGGCCGACTGGGCGTACCTTCGCGAGTTCTCGCCCTACCAGAACGTCCGGCCCGGCCGCGCCTACCCGCCGGCCCTGCTCCTCACGTCGACCCGCGACGACCGCGTGCATCCCGGGCACGCCCGCAAGATGCTGGCCCGGCTGCGCGAGCACGGCCACGACGCCCTCTACTACGAGAACGTGGAGGGCGGCCACGGCACCGCCGCCGACAACGAGCAGGCCGCCACCATCGCGGCCCTCACCCTGGAGTTCCTCTGGCGCAACCTCGGGCCCGGCGCGCAATGGTAAGCGGCCGGACCCGAGGTCGTGATCAGACGGCGGCCGGGCTGTCGGTCGGGTCCGGGGTGACGGTTTCGGTGGGCTCCGGTGACACGGTCTCGGTGGGCTCCGGTGACACGGTCTCGGTGGGCTCCGGGGTGACGGTTTCGGTCGGTTCCGGGGTGACGGTTTCGGTCGGTTCCGGGGTGACGGTTTCGGTCGGTTCCGGGGTGGCCGTGTCGGTCGGTTCCGGGGCGGTCGCGTTCACGAAGACCGGACCGGCCTGGGTGGTGTCGGTGACCGGCGAGTAGGTCGCGGTCCAGTACGCGGTCGACAGGCACAGCGTCGACCCGGTGAGCTTGTTGAACTGCTGGTTGGTGAACTTGATCGAGTTGTCCGCGTTGCTGGCGACGCCGGCCAGCGACGTGGCGACCGGCTGGTACACGCAGGTGATCACGCCGAGGAGCGTGGTGATGACCACGGTGGCCTGGATCGGGCCGGCGCTGCCGGGGCTGATCGCCACCGCGCCGGTGCCGCCGTCGATGGTGGCCGCGTAGGCGAGATTGTTCAGCGTCACGCTGCGCACGCCGAGCGTGCCGACGATGTTGCTGGTGCAGCCGCCGAACGTCTGCGCGTCGATCGTCTCGGTGGCCACCCCCGGCGCGGGCGGGTTCGCCGTCACGGTCGACGAGAAGCTGGACGCGGTGCAGCTCACGCCGCTGGTGCCGGTGGCGGTCGAGTAGAAGGTGGCGTTGGTGCCGCTCTTCAGGGCCGCGGTGACGGTGTCGCCGACCGCGGCGTTCGTGCCGCCCACACCGCCGACGGTGAGCACGGCGCCGGTGTCGGCGAAGGCGGTGGAAGCCAGGAGGGTCGCACCGAGCGCGGCGCCGGCCACACTCGCCAGGTACAGGTATTTACGCATTACTGCTCCTCTTCGCAACGCGGGAACGGGCTTTTGTCGATGACCTACAAAGCGGAGGACGTAAATTGGAAATGGCATCCAATCGGCACCGAAAATCGCCCTGCGGGTTTTGCCAGCAGACCGCATACCCGCAGGTGGGCGCGGTCAGGAAAGCAAATACGAGGTGGACGGCGAAATTGATCCAGTTACTACTGGCCAGTAACCAGTCGATTTATATGCCTCAATAGGTGTTGCCGTCAAGGCCCATTCTCGGAGCCGACGGCGGGCACGACTGGACTCGCGCCCTATCCTGGCGTCATGGATCTCGAGTTCAGTGGCGAGATGTGGTTCTGGCGGGGTCCGGCGCCCTGGCACTTCGTGACCGTGCCGGCGGAGCAGTGCCAGGCGATCGCGGACGCGGCGTCGATGGTCACCTATGGCTGGGGGATGATCCCGGTGACGGCGCGGATCGGTGGCACGGACTGGACGACCTCGCTGTGGCCGAAGGACGGCAGTTACCTCGTGCCGATCAAGACCAAGGTCCGGCAGGCCGAGGAGATCGATCTCGGTGATGTCGTGACGGTCCGGCTGCGGATCTAGGGGGCGCGGGGGTCGGTCCCGCGCCGGCGGAGCAGGTCCTACTTCCAGTACTTCGTCTCGACGTTGGTGTCGGCCGGGTCGCCGCCGCCGTAGACGTACGCCTTCGCGGCGCTGTCGCCCAGTTGAGCCAGCAGGAACTGTGCCGTCCAGCGGCCGATCGTCTCCACGGCGGTGGCCTGTGACAGGGTTGGCGCCGAGGCGTCCAGGATCGCGCCGGCCCTCGAGTGCGTCGGCGTAGAGGCCGGTGGCGTCCGAGGCGGTGCGGGTGTGGTTGGGGACGAGCACGACGAAGCCGTACGTCGCGACCTTCTTCGCGAAGCCCGCGTAGAAGCCCTTGTCCACATCGGCGACCTGCAACATCAGGACGACCGGCCAGTCCCTGGTGCGACGCGGTCGTCGCCGGGTGGTAGACGTCGGTGGGATCGCCGTTGAGCGTGGTGCCGTAGGAGCTGGTGGCGGCGGCCGAGGCCGGGGCCGGGTTGACGAGGATGCCGGTGAGAAGGATGCCGGCGGCGGCCAGAACAGTCGGGGTGACCATCGAGGCGCGGCCGGCTCGGCCCCGCCGTCGACCGGCAGCAGCGCCAGCTCCTTAGCATGAGCCATGCGTCGATCCGCGGACCTGATGGAGCTGCTGACCCGAGCTGAACGCCTGATGTCCCGCCGGCTCGCCGCCGTCCTGGCCGAGGCCGGGCAGAGCCTCGACGCCTGGCGGGTGATCACCCTGCTCGCCGACGGCCGGGGCCATTTCATGACCGAGCTGGCCGACGGCGCGTTCCTGCCGCCCGGCAGCCTCACCCGGCTGGTCGACCAGCTGGTCGACACCAATCTGCTCTACCGCCGCGTCGACGACGTCGACCGCCGCCGCATCCGCGCCTATCTGACCCCGCGCGGCCACCGCCTGCACCAGCGGATCTCCGAGTCGGTGCGGGGCGTCCTGCCGGTCGACGAGGAGCTCGAGCAGCGGCTCGCCGGGCTCATCGAGGGCCTCGAGAATCCGGTGACCGGGATCACTTTTTGATGATCGATCGAGTACGGTCAGTGAATGACCGAGCTCTACTCACGACGGTCGTTCCTGGCCGGGGTCCTGACCGCCGGGATGATGTCCACCGCCGCCGGATACTTCCTGACCAGGCGTGAGTCGATCACCCTGACCTTGGCGACCGGGGTCGACCCGACCGGCGGCCGGCCGCTGCTCATCACCATGTGGAACGAGCTGAACCCGGACACCCAGATCAAGCCGATCGAGGTCAACAGCTCCACCCGCGATCAGTACGACAAGTTCGTCGAGACCCGCGCCGACATCTACAACCTCGACACGATCCACATCCCCCGGTTCGCCGCCACCAAGCGGATCGTCTCGTTCCAGCCGCACAACGACATCTCGCTGCTCGCGCCGATCCGCACGGTGTGCGCCCGGCCCGGCACCAGCGAGTTCTGGGCGGCGCCGTTCAACACCGACGTCGGCATGCTGTTCCGCCGGGTCACCGACAAGCGCGGCGACACCGAGCCCACGCTCAAGCAGGTGCTCGCCGCCTCGGCCATCGGCCCGGTGCAGTTCGCCGGGCAGCTCGACACCGTCGGCCAGCAGACCGACGAGGCCTTCGTGGTCAACGTGCTCGAGCACGCGCTGGCCCAGGACGACGCGATCCTCGGCGCCGACGGCGTCCTGTCGTTCGGCCTGGGGCAGTGGCGCGACGCACTCGGCCCGCTCGCCGCGGCGATCCAGGGCAAGCGCATCGTCACCGCGGCCGGCGAGGCCGACACCACCCGGGCCTTCCAGCAGGACACCCTGCGTTACATGCGGCACTGGCCGGTCACCCTGCGGTCGATCGAGCGCGCCGAGCGCGCCAAGACCGGCACCGCCGAGATCCGCCTGGGCCGGCTGCCGGTCGGTATCCTCGGCGGTCAGAGCCTCGCCATCGCCGCCGACAGCGAACACCGGTCGGAGGCCGAGCGGGCCATCCACTTCCTCACCGACACCCCCGCCCAGAAACTCCTGGCCAGTTTCGGCTTCGCGCCGACCGGCGTCGACGCCTACACCGCCGCCGACCTGCAGGCGTCATTGCCACAGCTCAACACGATTCGGTACGCGGTGGAGGGCTCCCGCCCCCGCCCGATGCACCCGAACTACGCCGAGTTCGCGTCCCGTTTCGCCGACCACACCCGGCGCTACCTGCACGACGGCGAGCAGCTCACCCAGCGGTTCATCCAGGACATCCAGGAGGCGCTGAAGTGAACGTGCACGGCATCGAGGCGTGGCAGCTGTCCATCCTGATCACCGCCGCGATCGTCCTGGTCGAGGCGGCGATCAACGCGGTGCTCCGCCGCCGGCCGAGCATGGTGCTGCACAAGCGCTTCCGCACCGGCGCCCTCGGCGCGCTGGTCGGCCTCACCGCGATCGTCTTCGTGGCCGCCCTCGGCCCGTCCCTGGCCGACGAGCTCTCCAGCGTGGCCGCGGCGGTGGCGGCGGTGGTCGCCCTGTGGCTCACCTACCGCTCCTACCATTCGTCCCACGAGTCCGACGCGACCGGAACGGGCGCACCCGACCCGCCGCCGGCTGCGGCGCCCCAGCCCGCGCCGGCACCCGAGCCCGCGCCGGCACCCGAGCCCGCCGCGCCGTCCCTGCCCGCCGCGCCGTCCCGGCCGCCGGCGCAGCGTCCGCCCGCCCCCGCGTCACCCTCCCGCTTCCGCCGCCGGGGCCGGGGCCGCAAGTAATCGCGCCCCAAAAGCTCGGTTTGGTCCACATTGATCACGAGTGTGTGCGGGTGCCGGCCCGGATGGGGGAGCGGTCCGAAGTTTTCTCGATGTAAGTGACCATGGAGCTGTGTTGTGGGTCACAATCACAGCTATGGGTGACTTACGCGTGGTGGTCAGTGGGGGCGGTGCAGCCGCCGGTGTCGTCGGGCTGATCGAGGAAGCGGTGCGCCGGGGCTGGACCGTCGACGTGACGGCGACGCAGAGCGCGCTCGGGTTCTTCGACACGGCTCAGGTGACCCGGGCCAGCGGCAAACCGGTGCGGACCACCTACAAATTCGCGGCCGACGGCCGGCGCATCTCGCCGCCCGCCGATGCGCTGATCGTGGCGCCGGCGACGTTCAACACGATCAACAAGCTGGCCGCCGGCATCGCCGACAACTACGTGCTCTCGTCGGTCGCCGAGGTCATCGGCCGGGGCGTGCCGACCGTGGTGGTGCCCGCCGTCAACTCGGCGCTCGCCGCCCGGCTGCCGTTCCGGCGGGCCGTCGCCGACCTGCGGTCGGAGGGCGTGCGCGTGCTGTTCGGGGCCGAGGACGACTGGGAGCCGCTGCCGCCGGGGCAGAACGATCCGCGCAACTTCCCCTGGATCAGGGCGCTCGACCTGGCCGAGGAGGCGTTCGGCCTGACCACCGTCGAACAGACGGTGCCGATGCGGGCATAACGGGGGATGCCGGAGAGCCGGTGAGCCCGCCTAACGTGGCCGTGGATGGACCTGCTGGAACGTGACGGCGAGCTGGCCGCCCTGCACCGCCTGCTGGCCGAGTGCGCCGCCGGTGGCCGGGTCGCGGTCATCAGCGGCGAGGCCGGAGCGGGCAAGTCCGCGCTGGCCGCCGCGTTCGCCGAGGCCGCCGGCCCGCGCGCGCACGTGGTGCTGGGCGCCTGCGACCCGCTGCTCACCCCGCGCGCCCTGGGCCCGCTGCACGACATCGCCCGCGCGCTCGGCGGCCGGCTGCGTGACCGGATCACCGACGCGCCGCGGGCCGAGGTCTTCGACCTGTTCCTCGAGGCGCTCGACCGGCCGCCGCAGGCCGCCCGCCCGGTCGTGGTGCTGGAGGATCTGCACTGGGCGGACGAGGCGACGCTCGACATGATCGCGTTCGTCGGCCGACGTCTCGCGCTGTGCCGGGCGCTGCTCGTCATCACGTACCGGGCCGAGGAGATCGCCCCCGACCACCGGTTGCGGACCGTCCTCGCCGGACTTCCGCCCGGCCTGGTCCGGCGGGTGAGCCTGCCGCCGCTCTCGGCGGCGGCGGTCGCCGAGCTGACCCGGCGCGCCGGCCGTGACTCCCCGGATGTGTTCGCGGTGACCGGCGGTAACCCTCTGCTGGTGACCGAGGTGCTGGCCGCCGCGGCCGAAGGCGTCCCGCCCACCGTGCGTGACCTGATCCTCTCCCGCCTCGCCACCCTCTCCACGCGGGCCCGCGACGTGGCCCGCCTGGTCTCGGTGATCCCGGCGCACGCCCCGGCCGGCCTGCTCACCGACCGGGCCGAAGCGGTCGACGAATGTCTGGCCACCGGCATCCTGACCGCGAAGGGCGACGGCGTCGCCTTCCGCCACGAGCTGTTGCGGCGGGCGGTGGAGGAGTCGCTTTCCCCGGTACGCCGGATGGCCCTGCACGCCGAGGTCCTGGCCGCGCTCAGCGCCCGGCCGGGGGTGGACCCGGCCCGCCTGGTGCACCACGCCCACCACGCCGCCGACGCCGCTGCCGTCCTGCGCTGGGCGCCGGTGGCCGCCCGCCGGGCCACCGCGGTCGGCGCCTACCGCCAGGCCGCGGCCCACTACGCGACCGCGCTGCCGCTGCTCGCCGACCATCCGCCGGCCGAGCGAGCGGAGCTGCTGGAGGAGTACGCCCTGGCCGCCTACCACGGCGGTCTGAGCGTCGAGGCGATCGAGGCCCGGCGCGACGCCCTGGCCCTGCGCGAGCGGCTGGGCGACCCACTCGGGGTGGGCGGCAACCTGCGCTGGGTGTCCCGGCTGCTCTGGTGGAACGGGCGTCCCGACGAGGCCCGGGCGGCGGCGTGGCGGTCGGTCGAGGTGCTCGAGGCGGTGCCGCCGGGGCGGGAGCTGGCCGCCGCGTACAGCAATCTGTCGCAGTTGTTCATGCTGGCCGGCGAGTTGCCGGAGGCGATCTCGTGGGGCCGCCGGGCGCTGGAGCTGGCCCTGCTGACCGGTGACCGGGACACCGAGCTGCACGCCATGGTCAACATCGGGTCGGCGCGGACGCACGGCGGTGACCAGGCCGGCGTCGCCGAGCTTCAGCGCGCCCACGAGCAGGCGGCCGCGGCCGGGTTCGACGACCACGCCGGGCGCGCCCTGGTCAATCTGAGCACGATCGCGGTGGACGCGTGCGACTTCGCCACCGCCGAGGCGGCCTTCGACCGGATGGTCCCGTTCCTGGTGGCCCGCGACCTGGACGGCTACCTCCGGCACGTGCTCGGCCACCGGGCCCGCCTCGAACTGTTCCGCGGCGACTGGCAGGCCGCCCTCGACGACGCCGGGCAGGCGCTGACCGGGCCGCCGGTGCCGGGGCCGTCGCTGGTCCCGGCCCTCGCCGTCGGCCTGACCGTCCGGGCCCGGACGGGGGAGCCGGGGCTGATCGCCGAGGCTCAGGACGCGGCTGGCCGGGCCTACCGCGGTGGCGAGGCCCAGTTCGTGGGGCCGGCCGCGATCCTGCTCGCCGAGCTGTCCTGGCTGGCCGGCGACGACGAGCGGGCCGCCGCCGAGGCGCGCCGCGGAATTGCGGTGCTGACCGGGCAACCCGGGCAGGCCGGGCAGCCGTGGTTCCTCGGCGAGCTGGCGTTCTGGCTGTGGCGATGCGGCGGGCTGCAGGCGCCGCCGGCGGGCACGGCCGAGCCGTACCGGCTGCTCATCGAGGGGGAGTGGCGGCGGGCGGCGCAGTGGTGGCGGGATCGCGGCTGCCCCTATCCGGAGGCCGAGGCGCTGAGCTTCGGCGACCCGGCGGCGGCGCTGCGGATCTACGACCGGCTGGGCGCGCTGCCGGCCGCACGCCGGTTGCGGGCCACCCTGCGCGAGCGGGGGCTGCCGGTGCCGCGCGGGCCGCGCCCGGCCACCGCGGCCGACCCGACCGGGCTGACCGCCCGGCAGCGGGAGGTGCTCGCCCTGCTGGCCGAGGGGCTGAGCAACGCCGACATCGCGGCCCGGCTGACCCTCTCGGCGAAGACGGTCGACCATCACGTGTCGGCGGTGCTGACCAAGCTCGGCGTACCCAATCGGGGTCAGGCCGCCGCCGCGGCCCGGCGCCTCAACATAGGGAGCTCTCCCCATGTGGCGGGGGAGCCGCATTCCTAGCGTCGTTCCCATGACCGAACTTGTTCTGGACGGATTGAAAGCCAAGCAGCAGAAGACCTGGGCCAGCGGCGACTACGGCGCCGTGGCCGCCCTCATCCAGCCGATCGCCGAGGAGCTCGTGCAGGCCGCCGATCTGTCGGCGGGCACCCGGGTGCTCGACGTCGCGGCCGGCACCGGCAACGCGGCGATCTCAGCCGCCCGGTGCGGCTGCCGGGTGGTCGCCACCGACTACGTGCCCGAACTGCTCGCCCGTGGCCGGGAACGCGCCGCCGCCGAGCACCTGCCGGTGGAGTTCGAGGTCGCCGACGCGGAGGACCTGCCCTGCGCCGACGGCGCGTACGACGCGGTGTTCTCGGTGGTCGGCGCCATGTTCGCGCCCGACCAGGAGAAGGTCGCCGCCGAACTGACCCGGGTGTGCCGGCCCGGCGGCACGATCGCGATGGCGAACTGGACGCCGGACGGCTTCATCGGCGAGATGTTCCGCACCGTCGGCCGCCGGGTCCCGCCGCCGCCCGGCATCCGCGGGCCGGTCGAGTGGGGCGACCAGGCCCGGGTGCGCGAGCTGTTCGCCGGCCGGGTCAGCGAGCTGCAGGTGGTGCCGCGGGTGTTCGTGTTCCGGTTCTCCTCGCCGGAGCACTTCGCCGACTACTTCCGCGAGCACTACGGGCCCACCCTGAAGGCGTTCGAGGCACTCGGCGCGGACAGCAAGCCGCTCTACGACGACCTGGTGGAGCTGGCCACGCGCTACAACACCGCCACCGACGGCACCGCCAAGATCCCGTCGGCCTACGTCCAGGTGCTGGCCATTCGTTAGATCCCGGTCTCCTCGGCGGGGGTGGGGAGCCGGTTCGGCGTGGCGGCGCCGAGCCGGCGGCGGAGACCGGCCGGCCGGGACAGATCGTCCAGGGCCGCGGTCACCGCGGTGACGCCACCGGTCGCCAGCTTCTCGAACTCGCCACGCAGGAGGGGGGTGGCGAGTTGCGCGAGGCCGTGCAGCTCCAGCTCCATCCGGTAGGTCACCTCGGTGCCGCCCGGCACCGGATGCAGCACGACCAGGTCGGTGCAGGTGGCACTCTCGCTGCGGCCGTGGAAGATCAACCGGTCCGGCTCGGCGGCGATCAGCGTGTAGGTGAGCTCGGTGGTCACTCCCCACATCTTGCGGATGTGCCGCCAGTGCGCGCCCGGCGCGATCGGTCCCGAGCCGACCCGGCTGGTCCGCCGGGCCGACGGGTCCCATTCCTGCGCGTTCGCGAAGTCCTGCAGGTAGCCCAGCACGGCGCCCGGGGTGGCTGTCACGGTGAACGTGCGCTCCACGACGATCATCGTTCCCCCAGGGCTTCGGCGACCTGTCCCGAGCGTAATGGCAGCTTCTGATCAGTGCCGCTGTTTCTCCGGCGGATCCGAATCGGGCTCGTATCGGCTCACGAACCGGCGCTGCCACGGCGTCTCCACCGCCTTCGGGTCGTAGTGCTCCCGGACGAACGCGACGGCCTCGGCGGCCGGCACGCCGTCGAGCACGGCCAGGCAGGCCAGCGCGGTCCCGGTGCGCCCGTGCCCGCCGTAGCAGGCGAACTCGACCCGGTCACCCTCGGCGCGGGCGAGGGCTTCGAGCAGGACCTTGCGGGCGTACGGCCGATCCGACGGCAACCGGAAGTCCGGCCATCGCACCCAGCGCGACTCCCAGCCGAACTCCGGTGGCGCCGAGCCGAGCAGGTAGACACCGAACGTCGGCGGATGCCCCGTCGGCATCGGACGGCTCAGGCCGCGCCCGCGCACCAGCCGCCCCGACGGCAATTCCAGCACCCCTTTATCCCCGAGCTGCCACGTGTTCATCCTGTTACAGTGCCTCCCATGTCCAGCTTCAGCGAGCGACGCCGGCGATCCTCCGACCGCCGCTGAAGTCTGCTTGTCCGCCGGCGGGTCGAACCCGCCGGTGATCCTTGCGTAACCGGCCGGCCCGCGTACCCCGATGGGTTGCCGATGAATCTCGAAGCTCTCCTGTCCGACCGCTTGGCGGCGGCGTTCGCCGCCGTGGCCGGCGCCGCCGTCGATCCCGTGATCCGGCCGTCGCAGCACGCCGATCTCCAGTCCGGCGCGGCGCTCGCGCTGGCCCGGGAGCTCGGCCGCCCGCCGCGCGAGATCGCCGCCGAAGCGGCCGCCAAGGCCGAACTGGCCGGCCTGGCCACGGTCGAGGTGTCCGGGCCCGGCTTCCTCAACGTGACGTTCGCCGGCGAGGCGATCTGGCGGCAGGTGACCGCCCGGCTCGGCGACCAGCGGCTCGGCGTGCCGGCCGGGGAGACCGGCAGCACGACCGTCATCGACTACTCCCAGCCGAACATCGCCAAGGAGATGCACGTCGGGCACCTGCGCAGCACGGTCATCGGCGATGCCCTGGCCCGGACGCTCGGCTTCCTCGGCGCGACCGTGATCCGGCAGAACCACCTCGGCGACTGGGGCACCCAGTTCGGCATGCTCATCCAGCACCTGTTCGAGCACCCGGCGGACCAGCCGGCGGGCGCGGCCGGGTTCAGCGCCCTCTACCGCACCGCGCGGGCGCGCTTCGACGCCGACGCCGCCTTCGCCGGCCGGGCCCGCCGCCGGGTGGTCGACCTGCAGGCCGGCGACCCCGGCACGCTCGCCGTCTGGCAGCAGCTGGTCGACGAATCGAAGATCTACTTCAACGAGGTGTACGGCAAACTCGGCGTGCTCCTGGACGACGCGGACGCGGTCGGCGAGAGCTTCTACAACCACTACCTGCAGGACATCGCCGACGACCTGGAGAACCGGGGGATCGCGGTGCGCAGCGACGGCGCGCTGTGCGTCTTCTTCGACGACGCGAACGCCCCGCTGATCGTGCGCAAGAGCGACGGCGGCTTCGGGTACGCGGCCACCGACCTCGCCGCGATCCGTTACCGGGTCACCGAGCTTTCCGCCGACCGCATCCTCTACGTCGTGGACGCCCGGCAGGCGCTGCACTTCCGGATGGTCTTCGAGACCGCCCGGCGGGCCGGCTACCTGCCCGGCCACGTCCGCGCCACGCACGTGCCGTTCGGCACCGTGCTGGGCGAGGACGGCCGCCCGTTCAAGACCCGCTCGGGCGAGACCGTGCAGCTCATCGCGCTGCTCGACGCGGCCGTCGACCGGGCCCGGGCCACCGTCGCTTCGAAGAACCCGGAACTCGGCGAGGCCGCCCTCGACGAGCGGGCGGCGGAAGTCGGCATCGGCGCGGTGAAATATGCCGACCTATCCACCGGCCGCACCCGGGACTACGTCTTCGACCTCGATCGGATGGTGTCGCTGCAGGGAAACACCGGCGTCTACCTGCAGTACGCCAACGCCCGCATCCAGTCGATCCTGCGCAAAGCCGGCGTGACCGGACCGGCCACGGTGGACGAGTCGCTGCCACTCGCCCCGGCCGAACGGCAGCTGGCACTGCAGCTCGACGAGATCGGCACGGTCCTGACCGCGGTCGCCGAGACCGCCGAGCCACACCGCCTGGCCGCCTACCTCTACGCGGTGGCCCAGGCGTTCAGCGAGTTCTACGAGGCCTGCCCGGTCCTGCGCGCCCCGTCTCCCGAGGTGCGGCACAACCGGCTCGCCCTGTGCGAACTGACCAGCCGCACCCTCGAGCTCGGCCTGCACCTGCTCGGGGTCGCCGCTCCGGCGAGGCTCTAACTCCGGGCGTACGCGGGCCGGGGAACGGCCGGGCCGGCCGGCGCCGGGGTGTGGGTTTGCCGGGTGCGGCGTGCGATCAGGACGATGACCAGCAGCAGCGCGCTTGCGAGGAGGACGCTGCTGCCGGTCAGCGCCGCGTCGACCCGGTGCACCAGCGCCGCGGCGCCGGCCGCGCCGGCCGGCACGGCGGCCGAGCCGGCCGCGGCCAGGACGGCCAGGCCGAGCGCGCTGCCCAACTGATGGAAGGTGTTGATCAGGCCGGAGGCGGCGCCCGCGTCCCCGGCGTCGACCCCGGCCAGGCCGGCGGAGGTCATCGGCGCGAAGGCGAGGCCCTGCCCGGCCCCGATGAGCACCATCGGTAGCGCGACCGCGGCGAGGTAGTCGCTGCCGGCCCCGGCCCGGCTGAGCCAGAGCATGCCCGCGAGAGTTATCCCGACCCCGGCGATGAGCACCGCCGGGGAACCGAACCGGCGCACCACCCGGTTGACGCCGACGGCGACCGCGAAATTGACCGCGGACATCGGCAGGAACGCGATCCCGGCGGCGAGCGGGCTGAAGCCGAGCACCCCCTGCAGGTACTGCGAGGTGAAGAAGAAGAAGCCGATCATCGCGCCCAGGTAGAGCATCCGCACCAGGTAGGCGCCGGTGCGGCGGCGGTCGGCGAACAGCCGCAGCGGCATGATCGGCTGCTCGGCCCGGGCCTCGTTGACGGCCAGCGCGGCCAGTAGCACGGCGCCGAGCACGATCGCCGCGACGGTGGCCGGCGCGCTCCAGCCGGACTCGGCCGCGTCGACGATGCCGAACACCAGCGCGGTCATGCCGAGGGTGGCGCAGAGCGCGCCGATCAGGTCGAAGCGGCCGGGCCGGCGCTCGGTCTCGCCGATGAACCGGCGGGCGGCGAACACCATTGCGATGCCGATCGGCACGTTGAGGAAGAACCCGGCTCGCCAGGACACCAGGTCGGCCAGCACGCCGCCGACGACCAGCCCGGCGCTGGCGCCGATCCCGGCGACCGCGCTGTAGGCGGCGACCGCGCGTGCCCGCTGATGACCTTCGGCGAAGCTCGCGGTCAGCAGCGACAGCGAGGACGGCGCGAGAATCGCGGCGCCGACGCCCTGGAAAGCGCGGGCCGCGATCAGCCACCAGGTGTACGGGGCGAGCCCGACCAGCAGCGAGGCCAGTGCGAAGAGCAGCAGGCCGATGACGAACATCCGGCGGCGGCCGACGATGTCGCCGGAGCGCGCGCCGAGCAGCAGCAGACCACCGAAGACCAGCGTGTACGCGTCCTGCACCCAGGTGAGGCCGGTGGGTGAGAAGTGCATCGCCGCCTCGATCCGGGGCAGCCCCGTGAAGATGATCGAGTTGTCCAGGATGACCATGAAATAGCTGAGGCAGATGATCGCCAGGATCATCGTCGGATGGCTCTGATCGCGGCGGCTCATGAGTCCAGACAACCGCCGGCTCGGCCGGCCGGCCAGTACCTGTCTTACCCGGTACTGGCAGTACCTCCCTGGTCGCGCCCGGTGTGGATATGCCGGGTGAGATGTGCGAAGCGGGATGGTAGCTGTGACATGAACGCATCACGATGTCCTCGCACGTGGAAGCATCGGTGGTTATCGTGCCTGAGGCGCGCCCACCAGGCGCGTCTTCGTCAATGAAAGGTTCGTGATGACTTCTCCCGCCGGTGTATCGCGGCGCACTGTTATCGCCGCCTCGGCCGCGGCTGCCACGGTGGCGCCGTTCGTCGCCTCCGAGGCCGCGCAGGCTCACGGCAAAGGCCACGGCCACCCCACGCCGCCGCCTCCCGCGACCTACCACCTCACCGTGCTGGGCACGTCGGACACCCACGGCAACGTCTACAACTGGGACTACTACAAGGACGCCGAGTACGACGACAGCGCGCACAACGACGTCGGCGTGGCCAAGCTCGCCGCCCTCGTGAACAAGCTGCGCGCCGAGGCGACCGGCGGCACGCTCGTTCTTGACGCCGGTGACACCATCCAGGGGACGCCGCTCGCGACGTACTACGCGAAGCAGGAGCCGATCACCACGACCGGTGAGAAGCACCCGATGGCCCGCGCCATGAACGTGCTGCACTACGACGCCGTCACCCTCGGCAACCACGAGTTCAACTACGGTCTGCCGCTGCTGAACCTGTGGATCCGCCAGCTCGGGTTCCCGGCGCTGGCCGCCAACGCGGTGAGCGCCAAGACCGGCAAGCCGGCTTTCACGCCGTACGTCATCAAGCAGGTCTCACTCGGTAAGCATGCGCCGACGCTGCGGGTTGGCATTCTCGGTCTTACCAACCCGGGTGTGGCGATCTGGGACAAGGGCAACGTCGAAGGCAAGCTCGAGTTCCTCGACATGATCAGCACCGCCGCGAAGTGGGTGCCGGAGATCCGTCGCCGGGGCGCGGACATCGTGATCATCTCGGCGCACGGCGGTGACAGCGGCACCTCCAGCTACGGCTCCGAGCTGCCGAACGAGAACCCGGTCGCGCTGATCGCGCAGCAGGTTCCCGGGATCGACGCGATCCTGTTCGGGCACGCGCACCTGGAGATCCCGCAGCGGTTCGTGACCAACACCGCCACCGGCAAGCAGGTGCTCACCTCCGAGCCGTCGAAGTGGGGCCAGCGGCTCACCAAGATGGACTTCGACCTGGTCCGCGAGCACGGCAAGTGGAAGATCACCACGTCGGCCGCGACCACGCTGAACACCAACACGGTCGAGGCCGACCCGAAGGTCCTCGCGGTGGTGAAGGCGCAGCACGACAAGACGGTGGCGTACGTCAACCAGATCGTCGCCACGTCCACCGAGACGCTGTCCGCGGCCACCTCGCGGTACGAGGACACCCCGATCCTCGACTACATCAACAAGGTACAGACCGACACGGTCACCGCGGCCCTCGCCGGCGGTCAGTACGCGAGCCTGCCGGTGCTGTCGATCGCGGCGCCGTTCAGCCGCACCGCCGTCTTCCCGCAGGGCGACGTCAAGATCAAGGATGTCGCCGGGCTCTACATCTATGACAACACCCTGGAAGCGGTCGTGCTGACCGGCGCCGAGGTGAAGGCGTACCTGGAGTACTCGGCGAAGTTCTTCGTCACGCTCGCGCCGGACGCCCCGGTCGTCGCGGCGACCATCAGCGACCCGAGCATCCCGGACTACAACTACGACGTGCTGTCCGGTGTCGACTACGACATCGACATCAGCCTGCCGATCGGCTCGCGGATCACCCGCCTGCAGATCGCCGGCGCCGACGTCGACCCGGCCGCGCAGTTCGTGGTGGCGGTGAACAACTACCGGCGCTCCGGCGGCGGCAACTTCCCCGGCATCGTGAAGACCCAGGTCTACAACGCGCAGCAGGAGATCCGCCAGCTGCTCATCGACTGGGCCCAGGCCAAGGGTTCGATCAACCCGGCCGACTTCTACGTCAAGAACTGGCAGCTGGTCCGCGCCGGCGTGCCCGTCGTCTTCTGATCTTGATAAGGGGGGCGCCCCTTCCGGGGCGCCCCTTTTCTACCGAATGACCGGCACCTGCATTTCCGTGACCCACTTGTCGAAGTCGCCGGGCGGGCAGTCCAGGTAGACCTCGCGGGCGTAGCCCGGCGGGACCGTCCGGTAGCCGTTGTCGTCGATCCAGGTGGCGATCTTCTGGCCGGTGCGGAACGCCTCGCTCATCGAGCCCTCGTGCAGCGCGGTCGCCGCCTGCTCGATCGCCGGCAGCACGACCACCTCGAAGCCCGCGTCGTCGCCCACCTCGGCGTCGCCGATCGGGAAGGCCGCGTGCACGGTGATCGTCTCGTCCTCCGGCCCGGTCGGCGCGGGCAGGTAGTAGGCGATCGGCGACCCGGTCATCGCCACCCCGGCCCGCTCCATCAGCTCCATCAGCCGTGGATAGAGCGGACTCAGATTCTCGTTGATCGACGACGGGTCGTCGTAGCTGGTCGCGACGGCGGACAGCGCCGCGATCCGCAGCGGCGCGATGTTCTTGATGACGACGTCTCCGGTGTCCATATGGCCCTCGATCTCGATCATGCGGAGACGCGCGTCGACCTGGGCCAGGCGCAGGTTGTCCCGCGTCACCTGGGCGGCCAGCTCGGCCCGGCGCAGGCGCAGCATGCCGCGCATCTCACCGGAGTCGACCTTGTCCTCGATCAGCGCCTGCACCTGCTGCAGCGTGAAGCCGAGGTCCTTGAGCGCGACGATCCGGTTGAGCAGGCGCAGCTGGGCGGCCGCGTAGTAGCGGTAGCCGCTGTGCGGGTCGACGTGGGCGGGGCGGAGCAGACCGATGGCGTCGTAGTGGCGCAGCATCCGCACCGACACCCGGCCCAGGCCGGCGAAGTCTCCGATACTGAACATGGTCCTCGTAGCCTCCGGCCTGACACGGTGTCAGAGTCAACCTCCGGCGCCGGCCCCCGCGGGCGGTGGGGTGGTCGGATCGGTGGTCGGCGCCGTCGTCGGCGGAGTGGTCGGCGCGGTCGTCGGGGGAGTGGTCGGCGCCGCCGTGGTCGGGGCGGTCGTCGGGGTCGCGCTGGTCGACGGCGTCCCGCTCGGCGAGGCCGAGGAGCTCGACTTGGTCGAGGTGGCGCGCGGGGTCGAGTTGGGCTTGACGCTCCTGCTGCTCGACACGCCCACCGACGGCAGCAGCAGGCCGCCGTTGTCGTCCTCGGTCGTCGCGGACGGCACGTTGATCGGTTCCTGCACCGTCTGCCCGTCGTCGTCACCGCTGAACAGGATCGCCATCGTGAGGCCGATCGCGAGGACGGCCATCACCACGATCGCCACCAGCACCGCGACCTGGCTGCGCGGCTGGCGTTTCGACGGCGGCATGGCCGGCGGCAGGTTGCGGGGCGCCGGCACCGCGCGGGTCGGCGGGGCCGGGCTGAGCGGCGCCACCAGGGCCGTGCCGGTCATCCGCTTCCAGTCGAGTGGGCCGGCCGCCTCGAATGCGGCCGCGGCGAACTCGGCGGCCGTCTCGAACCGGTCGCCCGGCTGTTTCGCCATCGCCTTGGCGATCAGCTCGCGGACCGCGAGCGGCGCCTCGGCCGGCAGCGGTTCCGGCTCCTCCTCGAGGTGGCGCAGCGCCACCTGCAGCGCGTTGTCGCCGTCGAACGGCGGGCGGCCGGCGATGCAGTGATAGGCGACCGCGCCGAGCGCGTAGATGTCGGTGGCGGCCGTGACCTTGCCCTTGGCGACCTGTTCGGGGGCCATGTAGAGAGCCGTGCCGACGATCGCGTTGAGCTGGGTGACGCTCGTCACCGCGGCCGAGCGGGCCACTCCGAAGTCGACCAGGACCACCGCGCCGGTCGGCTTGACGATCAGATTGCCCGGTTTGACGTCCCGGTGGACGACGCCCACCTCGTGCGCCGCGTGCAGCGCGTCGGCCGCCTGCGCGACGATCGACATCGTCTCCTCGACCGGCAGCGTGCCCTGCCGGACGCGGGCGGAGAGGGGCTCGCCCTCCACGTACGCCATCACCAGGTAGGCCACCTGGTCCTCGGCGGAGTCGCCGTCACCGGCGCCGGCGTAGTCGTAGACCTCGACGACGCCGGGGTGGCGGAACGAGGCCATCATCCGGGCCTCGCCGTAGAAGCGGGCCGAGAACTCGGGGTCGGCGAGCATGGCCGTCTTCAGCACCTTGACGGCGATGACCCGGCCGAGCACGACGTCGAGGCCGCGCCAGACCTCGCCCATCCCACCGGTGGCGATGCGCTCGTCCAACCGATACCGGTTGCCCAGGAGGTTCCCCGCTGACAGCACCGACGGACCTTATCTGATCAGGTGGCCATGCCACAGCAGCCGAATGTCGCTCAACTCTACAGACGCCCGGCCCCTAGCGGGGGGCCAGCGGAGGCACCCTGCGCCCGGCCGCCGAATCCGCGATGAGCTGGGCAAGGCGCCGTTCGCGGGTTTCCGGTCGTTTGGCACTGACGACCCAGTGGCTCGCGGCCCGCCGGTAGTACGCGGACTGCTTATCGAACCACTCCCAGGCGTCGCGTTTCGCCTGAAAAGTCATGATCTGTTCGGGCGCCAGCTCCGCTCCGCCCTGCTCGTACGAGTACGCCGGCGGCGCGTCGATCTTGCGGCCGGCGAACGCCCGCTCGCCGGCCGGGTGCATCATCCCGCGCCCGGTCAACTCGGCGATCTTGGCCACGTTGACCTCGCTCCACACGCTGCCCTTCCGGCGTGGCGTGAAACGCACCCGGTAGCTCAGCTCGTCGATGCGGCGGGCGACGCTGTCGATCCAGCCGAAGCAGAGCGCCTGCTCGATGGCCTCGGGATGGGTCACCCCGGTGCGGCCGGAGCCCTTCTTCCCATAGCCGACGAACAACTCGGGCGCGGTCTCGTGATGCTTCTCGAACCACGCCCGTAGTTCGTCCGCGGTGTCGAAGAACTCTGCGTCCACCGGCACAGCGTAGGGCCGCCGGGCGGCAAAGGGCTCCGCCCGGCGGCCACATCTACGCCCCGGTCATCAGATGTCGGTGCCCCCGACGATGACCGCGGTCTCGTTGAGCTCGCGCTCCTCGGCCTCGGCCTGCTTGGCCAGCGCCGTCCGGGCGTACGTCGCCGCCGCCCAGCCGGCCGCGGCGCCGACCAGGCCGGCCACGATCAGCAGGCCCCACGGCGTGCTCGGCTTGCGCCCGGCCAGCGCCGCAGCGGCCGCGTTGGCCCGGGCCCAGGCCACGTCGGCTTTGCCTCCGGCCTGCTCAGCCAGCTGCTGACTCTTGTCGCCGGCGACCGAGGCCGCCTTCGAGGCCGTATCCGCCATGGCGGACGACAGGTAGTCCCATGCCTGAGCCGCCGTCCGCTCGGCCTTGTTCAAAGTCTTTGAAGACATGTCCGATTCCCTCCTGCGTTCGCCTACCGCCACCTCACCTGCCCATGTGCGTCATCCGGCAAACGTGTCCGCTGTGGACGACATCACGTTTTGGAAACACCTTGACCGGCCCCGGTAGGGTTGACGAGGTTCACACGGGTCACTCAGGTGGCTAACAGGTTCGGGTCCTAACCTTTCGGTCAGTTTCACCGAACCTTATGGGGGTAGTCTCGACTCCCCCCGGCGAGGGCACACTCGAGGCGAAGCATTACGCTGCGTCGCGGCCCGCGCACAGAGGAGCTGACGCCCGGCGATTCGGGCGGGTGGAGGGATTGGCGTGACGCTGTCGATAATGACGTCGACGCTTGCCGACGGAGTGGTGGAGGTTTCGCCCAGCGGCGAGATCGACGTGGAGAACGCATACGAGATCCGGGAGGCCGTGGCGAGTCAACTCGCCGATGAGCACCCCACCCGCATCGAGCTCAACATGCAGAACGTGACCTTCATCGACTCCGTGGGCATCAGCGCCCTCGTGGCTGCCTTCCAGCTTGCCGCGGTCAGTGAGGTCAAGCTGCTGGTCACCCGGCCCAGCCGCTTCGCGCACCGACAGCTCTGGGTCACCGGGCTGCTCGGTCTGTTCGGCAACCCGCAGCCGTTCGGCGGCGCCGAGTCGCAGGAGCCCGCGGTCACCGCCTGATCGTTACGTCAGCGCCGGTGACTGCACCTGCACCGTCTCCAGGTTGAACCGCACGTCCGCCGCCTCCACCGGGGCGCGCAGCGGCGTGACCACCGCGAAGTGCTCGGCCAGCGCCGCCAGGTCGGTCTGCGGCTCGAGCAGGTCGTCGGCGGCCTGCACCGCTGTGCGCACGAAGTCGGCGCCGGCCTCGGCGATGTGCATCTGCACCTGGCCGAACTGGGCGAGGGCCGCGCGGCGCAGCCCGCGGATCCCGTCCAGGTGCAGGTCGGGCACGTTGAGGTTGAAGACCGTGCCGGCCGGGGTGTGCAGCAGTGTCGGGATCAGCCGCGCGGCCAGCTCGGCGGCGCTGCTCCAGTGCCGCTTCTCGTCGTCGGCCTCGCTGATGATGTCCATCGCGGCGCCTCCACTGCGCGACGAGGCCGATCGCGGGTTCAGCACGTCCAGCGAGACGGCGAGGCCGTGCAGACCCGCGTACGACGCCGTGAGCGTGGCGCCGACCGTGCCGGAGTGCACGACCGCCGACCCGGCGTTGGCGCCCCGGTTGATCCCGGAGAGGACCAGCTCCGGCGGCTCGCCGAACGCCTCGCGCAGCGCCAGCAGCACGATGTACGCCGGAGAGGCGGCCACCGCGTACGCCGGGATGTGCTTGGCCCCGGTTAGCTCCCGCTTGTGCAGGATGATCTTGCCGTGCTCCTCGATCGCGGTCATCGAGGCGCTGCTGCCGCTCGACTCGGTGATCGGCGCGGCCACGACCACGTCGTGGCCGTCGCGTGCGGCGGCCCGTGCGAGAAACCGCAGGCCGGGAGCGTCGATGCCGTCGTCGTTGGTGACCAGGATTCGTGTCATCGTGCCTTCTTGATCGGGGTGAGCTTGACCCGCTCGGTGAGCACCTGGACCGCGTCCTGGTGTCCCGTTCCGAGCCCGTGCCGGGTGACGTTCAACGCGCCTGCGGCCGCCCCGGTGCGGACCGCCTCGCTCATCTCGCCGCCGCGGGCGAGCACCGCGGCCACGCCGGCGGTCATCGAGTCGCCGGCGCCGCGGCCGTCGGTGAGGGTCAGCTTGGGTGTGCCGACCCGGTAGATCTCTTCGTTGATCAGGGCGAGCGCGCCGGCGTCGGCGCGCGAGACGAGCGCCGACTCGGCCCCGTCGTCGTGCAGCTTGATCAGCGCCTCGGTGAGGTGCTTCTCGGAGTCGTCCGGGGAGAGCCCGTCGGCGATCAGCTCCTCGTGGCTGACCTTGACGACGGACAGGCCGGACGACAGCACCGCCTTCAGATGGTCGCCGCACAGGTCGGCGATCACCTTGACGCCGTTCGCCCGCAGGTCGGCGGCGAGCCGCTGGTAGACCTCAGGCTTGATGACCGAGGGGTGGGCGGGGCCGCTCAGGATGGCGATGCCGGCCCGCAGGCCTTCGGCCAGGGCGAGGTTGTAGAGCTCGTCGAGCTCGTGCCGGGTGAACGGGGCGCCGGCGATCTCGGCGAGCGATCGGCGCTGGCCGTCCCGGCGGTCGTGGACGTACCACCCGCTGCCGCTCTCCCGGGGGACCGTGCGCAGGGTGACACCCTTGAAGTCGAGCAGCGGCTTGAGCACCCGGCCGACCTCGCCGCCGACGGCCGCGCAGAGGATCACCTCGGCGCCGAGCGAGGTGATCATGCGGGTCTGCCAGATGCCCTGGCCGCCGGGATGGACGTGCAGCTCGGGCTGATCGTGCTGCTGCTCGATCGTCACAGTGAGTTGAGGTGCCGGCGCGAAGACCATGACCCGAGCGTCGCTCATGTCCGACATTGTCTACTTTTGCGGACCCACCAGTCTGGCGAATCCCGCAAAAGCGATTAAATCTCAGAGCTTGACGGCCTCATCGGTCAGCTCACGCAGCGCGTCGGTCAGCTCCGGGTGGGTGCGCAACAGGTCTTCCAGCCGCACCCGCCACTTGCCGGCCTCCACGTCGCTGGCGAAGCGGTCGCCGCCGGTCTCGACCAGCGCCGTCAGCAGTCGCTGCCGGGTGTCGGCGAACTGGCCGTAGACCTCGCTGCCGAGCCGGCTCAGCACCCGGGCCGCGAAGGTCTCCGAGTGCGGGCTGCCCGCGGCCCGGACGAACGCCCGGGCGCCGTCCCAGGCGACTCTCGGCTCATGGACGACGGTCTGACTCATAGCGATGTCCCTCCGTGATGGCATGGCCACCAAGCGTAGAGAAACCGCCGCGAATCGGACGGTGGTTGGCACACGCGGTGACCGGTGTGACGATCCTGCCCCCTGGGGTGTGATGATCGCCACCCTGATCTTTTACCAACCGGCGGGGGTGCACCGGCCGCTGCTGCCGACCGGCTCCACCTGCAGCGTCGCGTGCTCGATGTGGAAGTCGTCGTGCAGCGCCTCGCGGGCCGTGTCGAGCACCGCCGCCAGCTCGGCCGCGGGTTCCAGGGAGAGGTGTGCGGAGGCCACCTCCATGCCCGAGGTCAGCGTCCAGACGTGCAGGTCGTGGACGTCGCAGACGCCGGGCACGTCGGCCAGGCGGGCCCGCACCGCGGTGATGTCCAGGTGCTCGGGGGCGGCCTGGACCAGGATCCGCACGGCCGAGCGGCCCAGCGCGAAGGTGCGCGGAAGGATCATCAGGGCGACGACCACGGCGACGATCGGGTCCGCGTACGACCAGCCGGTCAGGCCGATGATCGCGGCGGCGATGATGACCCCGACCGAGCCGAGCAGGTCGCCGACCACCTCGAGGTAGGCGCCGCGAATGTTGATGCTCTCCTTGGCGCCCGACCGCAGCAGGCCGAACGCGATCACGTTGATCACCAGGCCGCCGATCGCCACCACCAGCATCGAGCCGGCCGGCACGTCGGGCGGGTCGGTGAACCGGCGCACCGCCTGCACCAGCACGAACCCGGCCACGATGGTGAGCAGGGCGGCGTTGGCCAGGGCGGCGAGCACCTCGAGGCGGTAGAGCCCGAACGTGCGGTGCGAGTCGGTGCCGGCCCGGCCGGCCGCGGTGATCGCGGCGAGCGCCATCGCGATGCCGAGCACGTCGGTGAACATGTGGCCGGCGTCGGACAGCAGGGCCAGCGAGCCGGTCAGGAGCGCGGCGACCGCCTCGACCAGCATGAACGCGGCCAGCATGGCGGCCGCCCACCAGAGGCGGGCGCGATGCTTCTCGCCGGCGTGCAGCGCCTGCGTCCCGTGGTCGTGCCCGGCACCCATGCCTTCCACCCTCCGTCCGCGCCCTGCGCTCCGGCCAATGTATGCGTACATCGCTATATGTGCAAGCCGAACCGGTTCGGCGATACCGAGGTATGCAATCAACGACAACTCAAAGCCGCCTGGAAAGGAACATCAGTGTCCAGACGTACTCTCGCGATTGTCATCTCCACCCTGATGGCCGTGACCCTCGGCGCGACGCCGGCCGAGGCACATTCCCCCGTCCGGACCCTTTCGCTGCCCGACGGCTTCCAGCCCGAGGGCATCGCGATCGGCGACAGCCCGTACGCCTACTTCGGCTCCCGCCTCGACGGCGACATCTACCGGGTCAGCCTGAAGACCGGCAAGGGCAGCGTGCTCAGCCAGGGGCCGGGCACGCCGTCGCTCGGCCTCAAGATCGACGAGAAGAACCGGCTGTTCGTCTCCGGTGGCTCCGGAGGCAACGCCCGGGTGATCGACACCCGTTCCGGGGCCGTGCTGAAGTCGTACACCCTGCAGACCGTGCCGTCGTTCATCAACGACGTCGTGCTCACCGGTGGCGCCGCCTGGTTCACCGACTCGACCAACCCGGTGCTGTTCAAGCTGCCGCTGACGCGCGGCACACTGCCCGCCGAGGCCGTCGGAGTGCCGCTGACCGGGGAGATCGCCTACGCCACCGGTAACAACGCCAACGGCATCGCCGCCACCCCGGACGGCCGCGCCCTGATCGTGGTGCAGTCGAACACCGGCAAGCTGTTCCGGACGACCTACGGCGGCGTCACCACCGAGGTCGACCTCGGTGGCGAGCTGGTGCCCAACGGCGACGGGCTGTGGCTGCGCGGCCGCGACCTCTACGTCGTACAGAATCGGCTGAATTTGATCGCAAAGATCCGCCTCAACCGGGATGGATCGGCCGGCCGCCTCGTGGTGAGGACGACCGACCCGTCCTTCGACGTCCCGACCACCATCGCCGAGTACGGCAGCCGGCTCTTCCTGCCCAACGCCCGCTTCACCACGCCGGCCGAGCCGACCACCACCTACAACGCGGTCAGCGTCCCGGTCTCTTAGCGGGAATCCAGCGCGAAACCGTGCCGACGGTGGTCAGGCGCTGGGTGGCCCGGGACAGGGCGACGTAGAGCGTGCGGATGCCGGCCGCGTCCTTGGTGAGCGCGGCCGGCTCCACCAGCACGACCGAGTCGTACTCCATGCCCTTGGCCTCCAGCGCCGTGACCACCTGGACCCGCTCCGGCAGGCCGGTGAGCCAGCCGGCCATCTCGTCCCGGCGCGGCACCGGCGTGATCACGCCGATCGTCCCGTCGACCTCGGTGAGTTGCTTCTCGGTCAGCTCCCGCACCAGGTCGGGCAGGCCGGCCGGGGTGGTCACCAGGTCGACCGGATCGACGCCGGTGCTGCGCACGGCCGACGGCAGCGGCAGGTCCGGCATGATCACGCGGATCACCTCGGCGGCGACCGCGAAGATCTCCGACGAGTTCCGGTAGTTGGTGGTCAGCGAGTAGCTGTTGCGCCGGCGCGAGCCGAGCGCCCGGTCGCGGGACCGGTCCAGCTCCTCCGGGTCGCCCGACCACGCGGTCTGTGCCGGGTCGCCCACGATCGTCCAGGACGCGTACTGCCCGCGGCGGCCGATCATCCGCCACTGCATCGGCGACACGTCCTGCGACTCGTCGACCACCACGTGCGCGTAGTCGCGGTAGTCCTCCTCGCGCTGCACCTGCCGGCCCGCCGACTGGCGGTCGGCGAACGTGCTGACCTCCTGGACGCCGTCCCGCACGTGGAACGGGTTCTTCGACTTCTGCTGCGGCTTGCGGGGGCGGCCCATCAGCTCGTCCAGCTCGTCGAGCAGCGCCACGTCGGCGATCGTCGGCCCCTGGGAGTCGAGCAGGGCGAACGAGCCCTCCAGGAGCCCGATCTCGGCGCGGGACAGGATCCCGTCGGCATAGCCGCGCAGCCGGGCCGGGTCGGCCATCCAGCGCAGCACCCGCATCGGGGTGAACCGCGGCCACCACGCCTTGAGGAATTCCCGGAAGTCGTTGCGGTCGGCCAGCTCGGCCTCGAACTCGCGCTTCTCCGGCAGGCCGCTCAACTTCTGCTGGCGGACCTGGGTCCAGAGGGCGTCGAACAGCCGGTCGAAGCCGTGGCCACGCACCTCGTTGCGGCGGGCGCCGCGCGGCAGCGCCTTGCGGCGGATCTGTTCCAGCTCGTTCGCGTTCAGCCGCAGCAGCGTGCCCCGGTAGAGCATGCGCAGCTCGGCCGGGCCGTCCGGGACCGCGTCGTGCGACGCCCGCTCGAGCACCCGCCGGATGCGCAGCGAGCCCTTGATCGCGGCGACCGGCCCGGAGTCGACCCGGGTGGCGGCGTAGCCGGGCACCAGCGTGCCGAGCGAGCGCAGCGTCGCGGTGTCCTCGCCGAGCGACGGCAGCACGGTCGCGATGTATTCCACGAAGACGCCGGACGGGCCGACCACCAGGATGCCGCCGCCGGCGAACCGGCTGCGGTCGGCGTAGAGCAGGTAGGCCGCCCGGTGCAAAGCCACGGCTGTCTTGCCGGTGCCCGGGCCGCCGGTCACGATCGTCACCCCGCCGGCCGGGGAGCGGATCGCGTCGTCCTGCTCGCGCTGGATGGTGGCGACGATGTCGCGCATGCCGTGGCCGGTCGCCTTGGAGAGGCTGGCCAGCAGCGCGCCGTCGCCGACGATCTGCATGCCCTCGGGCGCCGCCGCCGGGTCGAGCAGGTCGTCCTCGATCCCGGTGACCGTCTCCCGGCTGGACTGGATCATCCGGCGGCGCACCACGCCGAGTGGCTCGGCCGGGGTGGCCCGGTAGAACGCGGCGGCCGCGGGGGCCCGCCAGTCGACCACCAGGGGCGTCGAGTTGTCGTCGCGGATGCCCATCCGGCCGACGTAGTGGGTCGCGCCGGTGGCCAGGTCGAGGCGCCCGAAGACCAGGCCCTCGTACTCGGTGTCGAGGGCGTGCCGGCGGCGGGCCGCGTGGAAGACCATCGCGTCGCGCTCGACGAGGGCGCCGAACGTGCCGACGCCGGCCAGCTTGTAGCCCTCCTTCTCAGCACGCGAGGCGTCCCGGCGCAGGTCGATCAGCCGGGCGTAGACCCGGTCCACGTGCCGCTGCTCGACCGCGATTTCTTGCTGGAGGACGGTGGGGTCGCTCAAGTTCGTGGATCTCCCTTTTTCGCGGCCCCGAAAAAAGGGGGGCAATCGAACTTACTCCCCGGAACTAGGTCCTTGACAGCCGGGTGCCGCTATGAATACTTAACCAGGTGCTTAACCATCAGCTCGACCTCATGTTCGCGGCCCTCTCCGACGGCAGCCGCCGCACGATGGTCGACCGGCTCAGCCGCGGCCCCGCCACGGTCAAGCAGCTCGCCGAGCCGCTGACCATGTCGCTGCCGGCCGTCCTGCAACACCTGCGGGTGCTGGAGGAGAGCGGCCTGGTGCGCTCGGAGAAAGCCGGCCGGGTGCGCACCTGCCGCCTCGAGCCGGCCGCGCTGCAGCAGGCCGAGCAGTGGATCGCCGACCGCCGGGCCGGCTGGACGGCACGCCTCGATCGTCTCGAAACACTCCTAGAAGAGGGCGAATCATGACAAACAGGACGGCAATCCATGACACGTTCCGGATCGACCGGCACTTCGGCGCGGCGCCGGAACGAGTCTTCACCGCATTCGCCGACCCGGACGCCAAGGCCAAGTGGTTCGGCTCGCCGGCCGGGAAGAAGGAGGACGAGGCGTTCGACTTCCGCGAGGGCGGCCGGGAAAGCGTGGTGTCGGTGTTCGACGACGGGACCCGGTTCGGCTTCTACGCCACCTACACCGACATCGTGCCGGGGGAGCGCATCGTCTACACCTACGAGATGACGATGAACGGTGAGCGTATCTCGGTTTCGGTCGTCACCGTCGAGGTGCGCGCGGGAGCGGCCGGCGGCACCGACTTCGCCGTCACCGAGCAGGGCGTCTATCTGGACGGGCTGGACAACTCCGCGCAGCGCCGGCAGGGCACCGAGGCCCTGATGGACGCCCTGGCCACATCGCTCTAGGCGGCTTTCCGGAGGCGGCGCCGGCGGCGCTTGCTCACCTGTGCCCGGGCCACGATGTCGGAGAGAACCGCGGACACCTCGCCCTGCCGCTCCAGCGGCAGCATGTGCCCGGCGCCCGGGTAGACGGTCAGCTCGGTGCCGGGCAGCGCGTCGGCGATCCCCTCCGCGCACGGTGGCGGGGTGAGCCGGTCGCGGTCGCCCACCAGCACCGCGGCCGGCACGTCACCGAGCCGGGCCAGGGTGTCGAGGCGCTGCTGCTCGCCGATCGAGGCGCGGAAACCGCCGATCGAGCGCAACGTCGTACGGCCGACGCTCTTGATCGTGACCTGCAGCGCGGCATCCTCGAAGTCGTCGCCGAAGAGCAACCACCGCAGCGCCGGCCGCAGGGCCGGCAGCACCGCTCGATGCGGCCGCCAGGCCCCGGAGCGGGCCAGCAGGCCCGCGCCGAGCGTCTCGCCGGCCCGCATGAGCAGGGCCAGCCGCGGCGGCAGGCCGTAACGGGTGTGCGTGTGCCCCTCGGCGGTAGTCGACACGAACAGCAGCCCGGCCACCCGGGCGGCGAACTCGTCGGGGAACTTGTGGGCGAACTCCATGATCGTCATTCCGCCCATCGAGTGCCCGGCCAGCACGACCGGCCCCTCCGGGGCGACCCGCCGCAGCACCTCGGCGAGATCCTCGCCCAGCTGGGTGAGCGTGGCCGACTTGAGCCGGGTCGATCCGGAGCGCCCGTGGCCGCGCGTGTCGTAGGCGACGATCCGCGGCTCCGGCCGCATCGTGCGCAGAGCTTCGATCTGGTGGTGCCAGGTGCGCCGGTCGAGACACCAGCCGTGCAGGAGGACCACGGTGACCTGGGCATCTGCCGGACCCCAGCACTCCACGCTCAGCGTCACACCGTCATCGAGAGTCAGTTGCGACCGCTCGGACATGGGCACCTCCGCAAGTCTCACGGCCCCGTTGTACCCACGGGTAATAAGCATCACTCGCGATCAGTCCGACCGCCAGTGTTACGAACTGATTTCTGGGAAGGTTTGCCAGCGGAACGTGAGTTGTCTCGCACTCCCTGCTCACTTGCCCGATCTCAGCGAGAATCCCTTCATGACGACCGACTCGTCGGCACCCCCCATCCCGCCGATCAGCACCGCCGCGGAAGCCCTGGCCGAGCTGGTCGCGGGCAACAAGCGCTTCGTCGGCGGCCACCCCGAGCACGGCCATCAGGTCGCCTCGGCCGCCTCGGCCTCCGGCGACCAGAAGCCGCATGCCGTCGTGGTCGGCTGCATCGACTCCCGCGTCCCGCTCGAGGCGATCTTCGACCAGACGTTCGGCGAGATCTGCGTGGTCCGCTCCGGCGGTCACGTCGTCGACCGCGCGGTCCTGGGCTCCGTCGGCTTCGCGGTGGCCAAGCTCGGCGTTCCGTTGATCATGGTGCTGGGCCACAAGCGCTGCGGCGCGGTGCAGGCCGCGGTCGACGCGGTCCGCAACAACGAGCACCCCGAGGGCGACATCGGCTACCTGGTGGAACAGCTCACCCCGGCGGTGCTCCAGGTGGGCGCGGATACCCCGGACGCGGCCGAGCAGGCGATGCGGGCCCACGTCACCCGAACGGTGCGTCGCATGCGCGACATCACCGGAGTGACCGATCAGATCGCCGCAGGCCGGGCGGACATCGTCGGCGCGGTCTACGACCTGGACACCGGCCTGGTGGAACTCCTGCCCTGAGCGGCCCGCCGCCGGCTGGCTGCCACTTGTTCTTCTTCGGAGGATACGGCGTTGCCCGGCCCCGCCCGCACAGCGCGAGCCAGGCGCGTCACCGGCCGCAGCGCGCCTTTCGCGCGAGGCGCCGGGTCACCCCACACCCAAAGGCGTATCCGCAGGGTGGCTTCTCCGCTGGGCGGCAGGGCCGGCGCTCGTCTCACGCGAAAGGCGCGCTGCGGCCTTGGCCTGCAGCGGGCCGGCGCTGTGCGGCCGGGACCGATGCCACCCGCGTACTTTATGGGTGTTTTGGGGGTGATCGTGCCTTGACGATCTCCTAGGGAAGATGATCAGCAGGCGCGAAAAAGGCGCCTCCCCAGGTGGGGAGGCGCCTTTGACGGAATGTCAGGCGGTCTCGAAGACGCCGGCGTCGGCCAGGCGCTTCTCGGTGGCACTCCAGCCGTGCTGCGGGTTGGCGGCCTCGAGGGCCTCCAGCTCGGCGCGGATCTTGGCGCCGTGCCCGGCGGCGGTGAGGATGCGGACCTCCTCGACGAACGCCTCGGAGTCGGTCTTGAGGTGGGCGGTCTTGCCGTTGGTCAGATTGCGCACGTAGGCAAATCGGCCGTTGGCGAGCGGGATGAGGTACTTGTACTCACCGAGCACGCTCAGGGCGCCACCGGTGCTCTGGCCGGCGCGGACTGATGCGCGGGCGGTCTTCGAGGTGTTGCTCGCCACGGCGGAGCTCCTTGAGAAAGCAGAAAAATGGCCGTGGCAACACTACACGATTCACCTGGGACCGTGCCGTCGGAGCTGGTCCGGCCGTTGGGCAGGGTGTGCCACTACGGCAGTTCCGATGTCGATGTTGCCGATTCCCTGGCGCACCATCCGTACCAACCGGCATCATGGGACACGATCAACCGCGGTCGAGGTCGTAGGGGAAGACGCACCTCGGTCTCCGGGAGGTCACCGTGCCAACGTGTGGCGTCGTATACGTCCACTCGACCCCACTCGCCGTGTGCCAGCACGTCGAGTGGGCGATCGCGCGCGTCCTGACCGCGCCGGTCAACCTGCACTGGACCGTGCAGCCGGTTGATCCCGGCATGCGACGGGCCGAGTGCAGCTGGACCGGACGGGCTGGGACCGGCGCCGAGCTCGCTGCTGCCCTCCGGCAGTGGCCCATGATCCGTTTTGAAGTAACCGAGGAACCGAGCCCCGGCTTGGACGGCGAGCGCTTCATGCACGTGCCGGGCCGCGGACTCTTCCACGGGATCATGGGCGCTTCGGGGGACATCCAGATGGGCGAGGACCGGCTGCGCGCCATCATGGCCTCCGCGCGGGCGCCGGAGGCTCTTGCTCATGCCCTGGAAAAGGCGCTCGGCTCGGCGTGGGACGCCGAGCTGGAGCCGTACCGGTACGCAGGCGACGGCGCGCCGGTCACCCTGCTGACCCGGGTCGGCTGACACCTTTCCGCGCCGCGCCCGGCGTAGCTGTTGCCTGCGCCCAGAAAAACCGACACTCGTGATTAATTCGGATAAAGACCCGCGATTTGCGCGTCGCGGATCCGGCTGCTGAGATGGCAGACGTGAAGACGATCCTGCGTTTCGCCCTGGTCGTGCCGTTGCTGCTGGCCTCGGCGTCGTGCAGTGGCAAGAAGGACGAACCGGCCACCGTGCCGACCGGCGCGGCCGACGCCGTCTCCGTCCCGGCGGCGCCGGCGTCCGTGCCGAGCGCGTCCGCGAGCGCCGACCCCGCGGCCCTCGCCACCACCGCGATCGCCGCGATGAGCGACTCCGATCTGGCCGGTCAGGTCCTCATGCCGTACGCGTACGGCAGCGAGGCGACCATCGTGGACAAGTCCTCCGCGGCCGGCAACCAGGGGCTGGCCGGCGTGGACACTCCCGCGCAGATGGTCGCGAAGTTCCACCTGGGCGGCCTGATCCTGGTCAGCTTCGCCCCGCAGGACCCGACCGGCTCCACCAACCCGGCGACCAACGTGGAGAACCCGCAGCAGGTCCGCCGGCTCACCGACGGGCTGCAGGCGGCCGCGAAGCAGCTGCCCGGCGGCGCCCCGCTGATGATCGGCACCGACCAGGAGTACGGCGTGGTCACCCGGGTCACCGACGGCGTCACCATGCTGCCGTCGGCGATGGGGGTGGGCGCGGCCGGCCAGTCACCGCTCACCGAGGACGCCTGGCGCGCGGCCGGCGAGGAACTGGCCGCCATGGGCATCACGGTCGACTTCGCCCCGGTCGCCGACACGCTCGGGCCGCCGGCCAACACGGTGATCGGCTCCCGCTCGTTCGGCGGCGACCCGGCGGCGAACGGCGGTCAGGTCGCGGCCGCGGTGCGCGGCCTGCGGGCGGGCGGGGTGGCGGCCGGCGTGAAGCACTTCCCGGGGCACGGGCACACCAGCGGGGACAGCCACGCGGGCCTGCCAGTGATCACGCAGACCGCCGCGCAACTGGCCGCGCAGGACCTGCCGCCGTTCCGGGCAGGAGTGGCGGCGGGCGCGGGCGTGGTGATGTCCGGCCACCTGGACGTGCAGGCGGTGGACAAGGGCGTGCCGGCCACCTTCTCCCACAAGATCATGACGGACCTGCTGCGCGGGAGCCTGAAGTTCACCGGCGTCGCGATCAGCGACGCGATGAACATGCCACCCGCCATGACGTGGCCGGCCGGCGACGCCGCGGTGCGGGCCCTGAACGCGGGCAACGACATGCTGCTGATGCCGCCGGACATCGCCGCCGCCCGGGACGGCATCCTGGCCGGCCTGAAGAGCGGATCGCTGAAGCGGGAACGCCTGGTCGAGGCGGTCACCCGCATCCTGACCCTGAAGTTCCGCACCGCGCAGAACCGGCAGCCGGACCTGGGCACGGTCAACTCGGTGGCCCACCAGCAGTCGGTGGCGGCACTGGACGCCGCGTCGATCACCCTCCTCCAGGGGCCGTGCACCGGACCACTGGTCAGCGGGCCGGTCACGGTCACCGCGGCCGACGGCCGGGAGACGGCGCGGGTGACGCTGGTGAAGGCCCTTCAGGCCGCCGGCGTGACCGTGCAGGCGGCCGGCGGCAAGGTCATCCACCTGGTCGGGTACGGGGACCAGAGCATCGACCTGGACCCGGCGGCGGCGGTGACGGTCGGGATGGACACGCCGTACCTGCTGGCCGCGGCGAAGTCGCCGGTGCTGGTCGCCACGTACTCGTCCAGTCAGCTGTCGCTGGCCGCCCTGGCCTCGGTCATCGCCGGCAAGACGAAAGCCCCCGGCCGGTCGCCGGTCGCGGTGGCGGGGCTGCCCCGGACCGCCTGCCCCTGACCGGGGTCGCGCCCCCGGGGCGGTAATGGCCATACTGTGCCGCATCTTCGATATAAGGCACACGGGGGAACGGCTCAAGTGAGTGATACCAGCACGCCCGTCGGGGGCATGTGTTTCCAATGCGGCAACACGGTGCCGCCCGGCGCCCCGGCCTGTCCGCGATGCGGCGCCCTGCCGATGCCCCCGCAGCCGGTCGGCCAGTACCCTCCGCCGGGATTCGGCATGCAGCCGCCCCCTCCGCCCCAGCCGCCGAAGCGGCGCGGCCTGCTGGCCCTCGGCACCGGCCGGCTCATCGCGCTCGGCGTCACCCTCGTCGTGCTCCTCGGCGCGGGCTTCATCGCGGTCCTCGTGGTGGCGCTCGGCATCGGCCGCGACGGCCCCGACTCGGCCGTCAAGGAGTATTTCGCGGCCCTGGCCGACGGCGACGCCGAGAAGGCGCTGCGCCACACCTACGAGGGGACCGGCGCGGCCAAGGACAATCCGCTGCTCACCTCGGCCGCGCTGACCGATCCGGCCCGCCGTCCCAGCGCGGTCACGATCAGCAAGGCCCGCGCATTGTCCGGCGCCAAGTCGTGGCGGGCCGTGGCCGCCTACGTGGCGAACGGCAAGGACGTGAACATGATCGTCACGATTCGCCAGATCGACGGCAAATACGTGGTGCTCGAGGCGTTCACCGCGCTGCGGGTCACCCCGGGGGTGCAGGGGCTCACCGTCAACGGCGTGGCGGTGCCCGCGGCCGGCGAGACGCTGACCGTTTTCCCGGGCTCCTACCAGGTCAAGGCGGCCGGAAACGCCCTGCTCGCCGAGGTCGACGTGATGGCCGACCAGGCGGGCGGGTCGTACGCGTCGGCCAGCATCTTCAGCCGTGAGCTCGCCCCGGGCGTGCAGGCGGAGGTCGACAAGCAGGTCCGCGCGAAGCTCGACGGCTGCATGAAGAGCACGTCCGACGCGCCTCCCGGCTGCCCGTTCCGCGCCTTCCTCCCCGGCGAGAAGCCGTCCGTGCGGTGGACCATGCCGACCTACCCGAAGGTCGAGGTCAGCTCGGTCCTGACGAGCGAGTCGGCCAGCGCCCGCTTCTCGGGCAGCGGGGTGGCCCACTACGAGGCCGACTACCGCGACTTCTTCGGCGCGAAGAAGCACGAGGCGGACAACGACCAGATCTATGTGTACGGGAACGTCACGGTCAAGGACTCGAAGCTGGTCGTGACCTTCACCAACTGAGCCGGAAACGACGGAACGCCCGGGACCAGGTCCCGGGCGTTCCTCGCTGTGCTGCCTAGACCCGGGTGAAGACCAGGGCGACGTTGTGACCGCCGAAGCCGAACGAGTTGTTCATCGCTGCGTGGATCTCCAGCGGGCGGGCCTTGTGCGCCGCCACGTCGAGGTCCAGCCGCTCGTCGGGGTCGTCCAGGTTGATCGTGGGGGGAACCACGCTGTCCCGGATGGCGAGGATGGCGGCGATCGACTCGACCGCGCCGGCCGCGCCCAGCAGGTGACCGGACATCGACTTGGTCGAGGTGATCACCGGGTGGCTGCCGACCGCGGTGCGGATGCCGATGATCTCGCCCATGTCGCCGGCCGGGGTCGAGGTGGCGTGCGCGTTGACGTGGGCGATGTCGGCGCCGGTCAGACCTGCGTCCTTGATCGCCTTGCCCATCGCGCGGATGCCGCCCTTGCACTCCGGGTCGGGCTGGACGATGTCGAACCCGTCCGACGTGATGCCGGCGCCGGCGAGCCGGGCGTAGACCCGGGCGCCGCGGGCCGCCGCGTGGTCGGCGCGCTCCAGGATGACCGCGCCGGCGCCCTCGCCGAAGACGAAGCCGTCCCGGTTCTTGTCCCACGGCCGGGACGCCTTCTCCGGCTCGTCGTTGCGGGTGGACATGGCCCGCATGGCGGCGAAACCGGCGAACGGCAGCGGGTGGATGACCGCCTCGGTGCCGCCGGCGATGACCACGTCGGCCCGGCCGGAGCGGATGATGTCGAGACCCAGCGCGAGGGCCTCGGCGCCGGTGGCGCAGGCACTGGCCATGGCGTGCACGCCGGCCTGTGCGCCGAAGTCGATGCCGATCCAGGCGGCCGGCCCGTTCGGCATCAGCATCGGCACGGTGTGCGGGCTGACCTTGCGCGGCCCGGAGGCCTCCAGGATGTCGTCCTGGTTGAGCAGGGTCTGGGCACCCCCTATTCCGCTGCCGAAGCTGACCGCGAGGCGTTCCGGGTCAAGCCCGGCGCCCTCCAGGCCGGAGTCGGTCCAGGCCTGCTTCGCGGCGATCAGCGCGATCGCCTCGGAGCGGTCCAGGCGGCGCAGCCGCACCCGCTCGAGAACCTCGGAGGGCTCGACGGCGAGTTCGGCGGCGATGCGGACCGGCAGTTGCACAGCCCACTCCTGGGCGAGCGGACCCACCCCGGAGCGGCCGGCGAGCATGGCGTCCCAGGTGGACGCGACGTCCCCGCCCAACGGGGTGGTCGCGCCGAGCCCGGTGACGACGACGTCTACGTTGCTCATGTCAGTGATTCGCCTCGATGTAGGAGACGGCGTCGCCGACGGTCTTCAGGTTCTGCACCTCGTTGTCGGGGATCTTGACGCCGAACTTCTCCTCGGCGGCCACGACGACCTCGACCATGGAGAGCGAGTCGACGTCCAGGTCGTCGGTGAAGGACTTCTCCTCGGCGACGTCGTCCGGGTTCACCCCGGCGACCTCCTCGAGGATCTCGGCGAGGCCCGAGGTGATCTCTTCGCGAGTTGCCATTTTGGGAATTTCCTCTCAACTGTTGGGGAGGTGCTCCGACCGGGTGAAGCCGCCCGTCACGGGCAGCGGATGACCTGGCCGGCGTAGGTGAGGCCGCCGCCGAAGCCGAACAGCAGCACCGGGGCGCCCGCGGGCACCTCCCGGCGCTCGACCAGCTTGGACAGGGCCAGCGGGATGCTTGCCGCGGAGGTGTTGCCGGAGACGGCCAGGTCCTTCGGGACGACCACGTTCGGGCCGAGGCCGAGGCGCTTGACGATGCCGTCGATGATCCGGCCGTTGGCCTGGTGCGGGACGAACGCGGCGAGCTCGGAGACGTCGACCCCGGCCTTCTCGCAGGCCTCGCGGGCGAACGGGGCGAGCGCGGTGGTCGCCCAGCGGAAGACGATCTGGCCCTCCTGCTGGATGTACGGCTGCCAGCCCTCGATCTTCAGGACGTCGCCCTTGTCCGGCGCCGAGCCCCACAGCACCGGGCCGACGCCCGGCTCCTCGCCGTCGGCGACCCCGGTCATCACCGCGGCGCCGGCCGCGTCGCCGAAGAGCACGGCGGTCTTGCGGTCGGTCCAGTCGGTGACGTCGGAGAGCTTCTCGGCCCCGATCACCAGGGCGTTGCGCGCCGCGCCGGCCCGGATCGCGTGGTCCGCGGTGCCGACCGCGTAGGAGAAGCCGGAGCACGCGGTGTTCAGGTCGAACGCGGCCGGGGCGGCGATGCCGAGCCGGGCCGCGACCCGGGTCGCGACGTTCGGGCAGCGGTCGATCGAGGTGCAGGTGGCGACCACGACCATGACGATGTCGGCGGCGCTCAGGCCGGAGTTGGCGAGGGCCTTCTCGGCGGCGTACGTGGCCATGTCGGCAACCGACTCGGCCCCGGCGATGCGCCGCTCCGCGATGCCGACCCGGTCCTTGATCCAGGCGTCGTTGGTGTCGATGGTGGTGGCCAGATCGTCGTTCGTGACGACGCGCGAGGGCTGGTAGTGGCCCATCGCGACGATGCGGGAACCCGCGGCGGTCATCGTGCTGCTCCTTGAGTCTGCTGCCCGCCGTGCCGGGCGATGAGGTCACGGGCGGCCGGCAGGTCGTCCGGGGTGTTCAGAGTGACGATCTCGGGCGCGCCGTCGCCCTTGAGCTCCCGCTTGACCAGGCCGGCCAGGGTGCCGGCGGGCGGGAGCTCGATCACGCCGGTGACGCCGAGGTCCTTGAGCGTGCGCATGCACAGGTCCCAGCGCACCGGGGCGGTGACCTGGCGGACCAGGCGTTGCACCATCTCGCCGCCGTTCGTGACAGCGGTGCCGTCGAGGTTGGACAGCAGGATGCGGGCCGGATCGTGCGCGGTAGCGCCCCCGGCGATCGCACCCAGCGCGGTTTCCGCAGGCGCCATGTAAGGCGTATGGAAGGCGCCGGCCACCTGCAGGGTGATGACCCGCGCCTTCGCCGGCGGCTCGGCCGCGAGCTTGGCGAGCGCGTCCAGCGCGCCGGCCGCGACGATCTGACCGGCGCCGTTGCGGTTGGCCGGGTGGAGCGCGTACCGCTCGAGGGCGGCCAGGACCTCGTCGGGGTCGCCGCCGAGGACGGCGCTCATCCCGGTCGGCTCGAGGGCGCAGGCGGCGGCCATCTCCCGGCCGCGCACCCCGGCCAGCGCGATGGCGGCCTCGGCCGGCAGCACGCCGGCGATCGACGCGGCGCCGAGCTCGCCGACGCTGTGCCCGGCGACCAGGTCGACCCCGGCCGGCGGCAGGTGCTCGGCGGCGAGCAGGGCGGCCGCGACCAGCAGCGGCTGGGTGCGGGCGGTGTCCTTGATCTCGTCGGCGCCGGCCTCGGTGCCGAGATGGAGCAGATCGACCCCGGCGAGGGCGGACCACCAGCGCAGACGGGTGTCGGCCCCGGGGAGCGCGAGCCAGGGGCTCAGGAAGCCGGGCTTCTGGGAGCCCTGGCCGGGCGAAAGTAGGGCGAGCACGGTCTTGACTCTTCCGGATCCGAGGGCCAACCGCGGTTGACGGCGGCCACCAAACCCTACGATCACTGTTGGAGGATTCCTACAAACGGCACCCGGTTACGCCCTATTTGTGGGTGCTCGCCGCAGGTTTCCTTAGCGGTGATTTAGGTCGCAGGATCCAGCCGCCCGATCGTCATGGCCAGCCGCAGCCCGAACGCGTCCCGGCCGTCCAGCGGCGACAGCCCGGTCACCTCGGCGACCCGTTTGAGCCGGTAACGGACGGTGTTGGGGTGTACGTACAGCTCGCGGGCGGAGCTCTCCAGCACCCCGCCGGCGGCGAAGAACGCGTCCAGCGTCTCGAGCAGCCCGCCGCCGGCCCGCGACAGCGCGCCGTAGACGTCGTGCCGCAGCATGCGCCGGGCGGTCAGGTCGCCGGCCAGGACCCGCTCGGGCAGCAGGTCGTCGGCGGCGACCGGGTTGGGCGCGCCGGGCCAGGCCGGTGCGGCCCGGAAACCGGCCAGCGCCGCGCGGGCCGACTCGGTGGCCTGGTCGAGCGACGGCACGGCCGGGCCGACCACGATCGGGCCGTCGCCGAAGCTGGGCGCCAGTGCGGCCGCGCTCGCGGCCAGGTCGGTCACCCCGCCGACGACCACGACCAGCCGGTCGCCGTGCACGCCGCCGATCACCTCGAGCCGGGCCCGGCGCGCGGCCCGGTAGACACCGTGCAGCACCGAGGTGATCTCGCCGCCGGGGGAGCGGCCCACCACGACCGCGACCGGGGGCGCGTCGGCCCAGCCCAGCGCGGCGGCCCGGCTGGCCAGCACATCGGAGGAGTCGCCCCGCAGCAGGGCGTCGACCAGCATGGCCTGCAGCCGGGCGTCCCAGGCGCCGCGCGACTCGGCCGCCCTGGCATAGACCCGGGCAGCGGAGAACGCGATCTCCCGGGAGAATTTGAGGATGGCCTGCAGCAGCGCCTCCTCCTCACCGGCCGCGGCCAGATGGCCGACCTCGGCCTCGGCCACGTCGATGGTCACCTTGATCAGCTGGACGGTCTGGGTCAGCGTGATCGCTCGGGCCAGCGCGCGGGGCGCGGCCGCGAACACCTCGTCGGAGATCTCCTGGCTGGTGGCCACCGTTCCGCCCGAGCGCAGCCACTCGACCAGGGAGCGGACGCCGGCCTGGGCGACGAGCATGACCCACGACCGCTGGTCGGCCGGGAGCGCGCGGAACCACGGGAGGGTCTCGTCCATCCGGGCGACGGCCGAGCTCGCGAGGTCGCCGGCGTTGCGCTCGACACGGCGCAGCGTCGCGGCGAGCGGGGGTTTCGCGGTTCCGGCCGGCCGCGGGCTGTCTGCCACGCCACACAGCGTGCCACGCCGGGTCCCGACGTTACGTGTTGGAGCGGCTCTGTCCGGTTCCGCCCTGCAAGTTGCATGAGTGCAGGTCACAAGGCATATGGGCGCAATGCCTGCGTGGTTTATGACGATTTGGGTTTTTTGTCGGGATAGCGGTGCGCCACTCCCGCGATTTCGGTCGGTGACCTGGCACTCTGTCGCACTAGCATGGCCCGGTTCACCCGGCGAGACCGTAATGCCGGCCACCGGGCAGCCGATGGGACACCGCGTGAAGGATGGGGGAGGCGAGATGACGGAACGGGAAGACGGGCCGCTGCGCGCCGACATCGATCCCGCGCTCGAAGAAGCACCGCCGATGGCAACACCGGCCGTCGAGCCGGAGCCGGGATCGAGCCGGATGGGCTGTCGCACCGAACTGCATGGCTGGGCCGGAGCCCATCTGCACGGCGCGGTGCGGCCACGCCGCCGGGCCGCGGGCCGTCGCGGGCGGCCGCCCGGCCGCTGGTGCTGAGGCTCAGCCGCCGGCGCCGAACCGCTCACCCGACCGGGTGAGCGGGGCGGACGACCGGGCGCGGCTCGGCCCACCGGACCCGCCGGACCGACACGGTGAGGTGTGGACGACAAGAGACGGCTGATCCTGGACCAGGCACTCGCGCTGGTCGACGAGCGCGGGCTGGCCGCCATGTCGATGCGGGCGGTGGCCGAGCGGGTCGGGCTCACGTCGATGGCGCTCTATCCGTACGTGGGTGGCAAGGACGCGCTGCTCGACGGGCTGGTCGATCTGCTGCACCAGGAGTTGGGCTCGGTGGTGGGCGGAGCGGCCGACCCGGACTGGCGGACCCGGCTGGGGGCGCTCGGGCGGGCCGTCCGGCAGTTGGCGTTCGCGCATCCGGGCGCCTTCCCGCTGATGCTCAACCGCTCGGCCGCGGGCGCGTCGGCGTCCTGGCTCACCGCCGCATTGCGTGGCATCCTGCACGACGCCGGGGTGCCGGACGACCGGGTGCCCCGGATGGCCCGGATGATCTGCGCCTTCCTGCTGGGCTACGCCACCGGCGAGGTGACCGGCGGCCTGCCGGCCGCATCCGGGCGGGAGGCGGGGGACCGGGAGTTCGAGGCGGACCTGCTTGATCTCGTACGCCTCGTGGAGGTCACCGTTCGAGCGGCATGATCGACGTTCCGGCACTTCCCGAGACATATTTACCTATAAAGGGTCTATGTCCGGCGACGACGATGGTTTGCGCGAATTCGTGACCAGCCGCCTGCCGCACCTGCGCCGGTCGGCGTTCCTGATGTGTGGTGACTGGGAGCTCGCCACCGAGCTGACCCGGGCCACACTGGCCCGGGTAGTGGCGGACAGCCGCCGCGGCGCGGTCGCCGACCCGGACGTCTACGCGTACTCCGATCTGATGGAAGCCTGCCGTCGCCGCAACCGCCGCCGGGAGCACGTCTTCGTGGCCGCCGCCGGCGCCGAGGGCGTCGCGGCCGAGTCCATCCTGCTGCTCGACGCCCTGCACAAGCTCGCCCCGCGCTGCCGTGCCGTGCTGGTGCTGCGCCACTGGGACGGCTTCGAGCTGGACGCGGTGGGCGCCATGCTCGACCTCGACGACGAGCGGGTCTCCGCCTACGAGCGGGCCGGCCTGGCCGCCCTGCAGAAGCTGCTGACCGACTCCGAGGCGGCGCTGACCGCATGAGTATGCCGCTGACCCGGCTTCTCGAGCACGTGCTCGAGGGCGAGCCGGACCTGGGCGACGAGGTCGACAAGGTCTTCCGCGACGCCACCCGGATCCGCCGCCGGCGCAACCGGACGCTGCTCGCGGCCGGCGCCGCCGCGGTGGTCGCGATCGCCGCCACCGGCTTCCTGCTCACCACGACGCTGCTGCCGGACCACAGCCGGCCGGCGGCGCAGCCCTCGGCGGCGGCCACCACCCGCAGCCCGGTGCCGGTGCCGTCGGCCATCGCCGACCCGGTGCTGGCCCTGCTCGCGCCGGTGGTGGACGGCAAGAAGATGCACATCTACCCGCGGCCGCCGGAACGGGGCAACGGCTGGCGGCAGTACTCGGTCACCGGGACGGACGGCACCCCGCGCGGCACCCTCGAGCTCGCCGTCTATCAGGTCGGCAAGGACCCGTGCTTCCCGGTGCTCGGCAAGCCGAACAAGTGCGCCCGCACCGAATGGGCCCCGGCCGGCATCGAGTACGTCCGTTACGACGACGATCACGACCCGGACTGGCAGGTGCATCAGACGATCGCCCGGCGGATCAGCGACGGTCGCACGCTGGCCGTGATGGCCACCGGCGAGCGCGGCTCCGACGACGCCACCACGGGCAAGCCGGCGCTGACCGGCGAGCAGATCGAGAAGATCGGCACCGACGAGCGGCTGTTCGACGCGTTCGGCGCGGACGAGAGCTGCGCCGAGCCGTCATCGGCCGCCTGCCCGGCGTTCCGCCTGCCGGTGCCGGTCGACTAGGTCTGCCCTGGGTCAGACCTTGCGGCGGATCAAGAAGGCGATGCCGCCCAGGCCGAAGATGATGACCACCAGGACCGCGCCGTTGAGCAGCAGCAGCCGGCGCATCTGGCCGAAGAACTGGTTGACCCCCGCGACCGGGTCGAGGTCGCCGGTGTCGAGGTTCTCGCCGATGCCACCGCCGATGCCGCCGGGCAGCACGTCCGGTTTGGCCGTCAGCGGCACGCCGGACACGCGCAGCGTCTCGGACATGGTGAGCCGGCCGTAGAACCAGCCGTCGGTGATCGACTTGTTGATCACCGGCTGCTTGGCCGGGCGGTGTGCCCGCGGGCCGCCGGCCGCCATCGGGTAAAGCTCGTAGACCGCCTGCGGCGCCGTCTTGACCATGACGGTCACGGTGTATTTCGGGCCGAGCTTGTCGGCCTTCGGCGCGGTGGTCTGCGGTGTGGCCGTGGCCATCCAGTTGACCTCGGCGAGCAGGGTGTCGAACAGCCGGGTGCCGTCGGTCGGATCGACGATCAGCGTGCCGTCGATGTCCTTCCCGATGATCTGGACACTGGTCGGCTTGGGGGCAGGTTTGGGTGCGGCGTGCGCGGCCGGCGCGACGCCCAGCGAGAGCGCGGCGGCGACAGCAAGTGCCCCGGCCCCCGTCATCAACCTCGCCAATACCCCATGACTCAGTGCCCCTCGAACCATCGTCCGGCCTCCCCGCCCCGTGGTGGACATGGCTGCGCACTCGGCGGCCGCGACGGTGGATCGCGGCTCGGCCGAAGCACCCTCAGCCTTCCCGGACTTTCGCCCGGACGCATCTCGAGCCGGACGAATTGGAACCATCTGGGGATGGACCGACGTGACGACAACGGCCGTGATCAGCGGCCGAATAGTACCCAGAGAGCGCAAGCACGGACGTGCTCGGTCACCCGCGGAGCGGTATTCGTTACCGGAACGACGGGAAGCGTTAACGGTTTGCGCGGCGAATGCGATAAAACGGAAAAGTTTGATACGCGGTGCGCCGATCGGTTCGGCACACCGCGTACACCCCGATGGGTTAAAGCGTCGCCCGCGCGGCGCGCAAGCGATGCAGCGTGCGCTCGCGACCCAGCACCTCGATCGATTCGAAGAGCGGGAGGCCCACCGTGCGCCCGGTGACCGCGACCCGGACCGGCGCCTGGGTCTTGCCCAGCTTGAGCTCGCGGGCCAGGCCGACCTCCTCGAGCGCGGCCTTCAGCGGCTCGGCCGACCACGTCTCGAGTGCCTCGAACGCGGCGACGGTCGCGTCCAGGATCTCGGCGGCGTCACCCTTCATCGCCTTGGCCCAGGACGCCTCGTCGCGGATCGGCTCGTCGAGGAAGAGGAAGTCCACATATTCCACGATCTCGGAGAGCACCGCGATGCGGGTCTGCGCGAGCGGTGCGACCGCCGTGAAGACCTGCAGGTCGAAGGCGCCCGGCTGCCACGGCGGAGCCGGGATCGTGTCGGTGCCCTGCAGCCACGGCGCGCAGCACGCCGCGAACTCGTCGGGCGCGAGCGCGCGGATGTAGTCGCCGTTGAACGCCCGCAGCTTCTTCACGTCGAAGAACGCCGGCGCGTGGTTGACCTCCTCGATGCGGTATTCGTCCTCGATCACCGACCAGGGCACGATCTCCCGGTCGCCGGACGGCGCCCAGCCGAGCAGCATCAGGTAGTTGCGCATGGCCGCGGCGAGGTAGCCCTCGTCGCGGTACGACTCCAGGGCGACCTTGTCGCGGCGCTTGGACAGCTTCTGCCGCTTCTCGTTGACGATGACCGGGACGTGCCCCCAGATCGGCGGGGTGTGCCCCAGCGCCTCCCACAGCAACTGCTGCTTGGGCGTGTTGGGCAGGTGCTCCTCGGCCCGGAACACGTGGGTGATCCCCATGGTCATGTCGTCGACGACGTTGGCCAGCAGGAACAGCGGGGAGCCGTCGCCGCGGGCGATGACGAAGTCTTCGATCAGCTTGTTCTCGAAGGTCGGCTTGCCTCGGACCAGGTCCTCCACCACGGTCTCGCCCTCGTCGGGGGTGCGGAAGCGCAGCGCGCGGCCATCACCCGGGCCGAGGTCCTTGTCGCGGCAGAAGCCGTCGTAGCCGGAGTGCTGGTTGCCGGTGCGGGCGATGACGTCCTCACGCTTGCACCCGCAGTAGTAGGCCTTGCCCTCGCCGTAGAGGCGGGTCGCGGCGGCGGTGTGGTCGGCGGCGTAGGACGACTGGTAGTAGGGACCCTCGTACGTCCCCCGCTCGATGCCGATCCAGTCGAGCGCGGCGATGATGCCTTCGGTCCACTCCGGACGATTCCGGGCGGCGTCGGTGTCCTCGATGCGGAGCACGAAGACACCCTCGTGCTGCTGGGCATAGATCCAGTTCTGCAGCGCCGAGCGGGCGCCGCCGACGTGGAACATGCCGGTCGGGGACGGGGCGAAACGTACGCGAACAGTCACCCGACCAGAGTACCTAGCGAACGGATCGGATTTTCAGGACGGCCAGGGCCCCGGCCAGGCTCGTGACGGCGGTGAGTGCGAACAGGGCCGGGTATCCGCCCAGGAAGGCCACCACGGGGGCGGCCAGCACCGGGCCGAGCGCCTGTGACACCGACGGGGCGATGTTGATGACGCCGATGTCCTTCGCCCGGTTGGCGGCGGCCGGCAGCACCTGGGTGACGACCGCGGTGTCCACCGCCAGGTAGATGCCGAAACCGGCGCCGAACAGCAGGGCCGCCACCATGGCGACCGGCCAGACGGGCCAGATCGCCAGCAGGATCGCGGCGACCGCGATGATCACGCCCGACCAGACCACGAAGACCTTCCGCTTGCCGGCCCGGTCGGAGAGCCAGCCGCTCAGCATCGCCGTCCCGATCATGCCGACCGTGTAGATCAGGATCAGGTAGAGCAGGCCGGTGTCGGGGTCGTCGAGCTCGACCGCGTCGGTGAGGAAGTAGAGAAGGTAGAGCGTGCCGAGCGCGTTGCCGAGCATGACCAGGAAGCGGGTCACCCAGGCCCAGGCGAAGTCGGGGTTGCCGCGCAGGTCGAGCCGGAACCCGCGCAGCGTGAAGCGGGGGACGGCGTCGTCGCCGAGCGGGTCGTCCGGGGTGCGCAGCACGAACGGCGTCACCAGCAGGAGCAGGCCGATCGCGATGATCAGGTAACCCGGCGGCGGGGTGGTGACCACCGAGGTGACCAGGATGGCGCCGACCACCAGGCCCAGCGCCACCGGCATGCCGATCCAGCCGGAGACCAGGCCGCGCTGCGCGACCGGCACCCGGTCGGGGACCGCGGAGGTCAGCGTGGCCAGCATGATGTTGATGCCGATGTTGGCCAGGGCCCAGCCGACGGTCAGCCAGAACAGGTTGGGCGCGACGGCGAGGGTCAGGAGCATCAGGAACAGCAGCAGCGCGCCGCCCGCCGTCCAGATGTGCCGCCGGCCCCGGTAGCGGCCGAACAGCCGCGGCCGGGTGCGGTCGGAGAGGGCGCCGGCCAGGGGGTTGACGACGACGGCGACGATCGCGCCGATGCCGGTCACGATGCCGAGCCAGAGTTCCTTGTGGGCGACCCCGAGATCTTCGATCTGCTGGGGGAGCAGGATCTGCAGCGGCGTGTAATAGGCCATCCAGAGACCCAGATTGGCCGCGAAGAGCAGGCCGATCCAGGAACGCCGAACGGGAACGACGGGTTCGGCAAGCGCGGGAGTCCCATGGGTGACCGCCATCGATCCTCCTCTCCGTAGCGAAGAGCTTACGGATCGTCAGACAACTTGACGAGGCCCACTTTGCCGGTTACTTTACCGACTAGCTAATTAACCAGGAGGTAAAACATGGGCAAGGTCGTAGCGGTGGAGTACGTGACTCTGGACGGCGTCTTCGAGGAGCCGGCCTGGAGCGGTCCCTACTTCAACGAGGAGCTCAGCAGCTGGCAGGCCGGCAACCTCGAGCAGGCCGACGCGCTGCTGCTGGGCCGTAAGACGTACGAGGGATTCAAGGCTGCCTGGCCGCAGATGGAGGAGGCCACCGGCTTCTTCGGCCAGAAGATGAACGCGATGCCCAAGCACGTCGCCACCACCACACTGACCACTCCGGAGTGGAACGCGAGCTTCCTCCAGGGCGAGGTCGCCGACGCCGTGGCCAAGCTGAAGACCGAGCCCGGCAACCTGCTGATCAACGGCAGTGCCAGCCTGGTGAACTACCTGACCAAGCACAACCTCGTCGACGAATACCGGATCATGGTCTACCCGGTGGTGCAGGGCGAGGGCCGCAAGCTCTGGGACGACGGCACCAAGATCGCCCTGACGCTGGCCGACTCGTGGAAGACCGCGACCGGCGTCGAGGTGGTCACCTACGTGCCGGCCTGACGTGGCCACTGACCAGCTGAGTGTCGTCTTCGGCGCGCTCGCCGACCCGACGCGCCGGGCGATCCTGGCCCGGCTGGCCGACGGCCCGGCAACCGTCAACGAGATCGCCGAGCCGTTCGACGTGACCCTCCCGGCGATCTCCAAGCACCTCAAGGTGCTCGAGCGGGCCGGCCTCATCTCCCGCGGCCGGGAGAAGCAGTGGCGGCCCTGCCGGCTCGAGGCCGAGCCGCTGCGTGCGGCCGACGAGTGGATGAATCGCTATCGGCAGTTCTGGGAGTCGAGCTTCGACAAGCTGGACCTGCACCTGCGTACGTTGATGAAGGGAACCGAGCAGTGACCGACGAGGAGATGACCTTCCGCGAGCTCGACATAGTGCGCGTTTTCGACGCGCCGCGCGAGCTCGTCTGGCGGGCCTGGACCGACCCGGAGCAGATCTGGCGGTGGTGGGGACCGGCCGGGATGCACACGCCGCGCGGCACCGTCGAGATGGACGTGCGCACCGGTGGCGTCTTCCGGCTGACCATGATCGACGCCGACGGCACCGAGTACCCCTCGGACATGCGGTTCACCACGGTCGACGAGCCGTCGGTGCTCGAGTTCGCGTGGGACGGCCAGCGGGGCATCGGCGGCGGCACGTCGACCATCACCTTCAAGGACCTCGGCGACGGCCGCACCGAGATGACCAACCACTACGCCGGCTACCTCACCGACGCCATCCAGAGCTACATGCTCCTCGGCACCAACCAGCAGTTCGACAAGCTGCAGGCGTACGTCGTCAAACCCTGAACCGGTCGACCAGCACGGTCAGGCGGCAGGCGGTGGCGTTCAGCTCGTCCGCCGCCCGGTGTGACGCCGTCACCGACACCCGGGTGCCGTCCACGGCGTCGCTGACCACCCCGATGCCCTCGGCGATGTCCCGGCTGCCCGAGGCCACCTCGGCGAACGGGGTGGCGGTGGCCGGGTCGGTGCGAGCAGCCGGTGACCCATCGGCAAACCACGGCGCCTGCGTTCCACGAAAGACCCATCGGCACCCGGTTGCCCGGCCTTGGACGGCGATGGGCCCCACCGTCACCGGTGGGGCCCATCGTCCGGTCTTCACCGGGTCAGCTGTCGCCGCCCGTTTCGCCGACCGGCGCGGCGCTGACGTCGTCGATCGCGTACTTCTTCGCGGCCTCGGCCGGCACGTGCACCGGGACCTTGCCGCGCAGCGCCAGCTGGCGCAGCGTGGCCACGGCCACCGACTCGGCGTCCACGTGGAAGTGGCGCCGCAGCGCGTGCCGGGTGTCGCTCATGCCGAAGCCGTCGGTGCCCAGCGACGTGTAGTCGTTCGGCACCCAGCGCGCGATCAGGTCGGGCACCGCCCGCATGAAGTCGCTGACCGCCACGACCGGGCCCTCGGTGCCTTCCAGCTTCTGCTGGATGTACGGCTTGCGGGGCTGGTCACCCGGGTTGAGCAGGTTGTGCTCCTCGATCGTCACGGCGTCGCGCCGCAGCTCGGTCCAGGAGGTCACCGACCAGACGTCAGCGCTGACACCCCAGTCCTGCGCCAGCAGCTCCTGGGCCTTGAGCGCCCACTGCATGCCGGTGCCGGACGCCAGGATCTGCGCCTTCGGCCCGGTGGTCGCCGGCGCCGGCTTGTACCGGTAGATGCCCTTGAGCAGGCCCTCCACGTCGACGCCCGCGGGCTCGGCCGGCTGGAAGATCGGCTCGTTGTAGATGGTGAGGTAGTAGAAGACGTTCTCCTGCTTCTCGCCGTACATCCGGTGCAGGCCGTTCTCGACGATGTGCGCGATCTCGAACGCGAACGCCGGGTCGTACGACACCACGGCCGGGTTGGTCGCCGCGATCAGCAGCGAGTGGCCGTCCTCGTGCTGCAGGCCCTCGCCGTTGAGCGTGGTGCGGCCGGCCGTGGCGCCGAGCAGGAAGCCCCGGGTCATCTGGTCGGCGGCGGCCCACAGCTCGTCGGCGGTGCGCTGGAAGCCGAACATCGAGTAGAAGATGTACAGCGGGATCATCGGCTCGTCGTGCGTGGCGTACGACGTGCCGGCCGCGATGAAGCTCGCCGTCGACCCGGCCTCGTTGATCCCCTCGTGCAGGATCTGGCCGTTGGTCGCCTCCTTGTACGACAGGAAGAGCTCCCGGTCGACCGAGGTGTAGGTCTGGCCGTGCGGGGAGTAGATCTTCTTCGTCGGGAAGAGGGAGTCCAGACCGAACGTACGCGCCTCGTCCGGGATGATCGGCACCCAGCGTGGGCCGAACTCCTTGTCCTTCATCAGGTCTTTCAGGAGCCGGACGAAGGCCATCGTGGTCGCGACCTTCTGCTTGCCGCTGCCCCGCTTGACGTCACCGAACGCCTTCGAGTCGGGGATCGCCAGCGACTTGTGCTTGGTGCGCCGCGACGGGATGGAGCCGCCCAGCTCGCGGCGCCGCTCCAGCATGTACTGCATCTCGTCGGACTTCTCGTCGGGACGGAAGTACGGCGGGAGGTACGGGTTTTCCTCGAGCTGCTTGTCGCTGATCTCCAGGTAGAGGCGGTCCCGGAAGCCCTTGAGGTCGTCCAGGGTCAGCTTCTTCATCTGGTGGGTGGCGTTGCGCGCCTCGAAGTGCGAGCCGAGCGTCCAGCCCTTGATCGTCTTGGCGAGGATCACGGTCGGCTGGCCGGTGTGCTCGGTGGCCGCCTTGTACGCCGCGTACAGCTTCTTGTAGTCGTGGCCGCCGCGCTTGAGGTTCCAGACCTCGTCGTCGGTCATGCCCTCGACCAGCTTGCGGGTGCGCGGGTCACGACCGAAGAAGTTCTCCCGCACGTACGCCCCGGACTCGCCCTTGTACGTCTGGTAATCGCCGTCGGGCGTGACGTTCATCAGGTTGACCAGCGCGCCGTCGGTGTCCGCGGCGAGCAGCGGGTCCCACTCCCGGCCCCAGACCACCTTGATGACGTTCCAGCCGGCGCCGCGGAAGAACGACTCCAGCTCCTGGATGACCTTGCCGTTACCGCGAACCGGGCCGTCGAGGCGCTGCAGGTTGCAGTTGATCACGAAGGTGAGGTTGTCGAGCTCCTCGCGGGCGGCCAGGCCGATCGCGCCGAGCGACTCGACCTCGTCCATCTCGCCGTCGCCGAGGAACGCCCAGACGTGCTGCTGGCTGGTGTCCTTGATGCCGCGGTTCTGCAGGTAACGGTTGTACCGCGCCTGGTAGATCGCGTTCAGCGGGCCGAGACCCATGCTGACCGTCGGGAACTCCCAGAAGTTCGGCATGAGCCGGGGGTGCGGGTAGGACGGCAGGCCGCCACCCTGATGCGACAACTCCTGGCGGAAGCCGTCCAGGTCGTTCTCGCTGAGCCGGCCCTCCATGTACGCCCGTGCGTACATGCCGGGGGAGGCGTGGCCCTGGAAGAAGATGTGGTCGCCGCCGCCGGGGTGGTCCTTGCCACGGAAGAAGTGGTTCATGCCGACCTCGTAGAGGCTGGCGCTCGACGCGTAGGTCGAGATGTGGCCGCCGACCCCGATGTCGGGTCGCTGCGCACGGTGGACCAGCATGGCCGCGTTCCACCGGATGTACGCCCGGATGCGGCGCTCGACGAACTCGTCGCCGGGGAACCACGGTTCCTGCTCCGGCGGGATCGTGTTGATGTAGTCGGTGGAGGTCAGTGGCGGGACGCCGACCTGTCGCTCCCGGGCCCGCTCGAGCAGGCGCAACATAACGTAACGGGCTCTCTTGGCGCCGCGTTCGTCGATGACTCCGTCGAGAGACTCGACCCACTCGTTGGTTTCCTCGGGGTCGATGTCCGGAAGCTGGCTCGGCAGGCCATCGCTGATTACCGGGCGCTTGCGCTCCGTGGCCACAGGCAATCCTCTTGTCGGGTGTAGGAACCGAGCGGTCGCATCGTGTGGGTCGCTCGGAGTTGCCTCCATCCTGCCCCCTCCCGGTGCGCATCGTCACGCCTACCCGGGCTGTCCGCGATCCGGGACACACGTACTGACCAGTAACTTCTCAGCCGTTGATAAATGAGAAGCGGACCTGCCTGGTCGGATTGTCGCCGTTGGTGTCCACGAGGCAGATCGACTGCCAGGTGCCGAGCGCGATTCGACCATCAATGACAGGCAGCGTCGCGTACGGCGGGATCCAGGCCGGAAGCACGTGGTCGCGGCCGTGGCCACGCGAACCGTGCCGGTGCCGCCACTTGTCCGCGGCCGGCAGCAGCTCGTCGATCGCGGCCAGCAGGTCGTCGTCCGACCCGGCCCCGGTCTCGATGATCGCGAGCCCGGCGGTGGCGTGCGGCACGAAGACGTGCAGCAGTCCGTCCGCCTCGGACTTCGCGAAGTCGGCCGCCTCGGATGTGATGTCGCGGACAACCGGCGATCCGCCGGTCCGGACGGTGATCACTTCAGTGCGCATCCGCCAGAGCCTAGGTATACAGGTCCAGCACCAGGAACAGGGCTGCCGTCGCGCCCAGCCACAGGACGGCCAGGGTCAGGCCGGTCACTGTCCGCAAGATCATGATCCGAGTAGAACACGCCTCGTACTGGCGTCGATGCAAATTGCTGACTTTCTGACGTGGCGGGTGTGGCCGCAGTCGGCAATGCTGAATTTTGTGACCACCCCGCAGAACCTCGACGAGCGTTTCCGCGACGCGGTGACCGCGCTGCCCGCCCCCGGCACGCGCCGCGCCCCCGGCGACGCGGTCCGCGACGGATCCACGCTGACCGGGGCACGCGCACTCGAGCTGTTCGACGCCCAGTTGGCCAGCCGCCACCTCGACCTGGCCGCCCGCTGGCTGCGCAGCTTCAACGAGGGCTTCTACACCATCGGATCGTCCGGTCACGAGGGCAACGCCGCCATCGCCGCCGCTCTGCTGCCCACCGACCCGGCCCTGCTGCACTACCGTTCGGCCGCGTTCTTCTGCGCCCGCGCCAAGAGCCTCGCCGACGCCGCCCGCGACGTGCTGCGCGGCGTCGTGGCCAGCGCGCACGAGCCGATCGCCGGCGGCCGGCACAAGGTCTTCGGCAGCGCCGACCTGAACATCGTCCCGACCACCTCGACCATCGGCTCGCACCTGCCGCGCGCCGTCGGCCTGGCCTTCTCGGTGGCCCGGGCGCATGCCGCCCACCGCTGGCCCGCCGACGCGATCGTGGCTGCCACGTTCGGCGACGCGTCGGCCAACCACGCGACCGCGACCGCCGCGCTCAACGCGGCCGGCTGGTTCGAGCACTCCGACATCCGGCTGCCACTGCTGCTGGTCTGCGAGGACAACGGGCTCGGCGTGAGCGTGCCCACGCCGGACGGCTGGCTCGCCGCGATGCTGTCGTCCCGCCCCGGCGTGCGCTACACCTCGGCCGACGGCTGCGACCTGGCCGGCACCTACGACGCCGCGGCCGAGGCCGCCGGTTACGTCCGCCGCGAGCGCCGCCCGGCCGTGCTCCATCTGCCGATGGTGCGGCTCATGGGGCACGCCGGCGCCGACGCCGAGGTGGCCTACCGCACCACCGAGGCGATCACCCGCGACCTCGAGCGCGATCCGCTGGTCCACACCGCCCGCACGCTCGTCGAGGCCGGCCTGTTCAGCCCGGAAGAGGTCATCACCCGCTACGACGAGATCGGCTGGCAGGTGCGCAAGGTCGCCGAGGAGGTGCTCGGCGAACCCAAGCTCGCCTCGGTCGCCCAGATCGTCGGCCCGCTCGCCCCGCGCCGCCCGCTGCGCGTCGCCCACGAGATCACCGAGGTCGCCACCCGGGCCATCGGTCCCGGCGCGGCCACCCGGCTGCAGGCCTTCGACGGCAAGCTGCCCGAGCAGGGCGGGCCGCTGACCCTCGCGCAGACCATCAACGCCACGCTCACCGACGCGCTGCTCGCCAACCCGGGCGCGCTGCTGTTCGGTGAGGACGTGGCCCGCAAGGGCGGGGTCTACGGCGTCACCAAGAAACTGCAGGAGCGCTTCGGGTCCGAGCGGGTCTTCGACACCCTGCTCGACGAGACCACCATCCTCGGGCTGGCGCTCGGCGCCGGGCTCGACGGGATGCTCCCGATCCCCGAAATTCAATATCTGGCCTATCTGCACAACGCCGAGGACCAGTTGCGCGGCGAGGCCGCCACCATGTCGTTCTTCTCCTCCGGGGCCTACCGCAACCCGATGGTCGTGCGCATCGCCGGCCTCGCCTACCAGCAGGCCTTCGGCGGGCACTTCCACAACGACAACTCGGTGGCCGTCCTGCGTGACATCCCCGGCCTGGTCCTGGCCGTGCCGGCCCGGCCCGGCGACGCGGCGCCCATGCTGCGCACCTGCCTGGCGTCGGCCGCGGCGGACGGCAGCGTCTGCGTCTTCCTCGAGCCGATCGCCCTCTACCACACCCGCGACCTCTACGAGCAGGGCGACAACGAATGGCTTTCGCCGTACGCGGGACCGGTCTCCTGGTCGAGTGAGCACGTGCCGGTCGGCCGGGCCCGCACCTACCCGGTGGGCAACGCGTCCGATCTGACCATCGTGACGTTCGGCAACGGCGTCCGGCTCTCGCTGCGTGTTGCCGCGCGCCTCGCCGAGGAGGGGTTCGGATCCCGGGTAGTGGACCTTCGCTGGCTCAGCCCGCTGCCCGCCGCGGATCTGGTGCGGGAGGCCTCCGCGACCGGCCGGGTGCTGATCGTCGACGAGACCCGGCGCACCGGCGGGGTCGGCGAGGGCGTGCTGGCGGCCCTGGTGGACGGCGGTTTTGTCGGTTCGGCACGGCGGATCGCGGCGGCCGACTCGCTGATTCCGCTGGGACCGGCCGCGCAGCACGTGCTGGTGGGGGAGGATGCGATCACACAGGGTGCCCATGCACTGCTGGCACGGTAAATTGCCACACACTCGGTGCGCCACTTGCGCACGAGGCCGCAAGTGTGTGGACTACCCCCAGGTTTTAGGCAATTTCATTCTTGGCTAGGAGGACTTAGACAGTGAGCGCGACCGCTGGTCAGGCCGACGGCGTACGCAGCCTGGCGGACCGGTTCGGCTTCGAGCCGAACATGGTGGTCATGGAGATGGGCTACGACGACGATGTCGACGAGGACCTCCGTGACGCCCTGACCGAACGCGTCGGCGAGTTGGTCGACGAAGACACCGATGAGGTCGTCGATGCGGTGCTGTTGTGGTACCGCGATGGCGATGGTGACCTTTTCGAACTGCTCACCGATGCCCTTGGCCCCCTCGCCGAGAACGGCGTGGTGTGGCTTCTGACCCCCAAGGCGGGCCGTGACGGGCACGTCGAACCGAGCGAGATCAGCGAGTCCGCCCCCACGGCGGGTCTGCAGCAGACCTCGACGGTCAACGCCGGCAAGGACTGGACGGGCGGCCGGCTCGTCTCCCCCAGGGGTGCCAAGAAGAAGTAGCTCACTGTGAACTCCGTGCCGGCCGGCGTCCGTTGGCGCCGGTCCGGTTAGGGTTGTGCGCATGCCGCTGCCGGTGGGCGCGCTCGCGCCCGACTTCGCCCTCAAGGATCAGAACAACCAAGAGGTTGGCCTGCGCGGTTTCCACCAGCGCAAGGCCATCCTGCTGGTGTTCTATCCCCTCACCTTCACGGGGACCTGCAAGGGCGAGCTGGCCGGCATCCGGGACAACATCGACCGGTACGCCACCGATGACCTCCAGGTGCTGGCCGTCAGCGTCGACTCCGTCTACAGCCACAAGGTGTGGTCGCTGCAGGAGAGCTTCGACTTCCCCCTGCTGGCCGATTTCTGGCCGCACGGCGAGGTGGCCCGCCGTTACGAGGTCTTCGACGACGCGGCCGGCTTCGCCAACCGGGGCACCTTCCTCATCGACCACGCGGGGGTGATCCGGTTTTCCGAGGAGGCCGGCCCCGGCGAGGCCCGGGACCGGGCGGCCTGGGATGCGGCCATCGCCACCCTGAAATCGTGAATCCGCTCAAGGTACGATGCTTACTCGGACCCGTCGGGGGCGCGTAGCTCAGTGGGAGAGCACCCGCCTTACAAGCGGGGGGTCGTAGGTTCGAAACCTACCGTGCCCACCGGTCCGAAGGCCCCCCTGGTTCGCCGAACGCGGACCAAGGGGGCCTTTCCGCGTCCGGGTGTCAGCGGGGTGGGGATGGTGGGGGCTGGGTCATGGCGATCAGGCCCGCCAGGGTCGACGTCAGGACGGCGGTCACGTTGATCAGGTCGGTGGGGTCCAGGCCCGCGCTCAGCTCGCTGATCACCTGGCCGTCGGGGTCGCTGCTGACGATGCACAGGTCGATGCGATGGTCGTCGGTGGGGAACGCGGTCACCTGGTAATCGGTGTCGCCCAGCAGCAGGCGCCGGTCGAGGGTGATGGGGGAGGACTGGAGCGCGGTGTCATTCATGGGAGCGACTCTAGGGTCACCCTCTGACAGTTTCTCCGGTCAGCGAAGGCGGGTGGCCGGCACCCCGGTCACGGCCGGCCGGCCAGGGCCAGCCACTTGCGGTAGTGGTCGGCGAACGGCTCCTTGCCGTGGCTGAGGGCCTCGCGCAACTCGGCCACGGCGTGCAGCGCGCCCTCGACGATCTCGTCGGGATAACCGAGGGAGACGCGGTGCTCGGCGAACTCGTCCTCGTCCTCGACCTCCACCCGGCCGTCGGCGCGGTAGCGGACCAGATCGATGTCGAGGTCGACCACGGTGATCTCGGCCGGGCCGGTCCACACGGCCGGGGTGGTGACGTCGCAATACATGTCGCGGGCGTCCGGCTCGGCCAGGCACATCGCCATCCACCAGCCCTCGGCCGGGATCAGCCGGACCGCGTCGGCCCGGGTCAGGCCGGTCGGCCGGTTGCCGTAGTGGTAGCTGACCACGCTCCCACGCGGGGTGGCGAGCCACGTGCCGTACGCATCCTCGCCGAGCAGTTGCCCGGTCACCTGGCGGTGCGGCGAGCCGTCGAATTTGCGCAGTACGAGATCGACGGCAGTCACCCGGAGAGGCTACATCGATCACCGACGGGCGACATGCCCCGCAGGCGCCCGGATCCGAAGCGTTGTCGAGTGTTTACCGGCTGCTCCCCGATGGGACCCCGGGGCAACCGGGAAGCAACGGCTGAACCTTCAGCTCGGCCCGCCGGGGAACCGATCCTTCACTTGCCGGCGGGGAGCACCCACCGGTGGGCGGGCGCCGGTCGGACATCCCCTCGGCGATCGGGCCCGCCCGGATAATCAGATTTCGGAGGGGCGCCTGGTGTCGGAGTTGTTCATCGGTTCGGATGCCGACAAGACGGTGGTCTCGGCGTACCCGCTGAAAACCCGGACCGGACGCGCCCGCCGCCGCCGCACCGGCGCCGTGACCGAATTCCTCCCGGTGACCCCGAGCGGGCGAAGCCGCGAGGTTCGCGTGACGTTCCTCGCCCGCCTCAGCCTTCCGCTGCTGGTCGTCTCCGCGTTCATGTTCGCCGCCGGCCTGCCCGGCTGGCTGATCGCCGGCTGCACGCTGGTCACGCTGGCCCTGGCCGGCTGGGACGACCGCCGCCGCGCACAGCGCACGACGTTCGAGATCCCCCGTGAGCCGGGCGCGCGCGTCCTGCGTACGCCCGAGGAGCGGGCCGCCTACGGCCGTGCCGTCGCCGTCGCCCGCCGCATCCGGCGCACCTGGCCGGCGCTGCCCGGCATGATCGACCCGGAGACCGCCGACCGGACCCTGACCCACGCCCTCGACGACCTGGCCTCCCTGCTGGTCCGGCGGCAGGAGATCCGCCGGCTGCGCGCGGGGCTCGATGGCGTACGCACCACCGACGTGCCCGCCGACAGCCCGGCCGCGCTCGCCCTCACCGAGCAGCGGGAGCGCACCGAGGAGCTCTGGCTCGCCTCGGCCGAGCAGGCGAATCGCATCCTGCGCAGCATCGACGAGACCGCGCTGGCCGGCGAGACCTTCGTGCGTGAGCAGCGGATCGGGGCGACCGCCCGGCAGGCCGAACTGGCGCTGGCCCGGCTCACCGCCGGCCCGCCGCCGGCCGAGTCGGCGCCGGAGCTCGCCGACCGGACCTCCGTGGTGCTGAGCGCCTATCGTGAGCTGGCCGCTGCCGCATCATTGGTGGCGTGAACCCTACCGACGACGTCCTCCGGGAGGTCGGTCCCCGGCTGCGGGCGTTGCGCCAGAAATCGGGCATCACCCTCGCCGCGCTGGCCGAGACCACCGGCATCTCGGTGAGCACGCTGTCCCGGCTCGAGTCGGGACAGCGCAAGGCCACCCTGGAGCTGTTGCTCCCGCTGGCCCAGGCCCACCGGGTGCCGCTGGACGAGCTGGTCGGCGCGCCGCAGACCGGCGATCCGCGGGTGTACGCGCGGCCGATCAAGCGGTTCGGCCAGCTGATCCTGCCGCTGAGCCGCAACCCGGGCGGGCCGCAGGCGTTCAAGCACGTCATCGCGCCCGGCGACCGGCACGAGCCGGAGCCGAAGACGCATGAGGGCTACGAGTGGCTCTACGTGCTGACCGGCCGGCTGCGCCTGATCCTCGGCCCGCACGACCTGGTCCTGCCGGCCGGTGAGGCCGCCGAGTTCGACACCCGGGTGCCGCACTGGTTCGGCAGCGCCGGCGGCGAGCCGGTCGAGTTCCTCACCATCTTCGACGCGCAGGGCGCCCGCATCCACGTCCGGGCCCGCCCGTCAGTTCCGCCGGGGAGTGCCGGGCGGCCGGGAGCCGACCGGGCGTGATCCGCGGGGCCGGGTCCCGGCCCCGCGTTCACGCAAGTTCATTCCATTGTGTGACTCGACCGTCACGCAGAATGCAACTACGTTGTCTGTCGACATGCGTGCCCCCGCCGATGCCCATGAACCGTCCGCTACCAGCGCTAACGATCCGGCGGCCGGTCGGACGTCGCTGCCCTCAGGCGGCTCGGCGGCTGGTGGACAGCTGACGCGGGACGAGGATCCGGGGTTCGCCGGCCGTTCCCAGGGACACGACGAGCAGCTCCTGCACCGTCTCCGGAGCGGGCAGCAACCACTGTGTCCGCTCGGGCGGCACCGCCCACCGCACGGCGCCCTCCAGCATCCGGCTGGGCGGAGCCGGGATCCACGAGCCGAGGCCGTGCCGCACCACGTCCAGCCGGCGATCCAGCTCCTTGCGCAGGGGCTCGCCCGGCCGCACCAGGAACATCCATCGCCCGGCCGCGGTCACCGCGACCGGGCCCAGCCCGGTCCGGTGCAGGCGGGCCGCGCCGAGGGTGCGCAGGCCGAGCGCGGCCGGCACCTCCAGCGCGTCGAACCGCCGGCCGGTGGCCAGCAGCACACTGTGCGGCCGACGCCGCCACCAGCGGTGCACCAGGCCGATGTCGATCGTGGCGGTGTCCTCCCAGGACTCCATGGCCGGGTGGCAGGTCATGACCGGGCACCCGGGTCGTCCACAGTCGAAGCGGTGGCCGGTCAGGCAGGCGCCGGGTGTCACCGCCCAGCCGTGTGCGGCGTACCGCAGCGCGTGGTGGCGCAGCCGCAGCCGGTCAAGTGGGACGAACGGTCGATTGGTGGTCCACTGCATGGCTCCTCAACCCCCGGTCTAGGAGGACTTCCGGGTGGCCCGGCGGCTATATCAGCCGCCGATGCCGTATCCAAGCCCGACACACCTCGTTGGGCCGGTCAGATCCACCCTTTGCAAGTTGCAACGAAAACTACGAGCATCGGTGAGCAGGCGATCACACACGCTGTGCGACGCGGTCGCACGCGGGCGGTCAAGACTGCAGATGACACAAGGGCTCGCCGGCGGGGGTCGCCGGCGGGTCGGGGGAGGCACCGTGGACGAGCTGCCGATCGGCCGCCGCGTCGCCTATTGGCGCGGTCGACGAAAGATGTCCCAGCAGGTCTTTGCGGACCGGCTGGGAAAGTCCAAGAGCTGGGTCGACAAGGTGGAGCGCGGGGTCCGCCGACTTGACAAGTTCTCCGTGGTCTACGAGATCGCCGACGTACTTCAGGTCGACGTCCAGCTGTTGCTGGGCAAGGACGTGGAACGCCGGCCGGAAACGCAGAACTGCATAGATCAGGTGGAAGTCGAGGAGATTCGCGCGGCTCTGGAGCGGTATGACCAGATGAGTGCGTTCTTCCAGGCTGTGCCCAACTCGCCACCACTGTCGGAAATGCGCAAAGCAGTCAGCCATGCGTGGCTGACCTACCAGCACGCCAAGTACGGCGTACTGGCCCGGACGCTGCCCAAGCTCCTGCGTGACGCGCAGGCCGCGGACAGCGCGCACGCCGCCACCGCCGAGGCCAAGGACGCGGCCCACCTGCTCGGGCAGGTCTACCAGATCGCGTCCTCGGCGCTGCGCAAGGTCGGCGAGCACGAGCTGTCCTGGCTAGCCGCGGACCGCTCCATCGCGGTCTCCCAGCGGGCCGGCGACCAGCTCCTGGCCGGGCTGGCGAGCTACCGGGTCGGCAGCGCGCTGCTGGCGCTCGGCCGGGTGCGTCCCGCGCTCGAGGTCAACGTCAACATCGCCAACCGGCTGGCGCCCAGCCGCGACCTGACCGGCGCCGACCGGCTCTCGGTGTACGGCATGCTGCTGCTCAACGGCGCCATGGCCGCGGCCCGGATCGGCGACGGCGCAACCGTTCGTGACCTGCTCTGCGGGGCCGAGCAGGCGTCGCTGGAGCTCGGCGGCGACTTCAACCACTACTGGACCAGCTTCGGCCCCACCAACGTGCAGCTGCACCGCTGCGCCACGGCGGTCGAGCTCGGCGACGGCCGCACCGCGGTGGAGACCCACGAGAGGCTTCTCGACCCGATCGGCTTCAACGCGATGCTGCCCGAGCGGCGGGCGCACCACTACCTGGACATCGCCCGCGGCTACACGCAGATCGGCAACATCGAGAAGGCCAGCGAGATGCTTCTCGAGGGCGACCGGCTCGCCCCGTCGGAGATCCGCTGCCGCCCGCTCGCCCACGAGGTTCTTTCCGACGTGCTTCGCCGGACGCGAGGCACGCCGCCGGCTCCGATAGCGGAGCTGGCCGAGCAGATGGGAGTCGGCGTATGAGTGGAGCGGGGAGGCTACGGGCCGTGGCCACGACGGCGAATGATCGCCGAGTCGCGGAACGCCGGCCGGCACTGTGTGGAGCGGGGAGGCTACGGGCCGTGGCCACGACGGCGAATGATCGCCGAGTCGCGGAACGCCGGCCGGCACAGGGGTGGGTTCCCGCGTGATGACCGGTAATCCCTCGCCGGGCGTGCTTTACGTCCTGGTATGCGGCTCGCCCATGGCCCGCGACGTCGGCATCCTGGTCGGCCTGGCCCAGCAGGAAGGCTGGGAGGTGTGCGTGATCACGACCCCCGACGGGCGCAAGTTCGTCGACGTGGCCGCACTTCAGGCCCAGACCGGACACCCGGTCCGTACCTACTACAAAAGTCCCGGCGATCCCGACATGCTGCCCGATGCGGACGCGATGATCGTCGCGCCGGCCACGGTCAACACGGTCAACAAGTGGGCCGCCGGGATCACCGACACCCTCGTTCTCGGCCTGCTGGTCGAGGGTTACGGATATGGGGTGCCGACGGCCGTCGTCCCGTACACCAACAAGGTCATGGCCCTTCATCCTGCGCTGCATGAGAGTCTCGCCAAGCTCCGCGACTGGGGGGTGCACGTCCTGTACGGCGAGGACGTGTGCCGGCTGGGCAACCCTGGGCAGACGGATCGCTTCCGCGGGCAGTTCCCGTGGCGGCGGGCCCTGCAGGCGGTCAGCAATCCGGTGACGATGACCAGCCGAGTCGAGCCAGGCGCCGTCGGCTAGCCCGATAGAGTTGTCGGCCGTGACCGACAACGCCGCACCACCCACCGTCCTGGACGTGGTGAACGCCCTGGACCGGCGCTATCCCCGGGACTGGGCGGAGTCCTGGGACCGGGTGGGGCTGGTGCTCGGTGATCTTGACCACTCGGTGTCCCGGGTCCTCTGCGTGGTCGACTGCGTCCCCGAGACCGTCGACCAGGCTCTCGCCGAGGGCGCCGACCTGATCGTGGCGCACCACCCGTTGCTGCTGAAGCCGGTGTCGTCGATCGCCCCGGACACCTACAAGGGGCGCATCATCCACCGGCTCATCCGCGGCGACGTGGCCCTCTATGCGGCGCACACGAACGCCGATGTGGCCAACCCCGGCGTCTCCGACGCGCTCGCCCACCGGCTGGACCTGGTCGACCTGCGCCCGCTCGTTCCGGCGGCGACCGGCGGCGGGCGTGGCATCGGCCGCATCGGCGCGCTCCCCGAGCCGATGGATCTGGCCGAGTTCACCGGGTTCGCGGCGTCCCGCCTGCCGGCCACCACGGCCGGCATCCGTGCCGCCGGCGATCCCGGCCGGATCGTCCGCACCGTCGCGGTCTGCGGTGGCGCCGGCGACTCTTTCCTGGCCGATGCGACGCGAGCCGGCGTGGACGCGTACCTTTGCGCCGACCTGCGCCACCATCCCGCCAGTGAGCATCTCGCCGAGGACGGCCCCGCCCTGCTCGACGTCGCCCATTGGGCGACCGAGCGGCCATGGCTCGACGAGGTGGCTGATTGGCTGCGCGGCGAGTTCGGCGTTGCGGTCACGGTGTCCGACGTGGACACCGATCCCTGGACCGTCCATGCTTTCAGTTCCACCGAGAAGGAGAACCAGCCGTGAAGGCCAGCCCGGAAGCCCAGCGCCGCCTGCTCGACCTGCAGGCCGTCGACACCGCCCTGGCCCAGCTCGCCCACCGGCGCAAGTCGCTGCCCGAGCTCGCCGAGATCGACACCGTGTCGCGGGAGCTGTCCGCGCTGGCGGACGAGCGGGCCCGCGCGCAGGTCGCGGTCGACGACATCGACCGCGACATCACCCGCTTCGAGAAGGACATCGAGCAGGTGCGGCAGCGCAAGGAGAAGGACCAGAAGCGCCTCGACGCGGGCGGCGCGCTGCGCGAGATCGAGGGCCTGCAGCACGAGCTGGCCACCCTCAACCGGCGGCAGTCGGAGCTGGAGGACGCCGAGCTCGAGCTGATGGAGCAGAAGGAGACCGCCGAGACGACGCTGACCGAGGTCACCGCGCGGCTGGCGGCGGCCTCCTCGCGCCGGGAGGAGGCGGAACGCCGTCGCGACGAGGCGCTCACCGACATCACCAAGGAGCAGGAGTTCAAGTCGGCCAGCCGCGGCCCGCTCGCCGCCGACCTGCCGGCCGACCTGGTCACCCTCTACGACAAGATCCGCCTCGACTCGGGCCTCGGCGCCGCGCTGTTCCGCTCGGGCCGCTGCGGCGGCTGCCGCATCGAGCTGTACGGCGCCGACCTCGCCCGGGTCAAGTCGGCCGCAGCCGACGACGTGGTGCGCTGCGAGGAGTGCCGCCGCATCATGGTGCGCACGACGGAGTCCGGGCTGTGAGAGTCGCGATCGAGGCCGACGGCGGTTCCCGGGGAAACCCGGGCCCGGCCGGTTACGGCGCGGTGGTGCGGGCCCATCCCACCGGCGAGATCCTCCTCGAACGGCTCGGCTCGCTCGGCACCACGACCAACAACGTCGCCGAGTACACCGGCCTGATCGAGGGCCTGAAGGCGGCCCGGGAGCTGAACGCCACCGAGGTCGACGTCCGGATGGACTCGAAACTGGTCGTCGAGCAGATGTCCGGCCGCTGGCAGATCAAGCACCCCGGCCTGCGCCCGCTCGCCGCCACGGCGGCCGAGCTGGTCACCCACTTCGACCGGGTGACCTTCGACTGGATCCCGCGCGAACGCAACAAGGCCGCCGACGCCCTGGCCAACCGGGCCATGGACGAGGCGACCGGCAAGATCCCGCGCTCGGCCCCCGACTTCTCCGTGGCCGACCAGACGGACCCGCCGCCGGCTTCGTGGGCGCCGCCGTCCCTGGACAACGCCACCCGGATCATCCTGGTCCGGCACGGTGCGACGGCGCTGACCGCGCAGGGCCGCTATTCCGGCCGGGGCGACGTGCCGCTGTCGGACGAGGGGGAGGCCCAGGCAATGGCGGCCGGCGGCCGCGTCGCCGGCATCAGCCGCGACGTCACGGCCGTCCTGAGCTCACCCCTGGGCAGATGTACGCGTACGGCGGAGCTGATCGCCGCCGAGGTGGGCGGCGTTCCGGTGACGGTCGTCCCCGACCTGATCGAGTGCGACTTCGGCGACTGGGAGGGCCTGACCTTCGCCGAGGTGCAGAAACGCTGGCCGAACGAGATGAGCGAGTGGCTGGCCTCGGCCGCGGTGGCCCCACCGGGCGGCGAGTCGTTCCGGGCGGTGGCCAAGCGGACCCGGGGTGTCCTGGCCACCATCAAGGAGCAGTACGCGGGCGGCGTGGTGGTCGTGGTCTCGCACGTCTCCCCGATCAAGCTGATCCTGAAGGACGCGCTGGCGGCCTCGGACGCCTTCCTGCACCGGATGTTCCTGGACGCGGCCGGCGTCTCCACGATGGACATCTGGCCCGACGGAAACATCGCGGTCCGCTCCGTGAACGAGACTTCCCACCTGCGCTGAACCCCGCACTTCGGCTACCTTTATCGGGGGATTGCTGCGGATGAGGGGTAAGCCCGATGACCGAGTGCCACTCGTCGTACCCGGGCGACTTCGGCGGGTTCTTTGCGGAACGCAATCCCGACGTGCCGGAGATGTCGATCGAGTGGTCGAACGCGATGCATGCGAACGCGTCGGTGTCGAATGTCTTCTCGATCATGGACAAGGCGTACTCGTACCTTCTCGGCGGTCCGCTCTCCCGCCTTGAGCGGCACAGCGCGAGATTGACAGCGGCCGAGATCGTCCGGGGCGTGGTGGTGCGGGTCGTCGGCCACCGGATGGCGATGAGCCTGGCGCCGCTGGCAACAGCGATTCTGAGCGGTGACGACAGCATTGTCGTGAACGCGCTCGAGGACCCGACGGCAAGGGCGATGCGGGCGCCGAGGGCGGGGGTGCGCACCGACTTCGCCCGGGTCTGGCTCGGTGACGACGCACGGTTGCTGGTGGTGATCGGCCTGCTGATGCAGCCGGTGGCTCTGGCCACAGTCGACCAATTGCCCAGCGGCATCCGGGCGGGGACTCTGCGCGCCGGGGTCTGGGTCACCCACGCGGCCAACGCCCTGGTCCGGCACCGGGGGCTGCAACGGGAGCAGGCCGAGGCGACGGCCGATGCGCGATGGGGTGATTCGCCGCGGAGCCATTTCGTCATTCGTGACGATTCGGACCGGGGCGGATGGCGGCAGCGGTATCTCCTCGATGCGCTCGCGCCCGGTCCGAAGATGGACGCCCAGTCGTTCCTGCTGCACAACACGGAAGCCGCGGCCGAGCACGTCGTCGCCTTTCTGACCGATGTCATGCACGAATTCGCGCCGTACCCGCAGGCGACCGCCGCGGACCGCTGCCGGGCGATAATCGCGCGGCTCCACCTGGTCAACGCGCTGGCCTACATGGGAAATCAGCAGAACGCGGAATCGGAATACCAGGGCAGGTACGTCGAGAGCGACGTGAACTCCGGCGTCTCCGCCCGCATTCCGCTGGTCAGCGTGCAGCCGCACGACTCGGGTTTCGAGATCGTGCCGCACCCGTCCTCCGACTACGCGAAGGTCACCCGGGGCCGGCGCGGCCGGTGCCCGGGCCCCGACGCGCTGGAGCCGGTGGGCGCCGAGATCCAGGTGAGCGGCGACCTGCGTACCGCCATGACATCGATCCTCGCCGGCCGCAGCGCCGGGGCCACCCGTCTGCTCGACCGGCCGTACAGCGAACCGGACGTGATCACCGCGCTGGGCGCCGGCGTGAGTTCGTGCCTCATGCGCCGGGGTTTCGCGACCTTCGACCGGAAGGACGTGGCCGGCAATCTCGGCCCGGCGGACAGGGCGACCAGCACCGGCTCCTACGTTCTCAGCGGCCGGTGAGAACGTAGGAGCTCAGGTTGCCTTGAGGCCGCGCCGCCACGACAGCGCCTTGCGCTCGGCCACTCGCAGCAGCACGTCGGAGAGCGGGCCCAGCAGGGCGTAGACGAACAGGCCCAGCACCACCACGTCGGTCTGGCTGAACTCTCGCGCCTCCATCATCAGGAAGCCGATGCCGTTCTGGGTGTTCGTCTGCTCGCCCACGACCAGGCTCAGCCAGGCCGCGCCGATCGCCAGCCGCAGGCCCAGGAACAGGGACGGCAGCGCGCCCGGCAACACCACGTGGACGAGCCGCTGCCAGGTGCCCAGGCCGTACGTCCGGGCCAGCTCGATCAGCCGCTCGTCGATGTCCCGGATCCCGGCGTACGTGTTGAAGTAGAGCGGGAAGAAAGCGCCCAGCGCGACCAGCGTGATCTTCATCGACTCGCCGATGCCGACCCAGATGATCAGCAGCGGGACCAGCGCCAGGTGCGGCAGCATGCGGGCCATCTGCACCGGCGGGTCGATGGCGTCGTCGCCCACCCGCAGCAGGCCGGCCAGCGAGCCGAGCACCAGGGCGAGGACGCCGCCGATCAGCAGGCCGATGGCCGCCCTGGTCAGCGAGTCGAGCAGGTGGTGGCCGAGGGTGCCGTCGGCGGTCAGCCGCCAGCCCGTCTGCAGGACCGTGCTGGGCGCGGGCAGCTTGTCCGGCGAGATCAGCCCCGCGCGGGAGGCGATCTCCCAGAGCGCGACGATCAGCACCGGGCTGACCGCGCGCCGCCACCGCCGTTTCTTGGCCCGGACCGGCGCGGCGGCCGTCTTCTCCGTCTCGGCCGGCGCCGCCACCAGCGTCATTGCACCGCTCCGGTGAAGCGCGGATCGATCAGCGCCGACACGTCGACCTTGACCGGAATCAGTTCGAGCTGGGTGAAGCCGTCGGCGATGCCCTGCAGCTCGGTGCCGATCTCGCCGGTCAGCGGGGCGACCGGTTGCGCGGCGCGGGCCAGGGCACGCTTGGTCCTCGGCTCGTCGATCTTCAATTCCGGGGCCAGGACCTTGGCGCGTTCGTCCGGGTTGGCGATCCCCCAGGCCGTCGTTTTCTCGTACGTCGTCAGAAAGCTCTTGATCTGCTCGGTCTTCTTGTCGGCCGCATCCGAGGAGACCAAAACGTACTCCCGATTGTTCGCGACGCCGGTCGCGTCCGCGAGAATCTGCACGTCCGGGCTCTCGGCGAGCGCAAAATAGGGATCCCAGATGATCCACGCGTCGACCTGGTCGTTGTCGAAAGCGGGCCGTCCCTCGGCCGGCTTCAGATATTTGACATTGATGTCGGTCAGTGTCATGTGATTGGCCTCGAGCAGGCGAACCAGCAGCCAGTGCACGTTGGAGCCCTTGTTCAGCGCGACCGTCTTGCCCTTGAGGTCGGCGAAGCTCTTGAAGCCCCGGCTCTTCTTGACCAGCACCGCCTCGCTCTTGGGCGACGGCGCCCCGACGGCGGCAATCTTGAACGGCGTCCTGGCCGCCGCCGCGAAGATCGGCGGCGCCTCCCCGGTCTGCCCGATGTCGATCGCGCCGGCCTTGATCGCCTCGGTGAGCGCCGGCCCGCTCTCGAACAGCGACCAGGTCACGCCGGGCGCGTCGTTGCGGGCTTTGAGCAGGCTCAATCCACCGAAACGCTGGTAACCGACGCGCAGGGTGCCGCCACCGGCGGCGTTTTCATCATCCTTGCCGCACCCGCTGAGCGCGGCGGCTGCGGCAAGCGTCAGGACAGCTGCGATGGCGAGAGTACGGCGCATGCGGCGCAGTCTATATAGTCGATAGGAAATATGGGTAGGGTCTGAGAAGTGCCGCCCGCAGGCCGATATCGCCCGTTCGGTGGTCGCCGCCGCGCCGCAATCGGTGCAGTGTGGACGTTGTGTCCCGGATCTTCATCTCGCACGCCGACCGAGACCTGGCGTGGGCGGAGTGGGCCCGCTGGCACCTGGAGGCAGCCGGCTACCCGACCGAGATAGGCAGCATCGACTGGCTCGTCGGGACCAACCGCATCGAGGCGATGAACGCGGCACTGGCCCCGGAGAACCCGATGCTGGTTCTGCTGTCGACCGCCTATCTCGACTCCGACCGGCTCGCCACGGCTGAGTGGACAGCCCGGCTGGCCCAGCGGCGCAGCGACCCGAACGCGAAGCTGATCCCCCTGCGAATCGACAGTGTCGACCTGCACGCCGGGATCTGGGCCCCGATCCTCGTGCCCGACTTGTTCGGTCTCGCACCGGATCAGGCCGGGAAGATTCTGGTCGACGCGGTCCGGACGGTGATCGACCCGGCCGCAGGCAGGGCCGGAACGATCACGAGACCGGGTTACCCCGGTGCTCCGGCCGCAACGGCGGCGGACACCGGGCCGCGTCCGCCAGGATCTCTGCCCCGGGTATGGAATCTGGCGCGACGAAATCTGGCCTTCACCGGACGCGACGCCATGCTCAACAGCCTGCACGACACGCTGCGCTCGGGTCAGCGGGCGGCGGTTCAGGCCCTGCACGGCATGGGCGGAGTCGGCAAGACCCAGCTGGCCATCGAATACGCGCACCGCTTCGCCGGCGAATATGACCTGGTCTGGTGGGTGCCGTCCGAGCAGCCCGAGTTGATCGGTGATCATCTCGTCACCCTCGCGGTCGAGATGGGCTTGGTGCCAGGCGGAACCCCGACCCCGGACGCAGTGAAACAGCTCCATGCCCACCTGCGTGGCCATTCGCGCTGGTTGCTGATCTTCGACAACGCCGGGAGCCGCGATGACCTCACTCCGAGCCTTCCGGACGGACCCGGACACCTGATCATCACCAGTCGCAACCCCGCCTGGATCGGCGTCGCGCAGTCGGTCGACGTGGATGTGTTCGCTCGCAGCGAGTCGACCGATCTGCTCCGCACCCACCGGCCGAGCCTCGGAGCGGACGAAGCGGAAGATCTCGCGGAGGCCCTCGGTGACCTGCCGTTGGCTATCGAACAGGCCGCTGGACTTCTAGCCGAGACCCGCCTCAGCCCCGCCGTCTTCCTGGCGGAACTCCAGACCCACGCCGCCGAGCTTCTGCGTGATGGACGGTCTCCGACCGGTTATCCGCGAGCGGGCCAGAGAGGTTCACATGGACAATCTTGCCCGCCGCCGACGGGTACTCGGAAACGATCACCCTCACACGATCATCTCCGCCGAGCACGTCCGAGTGCTGACGGAAGCCCAGGAGTAAGGCGCGTTTACCTGGTAAGTGACTTCAGAGCGCGGTCCAGGGTGGCGAACACCGTGTCGGTGCCGCCTTTCTCCCAGTGGGGGAGCGGGTCGGGCTGGCCGGGGGCCGGGGACCACAGCCACCACACGTTCTGCCACGGGTCGAGCATGCGGCCCAGCGTCGTCTCGCCGTAGAACGGCGTCGGCTCGGTGATCGTGGTGGCGCCTCGCTCGGCCGCCCGTTTCAGGAGTGAGGCCACGTCCCGGACCCACACCTGAAGCAGGGCCGGCCGGGACGGCCAGCCCTCCAGGCGGTCGGCGAACATCAGGTCGACCGTGCCCATCCGGACCTGGGCGTGGATCAGCTTGCCCTCCGGCAGTGGGGTGCGGGCCTCGGCCACCTCCTCGACGCCGAAGACCTCGGACACGAACGTGACGAGGCCGGCGGCGTCGTCGACGATCACGAACGGGTTGAGCGTGGCCCCGCCGGTGGGGGCCGATTCCAGGATCTCGGAGGTCATACCCCGATCCTGGCAGCGATTCCGGTCAGTTTCCGACCGTTGAAGGCATTGCCCTACTCCCACGTGGACGTTTAGCTTCCTCAATCAGGAAACTTTGTTTACAGCCCTGGAGGGCTTATGCGTTCACTTACTCGCCGTCTGGTGGCGGCGGCGGCCGCGACCGTGACGCTCGTGGCGGCTGCGCCCGGTGCGGCGCAGGCGCACGATGCGCACGGCAGCAAATACGTCAAGGTCGGGTACTTCACCCAGTGGGGCATCTACGGGCGGGGCTTTCCGCTGGCCAAGGTGCAGAACTCCGGCGCCGCGGCGAAGCTGACCCACCTCAACTACGCGTTCGGGCCGGTCACGGCGGCCGGGGTCTGCGACTCCGCCGACCCGTGGGCGGACTGGGGGACGTCCTTCTCCGACGCCAACAGCGTGGACGGCGTCGGCGACGTGGCGGGGCAGCCACTCGCCGGGAACCTCCACCAGCTCGCCGAGCTCAAGGCCAAGAACCCGAAGCTGCGGGTGCTGATCTCGCTCGGCGGGTGGAGCGGATCGGCGTACTTCTCGGATGCGGCCCTGACCGACGCCTCGCGCAAGAAGCTCGTCAGCTCTTGCGTTGATCTTTGGCTCAAGGGCAATCTGCCGGGGCTGCCGGCCGGTGTCGCCGCGGGGATCTTCGACGGCGTCGATCTGGACTGGGAATGGCCGGGGTCGGAGGGCAACGCCGGCAACGTGATCCGGCCGGCGGACAAGCAGAACTTCACGCTGCTCGCCGCCGAGTTCCGGGCGCAGCTCGACAAGCTCGGCAAGAGCACGCGCGAGCACTACGACCTGACCGCGTTCCTGCCCGCCGCGCCCGCGAAGATCGACGCCGGGTTCGAGGGCCGGAAGATCTTCAATTACCTCGACTTCGGAACGGTGCAGGGGTACGACTTCCACGGCTCGTGGGAGCCGCGGGCGAACCAGCAGTCGTCGATCTTCGTGCCGAAGGGGGCGCCGGACAACCCGGACTTCTCGGCGGACAACGCGATCAACGCCTGGACCAAGGCGGGTGCGCCGAAGAGCAAGCTCGTCCTCGGCCTTCCCTACTACAGCCAGGGCTGGACCGGGATCACCGGCGGCGGGAACGGCCGGTTCGCCACCGCGACCGGGGCGGCGAAGGGCCTCTACGCCGACGGGACCGAGGACTACAAGACGGTCAAGACGCTGCCCGGGTTCAAGGTCTACCGGGACTGGGCGGCCGGCAACTCGTGGCTGTTCGACGGCACCACGTTCTGGACCTATGACGACCCGGCGCAGATGCTGCAGAAGACGCTCTACATCCGGGCGAAAGGCCTGGGCGGGGCGATGATGTGGTCGCTGGACGGCGACGACGACAACGCGTCGCTGACCAAGGCGGTCTCGTTCGGCCTGAGCTGATTGTTACGCGGGCGTGGCGGAGCCGTTAAGCGCACCGCCTCGCCCGTTCGGCGCACGGTGATCGACTGACTCCGGCCCGCATCGTTAGCTTCGGTGTGGACTCTGAGACAAACGAGGAGGTGTGCTGATGGCCGAGCCTGACGCCCCGGCGGAGACACCCACGACGGCGGCCCGCAGCGACCGCAGTCCGTGGAATTGGCTGCTCGTCATCCCGATCGTCGTGCCCCTGCTGACCCCGCTGTTCAATCACGACTCACCGCGGCTGTGGGGCTTCCCGTCGTTCTACTGGCTCCAGTTCCTGTTCATCCTTCTCGGCGTGGCCACCACCGGCATCGTCTACCGGATGACCAGGCGGTGATCCGATGAGCGAGCGTAGCGAGCGAATCAGCAAGCTCAGTGCGGAATTTGCTCTTGGCAGCTCGGAGCGAAGCGAGGAGCTGGCATGAGCGACCACATCACCGAGATTGTCGTCTTCACCATTCTGTTCCTGCTGGTCAGCGGCATCGGCTTCGTGGCGGCGCGATGGCGGGCCCCGAAGGACATGGCGCACCTCGACGAGTGGGGGCTGGGCGGCCGCAGCTTCGGCGGCTGGATCACCTGGTTCCTGGTCGGCGGTGACCTCTACACGGCGTACACCTTCGTTGCCGTGCCCGCTCTGATCTTCGGGGCCGGCGCCGCCGGCTTCTTCGCGGTGCCCTACACCATCGTCATTTATCCGCTCTTCTTCCTGATCCTGATCCGGCTCTGGTCGGTGTCGCACCGGCACGGCTTCGTCACGCCGGCCGATTTCGTGCGCAGTCGCTTCGACTCGCCCACGCTGGCGCTGCTGATCGCGATCACCGGAATCGTCGCGACCATGCCGTACATCGCGTTGCAGTTGGTCGGCATCGAGGCGGTGCTCAAGACGATGGGCGTGACCGGCGACAGCGCGATCGCCCGGCACACGCCGATCATCATCGCGTTCGCCATTCTCGCGGCCTACACCTATCAGTCGGGGCTGCGCGCGCCCGCGCTGATCGCGTTCGTCAAAGACACGCTCATCTACATCGTCATCATCGTTGCCGTCATCTACCTGCCCCTGAAGCTGGGCGGCTGGGGTGGCATCTTCGACGCGGCCGACAAGAAATTCCAGGCTTCCGCGGCGCCGGGCGACGGCATTCTGCTCAACGCCAACAATCAGATCCAATACATCACGCTGGCGCTCGGCTCGGCATTGGCGTTGTTCCTCTATCCACACAGCATCACCGGTGTGCTGGCCAGCAAGAACCGCAATGTCATCAAACGGAACATGTCGGCGCTGCCCGCCTACAGCTTCCTGCTCGGATTGCTGGCGCTGCTCGGCTATGCGGCCATTGCGGCCGGTGTGAAGCCGCTGCCCGGCGCCAAAGCGGGATCAGTGGACAGCAACACGGTCGTGCCGTTGCTGTTCGACCAGAAATTCCCGGCCTGGTTCGCCGGCATCGCCTTCGCCGCGATCGGCATCGGCGCGCTCGTCCCGGCCGCCATCATGTCGATCGCCGCGGCCAACCTCTTCACCCGCAACATCTACAAGGAATACCTGAAGCGCGACGCCACCAACGCCCAGGAAGCGCAGGTCTCGAAAATCGCCTCGCTGGTCGTCAAGGTCGGCGCGGTCGCCTTCATCGTCTTCCTCGACCCGCAATTCTCCATCGACCTGCAACTCATCGGCGGCGTCATCATCCTGCAGACCGCGCCCGCCGTCGCGCTCGGCCTCTACACCCGCTGGCTGCACCGCAACGCGCTGATCGCCGGCTGGGCGGCCGGCATGATCCTCGCCTTCTGGATGCTCTGGCAGATTCCGAACGTGGCCACCAAACGGGCGCACTTCGGCGGTTCCGCGTTCTCGTTGTCGGAGTTCGGTTTCGACACCACGAAGACCATCTACGTCGGTTTCGTCGCGGTGGCGGTCAACCTGCTGGTCGCGGTTCTGGTCACGCTTCTGCTGCGCCGGATGAAGACCCCGGAGGGCGTGGACGGAACCACCCCGGACGACTATTTCGCCGACGAGGGCGACCCTCGCATCGAGAAAGGCAAGACGACGGTCGACACGGTTTCGTCGACCTGAGCCTGACCCGCTCCCGGGTCAGAGAACGCCGTACCTCACCGGTGCGGCGTTCTCGCCTTTCTCACGCTTTTTTATGAGTACGGGGCCGGTGGCCGGCCAACCGCAATACCGCGAACCCGCCCCGGGGACCGGCTCGGCGCGCCACAAGGCCGTCCCCGGCCACCGGCCGGAGCGGGGCCTCACGGGTTTGGCCGCGCGCACCCGGGCGAAGTCATGCCGACGAAACTACCAGGGCGCCCACTCCCGCTCGGGCCTGCACGTCGACCCCGGCCGCGCCGTCCTGCCAGCCGTTCGCGGTGAAGCTCTGCCCGGCCGCGATGCCCTGATGGGTCTGCCCGTCCAGGACGACCTGGCCGGCGCCCGAGCCGACCTGCACCCGGGTCGGAGTGCCGGCGGCCAGCCGCACCTGGAACTGGTCGACCCCGCCGGTCATCGCCACCGCGACCGGCCGGGACGGCTTCGGCAGGGCGATGTCGATGCGGCTCGAACCCCCGGCCAGCAGTACGCCGTCGGCCGCGCCGCCGCTGAGGTCGATCGAGGTGTCCCGGGTGCCGCCGTCGAGCCGCACCGTCCAGCCCACGCCGGTGTTGAGCACGACGTCGATGACCCCGGAACCGGGGTCGGGGTCGGACGTGAGGTGCAGCCGCACGGCGCCGCTGTCGCGGTCGACGTGCGGAACGAGCCCGCTGCCGTCGGGCGCGCTGATCCGGTAGAGGTCGCCGCCGAGATCGCCGGCCCGCACGTGGACCGAGGTGGCGCCGTCGAGCAGCTCGAACGTGGCGTTCTTCTCCCCGGACATCGAGCCGGTCACGGTGGACGAGCCCCGGCCGGAGTCGCTGACCCCGATCAGGATCGCGGCCAGGCCGACGACGAGCACCGCGGCCAGGGCGATGACCAGGATCAGCGCGGGCCGGGACATCCGGCGAGTCAGTGCGTTCACGAGCATGGAAGTTCCCCGATGGCGCTTGCGCTACACCCGGGTGCGCATGTGCTCCTCGAGCGCCTCCGTGAACCGCTCGAGGGTGCCGGCCAGCTCCTGCTTCTCCTGGTCGGAGTAGCCGGTGAGCATCTTCCCGTACAAAATCTTGCGGGCCTGACGCACCCGCTCGACCTCGGTCAGGCCGAGCGGCGTCGCCGCGATGACCGTGCCCCGGCCGTCTTTCGGATCACGCGCCCGCTCGACGAGGCCGTCCTTCTCCAGCGCGGTGACCTGCCGGGTGACGGTGGAGCCGTCGAGGTTGAGCGCCGCGGCGAGGACCGACACGTTGAGCGGGCCATCCTGCTCGAGCCGGCGCAGGATCACATAGGCCGCCCGGTCGAGGGCACGGTGCGGCTGCACCCCGGTGGAGCGGCGGGTCGCCTCGCCGAGCCGCATCAGCATCGCCACCTGCGTCTCGATCCGGCCCAGCACGACGTCGTCATCCATAACTGTATGTTACAGGGAATTCGACTTCGGTCGAAGCACAGTCGCGCCGAGCCCCATGATCATGACCAAGCCCACGATCACGACGAACGAGACGGTCAGGCTCGACACGTGCGCGATGCCGCCGATCACGCCGGGGGCGATCAGACCACTACCGTACGCGATACCGGCAACCCCGGCGATGTTGCGGCCGGGATGGCCGGGGAGCCGGCCGGCCGCCGCGAACACCAGCGGCACCACCACCGCGATGCCGATGCCGAGCAGACCGAACCCGGCGATCACCAGCGGCGCCGGTTTCGCCAGCACCACGGTCAGAGCGCCCAGCGTGGCCAGCACCCCGGAGAGCCGGACGGCGTTGACCGGCCCGAGCCGGCGCACCGCCCAGTCGCCGCCGAACCGGGCCGCCGCCATGCAGACCGAGAAGATCGAGACGGTCGCCGCGGCGGTCGAGGCCGGGCTGTGCAACAGGTCGCGCACGTAGACCGCCGACCAGTCGAGGCTGGCCCCCTCGGCGAAGACCGCGCACAACCCGATCAGGCCGATCGGCAGCACCACCCGCGACGGCAGCGCGAAGGCGGGCGGCTCGTCCATCGTCGGCTCGGGCCGGTGCGACAACAGCCAGAACGAAACAGCAACGGCGGCCACGACGAGTACGGCGGAGGTCAGCACGAAGTGCAGGGGCGCGCCCAGTCCGGCGCGGGCCGCGAGCGCGCCGCCGGCCGACCCGGCCAGTCCGCCGACGCTCCACCAGCCGTGGAAGCCCGACATCACCGACCGCTCGTAACGCTCCTCGACGACCACGGCGTGCGCGTTCATCGCCACGTCGGCCAGCCCCGCGGTGGCGCCGTAGACCACCAGCGTCACGCACAGCAGCGGCAGGGACGTCGGCAGCGCCGGTAGCATCAGGGCCGCGGCCCAGCAGACGATCAGCACCCGGATGAGCATGCGCAGGTCGAAGTGGTGCGCGAGCCGCCCCGAGATCGGCATCGCGAGCAGCGCGCCGACCCCCGGCATCAGCAGCGCGATGCCCAGGCCGCCGGCGCCGGCCCCCACGTGATCGGCCACCCACGGGACACGCGACGCGAATGTCCCGGTCACGGCCCCGTGGACAGCGAAGATCGTGGAAGTGGCGAACCGCGCCCGGCGCAGGGCAGGGGCGGGCCGGAGGGCGGAGACGGCCATGGAACCGACGCTAGACGAATCCCGACCAGTTGGTAAGTATTTACGGGTGGGCTATGCGAAGGGCCGCGCCAAGCGGCGGGACATCCTGGATCAGGCGACCGCGCTGTTCGGCGAGGCCGGTTACCGGGGCACGTCGCTGCGCGAGATCGCCGCCCGCTGCGGCATCTCCCATCCTGGCCTGCTGCACCACTTCCCGACCAAACAATCTCTGCTGCTGGCCGTGCTCGAGCACCGCGACGAGGTCGACTCGGTGTGGATCACGCAGGGCAGCCCGGCCGGCGCCGCCGCCCTGCGCCGGCTGGTGGACCTGGTCGCCCTGAACGCGACCCGCCGCGGCATCGTCGAGCTGTTCACCACCCTGTCGGCGGAGGCCACGGCGGCCGACCACCCGGCACACGCCTACTTCGTCGAGCGTTACCGGGCGCTGGTGCACGATCTGCGGACGGCCTACACCGAGGCGCGCGACGCCGGCGACCTGCGGCCCGGCGTGGATCCGGCGCTGGCGGCCCGCGAACTGGTCGCCCTGATGGACGGCCTGCAGATCCAGTGGCTGCTCGACGACACCTCGGTGGACATGGCCGCCGCCATCGCCGTGCACCTGCAGACCCAGCTGACGCGTTAGGTTTCGTCCTACAGCAGGGCGACCAGCTTTGTCCCCGGTGGGAAGAGCCGGCCGATAAGAATCGCGTACATCATCTTGCCCTCGTAGACCGGATCCAGCGCGATCCCGTGCTGCTTCTCGAAGTCGTCGACGAAACTGGTGAGGGTCGCGTCCCGCTTCCCGAAACCGCCGAAGTGGAAGCGGTTGTCGATCGTCCAATTGCCGGTCCGGTGGCCGAACTCGGCTTGCAACTCGTCGACCGCCGTCGCGAGGAAATCACCCTTCAAGGCCGAGAATCCGACGGCCCGCTGATGCGGCTTCAGCGCCGTGGCGACGCCGGCCAGCGTGGCGCCGGTGCCGCTCGAACAGCACAGGACGTCGAAGTCCTGGTCGATCTCGGCGACCAGCTCGGCGCAGCCCTTCAAGGCGTGGCTGTTCGCGCCACCCTCCGGGATCAGGAAGAAATCGCCGTACGTCTCCCGGAGTTGCTGTTCCAGCTCGGCCTTCCGGCGGTACGACGCCCGATCCACATACGTGAGCCGCATGCCGAGAGCGGCGGCCCGCGCCAGCACCGGATTGAGCGGCTGGTGCTCCTCGCCCCGGACGACGCCGATCGTGTCGAGGCCGAAATGGTGGCCGGCCGCCGCCGTCGCCCGCAGGTGATTGGAGAACGCGCCGCCGAACGTCAGCAGCGTCGACCGGCCCGCCGATTTCGCCGCCGCCACGTTGTATTTCAGCTTGCGCCACTTGTTGCCCGGGAAATCCGGGTGGATCAGGTCGTCCCGCTTGAGGAAGAGACCCTCCTCCAGCCGTTCCAGCGGCGACGGCAGCCTCCATTGCACGACCTCACGTTATCCCCGTCGCCGCGTCGGCGATCAGTTCCGAGACGGTCACGAACTCGAAACCGCGCGCCTTGAGCCCCGCGACCAGGTCCTGCAACGCCCCCAGGGCCACCAGCCGCCGTTTGTCCCCGACGTCGTGCGCCAGCACGATCGACCCCGCCCGTGCCGTCTCCACGAGGTCCCGGGCCTGCCCCGCGGAATCGTCGACGAACTGCCGCTCGTGCATCTGCCGGTCCCAGAGGACCAGGTCGTACCCCATCGAGTCGGCCGCCAGCACGGTCGAGCCGCCGAGATGCCCGAACGGCGGGCGCATGATGGTCGGCGTACGCCCAAGCTTGTTCTGAATCATCGCGTGCGTGCGCCGGAGGTCGTCCTGAATGCTCGCCAGGTCCATGGTGGCCAGATCCCGGTGCGCCCAGGAATGGTTGCCGATCTCGTGCCCGTCGAGCCGGTCCTTCACCAGATCGGCGTGATCCCGGACGTTCCGCCCCACCATGAAGAAGGTGGCCTTCACGCCCACGTCCTCCAGCGCGTCGAGAAACAGCGGTGTGTAGCGGGGCGCCGGCCCGTCATCGAAGGTGAGCGCGACAAGCGGCCGCGACGTCTCCACGAAATACCGCACATTGACCGACGACCGCCCGACCGCCCCCTGGTTGTCGGCGGCAGCCGCATAACCCCCGCTGAGCGGCGGATGGTCCCACCCGCACCACCGCGGAACCTCGGACGCCCCGACGGCCCCCACCGCCGCCCCCACCACCGCAAGCCCCGCTCCGCGGAAAAGCCCCCGCCGACTTATTCGTCCCATGCTTCCGCGCCGCCCCCGTGTGATGCGCCCGCACTCCACGAACGCGAACACCACGGTGTCCGATCAATGCAAGCCGAGCTATCCCGCGCAGGTCGGAAACACCACCGCCGCACCTCGGCCGAAAGTTGGGGAGAGCTTGTCGAGGGCGGCTACGGTGCCGGGCGACGACTCGCAAAGGGGGCGGACCGATGGCGCGGCCGTGGTGGATCCGCTGCGCCGCGCCCGTTGCCGTTGCCGTCCTGCTCACCGGTTGCCGGGAGGAGGTCGCCGGCAACGAAGCGATACCGCCGGCCAAGGGCGAGAGCCTCGGCGAGATGCGCCGGCAGGCGAACGAGATCCTGGCAAGGTACGCCGCCGGCGTGCAGCCGCCATCCTGGGACGCCGCGAACCCACCGGCCGGTCTGTCGATCGACGCCGCCGAGGGAACCGAGACCGCCACCACACTGACGGTCGCCTTCACCGGCTCCCGCGACCCGGCAACCGAGCCGTGCGGCGCCGACTACTACGCCGAAGCGGTCGAATCCGACCGCGCCGTGGTCGTCGTCGTCATCGCCCAGCCGCACGCGGCCGGCGAGATCTGCCCCATGGTCGGCTTCCCACGCACCGCCGCAGCAAAGCTGGCCAACCCTCTCGGCAAACGCACAATCCTGGAAGCGCGGCAGGGCCAGCCCATCCCGCTGACCCCACACCGGCTATGACCTTGAGGCGACGGACGAGTCGGCCTGTACGCCGGATTCTGTGGCCGGTGACCGAAGTCGCCGGTGGCGGTCATCCATCTCGGCCCACCGTTGCCGGTGGGCTCTTGCGGCCTACCCGCAGGCTCGGGCGAGCAGCCCTCGAACGCCTGCGCCAGCCGCCTTTCGGCGGCCTTTCTTGGCCTTGCTCCGGGTGGGGTTTACCGAGCCACCCCGGTCACCCGGGGTGCTGGTGAGCTCTTACCTCACCGTTTCACCCTTACCGACCGTTGCCGGTCGGCGGTCTGTTCTCTGTGGCACTTTCCCGCGGGTCACCCCGGGTTGCCGTTAACAACCACCCTGCTCTGCGGAGTCCGGACGTTCCTCGGTGACGCCACTAGGGCGCCGACGCGACCGCCCAGCCGACTCGTCCGTCACCAGAATCTTACGGGCGGCGGGGAGCGGCACGTAGATTCGGGGTCGCCATGGATGTCACACACGTACTTCTGCTGATCGTTGCCGGTGTCGCCGCCGGTGGGGTCAACGCTATTGCCGGTGGCGGGTCGCTGATCACGTTCCCGAGCCTGATCGCGACGGGGCTGCCGAGCGTCGATGCGAACGTGACCAACTCGGTGTCGGTGTTCCCGGGTTACGTGTCGAGCGTTTTCGGCAGTCGCGCCGACCTGGCGGGGCAGGGGCAGCGGGTGCGGCGGATCCTGCCGGCCAGCGTGGCCGGGTCGGTCGTCGGGTGTGCGCTGCTGCTGGTGACGCCGGCCCGGGCGTTCGAGTTCATCGCGCCGTTCCTGGTGCTCGCGGCGGCGGCGACGCTGGCGTTCCAGGAGCGGCTGCGCGGGCTGGTCGGTCAGCCCCGGCACATGCCGGCCCGGCGGGCGGCGATCACCCTGCAGGCCGTGGTGTTCGTGGGGGCGATCTACGGCGGTTACTTCGGTGCGGCGCTCGGGGTGATGTATGTGGCGGCGCTCGCGCTGATCCTGGATGAGCCGCTGAACCGGATCAACGCGCTGAAGAACACCCTGTCGGCGACGGTGGGCCTGGTCACGGTGGTCGTCTTCGGGGTCTTCGGGCCGGTGCACTGGGGGGCGGTGCTGACGCTGGCGCCGGCCACTATCGCCGGTGGCTACGCAGGGGCGCGGCTCGCCCGCCGCATCCCGGCCCGCGTCCTCAAGGCCGTCATCGTGACGTTCGGCACGGTGATCGGCCTGGTCCTGCTATACAAAGCCCTCCGATAGCGGTGATCGGCCTGGTCCTGCTATACGAAGCCCTCCGATAGGGAGGTGTTCGCGCCGCACAGCAGCACGACCACCCGCTCGTCGGGGGCGGGCAGATAGGCGCCCGAGGTGATGGCCGCGTGCGCCGCCGCGGTGCCGTGCTCGACGGCCAGCCGGTAGTCGTCCCACAGCCGGCGGCGGGCGTCGATGATCGCCTTGTCGTCCACCAGCACCGACGCGATCCCGGCGTCGGCCGCGAGGTCGTAGGCGATCTGGCCGGCCCGCCGTGCGCCGAGCGAGTCGGCCGCCACCCCGGAGACCGGCACGTCGACCGGGCCGCCGTGGCGCAGCGCCTCGTGCAGCGCCGCCGACGTGGTCGGCTCGACCGCGATCACCCGGGCGTGGTCGCGGACCGCGGCGATGACCCCGGCGATCAGCCCGCCGCCGCCGACCGCCACGAGCACGGTGTCGAAGCCGTCCGGGAGCTGGGCCGAGAGCTCCAGGCCGAGCGTGCCGTTGCCGGCCACCATGTCGGGGTCGTCGTAGGCGTGGCAGAAACGGGCCCCGGTCTCGGCCGAGCGCACGACCGCGGCCGCGGCTGCCTCCGCGTACTCCCGGCCGACCTGCACCACCCGGGCGCCGTACTTGCGCAGCTTCGCCACCTTGACCGCGGGCGCGGTCTCCGGCACGTAGACCTCGGCGGGGACGCCGAGCTCGCGTGCCGCGTACGCCGCCGCGAGGCCCGCGTTGCCGCCGGACGCCGCGACGATGCCGGCGGCCGGCAGTTCGCCGCGGTCGGCGGCGGCGAGGACCTGGTTGAACATGCCGCGGGTCTTGAAGCTGCCGGCATGCTGCGTCTGCTCGAGCTTGAACCAGAGTTGCCGGTCGGCCCGCATGACCGGGGTGCGCCGCACCCGATCGCCGATCCGTTCCGCCGCCGCCGAGACCTCAACCAGAGAAATCATCAGCGAACTCTAGGCGATGCTCCAGGTCACCCGGCGAGATGTGACCGGTGAGCGGTCGCTCACCAGGCGGGCGATGTCGAGCAGGCGGTTGGAGAAGCCCCACTCGTTGTCGAACCAGCCGCGCACCTTCACGCCGCCGTCCGCGGTGGTCTGCGTGCCGGACGGGTCGAACAGGCAGGACGCCGGGTTGTTCTTGACGTCGATGGAGACGGTCGGGTCGGGGTCGTAGGCGAGGATGCCGCGCAGCGGGCCGCCGGCCGCCTCGGCCATCGCCCGGTTGACCTCCTCGACGCTGACCGGCCGGTCGGTCTGGCCGGAGATCTCGGCGAGCGAGCCGATCGGGGTGGGCACGCAGTAGTAGCTGTAACGCATCTCGCCGATCTCCGGCAGCACCACCCGCACCAGGTCACCGACCACGTAGTTGTGCGGGATGATGCTCTCGCCGGTGGCCCGGCCGAGCCGCGGGTCGTCGCGCGAGGTGCCGACCACCGAGTCCTGTGCCCGCTGCCAGCCCTGGGTGGCCAGCACCACCGACGTGTGCACCGAGCGCAGCCCGAACCGGTCGAGCAGCACCTTGGCCATGATGGTGAGCGCGTTGACGCCGCACGAGCCGGGGGAGACCACGTCGTGCCGGCCGGGGTCGTAGGTGTGGTGGTTGGCGCCGTAGACCAGGAACGCGTCCGGGTTGTCGGCCGACGCGCTGATCACGACCTTGCGGGCGCCGCCGTGGGTGATGTGGGTGCGGGCCGTGGTGCCGGCCCGGAACTTGCCGGTGGCCTCGATGACCACGTCGACGCCGGCGTCCGCCCAGGGGATTCGCTCGGGTTGTGCGTGATGGAACACACGGATCGCATGGTCATTGACGACCAGGTGATCGGCGCGCGCGGTGACGGTGCCGGGAAATGCGCCACGAATGCTGTCGCGGCGGAGTCCGTAGGCCATTTTCTCGGTCGACGCGAGGTCGTTGACGGCCGCAATGGAGATTCCGGAATCACCCGCTCCCGCGACTATCCGCGTGATGCTTCGGCCGATCCGCCCCAATCCGTTGATGCCGATCGTGACTGTCATCGAGACTCCTTGGCCGCTCGTGATCCTCATTGCTGTGCGCCGTCGGACAGGCTCCGGCCACCCGGAATCAACCCGCCGTCACGCCCCAGACACTATGAGTCGTGCAACTTGCACGTCAACGCACGACGCGTCACGGGGAGCCCTTGATCCACAAAGGAGCAGGTCGGGCGGCTGAACTGGTATTGGAAGCCTTGCTGGAAACGGCGATTCGCTCTTGGACAAGGGCTGCGTCTTCCGGATGAGTGGCGCGTTTTCCGGCCAGGCGTGCCATTTTTTCCCGAGAATTCCAAGCGGGACGGCGCTGATCAGTATTCCGCCACCGAACAGCGCCGTGGCGACAATCACTAAAGCGTTTCAAGAACGGCGGAAACGATCGAGAACGGCGATAGCGGCCAGCAGGGCCAGGAGGAATCCGGTGAACCAGAGCATCGCCGTCGTGGCCGGAACTGATCGCGTCGCGATGCCCAGGCCGAGCACCGGGCCGACCAGTCCGAGATAGGCGATCAGGAACAGCCCGGCCAGGGTCTCGCCGCGCTGGTGGGCCGCGGCCATCGCGGCGGTCGCCCCGACGGCCGACTTGAACACCACGCCCGAGCCGGCGCCGGCCACCGCTCCGCCGGCCAGGAACAGCCCGAGCGAGGTGAACTGGGTGGCCGCCGCGACGGTCACCAGGCCGGTGGCCAGGGTGAGCAGGCCCGCGCCGAGGCTCCGGCGGAAGACCGACTGGGCGGCGGCGCCGGCCGCGAAGACCAGGAACGTCACGGCGCCGGCCAGCAGCCGGCTCGGGTGGTGCAGCGAACCGGCCACGAAACCGGGGGCGAGCGAGGTGAACAGGCCGAAGACGGCGAACGCGGCGAACGCGGCGGTGGCCGGGACGAGGTTGGCGCCGGTCACCCGGATGCGTTGCGGCCGGTAGGGCGGCCGCACGGCCGGCGCGCTCACCGTCTCGGGCGCGACGGCGACGGCGGCGACGCCGAGCAGGAGCAGGACCAGGAAGACGAGGTACGGCGTACGCAACGGGGCCGGGGCGAACTGGGCCAGGGCGCCCGCGACCAGGGTGCCGGCGCCGAGCCCGCCCAGGTTGGCCGCGGCTGAGACGATCTCGAACCGGGTGCGACCGGCGGTGGGGCGGTGCGCGGTGTGCAGCTCGAGCAGGTACGCGGTGGCGGTCGCGGTGATCAGGCCGACCCCGAGGCCGGTCAGGAACCGGGCCACGATCAGCCCGGGCAGCGCCGGCCAGAACAGGAAGAGCAGCGCGGCGACGATCTCGAAGCCGAGCGCGGGCAGCAGGAGCCGCCGGCGGCCGGCCCAGTCGGAGACGTGCCCGGCGAGCAGCAGGCTGACGACCACGCCGACCGCGTAGACGGCGAAGACGATCGTCACGGTGAACGAGGAGAAGCCGTCCTGCCGCTGGTAGAGCGGGTAGAGCGGGGCGGGCACGGTGGAGAACGCCAGCGACACCGCGAACACCGCGGCGATCAGCCAGAAGGCGACGCCGTGCCGGGCGGAGCCGGTCTCTTCGGCGGGGCGGGGACGGGTGAGCACTGTCATGCGATCAGCGTGCGCCGACACGAGCATCTCGTCCAACGATGATTAATGCTCGCAGCTATCGCCATCTGAGATGATCGGGACATGGAACTTCGGCACTTCGAGTACTTCGTGGCCGTCGCCGAGGAGCGCAGCTTCACCCGCGCGGCGGCCCGGCTGCACGTCGTCCAGTCCGGCGTCTCGTCCGTGATCAAAGCACTGGAGCGCGATCTCGGCGCCGAACTGCTGGAACGTAACTCCAAGCGGGTGACGCTGACCGACGCGGGGGAGGCCCTGCTGCCCCGGGCCCGGGCCGCGCTGGACGCCGCGCAGGCCGCCCGGGACGCGGTCGCCGAGGTGCGCGGCGGGCTGCGCGGCACGCTGCGGCTGGGCACGCTCACCTCGGTCGGCCTGATCGACGTGCCGGCTCTGCTCGGCTCGTTCCACCGCACCCATCCCGGGGTGATGCTGCAGCTCACCGTGTCGCCGCGGGGCTCGGTCGGGCTGCTCGACGCGCTCGCCGACGGCTCTCTCGACCTGGCCCTGGTGTCGGTGCCGGGGCGGCCGCCGGCCGGCATCACGGTGCGGCAGGTGATCTGGCGCCGGCTCGACCTGGTGCTGCCCGAGGGGCACCGGCTGACCGACGCGGACGAGATCACCATCGCCGACCTCGCCGACGAGCGGTTCGTCGACTTCCCGGAGGGTTACGGCAACCGGGCGGTGGTGGACCGGGCGTTCGCGGCGGCCGGGGTCCGGCGGCGGGTCGGCATCGAGGTGATCGACATCGGGAGCGGCGCCAACTTCGTACGGGAAGGGCTCGGTATTGCTGTTCTGCCGCCGTTCGCCGTACCGGATCGGCGGGGTCTGATCGTGAAGAGCGTGACCGGCGCCGACCTGGACTGGCCGCTCGGCGTCGGGGTGTCCGCGCTGCGTGCGCCGAGCGCGGCAGCGCGAGCACTTCTCGCCCTGATCGGCGAAACGGCCGCATGATGCGCCTTCGTCCGTAATCCTCGAAGGTGTGACGCAGGAGAATCGGCAGGTTGAGTCGATCATGGCGTTCCGGCGGTTCGCGCTGGCCGTCTGCCTGATCGGCGTGCTCGTGCAGCTCGGGCTGACCGCGTATTACCTGGCCATGGGGCACAAGGCGCAGCCGCACCACTTGCCGGTCGGCCTGGTGTCGCCGGCCGCCAAGCGCACCGCGGTGGTGAGCCTGCTCTCCGAGAACGAGTACTTCAAGGTCACCGACTACGCCACCGCCGACGACCTGGTCATCGCGATCAAGCGGCGGGACGTCTACGGCGGCGTCGACATCACCAACAGCAAGCCGCATCTCTACGTGGCGAGCGCCGGCGGCACCGCGGCCGCCGCCCTGCTGAAGAGCACCTACACCAGCGTCGTGCAGCAGCAGACCGCGAACGCCCTCGCCGAGTACTCCAAGGCCGGCGACACGATGAAGGTCAGCGAGGCCGCCGACCTCAACACGCCGCCGACGGTCACCGACGTGGTGCCGCTGCCCGGCGACGACGTCAACGGCGTCTCGCTCGGCTTCCTCACCCAGGCCCTCGCGCTCGGCGGCACGATCGCCTCGATGGGCCTCGGCCGGCTGATCCCGCGGGCCCGCCGCTCCTGGCGGCGCGGCATCGCGCACGTGTCCATCCTGATCCTCTACGCGGTCGGCTCGGCCGCCGTCATCCTCTGGTCGATGACCTGGTTCGGGGTGGGGGAGACCGCCGACCGGGGCGAGATGCTCGGCATCTTCTCGCTGATCTCGCTGGCCATCACCGCGTCCACGGCCGGCGCGGTCGCCCTGTTCGGCCCGGCCGGCGCGCTGATCGGCGCGATGTATTTCACGCTCGGCACGGTGATCTCCGGCGCCAGCATCCTGCCCGAGTTCCTGCCGTCCTTCGGCCGGCATCTGGGCGAGAACCTGCCGACCGGCGCCGGCGTGCAGGCGGTCCGCGACGATCTCTACTTCCCGGCCGCCGAGATCCGCCAGCACCTGATCGTCCTCGGTCTTTACGCCGGCATCGGCGCCCTGGTCGTGCTGATCACCAACATGCTGCCGAACCGCAAGAACCGCACCTCCGAGGTCGAGCTGGACTTCGTCGAGCGGCTCGAGGGCGGCGAGCGGCGCGAACCGGTCGAGCTGGAAGCCTCAGCCCCCAGCGGTCACTGACCGATCGGAGCGGCATGTCCGCCGCCATCCGCACCTCGGTCATCGTCCCGCTGCGCTTTCCCGACGGCTTCTCCGCCACCGCCCAGGTGACCACGTTCACCGGCCTGGCCGACGGCAAGGAGCACCTGGCGCTGGCATTCGGCCCGATGACGGAGACGCCGCTGGTGCGGCTGCACTCCGAGTGCCTCACCGGGGACGTCTTCGGATCGCAGCGCTGCGACTGCGGGCCGCAGCTGCGCGAGGCGGCCGAGCGGATCTCGCAGACCGGCGGCTACCTGCTCTACCTGCGCCAGGAGGGGCGGGGGATCGGGCTCTACCAGAAGCTCGACGCGTACGCGCTGCAGGACGCCGGCCTGGACACCTACGCCGCGAATCGGGCGCTGGGGCATCTCGACGACGAACGGGACTACACCGCCGCGGCCCAGATGCTTACCGTGCTCGGCGCCACCTCGGTCGACCTGCTGACCAACAACCCCGACAAACCGCACCAATTGCGTACGCATGGGATCACGATCCGAGAGGTGATTCCGACGCACGTGTACGCCTCCGCGGCAAACGTCCGTTATCTGGAAGCCAAGGTGGAGCACACCCGGCACACGATCACGCTGCCGCTCGCGGGCTGATTTCGTTCTTCCGGCTCAGAAATCTGCGGTCGCGCCGAACGGAACTTCGTGGGAATCGAGGGAGTGAACTCGCGGATCGCGAGCATCCAGAGCCGGATCATCGCCCTGCAGACGCAGAAGACGGAGCCCACCACGACGCCGGGCCAGCAGACCACGCCGGCCGGTGGCGCGGGCGGGGGCGACTTCGCCAGCTATCTGTCCCAGGCGGTCTCGCAGACGCCGGGCTCCGGGCGCACGTACTCGCTGGACGCCAAGGGCATCCCGACCGAGCTGACCGCGTACGGCAACGGCAAGATCCCGGCGACCGCGCTCGAGCAGGTCGGCGACACCCGGCACAAGTTGTGGGCGCCGGCCGCGGAGAAGCTGACCCAGATGATCGCGGACGCCAAGAAGGACGGCGTCACCATCGGCATCACCGACTCGTACCGCCCGTACGCCGAGCAGGTCGATCTGGCCAAGCGCAAAGGTCTCTACTCCCAGGGCGGGCTGGCGGCCAAGCCCGGCACCAGCGAACACGGCTGGGGCATGGCCACCGACCTCGACCTGAACAGCAAGGCGCTGTCCTGGGTGCGGCAGAACGCCGACAAGTACGGCTTCTACAACACCGCGTCCCGGGAGAGCTGGCACTGGGGCTTCAAGCCCGAGAAGGTGCCGGGGCTGGTCACTTCGTAGCTTCTTTGGTGGCCACCACCTCGGCGTGCAGGAGGGAGAGCCAGCCGTCCGGGTCGGCGGCCCACGTGCGCCAGCCGTCGGAGATGCGTTGCAGGTCGTCCTGGGTGGCGGCGCCGGTGCGCAACGCCGTCGCCGCCATGTCCGACTTCAGCACCCGGTCGGCCCACAGGCCGCCCCACCAGTCCCGGTCCTCCTGGTCGGCGAAGCACCACGTGCTCGACGTCGCGGTGATGTCGGTGAAACCGGCCGCCCGGCTCCACGCCAGCAACCGTCGGCCCGCGTCCGGCTCGCCGCCGTTGCCGCGCGCCACCCGCTCGTAGAGATCGAGCCATTCCGACAATTCCGGCAGTTGCGGCCACCAGGTGAACGCCGCGTAGTCGCTGTCGCGCACCGCCACGATGCCGCCCGGCTTGGTGACCCGGCGCATCTCGCGCAGCGCGGCCACCGGATCGGTCACGTGCTGCAGCACCTGGTGGGCGTGCACCACGTCGAACGTGTCGTCGGCGAAGTCGAGGGCGTGCACGTCGCCGACCGCGAAGTCGACGTTGGTCAGCCCGCGCCGGCCGATCTCGGCGCGCGCCAGGTCGAGCGCCGCCGCGGTGACCTCCAGGGCGGTGACCCGGCCCGGTGTGACGATGGTCGCCAGGTCGGCCGTGATGGTGCCGGGGCCGCAGCCGACGTCGAGCACCGAAACTCCGGAATTCAGCCGCGGCAACAGGTAGCCCGCCGAATTCTCTGCGGTGCGCCAGCGGTGTGAGCGCAAGACCGACTCGTGATGTCCGTGCGTGTAGGTCGCCATGCCTTCGAAGCTAGCCCCGCCGTCTTGCTATTTGGAACAAAAATCTCACTATTTGGTACGCCGTAGATTAGTCGATTTCTTCGCGGGCTGGTGAGGCCGTACTTTTATCGGCATGAGGATCGGCATCGTCGGCGCGACGGGACAGGTCGGTGGCGTCATGCGCCGCATCCTGGCCGAGCGCGCGTTCCCCGTCAGCGAGCTTCGGCTCTTCGCGTCCGCCCGCAGCGCGGGCCGCACTCTCCCGTGGGGCGATGGCGAGGTGACCGTCGAGGACGCGGCGACCGCGGACTTCAGCGGTCTCGACATCGCACTCTTCTCGGCCGGCAAGGGCAGCTCCAAGGAGCTCGCGCCGCGCGTCGCTTCCGCCGGAGCGGTCGTGATCGACAACTCGTCGGCCTGGCGGATGGACCCGGACGTCCCGCTCGTGGTCAGCGAGGTCAACCCGCTCGCCGCGCGCAACCGTCCCAAGGGCATCATCGCCAACCCCAACTGCACCACCATGGCCGCGATGCCGGTGCTGCGCCCGCTGCACGACGAGGCCGGCCTCGTCGCCCTGGTCGCCACCACCTATCAGGCCGTCTCCGGCGCCGGGCTGGCCGGCGTGAGCGAGCTCGACGAGCAGATCAAGAAGGTCGCCGACCGGGCCACCGAGCTGACCCACGACGGCGCGGCCGTCGAGTTCCCGGCGCCCCGCTCGTTCAGCAAGCCGATCGCCTTCAACGTGCTGCCGCTGGCCGGCTCGATCGTCGACGACGGCCGCGACGAGACCGACGAGGAGCAGAAGCTCCGCAACGAGAGCCGCAAAATTCTCGATCTCCCCGGCCTGCTCGTCTCCGGCACCTGCGTGCGGGTCCCGGTCTTCACCGGCCACTCGCTGCAACTCAACGCGCGCTTCGCCCGGCCGATCACCCCGGCCCGCGCCCGCGAGCTGCTCGGCTCGGCGCCCGGCGTCGAACTGTCCGACGTGCCGACCCCGCTCGAGGCGGCCGGCCGCGACCCGTCCTTCGTCGGCCGGATCCGTGCCGACGAGACGGTGGAGAACGGACTCGCGCTCTTCGTCTCCAACGACAACCTGCGCAAGGGTGCGGCGCTCAACGCCGTCCAGGTGGCCGAGTTGATCGCCGCCGAGCTCCGCTGACCGCCGCCCAGCGGTACTGATCTGCGTCACATCGACCGCCCCGACCGAGTCTCGGCCGGGGCGGTCGTCGTTCCCAATGGCGTACGAAACGTGAAGTCCAAAGTGGAAATCTAGGACTTTTTGCCCGAATCGGTGGCGGATGGTCGGTTTGAGGTGCAGAGTGATTGCATGAACGACAGTGGGCCCGGCGGAGGCGGCTACTTCTGGTGCCTTCGCGACAGCCGTGTCGAGACCGGCGACGACGTGTGTCCCGCCCAATATCGACTCGGCCCCTACGCCACGGCTGACGAAGCGACGCGGGCACTCGAAACCGTCGAGAAGCGCAATGCCGAGTGGGATGCCGAGGATGCCCGCTGGACCGGGGAGGAAAGCTAACACCGGCTTTGTGACCCCCTGTGTCCAAGCCGGATTTTCGAGGTCTCCATGCGGAGACGAGCCCGCAGTCATTCGCAAGGAGGAACACCCAGATGGCCGCTGCCAAAAAGGCTCCGACCAGAGCTTCAGCTTCCGGCAAGCCCGCGCGGGCAACTGCCGGCGGAACGAAGAAGGTCGCGGCTGCGACCGCACGGACCGCCAAGACCGCGACGGCGCGCACGACGACCACGACCCGGCCGTCCGTGCCCAAGCCCACCACCCCGAACCGGACGACGGCGAAGTCGGCCGCCTCCACCCAGTCCGAAATTTCGCGAAAAAGTGTGACGACGGCGGGTGTGAAGGCCGGTCTGGCCGGTAAGTCCCGGACCGCGGCGAAGAGCATCACGCGGCCGGCGACCACCGCCAAGACGTCTATCGCCCGGACGGGCGCCGCGGGTACGGCCACTGCCAAAGCAACTGCCGCCGGCAAAGCGACCGTCGCGCGCGTGGCTGCCAGCAAGGCGACCGCCGTCGGCAAGGCAACGGCTGCCGGTAAGGCGACCGTCGCGCCGACGGCTGCCCGCAAAGCAACTGCCGCCGGCAAGGCAACGGCTGCCGGCAAGGCAACGGCTGCCGGCAAGGCAACGGCTGCCGGTAAGGCAACCGTCGCGCGGACGGCTGCCGGCATGGCGACCGTCACCCGGGCCGGGGCGGCCGGGCCGGCGCCGAAACCCGCGCGCCCTGCCAAGCCCACCACGGCGAAGCCCGCCACCTCAAAGCCGGCCGCCTCGGCGTCGCGCACCGGTGTGGCCCGGACGGCCAAAACGACCACGCCCCGGGGCACGGCGGCGAGCGGCCGCGGCACGGGCGTGAAGAGCACGCGGACGGCCGGGGTCAAGACGGCAGCCGCGGGTCGGACCGCGGCCGGTAAGAGCCGGCCGGTCACGCCGCGGCGCACCGCGGCGGCGATGAGCCCGATGCCGGGGATGACCACGGCGACGATTCCGGAGCCCACGCCCGCGGCCGACATGGACGACGACATGCCGCTGGCTGCGGCTTCGCCGGCCGGGGCCGCCAAGCCGGGCGCCGGGCGCAAGACGGCGCCGCGGCGCGGCCGCGAGTTCACCATGCCGTCGGTCCTCGGGGCGATCAGCGGGATGCCGGTGATGACGCCGGAGCAGGGTTTGAAGGGCGCCGGCAAGTCGGCGTCGCGGGCCACGACGGCCACCCGCAAGGCCGCCACCGCAGCCAAGGCGACCGGGCCGCGCACCGCGGCCGCCACCAAGGCCGCCGGCGCGGCGGCCCGGACGGCTGCGGCGGCGACCAAGGCCGCCGGCACGGCGGCCCGGACGGCTGGGGCTGCTACCAAGGCCGCCGGCACGGCGGTGCGGACGGCGACGACGACCGCGGCCGCAACCAGGGCAGCCGGTCCGGCGGTGCGGACCGCGAAGACGGCTGCGGCGGGCACGGCGATTCGGGCGGCGAAGACGGCTGCGGCGGCTCGCACGACGGGCAAGAAGACGGCGGTCGCGAAGGCGACGACCGCGGCGACACGGGCGGCCGGCACGGCGCCCGCCACGAAGACCACGGCGAAGAAGGCCCCCGCCACCAAGGCGGCCGGCCGGAGCATGGCCAAGACGGTCGCCAAGAAGGCGCCCGCCAAGACGACGGCCGGCACCACGGCGGCCAGGACGACCGGGAGGTCGACGGTGGCGAAGACGGCGAGCCGGGCGGCGAAGGCCAGCGCCACGGCGGCTACCACGGCGGCGAAGGCGCGCGCGGCGGCGAGTTCGGCCGAGTCCAAGATCGCGTCGGCGAACCGGAGCGCCGCGAAGGCGGCGGCCGGGCGATCGGCCACGGCGTCGGCGAACCGGGCGGCGGCGAAGTCGGCCGGTTCGGCCACGTCGAAGACCGCCGCGGCGAACCGGGCGGCGGCGAAGTCGGCCTCCGGTTCGGCCAACTCGCGGACTGCCGCGGCGAACCGGGCTGCGGCCAAGTCGGCCGGCGGCACGACGGTGTCGAAGACGGCGGCGGCGAACCGGGCCGCGGCCAAGTCGGCGGCGCCGTCGGCGTCCAAGCTGGCGGCGGCGAACCGGGCGGCGGCGAAGTCGGCCGGCAACGGCAAGCTGGCGGCGGCCAACCGGAGCGCGGCGAAGTCGGCCGCGAGCCGGGCCGCCACCGAGGCGGCCGCGAAGATCACCGCGCCGAAGGCGACCAAGCGGGCGGCGACCAAGGCCACCACGACGGCGGCGAAGGCCACCGCGGTGAAGGCCACCGCCACGAAGGCCGCCAAGACGACGGCCGTGAAGACGGCCGCCGCGAAGACGGCGCCGGTCCGGAAGGGCACGGCCGCCACGACGGCGGTCGCCAAGAAGGCCACGGCGACCAGGACGGCCGCGCCCAAGAAGGCCACTGCGGTCAAGTCGGCGGCGGCGAAGGCCACGGTGGCCGGTTCGATGGCGGCCAAGGCGGCCAACACCGCGACCCGGGCGGCCAAGACCACCGCGCGGGCCAAGGCGACCAACGTCGGCAAGTCGGCGGCGACGGCCAAGAACTCGGCCACCAACGCCGCCAAGGTCGCGAAGGCCGCCACGGCCGCCGCGGCCCGTAAGGCCGCCGCCGGGAACACCCCGGCCGCACCGGCCCGCAAGGCTGCCGGCCGGAAGGTCGCGGCGAAGCGCGCCTGACAACCGAGTAGTTCCCCGATGGCCGCACCGTCCGGTGCGGCCATCGGTGTGTCCGGGGCTGGTAGTAATGGGGCGTGCCGATCAAAAGGGTGTGGGCGCCGCAGATCGACTTCTCGGTGCTGCGGCGGGAGCTGCGGCTGCCGGGCGAGTTCCCGGCGGAGGCGATCGCCGAGGCCGAGGCCGCGGCCGGGCGGATGCCGCCGGGGGCCGACCGGACCGACGTGCCGTTCGTGACGATCGACCCGGCCTCGTCGCGCGACCTCGATCAGGCGATGCACCTGGAGCGGCGGAGCGCCGGCGGCTACCGGGTGCGGTACGCGATCGCCGACGTGGCCTCGTTCGTCCGCCCGGAGGGGCCGCTCGAGGCCGAGACCTGGGTGCGGGGCCAGACGATCTATCTGCCGGACGGGCGGATCCCGCTGCACCCGGAGGTGCTCAGCGAGGGCGCGGTCAGCCTGCTGCCGGAGGTGGAGCGCGCGGCCGTGCTGTGGACCATCGACCTCGACGCGGACGGCGGGTTCGCCGGCATCGCGCTGGAGCGGGCGCGGGTCCGCAGCCGGGCCAAACTGGACTACGAGGGCGTGCAGCGGCAGGTCGACGCGGGCAACGCGCCGGAACCCCTCGCGCTGCTGCCGGAGCTGGGCGCGCTGCTGGCCCGGCGGGCCGCCGACCGGGGCGCGGTCAACCTGCCGCTGCCCGAGCAGGAGGTCGAGCGGGAGAGGGACGGCTGGCAGCTGGTGCTGCGGGCGCCGCTCGCCGTCGAGGAGCACAACGCGCAGATCTCCCTGCTCACCGGCATGGCCGCGGCCGAGGTGATGCTGCGCGGCGGGGTGGGCCTGCTGCGCACCATGCCGGCGGCCAAACCGGAGGCGGTGGCCAAGCTGCGTGCCGCCGCCGGTTCGCTCGGGGTGCCCTGGCCGGACGGGGCGTCGGTGGGTGCGGTCGTGGCGGCGGTGGATCCGGGCACGCCGCGCGGCGCCGCCTTCCTCGACCAGGCCGCCGAGTTGCTGCGCGGCGCGGCCTACACGCCGTTCGACGGGCCGCCGCCGGCCGAGACCGGGCACGGCGGCGTGGGCGCGCCCTACGCGCACGTGACGGCCCCGCTGCGGCGGCTGGCCGACCGCTACGCGACCGAGGTCTGCCTGGCCCTGGTGGCGGGCGGTGACGTGCCGGCATGGGCGCGGGCGGCGCTGCCCCGGCTGCCCAAGGCGATGGGGGACAGCGACCGGTTGTCCGGCGCGGCGGCCCGGGGCGCGATCGACCTGGCCGAGGCGGTGCTGCTGAGCGGGCGGGTGGGAGAGACATTCGAGGCGGGTGTGGTGGATCGCGACGATCCGGGCCGCAACCGGCCGCCGGGCGGCACGGTGGCTCTCGACGAGCCGGCCGTGCGCGCCCGTTGCCTCGGTGACCTGCCGCTGGGTGAGCGCATCCGGGCCCGGCTCACGGTCGCCGACCCGGCGACCCGCAAGGTCGAGTTCGAACACGCCGACTGAGAGCGCTCAGATCGCCGTACTCAATCGGGATTCAGGTCTTTGGTCGTCAGGCTTGTGATCTTCAGGAGATGCAGGCGCAGATGATGAGAGCGGCGCCGAAATGGCTGGCGGCCGAGACCATGGCGCCGCCGTGGCGTTCCGGGGTGCAGATGACTTCGCCGAGTTTGCCGGGAGTCATCCAGTCGAGCACCAGGAATGCCAGGCCCATGATGATGATGCCGATGAGGCCGAAGATGACCGTCGAGGCCACGCCCCGGCCGAACGAGTCGTAGCTGGTGAAGATCGCCGTGAAGACGATCAGGGCGATGCCCAGCTGGTTCGCGGCCAGCAGCAGTGAGGCGTTGGGATTGCGCTCGGCCCAGATCAGATCCCGGAGCTTGCCCGGAGTCAGCAGATCGATCAGGACATATCCGACGGCCATCAGGCCGATACCCACGAGTCCGAAAACGATGCTGCGGCCAGCACCCTCGAGCAGATCTTGCAGCACGGTCTCTCCTTTACCGACGTCAGGAGAGACCGTACTGGAACAGATCTAGGACGTTACAGAGCGCCCAGATAACGTTGCCGCTCGTAGGGCGTTACCTCGCGCCGGTATTGCTCCCATTCGGCCTGCTTGTTACGCAGGAAGAAGTCGAAGACGTGCTCGCCGAGGACCTCGGCGACCAGTTCCGACTTGCTCATCACGTCGATCGCCTCGGACAGGTTTTCCGGCAGCGCCTCGTAGCCCATCGCCTTGCGCTCGGCCGGCGACATCGACCAGACGTCGTCCTCGGCGCCCGGGGGCAACTCGTACCCCTCCTCGATGCCCTTCAGGCCGGCGCCGAGCATGACGGCGAAGGCGAGGTAGGGGTTGGTCGCCGAGTCGATCGAGCGAACCTCGACGCGGGCCGAGTTGGGCTTGCCGAACGCCGGCACCCGGACCAGGGCGCTGCGGTTGAGGTGGCCCCAGCTGACGAACGCCGGCGACTCGGTGATCGCGTTGGGCAGTTGGAGCGGGAACAGCCGCTTGTACGAGTTGACCCACTGGTTGGTGACCGCGGTGTATTCCCGGGCGTGCACCAGCAGACCGGCGATGAACGCGCGGGCCGTCTTGGACAGCTTCTGCGGGTCGTCGTTGTCGTAGAACGCGTTGCGCTCGCCCTCGAACAGCGACAGGTGGGTGTGCATGCCGCTGCCGGGCTGGTCGGTGTACGGCTTCGGCATGAACGTCGCGCGCACCCCCTGGGAGAGCGCCACCTCCTTGACCACGTGCCGGAACGTCATGATGTTGTCGGCCGTGCTCAGCGCGTCGGCGTACCGCAGGTCGATCTCCTGCTGGCCGGGGGCGACCTCGTGGTGGCTGAACTCGACCGAGATGCCGATCCGCTCGAGGGCGAGCACCGCCTGGCGGCGGAAGTCGCGGGCCACCGAGTGGGTGGTGTGGTCGAAGTAACCGCCCGTGTCGACCGGGATCGGCAGCGAGCCGTCGAGCGGGCCGTCCTGGATCAGGAAGAACTCGATCTCGGGGTGGGTGTAGAAGGTGAAGCCCTTCTCGGCCGCCTTCGCCAGGGAGCGGCGCAGCACGTGGCGTGGGTCGGCCCAGGCGGCGCTGCCGTCGGGCAGCAGGATGTCGCAGAACATCCGCGCGCTCTCGCCGGAGACGCCGCCCTCGAACGGGAAGACCTGGAACGTCGTGGGGTCGGGCATGGCGACCATGTCCGACTCGTAGACCCGGGCGAAGCCCTCGATCGCCGAGCCGTCGATGCCCATGCCCTCCTCGAAGGCGGACTCGAGCTCGGCCGGCGCCACCGAGACGCTCTTCAGCGTGCCCAGCACATCGGTGAACCAGAGCCGGACAAAACGGATGTCGCGCTCCTCGAGAGTGCGAAGCACGAACTCCTGCTGTCGGTCCACGTTCACTCCTGGTAGTGGGGCCTTGACGAGCCAGTCTTGCTCGGGCTCATTACGGCGAGATTACGCTGAGCGGGGGCTACCGCGGGGTGCCGGGGTCGGTCTCTGGGGAAGAATAAGCGGCATGCCCACGCTTCGGATCGCCCTGGCTCAGGTGAACTCGACGGTCGGCGACATCGCCGGCAACGCGGCCGCGGTGCGCCGCTGGTCGCGGGAGGCCGCCGACGCGGGGGCACAACTGGTCGCGTTCCCGGAGATGATGCTGACCGGCTATCCGATCGAGGACCTGGTTTTCCGGGACTCATTCGTCGCGGCGTCGCAGGCTGCTCTTTTAAATCTGGCGGCAGACCTTGCCGCCGACGGACTCGGCGATCTGGCGGTCGTGGTGGGTTACGTGGACGCCGACGGCTCCGCCGCGACCAGCGCGGAGCATGCCCACGGGCGGGGCCGGCGGGACGCCTCGGCGCTGCTGTTCGGCGGCCGGGTCGCGGCCCGCTACTTCAAGCACCACCTGCCCAACTACGGCGTCTTCGACGAGGACCGGTACTTCGAACCGGGCCACGAGCTGACCGTGGTGCGGGTCGGCGGGGTGGACGTCGCGCTCACCGTCTGCGAGGACATCTGGCAGGCCGGCGGGCCGTTCACCGCCGCCCGGCGGGCCGGAGCGGGGCTCGTCCTCAACATCAACGCCTCGCCCTACGAGCTGAACAAGGACGACGTGCGGCTGCCGCTGGTCATGCGGCGGGCGGCCGAGGCCGGGGCGGCGGTGGCCTACGTGAACGCGGTCGGCGCCCAGGACGAGCTGGTCTTCGACGGCGATTCGATGATCGTGACGGCGCACGGCGAGCTGCTCACCCGGGCCGGGCAGTTCACCGAGGAGCTGTTGATCCACGACCTGTCGTTGCCGGCCGCGGACGCCTCCCCGAACAAAGCGGAGAAAACGGACGCCGCGCCGTTGCCGATCGTCGAGCAGTGGATCGCCGACGACATGGAGATCGCCCGGATCGTCCTGGACGCCGAGCCGCACCCGAGCCGGCGCGACAAACGGGACGGCGGGGTGGCGGCCCGCATCGTCGACGAGGAAGAGGTGTGGTCGGCCCTGGTCCTCGGCCTGCGCGACTACGTCAACAAAAATGGCTTCAGATCGGTCATTCTCGGCCTTTCCGGGGGCATCGACTCCGCCGTCGTGGCGGCCATCGCGGTCGACGCGCTGGGTCCTGAGCGGGTCTTCGGGGTGTCGATGCCGAGCGGCTACTCCTCGGGTCACTCCCGCGACGACGCGGCCGAGTTCGCCGAGCGGACCGGCATCGACTACCGCACCGAGGCGATCCAGCCGATGGTCGACGGGTTCCTGGCCAACATGGCGCTCTCCGGCCTGGCGGTGGAAAACCTGCAGGCCCGGGTGCGCGGCGTCATCCTGATGGCGCTGTCGAACCAGGAGGGCCACCTCGTGCTCACCACCGGCAACAAGAGTGAGCTCGCGGTCGGTTACTCCACGCTCTACGGCGACTCGGTGGGCGGCTTCAACCCGCTCAAGGACGTGCCCAAGACCATGGTGTGGCAGCTGGCCCGCTGGCGGAACACCCAGCCCGGCACGCCCATCCCGGAGAACTCGATCACCAAGGCGCCGAGCGCCGAGCTGCGGCCCGATCAGAAGGACTCCGATTCGCTGCCCGACTACGCCGTGCTTGATCCGATCATCAAGGGGTATGTCGACGATGACCTGGGCCGCGACGCGCTGATCGAGGCGGGCAACGACCCGGAGCTGGTCGACCGGGTGCTGCGGCTGGTCGACCTGGCCGAATACAAGCGCCGCCAGTCGGCCCCAGGGCCCAAGATCTCCGGCAAAGCATTCGGTCGCGACCGTCGGCTCCCTATTACCAACAGGTTTCGGGAAGGTTTGTGAGAACGTCCACTGACCCCTGACCTCCGACCCGGCAACGGTGCGACCATTGCCGGACCCGGGGACCGCAGCCGAGCGGCCTCGAGGGAAAAGGAGAAGGACGATGCAGGAGATTCCCACCCTGTACGGCGGTCCGGCCACCCGGCGGGTTCGCACCCGCGACCTCATCGCCGCGAAGTCCCGTGGCGACCGCTGGCCGATGCTGACCTCCTACGATCAATACACCGCGTCGATCTTCGACCAGAACGGCGTACCGGTCCTGCTGGTCGGCGACTCCGCCGCCAACAACGTGTTCGGTCACGAGACCACCCTGCCGATCACCGTCGACGAGCTGCTCCCGCTGGTCCGCGCGGTCGTCCGGGCCACCACGACGGCCCTTGTTGTCGCGGACCTGCCGTTCGGCAGCTACGAGGAGGGCCCCACCCAGGCCCTGCGCACCGCCGTCCGGTTCATGAAGGAGGGCGGCGCGCACGCGGTGAAACTCGAGGGCGGCCGCCGGGTGGCCCCGCAGATCGAGGCGCTCACCGGCGCCGGGATCCCGGTCATGGCCCACATCGGCTTCACCCCGCAGAGCGAGCACACGCTGGGCGGATACCGCGTCCAGGGCCGCGAGAACGAGGGCGCCGAGGTGCTCGCGGACGCCCGGGCGGTCGCCGAGGCGGGCGCGTTCGCGGTGGTCCTGGAGATGGTTCCGGGCGAGGTCGCCAAGACGGTCACCAAGGAGCTGCCGATCCCCACGGTGGGCATCGGCGCCGGCCCCGACACCGACGCGCAGGTGCTGGTCTGGCAGGACATGGCGGGCATGCGCACCGGCAAGATGCCGCGCTTCGTCAAGCAGTACGCAGATCTTGCGGGCGCGCTGGGCGACGCCACGCGCCAATTCGCCGCCGAGGTCCGTGGCGGCGAATTCCCCACTTCAGAACACACTTTTTAGTACGGATTACCGCCCGGTCCCGTTTCGACGGGCCCGGGCGGTGCCCGGTCACCCTCCCGGCCGCCGCTATCCGGGCGGGCCCGGTGGCCCGGCCGGGTGTGGTCCCCGATCCGGCCCACCGTCCGGCTTCTTCACGGCCAGCCGAAGGTCGACGAACGGGATCGTGTCGCCCGGCAGGACGTAGCGCTCGATCTCCACGAAGCCGTGATGCCGGGCGAAGATCAGCCCGTCGGCGTTGGCGGCCAGCACCACCGTGTCGATCTCGTCGGCGCCCATCTCGCGAGCCGTGGCCAGGGCGTGCTGATAGAGCCGGTGGCCGTGGCCCCGGCGGCGGAACTCCGGCAGGATCCGGGCGATCACGGTGGCTGCCGCCGGGTTGCCGGCCGGCGGGCGCACCGTCGAGCAGCCCACCGCGGTGGCCCCCAGGTAGGCGACCACCAGGCGGTTGCGGCCGGCCCGCTCGCGCACGTCGGCCGCCGACAGCGGTGCGGTCGGGATGATCAGGTTGTGGATCCGCCGCCAGTCGGCCGGCAGTGCCGCGGGGCCGTCCGGTGCGGCCGCCTCGAAGCGCAGCTCACTCATGGGCGGTACGGCCGAAGTCGCTGATCGAGGTGCCGCCGCTGCGGCGTACCTCGGGCAGGTCCTCGATGATCGCGGTGGCGACCAGAATGACCACCACGGCCGCCAGTTGCGCGATCGCCCGTAGGTGGCCCAGCGGGATCACGGCCAGCACGATCGCGGCCGCGGCCAGGCGGTGGTAGACGCCGCGCAGGCGCAGCAGGGCCAGGAACGCGGCATGCCCGAGCAGGTAGATCGCGACGCCGCCGCTCAGCGCCACGGCCTGCGCCCAGTGCAGGGCCTCGAACGCGTGCCCGACGGTCGTCTTGATGCCGACCGCGGTGACCACGATGCCGAGCAGGATCGGGTAGTGGGCGTAACCCCACGCACTCAGCGCCATCCGGGCCCGGCGCGCCGGTTCGGTGATGGCGGCCAGCGCGTGCGCGGCCCGGGCGTCGTCGCCGGAGAAATAGAACCACCACAGGTAATAGGCCACCGTCAGGGCCAGCACCGCGGTCAGGATCGCGCCGCCGCCCAGGTGCATGCCGTGGAAACCGGCGCCGATCGACAGGATCGACTCACCGATCGCGATGATCACGACCAGGCCGTGGCGCTCGGCGAAGTGGCCGGCCGCGATGTTGTGCATCTCGGCCCGGTGCAGGTAACCCCCGGCGATCTGCAGGATCGGGGCGAGCACCCACAGCAGGTGCCGCCACGGCTCGTCGACCAGGCTGCCGCCCAGCACCAGCAGGGCGGCCAGGATGTTGAGCGGGGTGAGGATCTTCATCGCGTCGACGGCGCCCGGGCCGGCGGTGCGGAACAGCGCCGAGTGCACCACGTTGACGACGAGGTAGCTGACGCCGAACAGCCAGCCGTACTCACCGAAGGCCTCCGGGACGGCCAGCGCCATGACCAGGAAGCCGGCCATGCCGGTGAGCAGCAGCGTGCGCCGGGTCGTCGAGTTGGGCGCGACCGCGTTGGTGAGCCAGGCATATCCCGAGTACATCCACCAGACCACGGCCAGGATCAGCAGCACGTTGCCGAGGGTGCCGAGGCTGAGATCCTCGGCGAGGGTCTCGGACAGCTGGGTGATGGTGAACACGAAGACGAGGTCGAAGAACAATTCCAGGGTCGACACCCGGACGGCGGGCGTGGGCGCGGACATGTGCGGCAGCTTACGAAACTGTCGTACCCCCGGCCTAGCTTGTTTTCGTGAACCGGACCGATCGTCTCTACGCCCTCGTCGAGGAGCTCCGCGCGGTCGCGCCGCGGCCGCGCAGCGCGAGCTGGCTGGCCGGCCGCTTCGAGGTGAGCGTGCGCACCGTCGAGCGCGACATCTCGGCGCTGCAGCAGTCCGGCACCCCGGTCTACGCCGAGCCCGGCCGCACCGGTGGTTACTGCCTCGACAAGTCACACACGCTGCCGCCGGTCAACTTCACGCCGAGCGAGGCGGTGGCGATGGCGGTGGCGCTGCACGGGCTCGCCGGCTCGCCGTTCCACGCGGCCGCGGCCACCGCCCTGCGCAAGCTGGTCGCCGCCATGCGCGCCGACGACGCGGCCCGCGCCCGGCAGTTGGCCGAGCGGGTGCGCCTGGTCGGCCGCCCGGCGGCGGCCGAGATGCCGCGCCTGCTGGCCGACGCGCTGTCGGTGCGCCGCGTGCTGCGCATCCGTTATGCCGACAAGACCGGCGTGGATTCGGTGCGCGAGATCGAGCCGCTCGCGTTCGTCGGCATGCCGGCGTATTGGTATCTGGTGGCCTTCTGCCGGCTGCGCCGGTCGGTGCGCGTGTTCCGCACCGACCGGATCGCCTCCGTCGCGGTGACCGCCGAGGAGCCGCCACCCCGCGAGCTGCGGCCGGGCGACCTGGACGTGCCGGGCGACGCGATGAGCGAGCTCAGCCTGGCTTAGCCGTCAGTGATCGGCGGGGGTGTAAACGCCGATGTGGTTGCCGGAGGGGTCGCTCAGGTGGGCGAAGACCAGCCCGCCGCCACCGTCGCGCGGCTCCACCAGGATCTTGCCGCCGGCCGCCTCGGCCTTGCGGCAGGTCTCCGCGGTGTCGGCCACGTGCACGAAGAAGATGGCGTGGTTGCCCGGCCCGCCGTCCCTGGTCTGGGCGAGACCGCCGCCGGGGCGACCGGCGTCGGGCGTGCTGACCAGGCGATAGCCGGGCGAGTCGTCGTCGTTGCCGAAGCTCCAGCCGAAGACGTCGCCGTAGAACCGCTCGGCCACGGCGGGCTCGTCGGTGCCGATCTGGAACCAGTCGACCTGGTTGACTGCGGACATCGGGTCACTCCCTTGACGTTCGAGGTCTGATGGGCTCCACCATCCTGGGCGCCCGCGACAGCCTCCTGTCGGTGTTTCCACACTCAATTTGGTGTCCTAATTTCGGGGTGCCCCGACGCAGGGAACTGCCCGCGGAGCGAAGCGACGCCAGAAGCAGAGCAGGGACTAGCCTCGGGAGCGTGGGAACTGCACTTGTCATCGAGAACGACCCGTCCGACGACCTGCGCCGGCTGGGGGACTGGCTGACCGAGGCCGGCCTGGAGCTGACCGTGCTGCGGCCGCACGCGGGTGACGCGCTGCCCGAGACGCTCGACGACTACCTCGCCCTGATCGTGCTGGGCGGCGACCAGAGCGCCTTCTCGGCCGCCGACGGCAGGCCCGGCGCGCCCTGGTTCCCGGAGCTGGAAGGGCTGCTGCGCAAGGCGGTCCGCAACCGGGTGCCGACCCTCGCGATCTGCCTCGGCGCCCAGTTGCTCGCGCAGGCGCACGGCGGCCTGGTCGAGCGCAGCACCTCCGGGCCGGAGATCGGGCCGGGGCTGGTCGGCAAGCGGGACTCCGCCGACACCGACCCGCTGTTCAAGTGGGTGACGCTGCTGCCCGACGTGATCCAGTGGCACCGCGACGAGATCACCGAGCTGCCGCTGAAGGCGGTGCTGCTCGCCGCGTCGAGCCGCTACCCCCATCAGGCGTTCCGGCTCGGCGACCGGGCGTGGGCGCTGCAGTTCCACATCGAGTGCGATATCGAGATGATCGAGGCGTGGGCGGCGAGCGACGCGGCCGTCCTCGACGAGCTCGGTTACGACGCCGACGCGGTGGTCTGGGCGGTGGCCGAGGTGCTGGCCGACCTCGAGGAGGTCTGGCAGCCGTTCGCGATCCGGTTCGCCTCGCTCGCGCTGGGCACGCTGCCCGACGCCGACATACCCAACCCGGGCACCGGCCGCACCCTGCCACTGCTGGGGCAGTGACGTGACCCGGCCCAGCCGCCTCGCCCGGTACGGCTTCGCCGACAACGGGACCCGCGCCGCCGACCTGCTCGGTCCGGCCGGTCTGCGGCTGTGGGACGTGCAGGCGCAGGCGCCGGCCGGCACCGACGCGGCCGAGCTGATCCACTCGCTGTCCCGGGCCGCCGACCCCAACCTGGCGCTGCGCCAGTTGCACCGGCTGGTCGACGCGGCCGCCCGCGCCGCGGTCCGGGCGGGTGGCGGGCCGGCCACCGGGCCGGGCGGGGAGATCAGCCCGAACGAGGCGACCGATGCGCTCTTCGAGGCGCTCTACCGCGACCACGGGCTGCGCCGGCGGCTCGTCGCGGTGCTGGGCGCGTCGTCGGCCCTCGGCGATCACCTGGTGGCCAACCCGGACGACTGGAAGGTGCTGGCCACCGGCAAGACCGGGCTACCGCCGAGCGCCGAGGGACACCTGGAGGCGGACGGCGAGCCGACCGTGCCGGGGCTGCGGCACGCGTACCGGATGTCGCTGCTGCGCATCGCGGCGGCCGACCTCACCGGCGGGCGGGGGCTGGAACCGACGATGGCGGCGCTGTCGCGCCTGGCCGACGAGACGCTTTCCGCGGCGTACGAAATAGCGGTCGCCGCCCTCCCGGAAAGCGTGAGCGAACCGCGTCTTGCCGTTGTCGCCATGGGCAAATGCGGCGGCAACGAGCTGAACTACGTCTCCGACGTGGATGTCATCTTCGTCGCCGCCGGCGACGAGGACCTGAGCGCCGGCACCACCGTGGCCGCCCGGCTGATCGAGATCTGCGGGCAGGTGGCCTGGCCGGTCGACGCGGCGCTGCGCCCCGAGGGCAGTCGCGGCCCGCTGGTCCGCACTCTCGCCAGCCACCAGGCCTACTACCGCCGCTGGGCGCGCACCTGGGAGTTCCAGGCGTTGATCAAGGCACGCCCGGCGGCCGGCGACCTGCCCCTCGCGCGGGAGTGGATCGACGACCTGGCGCCGCTGGTGTGGCACGCAGCCGAGCGGCCGGAGGCGGTCGCCGACGTCCGCGACATGCGTCGCAAGATCATCGAGAACACCCCGGCGAACCAGCTGGACCGGGAGATCAAGCGGGGGCCGGGCGGCCTGCGCGACATCGAGTTCGCGGTGCAGCTGCTCCAGCTCGTGCACGGCCGGGTGGACGAGTCGCTGCGCGACGGCGGGACCCTGCCGGCGCTGCGCGCCCTGGTCGCCGGCGGCTACGTGGGCCGGGAGGACGGCGAGACGCTGCTGCGCGGCTACCGCTTCCTGCGCGGCATCGAGCACCGGCTGCAACTGCAGAATCTGCGGCGTACGCACACCGTGCCCGACGATCCGGCCGGGGTGCGCTGGCTCGCCGCCGCGCTCGGCTACACCGCGCTGCCCGGCCGGGACGCGGTCGAGGCGTTCCGCTCCGACTGGGTCGGGCACGCCGCACAGGTCCGCCGCCTGCACGTGAAGCTGCTCTACCGCCCGCTGCTGGAGGCGGTGGCCCGGGTGCCGGCCGAGGCGCTGCGGATGACGTCCGCCTCGGCGGCCAAGCGTCTGACGATCCTCGGCTTCGCCGAGCCGGACGCTGCGATCCGGCACCTGCAGGCCCTCACCGGCGGGGTGACCCGCACCGCCGCGATCCAGCGGACCCTGCTGCCGATGCTGCTGCAGGAGTTCGCCGACGCCCCCGAGCCCGACCGCGGCCTGCTCAACTACCGGCACGTCTCCGACAAGCTGGGCAGCACGCCGTGGTATTTGCGGCTGCTGCGCGACGGCGGCCCGGTCGCCCGCCGGCTGGCCCGGGTGCTCAGCCTCTCGCGCTACGCGACCGACCTGCTCATCCGCGATCCGGAGGCGCTGCGCCTGCTCGCCAACGACACCGAGCTGCGGCCGCGCAGCCGGGAGTCGCTGATCGACGGATTCGCGGCCGCCGCCGACCGGCACTACGACGACCAGGTCAAGGCCATCGTCGCGGTGCGCGCGCTGCGCCGGCGGGAGCTGTTCCGGCTGGCCTGCGCCGACATCCTCAGCAAGGCCGGCGAGCTGGCGCCGGCCCAGCCGATCGACGTGAACGAGCTCGGCGTCGCGCTCTCCGACGTCACCGACGCCACCATGGGCGCCGCCCTCAAGGTGGCCTGGCAGGCCAAACCCGGGCCGTCCGGGCTGCGCTTCGCGGTCATCGGGATGGGCCGGCTCGGCGGTTACGAGATGAGCTATCCGTCCGACGCCGACGTGCTCTTCGTCTACGACCACGCGCCCGGCACGCCGGACAGTCAGGCCAGCGCGGCCGCGCACGCCGTCGCCGAGGAACTGCGCCGGATGCTCTCCGCGCCGGCGCCGGACCCGCCGCTCGGTGTCGACGCCGACCTGCGCCCCGAGGGCCGGCAGGGGCCGCTGGTCCGCAGCCTCGGCGCCTACCAGCAGTACTACGCCCGCTGGTCGCGGGTGTGGGAGGCGCAGGCGCTGCTGCGGGCCCGGTTCGTGTGCGGCAACGAGGCGCTCGGCCGGGAGTTCGAGAAGCTCGCCGACACCATGCGTTACCCGGCCGGCGGGCTGAGCCGGGAGCAGGTCACCGAGATCCGGCGGATCAAGGCGCGGGTGGAGACCGAGCGGATGCCGCGCGGCGCCGACCCGAACACGCACACCAAGCTGGGCCGGGGCGGGCTGTCCGACGTGGAGTGGGCGGTGCAGTTGCTGCAGCTGCGGCACGCCTACGCGCTGCCCGGCCTGCGCAAGACGCAGACCCTGGACGCGCTGAACTCGGCACTGAAGGCGAAACTGATCGACAAGGTCGACGCGGCCGCGATGGAGGCCGGCTGGACCCTGGCCGCCCAGGTGCGTAACGCGCTGACCCTGGTGCGCGGCCGGCCCACCGACCAACTGCCCCGGCACGGCGTCGAACTGGCCGGCACGGTGCAGCTGCTCGGCGGCGGCGACCCGGGCGAGTTCGTCGACCGCTACCTGCGCCTGACCCGCCGCTCCCGCGCCGCGATGGAACGGGTCATGGATTCCTGATCAGCGCGGCGCCGCACGCGTTCACGAGCTTCTCGTCGTCGGCCACCTGCGACGACGAGAAGCTGTACTCGTCGGTGCCGGCCCGCCGGACCTCCGCCAGCTCGGCCTCGCACAGCGGGGCCAGGGCCGGGACGCCGGCGGCCTGCTCGGCGATCGGAGTGCGGGTCCGCTCGTTGTGGCGCCAGCCCGCGACGAGCGCCGGGGTGACCGCCTCGGCGTCGCCGCCGATCCGCCACACACAGATCGCCGCGTTCACCGAGGTCCAGTGCCGCTTGTCGGGGAATCCCATCATCGACCGGAGATCAGGAAGCAGTTTCTCCGCGGCCGGGCCGATCTCGGCGAGCTCGTTCAGCGCGCTCGGCGCCTCGAGGTGGGCGCCCAGCACCGTGATCGCCTCCGGATCGGACTCCAGCCGCCACAGTGCGCCGGCCGCGGCCACCGCGACCGGCACGTCGGCGCCCCGCAGCCCGGCCCGCAGCGCGTCCATCGCCTCGGCCCCGCCGATCCGGCCGAGAGCGCGGGCGGTCCATCCCTTCAGCGGCGCCGAAAGGATGCGCGGAACCGCCGGCCTGGCCGCGGCGCCGCACACCCCCAGCGCGACCACCATCTGATCCGGCTCGACGTCCGACGCGAGCAGCAGCTCGACGATCCGCTCGGCGTGCTGGGGGAACGCGCGCAGCGACTGGACCGCGTCCGACGGCCGGTCCGGCCCTTCGACGATCGCGGCCAGTGGCGCGAACGCCCGCTCGTCGCCGAGACCGATCAGCGCAGCCAGCGCCGGGGTCAGGCTCGGTGGCCCGGAACGGTGCCGCTGCAGGCCATCGCCGCGGGCGACGCAGGCAGCGAGGGCGTCCGCCGCCGGCGCGCAGAGCGGAACCCAGTGGTGCAGGCCCCGTTCGGCCCACGGGTCCGGGAGGTGGCCGGCGACCAGCTCCACCAGCTCGCGGTAGTCGCCGCGCCACCGTTCGATCAGGTGGCCGGCGCCGAAGATCGCGTCACCCACCACGTCCGGGTGCGGATCGCGCAGCAGCTCGGTGAGGATCGCGATCCGCTCCGGCACCCGCGGCCCGAGCAGCCTGGCGAAGCTGTCGATCGAGCGCGCCACGGCCGGGTTCCGGCGGCCCTGATCAGCCTGCTCCCGCCGGACGCGGACCGCGCCGATCAGAGTGTCCGTCGCGAAGCCGGCCGGGTGGGCGGGTTCGGAGTGCTCGGCGTAGGCGCGCTTCAGCAAACCGGTGATCCCGTCGGTGGGCACCAGTTCCGGGATGATGTGCGCGGCCGCGGTCAGGGCGGCCACCGACACCGACGCGATCGGGGACCGCGCGGCCACGCCGATGAGGTGCTCGGCCACCGCCGGGTCAGCACTGCGCCCAAGTCCTTCGAGCATGGCCTTGCGCACTTCGGGGTCGGTCTCGGTGGCGGCCCGTTCGATCAGCACGCCGATGCCGTCGCGGTGCATCGCCAGCAGCGGAGACACGGCCGCCCGCACCAGTGGATCCGGGTCCGCGACCAGCGCGAGCAACGCGGGCGCGGCTTCCTCGATCAGCCGCAGCGCCGTCCGGGCCGGTTCGGGCCGAACGGCGGTCTCGGTCCAGCCGCAGCTCTCCACCACACTCGCCAGGAACGCCGCGATGCCGTCCCGCCCCGGCCGCCCCGGCGTGCGCAACGCTTCCAGCAGGAACGGCACCGCGGCCGCCGTGGAGTCGTAGATGTCGCCCTGGTGGTGCACGGCGCCGTGCATGGAGTCGAGCGCGACCTCACGCACGGCCGGGTCCGGATCGACCAGCCCGCGCAGCAGGTCCGGCACCTCCCCGGCGCTGCCGTAGGCGTGCCGCATCGCGGCCCAGTCCAGATCGTCCAATCCCGCGAACACGCCCGCACTCTAGACACCGACGCCGGGGTTCGTCGGCCCGATCCGGCGAGCTCAGGTCGGGATGGCCCGCGCGGCGATCTCGGCCGGGGGCACGCCTTCGGCGGACGCCGTGCGCAGCAGGCCGGCCAGGGTTGCGCCGATGGCCTGCACCTCGGCCAGGGCCGCCGCCTCCGGCTGGTGGCGGAGTTCGACGGCGGTGGCGTGGATGATGCCGCCCGCGCTGACCACCGGGTCGGGGGCCCAGGGGATGCCGCGTTCGTGCAGCAGGGTGGCGGTGGCCGGGGCGTCCAGCTGGTTGTTGGCGGGGCCGGCGATCGCGCGGCACCGCAGGCCGGCCGTCGTGGCCGGGGTGAGCAGGCCGCCGAGGGCGGCCGGCACCAGGACGTCCACCTCGGCGCGCAGGCAGCCGGCCGGATCGGTCCAGGCCGCACCGGGGATCAGGGAACGCTTCGACTCGTCGGTGTCGCTCACGATCAGCCGGGCGCCGGCGGACGCCAGCAGGCGGGCGACGTGGCCGCCGACCCGGCCGAGCCCGATTATCGCGAAGCTGTGCCCGGCGAGATCGGGCGAGCCGAAGAGGCTTTCGCAGACGGCGCGGAGGGCCGCGACCGTGCCGATCGCGGTCGCGGGGGAGGAATCGCCGCTGCCGCCGCGCCCCACCGGGCGGCAGAAGACGTGCTCGGTGCGCTCGCCGATGGTGGCCATGTCGTCCGGGCCGGTGCCGACGTCCGGGCCGGTCGCGTAGGCGCCGCCCAACTCGGCGATGGTGGCGCCGGCGTCGTGCAGCGCGGCCCGGCGCAGTTCCGCGCCGACCTGCCCGACCGGGCCGGGCAGGGCGATCACTGTCTTGCCGCCGCCGTTGGGCAGGCCGGCCAGGGCGCATTTGTCGGTCATCGCGGCGGACAGGCGCAGTGCGTCGGTGAGGCCGTCGAGCCAGTTCGGGTAGGGCATGTGCAGTTGAGGCCGATGAGCCGGGACGCAGCTCGGTGATCTACCAGCACGCCCGCAAACCGGTGATCGAGTCGCTCGGTTAGCTGCTCAGGGTGTATTGGCCGGCCGCGGGCACGCGGACCAGCGTCCACGCGCCGCTCTTCTCGACGACCGCGCCGCCGCCGGCCGTCAGCCAGCGGTAGTAGTGGACGCGGACGACCACCATGCCGGCCGCCTCGGCGCGGAAGGTGATCGACGTCGGGGTCTGGCCGATCAGGGTGGCCGGGGGCGCGACGATCGGCTGCGGATCGGCGACCCGCAAGAGGCGCCAGTCGTCGTTGCGCCAGATCTCGGTGAGGTAGGGCAGGCCCGCCGCGACCAGGGCCGCCTCGGGCCGCCCGGACCACGTCAGCTCGGCGTCGGGCACGGCCACGAACTGCACCGCCTTCTCCGCCAGCCACGCCCGGTAGCTGTCGGCGGTCAGCGGCACACCGGTGCCGGGCGCGCCCGGGATCTCCGCGAAGAAGAGCGGGTTCCGGTCGATGTCGGCCTGCCGGAGCCAGCCCCGGGCCAGCGGCACGTCGCCGAGGCGGGTCGCCTCCCAGTAGTCCCGGGTCGGCGGGATCTCCACCCGGCCGGTCAGCGTCTCCTGGCTCAGCCGGGCGCGCAGCTCGGTGAAGTAGGCCGGCGAAGCGGCCGGGTTGCCGATGTCGCGCACGTCGCCGGTCACCACCGGCGGCTGCCACCAGCACGCCAGGGCCAGCAGCGGGAGCACGGCCCACAGCGGCGCGGGCGGGACGCCGGATTTCTCGTGCATGCCGATCGACACCGGCCGGCCGGGCACGGCGGCGTAGGCGGCCAGCAGCGGGAGCGTGAACATCACCGAGAGCCGGGTCGCGTTCAGGCCGACCGGGGTGTGCACCAGCGCCGCGGCCAGCACCCCCAGTGCCGAGAGCACCGCGCCGATCCGGACCGGGCGGGCCGGCACCAGCAGCGCCACCGCCAGGCTCGCCACCACCGCGCGCGTCGTGTCGGTGTGGCTGATGTTCATCCAGCCGCCGTCGCCGAACCACAGCGCGGACAGCCCGAGCGGGACCGCGGCCGGCGCCGCCACCAGCAGACCGTCGGTGATCCGGCCGGACAGCAGCAGCGCGGCGCCGGCCAGCCCGAGGAACAGGCCGGCCACCGGGCTGGTCGCGGCGGCGAGCAGCGCCGCCACGGCGGCGAACGGACGCAGCCGGCGCGAGGTGAGCAGGGTCAGGGCGGCAAGACCCAGAGCCACCCCGAGGCCGTACGTCACCCGCCCGCTCACCAGGTTCCCGCCGAGGCCGGCCGTGCCGGCCAGAGCGCCGAGCCACGGGCGGGCCGCGCCGGTGCGCCGCAACAGCACGGCGAACAGGGTGGCCGCGGCGAGCAGGGCGAGCGCGCCGGTGACCCGCACGCCGAGCAGCGCCATCACCGGTTGCGAGGTCAGGCTGTAGCCGAGCTGGTCGACGCCCGCGTACCACCGCAGGTCGATCGGGGTGTATCCGTGGGCGGCGAAGAAATCGGCCCGGGCCACCTGCGCCGCCAGGTCCGAGCCCATCGGCGGGAGCAGCAGGTAGACGACAGCCAGCACCGCCGCTGCTCCGGCGGTGCCCCACTCGAGCCGATGCCGGGCCAACACCCGCCCGACCCTACCGGGCGGCCGAAAGGTAGCTGGGCGTCACGGTAGGGTGCTCGCCATGTCCCGCCCCGCCCAGGTCCGATACGCCGGGCTGGCAGGCAGTCTGCTGCTGGCCGTCGCGGCCTTCCTCGGCGGCGCGCATAACCCGTGGTCGCCGACCGTCACCCCCGGCACCATCGTCACCGGTAAGAACGGCGTGGTCCTGCCGGTGGCGTGGCTGCTCGGCATGGTGCTGCTGATCGGTGCGTGGTGGGTGGGCCGCCGCGACCTTCCGTCGGCGCGCTGGGCCTATGTCACGGCGGCGCTGTGGATGGTTCCGCTGCTGCCGTTCCTCCCGCTGGGCAGCTACGACGCCTACTCGTACGCCTGTCAGGGCTGGCAGCAGGCGGCCGGGCTCGACCCGTACGCCGGTGGGGTCCATCAGCTCGGTTGCCCGTGGGCCGGCGGCGTCGCGCCGACCTGGCGGGACTCGCCGGCGCCGTACGGCCCGGTGTTCCTGCTGCTGGCCGCGGCCGCGGCGAAGATCGGCGGCTCACTCAGCGGAACCATCGCGGTGTTGCGGCTCGTGGCGGTGCTCGGTGTCGCGCTGATCGCGGTGTCACTGCCGGTGCTCACCCGCCGTAGCGGTGTGCCACTCTCGCGCGCGGTGTGGCTGGCGCTGGCCTGCCCGCTGGTTCTGATCCACCTGGTCTCGGGCGCCCACAACGACGCGCTGATGGTGGGTTTCCTGGTCGCCGGCCTGGCGGTGGCGGCCACCCGCCGGCCGCTGCTCGCCGGTGCGCTGTTCGGCCTGGCGATCGGCATCAAGGCGACCGCCGTGGTGCTGGTCCCGTTCGCGCTGCTGCTGGTCTACCGGCGTTTCCAAGAGCGGCCGGTCCGGGCCGCGGCCGAGCTCATCGGCGGGGTGGTGGCGACGCTCGCCCTGGTCTCCGCCGTGTCCGGGCGCGGGCTCGGGTGGATCACCGGGCTCACCGGCAGCGGGGTCTCGGTGCAGTGGACCTCGCCGCCGACCGCCGTCGGCATGACCATCGGGCTGTTCGGCGTGGACGCGGTGCCGGTCACCCGGGTGATCGGAATCGTGCTCCTCGCGGTCGTGCTCGTCCGGTTGTGGTGGCGGGCGCTGCGCGGCGGGGACATCTGGCTGAACACCGGGTATGCGATGGCGGCCACCGTGGTGCTCGCGCCGGTCTTCCATCCCTGGTACGCGACGTGGGCGCTGACCCTGCTCGCGGTGACGCTGCCCCGGGAGACACGCTGGGTCACCGTGCCGGCGGCCGTGGTGTCGGCGCTGTGCCTGCCCGACGGTTACAACCTTGCCCTCGCCCTCAAGACTCAGGGGGCTGTCGCGATGACAGCGTTCCTCGGCTACCTCGGATTGAAAGCAATATATGCGGCTCAAAGCTCTGATTCTCAGCGTGCTGGCAGCGGCCACCTTGGTGATCAACTATCTCGCCGAGACCCGTAACGGGTATTTCGATTCGAAGGTCTACTACGGCGCGATCCAGTACTGGTTCAACGGCGACGGCGGCATGGTCTACGACTGGCTGAAGCCGGGCTCGCCGTACGGCTTCACCTACCCGCCGTTTGCCGGCCTGGTCATGTCGCCGATGGCGTGGCTGCCGTTCGGCGCCGTGGTCGTCACCGCGGTCCTCGCCACCGTGCTCACCACCGCGCTGCTGATCTACTGGCTCACCGCGCCGTTGATCGAGCGGATGGGCTGGCCGCGCTGGTTCGCCCTGGGGGTGGCGGTCTGCCTGGCCATCTCGTTCGAGCCGGTCCGCGAGACGATCACCTTCGGGCAGATCAACACGCTGCTGCTCACCCTGGTCGCCGGCGACATGCTGTTCGGGGTGGCCAAGGGCCGCAAGTGGGCCGGCATCGGGATCGGGCTGGCCACCGCGATCAAGCTGACCCCGGGCATCTTCATCCTCTACCTGCTGATCACCAAACGCTGGCGGGACGCGGCCGTGGCGATCGGCGCGGCGACCGCCGCGACCCTGCTCGGCGGCCTGATCTTCCCGAACGAGAGCCGCGAGTTCTGGACGTCGGCGCTCTGGGACACCAACCGGGTCGGCGTGCTGTCGTTCCTGTCCAACCAGTCCGAGCGCGGCTTCCTGGCCCGGCTGCCGATCGACCGGTACGAGAGCAAGATCTGGGTGGTCTGCGTGCTGGCCACCCTCGTGGTCTGGGTGCTGCGGGTCCGCAAGGCGCCCGCGGACGTGGTCGGCGGGCTGGCCATCACCGGCATCGTCGGCTGCCTGATCAGCCCGGTCACCTGGGTCCACCACTGCGTCTGGCTGATCCCGGCGATCGTCCGCTGTGTCGACTCCGGACTGTCGGCGACCGGGAAACGGCGGCGCCCGCTCTACCTGGCCACCGCCGCCTACGTGCTCATGACGTCCCGGCTGACCTGGCTGTGGGAGAGACCGCCGCGTCCGCCGCTCGCGATCATCGGCAGCAACCTGTATGTCTATTTCAGCCTGGCCCTGCTGTTCTGGACACCCATCGGCACCCGTCGTTCGTCCGACGTCAAGGAACCGGACAAGATCGTCGCCTCTGATACCACCTGACGTCGCGCCGGCGAACATGTCAGCGCTATATCAGCGGTTCCGGGCAGGGTGGCCGGCATGACTAATGCGATTGTCGCCGAGGGGTTGGTCAAGCGCTTCGGCGACACGACCGCCCTCGGCGGCGTTGACCTTGCCGTCCGCGAGGGTACCGTCCTCGGCCTGCTCGGGCCGAACGGAGCCGGCAAGACCACCGTGGTCCGTGTCCTGGCCACTCTGATCCGGCCGGACGCCGGGCATGCCACCGTCGGCGGTTACGACGTGATCCACAAGGCGCACCAGGTGCGCAGCCAGATCGGTCTCACCGGGCAGTACGCCTCGGTCGACGAGACCCTGACCGGAGTGGAGAACCTGCTGCTCATCGGCCGGTTGCTCGGGCAGTCCCGGAAGGACGCGCGGGCCCGCGCCCGCGAACTGCTCGGCCAGTTCCACCTCGACGATGCCGCCGACCGCCCGGCCGGCAAATTCTCCGGCGGCATGCGCCGGCGCCTCGACCTGGCGGCCAGCCTCGTCGGCCGGCCGCGGATGCTCTTCCTGGACGAGCCGACCACCGGGCTCGACCCGCGCAGCCGCAACGACATGTGGGACATCATCCGCGAGCTGGTCCGCGACGGCGTCACGGTGCTGCTGACCACGCAGTACCTGGACGAGGCCGACCAGCTCGCCGACGAGATCGTGGTGATCGACCACGGCAGGGTGATCGCCACCGGCACGTCCGGCGAGCTCAAGGCCCGCACCGGCGCGCAGACCCTGACCGTGCGCCCGGCATCGGAGCAGGACATCGCCACGGTCGCGGCGCTGGTCGGCGCGATCGCGTCCGGCCCGGTCGACGTCAGTGGCCCGATCGTCAGCGCCCCGGTGACCGACGCGACCGCCCTGGCCAAGCTGGTGCGGCGGCTCGACGAGACCGGCCTGGTGGTCAGCGAACTGGCGCTACGCAGCCCCAGCCTCGACGAAGTCTTCCTCGCACTGACCGGGAGCCCGGCATGACCGCCACCACCGTCGGCCCCGTCGTGGCCGCGCGCAACACCGCCACGCTCGCCTGGCGCACCCTGGTCTCGATCAAGCACAACCCGTACGAGCTGCTCGACTTCAGCATCCAGCCGATCATGTTCCTGGTGCTGTTCACCTACGTCTTCGGCGGCGCGATCTCCGGCTCCACCGGCGACTACCTGACGTTCGGCCTGCCCGGCATCATCGTGCAGAACCTGCTGTTCGCCACCCTGAACACCGGCGTCGGCCTGAACACCGACATCAGCAAGGGCGTCTTCGACCGGCTCCGGTCGCTGCCGATCTCGCGTTTCTCGCCGCTGGCCGGCCGCATCGTGGCCGACGTGATCAAGCAGGCGTGGGCGGTGACGCTGCTGCTGGTGGTCGGCACCCTGCTCGGTTTCCGGATCGGCACCGGCCCGGTCGAGGTGATCGGCATGTACGTCCTGCTGCTGGTCTTCGCGTTCGCCACCTCATGGATGTCGGTGCTGGTGGCGATGCTCGTCAGCGAACCGGAGAAGGTGCAGATCTTCGGCTTCGTGCTGCTGTTCCCGCTCACCTTCGCCAGCAACGCGTTCGCGCCGACCGCCACCATGCCCGGCTGGCTGCAGGCCTGGGTCAAGGTCAACCCGGTGTCGATCCTCGCCGACGCGGTGCGCGGGCTGCTCAACGGCGGCCCGGTCGGCACGCCGGTCACCCAGTCAGTGATCTGGGCGGTGATCCTGCTGGTGGTCTTCGCCCCGGTCTCGGTCTGGGCCTTCCGCCGGCGGGTCTAGCAGGTCGATCACTCCGGCCGCGGTCACCGCGGCCGCCCGGCGGTAGGCCGCCTCGAAGCCCGCGTCGCCCAGTGCGGCGCGGGCCTCGAACGTGATCCGGTCGGTGTCCGGCACCGTGCGGTCCCGCGCGCCGCGCACCGCGTCCGCCGCGCCGAGCAGGAAGGCGGCCCGATCCGGGTCGCCCGCGCGCATCGCCAGGTCGGCCAGGCCCACCACGACCATGGCGATCACCGGGGCGTCCCGCGCGTCCACCGCGATCCGCACCGCCTCGTGCTGATAGCGCCGCGCCAGTTCCAGGTTCCCGGCGGCCGCCTCGATCAGGCCTTGGGTGTTGCGGGTCATCGCGAGGAACTGCGGGGCGAAGGCCGGGTTGTCCATCATGTTCGCCGAGCGGCCGATCATCTCCCGGGCCACCTCGAGGTCGCCCTCGAGCCGGGCGATCGTGGCGTAGCCGTACTGCACCGAGGCCAGCACCTCGGGCAGGTTGATCTCCTCGGCCCGCTCCGCCGACTGCTTCAGCACCCGCCGCGCCTCGTCGTGCTCGCCGCTCAGGTAGAGCTGGTGGGCCAGCTTCACCTCGAGCTGCGGCAGGTCCTCCCGGATGCCGACCTCGCGGACCAGCGCGAGCGCCTCCCGTTGCAGCCGCACCCCCTGCGCGAAGTCGCCCTCGCCGGCCACCATGTCACCCAGCGCGCTGAGCGTGAAGCCGATGCCCCAGCGCTCGCCGATCGCCCGGAAGCCGGCCAGCGCGTCGCGCATGTCGGCGATCGCCGCCGCGCCGCTCTGCCCGAAGTTCAGCCGCAGATGCGCCACGATCATCTTCGAGACGGCGCGGCACCACGGATCCGGATCCTCGAACAGCGGCTCGACCGCGACGAAACCGGCGCCCGGGTCGGGGTTGTCGAAGATCGCCGCCAGTGGCCGGAGCAGCCGGAGCGCCGGGTGCGCCGCGTCCGGCCCGGCGCCGCTCGCCTCGGCCGCGTAGAAATGCTGCTGCACGGAGTCGATCGTCAGGGCGCCCTCGAGCCCGTTGATCGCCGCGAACGTGTGGGTGAGCGCCACGTCCTCCCGGTCGGCGTCGCCCGGCATCCCGGCGACCTCGGCCGACAGCGCGGCGCCCTCCATCCGGTGCCCGCGCAGCCACCAGTACCACCCGAGCCGGGCCACGAACGCGGCCGCCGTGGCCTTGTCGCCGGCGTCGATCGCGGCGCGGGTGGCGGCGTGGAAGTTGTCGTGCTCGTCGCCCACCCGGCGCAGCCACACCAGCTGGTCGGCGGCGCGCAGCTCGGGCTCCGCCGCGGTGGCCAGCGCCAGCAGCCAGCCGGCCAGGGCCATCCGCTGCGACTCGGTCTCGCCGGCCTCGGCCAGCCGTTCCAAGCCGTACTCCCGGATCGTCTCCAGCATGCGGTAGCGCCCGTCCGGGCCGAGGACCAGCAGCGACTTGTCGGCCAGCGCGGCGAGCAGGTCTAGGTCGGCGCCGCAGACCTGCTCCACGGCGGCCACGTCGGCGCCGCCGTGGAACAGCGCGAAGCGCCGCCACAGCCGCCGTTCGTCGTCGCCGAGCAGGTCCCAGCTCCAGTCCACCACCGCCCGCAGCGTCTGGTGGCGGGGGAGCGCGGTGCGGCTGCCGCCGGTCAGGATGCGGAACCGGTCGGCGATGCGGTCGGCCAGCACCGGAATCGGGGCGGTGCGCAGGCGGGCTGCGGCCAGCTCGATGGCCAGCGGCATGCCGTCCAGCGCCCGGCAGATCCGGATCGCGGGCTCCACGGTGCCGGCGGTGAGCCGGAACGCCGGGGCGCGATCGAGCAGAAGGCGTACGGCCGGAAAAGCGGAAGCGGTCGTCGCGTCCGCGCCCACCGGGGGGAGAGCCAGCGGCTCGACCGGGTAGAGCCGTTCGCCCGGAATGCCCAGCGGCTCGCGGCTGGTGGTCAGCAGGCGCAGGCCCGGCGCCGCCCGCAACACCCGGTCGGCCAGCTCGGCCACCGCCCCGATCAGATGCTCGCAGTTGTCCAGGATCAGCAGCATCTCCCGGCCGGCGAGCGCCTCGGCCAGCCGGGCCAGCGGCTCCGCTCCCGGCCTGTTCATTGCCACCTGGCCGCGCAGCCGCAGCGCGGTCAGCACGGCCTGCGGCACCTCGGCCGGGTCGGTCACCGGCGCCAGCTCGGCCCGCCACACCTCGCCCGGCACGCCCGCGCCGACCTCGACCGACAACCGGGTCTTGCCGTTGCCGCCCGGCCCGATCAGGGTGACCAGGCGATGGCCGGCGAGCAGCGCGCGCACGTCGCGCACGTCCTGCTCGCGGCCGACGAAGGAACTCATCTCGGCCGGCAGGTTGCCCCGCCGCACCTCCGGCGCCCGCAGCAACTGCAGGTGGAGCTCGGTCAGCTCGGCCGAGGGATCGGCGCCCAACTGGTCGGCCAGCCGTTCCCGCAGCGACTCGAAGACCTCGAGCGCCCGGCCCGGATTGCCCTGATCCTGCAGGGCGCGCATGAGCAGCGCGGTCAGCGGCTCGTCCAGCGGGTGTTGCGCCAGCAGGCCTTCCAGCTCGGGGATCGCGTCGGGGCGGGCGGCCAGCTTGCGGCGCAGCGCGGCCAGCCGGACGCCTTCCAAGCGCACCGCGTCGGCCCGGGCGACCTCGGGAAAGTCCAGATCGCCGCGCCAGAGGTCGAGAGCCTTCTCCGGGCTCCCCGGTGCTAACTGGACAAACCTGATGGCATCGACCCGGTGCGGCTCGATGACCAGCCGGTAACCGTTCGGCGCCGCCTCGACGACCAGCTCCGGGGTGGTGCGGCGCAGCCGGGAGACCAGCGCCTGCAGCGCGTTGCCGGCCGCCTGCGGCGGCTCGTCACCCCACACCCCGTCGATCAGTCGGTCGGCGGTGACGACGCGGCCGGCATCGAGGGCAAGAAGGAGCAGGAGGGTACGCAACCTCGCGCCCGCCACCGGCACGGTCGTCCCGCCCCCGGCGCGCAGCTCGACGGGGCCGAGCACCGCGATGTCCACCCGTACGATTCTGCCTGCTCTGTCGACCGCTTATGGCTTACGGGGCTCGCTCAGCAGGATGAGCAGGGCAGCGAAGGTCAGCGCGCCGGCGGTGAGGAACGTGCTGCGCACGCCGGTGTGCGGCAGCAGGAGGCCGCCGATCAGGGCGCCGGACGCGATGCCGACGTTGAACATCGCCGAGAAGACCGCCGACGCGTTGTCCGTGCTACCCGGCGCGACCTGCAGCACCCGGCTTTGGAAGGTGGCCGGGATCTGCGGCATGGCGAAACCCCACAGCGCGATCAGCGCGACCGTCGCGGCCTGGCCGGCGCCGAACAGGTAGAGCGCGAACAGCGTCGCCGTCAGGATCACGACCGGGGCCAGCGTGGCGACCCGGGGCGCCCGGTCGGACAGGATGCCGCTCGCCGCCACCCCACCGAGGCCGGCCAGGCCGTAGACCAGCAGCAGCACGCTGACCGTCCTCGGCGCGAAGCCACTGACATCGGTGAGGAACGGGGAGATGTACGTGTACGCGCCGAACACCCCGGTGATCGCCACCGTCGTCGCGGCGATGATGGTCCAGTAGCGCCGCCGGTCGGGCGCCGATCCGGTGGCCGCGTTGCCGTCCTGCGGCGAGGTCGTCGGCAGCAGCACCGCGACGCCGATCAGCGCCAGCAGGCCGAGGCCGGCCACGGCGAGGAACGCGGCGCGCCAGCCGGCCTGCTGACCCAGCCAGGTCGCCGACGGCACGCCGAGCACCGAGGCCAGCGACCCGCCGCCGATCAGCGCGGCAGTCACCCGGCCGCGCACCTGCGGGGAGAACAACGAGGCCGCGGCCGGCGCGGCGACCGCCCAGAAGACGGCCTGGGCCAGGGCGGTGACCAGGCGGCCGCCCAGCAGCAGGCGGTAGCCGCCGGTCACCGACACCGCGGTCGACGCGACGAACACGGCAAGCAGGCCGGACAGCAGATATCGGCGGGGGATCCGGCGGACCAGGTGGGTGAGCGGCAGCGACACGATCGCCACGGTCAGGCCGTAGCCGGTCACGAGCAGCCCGACGGTCGACTCCGAGACACCCACGTCACCGGCGATCACCGAGAGCAGCCCGACCGGCAGCATCTCCACCGTGAAGAAGGAGAACGCCGCCACCATCAGCGCCCCCAGCGCGACCACGCTCCGGGTCGCCGCGCTGTCGATCATGCGGCCAGTATGCCCACGATCAAGAGGAGGCACGACGGCATTTCCCATGGCGTCCGGTCTCAGCCGACTTGCGCCCGGCTGAGCATCTCGGCCGTCGCTTCCCACAGCCGGCGCTCCCGCTCACGGTCGACAGCCACCGGCTTGACCTCGATCACCCGGTCGCGCAGCACGAACGCGCCGTCGCGCAGGCCGGCCCACTGGGGGTCCAGAGCCAGGGCGGCCAGCGCCGGGCCGGAGCGTTCCGGGGTGGACACTCCGGGCAGGCGGCCCAGGGCGCGGCCGATCGCCTGGGCGAACTCGGGCGCTCCCCGGCCCAGCGAGGTGCCCGGCATCCAGCCCGGCTCGAACACCGTGACGTTCACCCGGTCGCCGGCGTGCCGCTGCAGCTCGTGGGCGTAGTAGAGGATGGCCAGCTTGGCGTTGGAGTAGGCGACGCCGCTGCCCTTGACGCCCGGGCTCTTCTCACCGGTGGCGGGCCGGGCGATCTCGAGCGGGTCGCGCCAGTCCGCCTCCGGCACGCCGAGCAGCCGGCGCCAGAAGTTGGCGCTGTAGGTGTTCGAGCCGAGCAGCACGACCCGGCCGTCGATGTCGCCGAGCAGGTCGCCGATGAGCTGCGCGTGAGCCAGGTAGTTGACCGCGAAGGTCAGTTCGTATCCGTCGGCGGACGCCTGCCGGGTGTCGGACGACATCGCGCCGGCGTTGGCGACCAGCGCGTTCAGCGGCCGCCCGGCCAGCAACTCCTTGACCCGGACCGCAGCCGTCCGCACCTCGGCGAGCCGGGACAGGTCGGCGCCGATCTCGTGCACCGTGGCGCCCCGTGCACGCGCCTCGCCGGCCACCTCGGTCAACGCCTGGCCGCCCCGCCCCACCAGCAACAACTCGGTCCCACGGCCGGCCATCGCCAGCGTCGCGGCCCGGCCCAGGCCTCGGGTGGGCCCGGTGATCATCGTGATTGTCATGGTTCGAGCATGGGCCCGAGGCGTACGGCCAGGCAGTCGTTCCGTTGTCGTAGGAATGGCAGGGCCAGGACAACGCATTTCGACGCGCGCAGACTGGAACGCGTGGAGACGTGGGAGTTCGGCCGGGCGCTGCGCCGCTGGCGCGACCGGGTGTCACCCGAGACCGTGGGAGTGCCCCTCGGCCGCCGGCGCCGCGCAACCGGCCTGCGCCGCGAGGAGTTGGCCGGACTGGCCGGCATCTCGGCCGACTACCTGACCCGCCTGGAGCAGGGCCGGGCCACCGCCCCGTCGGCGCAGGTGGTGGAGGCGCTGGCGCGAGCCCTGCGGCTGCCCGGCACGGAGCGCGACCTGCTCTATCAGCTGGCCGGCCACGCCGCCCCCGGCCTCGGCGTGATCTCGTCCCGGGTCACCGCGAGCGTGCAGCGCCTGCTCGACCGCCTGGCGAACAACCCGGTCGTCGTCTACGACGCGAGCTGGACCGTCATCCTCGCCAACGCCGGCTACGACGCCCTGATGGGCGACACGACCAGTTGGCACGGCATCGAACGCAACGCCATCTGGCGCAACCTGACCGGCAACAACACCCGCGTCGTCCACACCGGAGAGGAACAGGCCGCCCACGAGGCCCTGCTCGTCGCCGACCTGCGGCTGACCGCCTCCCGCTACCCGGCCGACCGAGCGCTACGCCGCCTCATCGCCGACCTGGGGGAGGCCTGCCCGCGCTTCACCGAGCTGTGGGAGGCGGACGCCCCGCCGCGGCCGCCCGAACCGGCGAAACAGAAGGTCATCGACCACCCCGCGGTCGGCCGCATCACACTGGACTGCGACACGCTGATCGTCGCCCAGGACGACCTGCGCATCATGGTCTACACCGCCGAGCCGGCCACCGCCGACGCCGAACGCCTGGCCCTGGCCATCGTCCTGGGCACGCAGACCCTGGTCTAACGCGCGACGACCACTTCCGTCTCCGGATCGTGCGGAAGCGAGGAGGCGGTCCCGACGACGAAGTGCGCCCGCTGCCACGGCTGGTCCGCCAGCAGGAACGGCACTTCCTCAGCCGCCCACTCGTCCCAGTTCAACTGGGCGGCCGCCGCGCCCCGGCCGAGCTCAGCCATGTCCCGGCTGATCCCACGGCGCTTGGCCTCAGCAAAATCTGACTGCACCCAAACCACCACATCAAACAGCGCCGCCAGCGTACGCCGTGAAACCCCGACCCCTTCGACGATCACCGCCGACAGCCCCGAGGCCACGTCAAGCCAGCCTTCCCGCCCGTCCGCGTCCCACCCCGACGGCCGATAGTGAACGGCCTCCCCAGCACGCAATGGTTCAAGAACCCCACCACGCATCAGCCCATCCCACCCAAAGCGCGAGTGCGCCCACGCCACATCATCGGAGTGCACGACACCGGCGGGTTGCATCTCCCGCGCAAGCCGCCCGGCAAGCGCCGTCTTGCCGCCACCACCACGCCCGTCGACGGCGATAATCCGCGGCCGCCCTACCGGCGCACCCGCCGCCTCAGCCAGCCTCCGGGCGAACGAACTCACCGATTCAAGCTGCCAGGGCCCTGCCGCCGGCTCACCCGGTCCGAGTTCCATCCCCGACCCCTACCCGCCAAAGCCACTCCGGACACTAGGCAAAGGTTCCTTCGGAGCGATGTATCAGCAACTCGGCCACCGCGGGCTCGTTCGCGGGCAATCGGTCGATCAACCGGCCCAGCTGAGCCCGGACCCGGGCCGAATCAACTCCGTCCGCGGCGTCGATGGCACCGTGAGCGGTGACGATCGCCTCGTCCAAGCGGGAATCCAGAAGCTGGACCTCCGCTATGCGAGTCAGGTAGAGGCTCTTCTCGCGGGCTGATCCTTCGTCCAGGGTCGCCATCCCGGCGATCAGTGAGCGCTCGGCCGCGGGAAGATCACCGATCTCCATCAGCGCCGTGCCCGCCTCGGCCGTCAGCGAGGGCTGCGGCATCCAGTAGACCCACGACGGATCGTCAGCCATGTGCCGTCGCGCCCACAGGTCGTCCGCCCGGTTGAGCACGTGAGCCGCAGCCCGCTTGTCGCCGGAGACGGAGTGCGCACGGACCGCCCAGCAGTCCAGCATCGACAACACCGTCTTCGCGGACGGGTCGACCCGGTCCTTGGCCACGTCGAGCATCTGCACGGCCGTCTGACCGTCGCCTTCGTAGATCGCCTGCAGGGCCAGGTTGGACAGAATGTAGATGCCCTGGTCGGTGTCGCCGGCTGCCGCGGCGGCACGCAATCCCGCGTGCCAGAACCGCTGCGCGGCAGCGCCGCGTCCGGCGTCGAACGCGACGAACCCACAGAAGCGCGCGAGGGCGGCGGCCAGGGAGAACAGGCGTTTACCGACGGGTTCGGAGTAACGCCCTCGATTGATGAGCCGATTCGTCAGCCGGAGATCGCTGACCGCGGTGTCCAGGCATCCGCCGCCGCCGATGAGGTCATCCAGGTGCCACAGCTCCTGGACCCGGGCCTGGAGCCGGTCGACCACCTCCTGCGTCACCCGCCCACCACCGTTGACGGCAAGTGGCTCGATCGGCGCATCGTGCCAGGCGTTGGCGAGGTTCGCCGCGGTGGTGCTGGTGAGAACCAGAAAATTGCGACGATCCATCAGGGCCGACTCAGCCACCCCGGAGAGCGCTGTAGATGCGATCTCCTTCGTCCACGGCTGGTCGAGGGGCTCTGCGATGTTGCGCTCCGCGGCTGCGAGTAGCGATCCGCCGGCCCCGAGCGCCGCGTCGAGTGCGGCAGCGAGCTCAGCGTGGATCGGTTTCCGGCCCAGCTCGAGGTCCGAGATGTACGCCCCGCTGTAGTTGACGAGCCGGCCGAGCTGCTGTTGAGACAGTTCACGGCTCGACCTTAGGCTGCGCAACGCCTGCCGAAAAGTGTGACTTGTCTGGTTAGTCACTAAAGACCCCGATTCGGCTAACGACTGGCCGAAACCCAACAGCTGCCCTGATTGTACGGCGCAGGTCACCCTTGAACTGGAGCTGACTTCCGGTGGAAGGAGGGCCGATCTGATGGCCCGACGACAGCCCGTAGAACACACCCACCCGACCCGAGTCGTGCACTACATCGACCCGGCCATGCACGCCGACCTCACGAGGTACGGGCTGCTCAACCACGCCGAGATGATCCGCCGGCAGCAGCGCAATTCCGAGTTGTATCTGCAGTGGAAGATCCGCCAGGCCGAAATCCGGGAGCGAGACAGGAAGCTCCGCCGCTTCTGGCTCGGCTTCGGCGCTCTCGCCGCCCTGGCGCTCCTGGCCGCCGTGGTCGTCGGCGGCTGGCTGCTCTGATCCGCAACGGGCCCCGGCACACGACGAAGCGGCGGCCACCGCCGGCTCGAAGCCGGCAGTGACCGCCGCTTTCGTGCGTCGCCGAGATCTTGGCGGAGGCCACGAGCGTGGGTCAGCGTGCTACGTCAGGTCAGACGTTGTAGTACATCTCGAACCAAGCGGGGGAGTGCGCTGACCTGCGTCGGTGGTCGCAATGGTGACGCTGAGCAGGCCATATCGTTCGCGCTCGTTGCCATCGCTTTTCAGGTGTTTACGGCGGGCGTTGTGCCCTGGTTGGGCCGCATGATCTTGAGGGGTATCCGGGCCTTGATCTTGAAGAGAGTGAGTGGTCCGTGTGCTGGAGTGGCATCCCGTCGCGCAAGCCTTGCTCGGCCGGGCCGCGCCTGCCCGGTCAAGGTGGAGCGCCCTACTGGACGAACGACCTTGACCGGGCAGGCGCGGGCTGGCTGCCTCCGGTGTGCGATGGGCCGCTGGGGTGCGGCCATCCCAGAGTCGCCCTGGGTCCAGGGGCGGAGCCCCGGCCGCCGGAGGCCCTCCCGGGTCGTAGGGCCGGAGGCCCTACCCGCCGGAGGCATCGTCCGTTGCGCCGGCCACGCCCTTAGCTGTATGCGGCAGCGGCGGCCAGATGGGCGCGAACGCTTCGGCTGGCCAGCCGGGCGCCAGTTCGCGGCTGATGGCGACGTAAACGGGGCCGTAGGCGGTCTCGATCTGCCAGTTGTCGAACTGGTCCAGGTCGTGCTCGGCGTACCTCGCAAGCAAGCGGACAAGGTCCCGCAGCTCGGCGTCGTTGAGTCGTTCACCCGGATGCGTCGCCATCAGGACAGGGTGCCACCCCGATTGGTGTAGCGGCGGCCCGTGGCTGTGGTAGCTGAGGCCCCGGCTCCTCGATGGTGAGGATGCCGGGGCTTCGTCGTGTCCGCCGGTGTCGCGGTGGCCACCGCCGGGCCGCGCCGGGAGCGAAGCGGCAAGGCGCGGACGGCCGGACGAAGTGGCCCGCGTGCGGCCCGCAGGGCCGCCTTGAAGATGTAGAGAAAGTTCTCACCGACAACGCAGCAGCGGTAGCGCTCGGAAGGGTCCCTTCAATGTCGTGCGACACGCCAGCAGTCGACTGCAAACCTTAGGATTCAGTAATGACGACCGTCGATGGGGTGTCTCGTTACTGCCCGGCTGCGATCGACCTTGACGCGCGGCAGCTTGAGTTTCTGGCCTGTCTGCCGATGCCCGCTCACGGCTTGCTGGAGCGCCTGGACTGCGAACTGGAGCGGGGCCATTCCGGTTTTCATGCCGCTCTTGGGCAGCATTCCTTCAATACCCAATGGTGGGTTCAGTGGTCGCTCGCGGCTTCGGAGATCAACCCGTTGGCCCTCTGCACTGCCGAGCGGTTCCCGGGGGATGAGGAGGAGGACGACAACGGGTGCGTCTTGTTCGATAGGCATGAGGGAAGGCACTCGCACATCAGAGGTCAGTTCTTCGGCTGAGGTGGTTCTTCGCCGGGCAGGCAACCCAAAGTCGCCTTCAGAGTTCCGTACTTGTTCAAGGCGGCCCGAAACGGGCCGCTCACTCCGTCGCCGAGGGCAGCGCACCGCCGCAGCGGCAAGACAGAGCTGCGGCACGCTAACCGCTCCTCGTCGACACTCGTGGAAAGCGAAGGGTCGGGCCTACCGAAGACCGTTAAGGGCTGGAGGGGGTGGGGGGATTTGGCTGGCGGCCGACCGGCTGGGCCTGGGCGACGCGGCCGACTGCCGCGCCGGGCCGCAGGGCGAGTTGCGGCCGTCGAGTTCCGGGTGCGGCGGCGCGCATGGTGTCCGGGCCGCCCCTCCACCGTCAAGGGCGCTTCGCGTCGCAAGCGACGGCCACAACTCGGCCGCCCTGGGCGGTGGAGCCTCTGCGACCCTAAGCGGTCAGGGGCCAAGCGGCAGGCCGGTGGCTTGCCCGCACGTAAGCGCACGCCGCCGCCCTCACTCGACGAGGTGTCAAGCCTTCATTGACAGCAGATAGATCTTTGACACACTGCGCGTTAACGACCCCCACCTCGTATAGCCTCCACATCCGTGCAGAACCAACCGTGGTGGGGAACCCCCGTTGTCGCTGGCGCGTTCGCAATATTAGGCGTTCTTCTTGGTCAACTTATCACCGGTCGACGGGAGGAAAAAAATAGGTGGCTATCTAGTCGTCAAGCGTTGTACGCGGAATTTGCAGCCAGCTATTTTGCGTGCCTTGATATTCTTTGGATTACAAAACGTACTGACTCCTCGCGTCTATATGACGTCGAAGAGGTACTCAAATCGACGCGAGAAGTAACAGCATTGGCCGCTTCGATTAGTCTAGTTTCTCCCCCAGTGCTTCAGCACGCAGCACTTGAGTTAGCTACACTAATTAACAATACGGCAAATAGCCTGGTGGCCGAAGATGAACATTTGGCACAGGACGAGTACGACGGTCACGAACGCGCCCTGATGAGCTTCCTTAACGTAGCTCGCGATAGCCTTGGATTGAAGGCTACGCCGAATTCTAGCGGAGCCATCTCCTTGATGGTGCGCGCCGGGAGTGGTCGTCGAAAGCCCCAAACGGAGCACACAGCGTCGCCGGAGCGTCCAGACAGGGCCGGATGAACTACCTACTGATGGCAACCGGGGCCGCACAGCAGCGAGATACAGCAATCGATCCGACCGCACGCAGTCGAGCGCAACCGACGCAGGCCGTCTGACCTCGTATTCGACTTGATCCAACCGGTTCGGTGTGACTCGATCGGTTAAAGGTAAGTGTGGTTGTCCGTCGTGACGGCAACGCCGGCAGCAGTCGGATGGTGATCCACAGAGAAGCGATCATCTGAGGGTGATCACCTAAAGCAGGCACTTGCCTGGATGAGCTAACTTGGCAACGTGTCGAAGGAATATGCGTCCTTACTGGCCCAAGTAATTCCGGTGATAGTCCTGGCTCTCGGACTAGAACTACGTTCTTCTCTGGCACGATTCACGGCGAATCGAGCAAACGGCTCGCGACCTACCTATCGCATGAAAGCTTCTGGCCTGCGGGTTCGGCAGCCTATTTCCAGAAGGCCGACTCCTGAGCAAGACCACCTGATCTTTGCCATGTGGTTATCCATTCTCGTGCTCGCATTCGTTGAAATTAAAGCACTTAGCGTAGTGGCTGGACATTCGGCGCGATCGATGTGGGAATTCGTTCTTGAAGTGGCAATATTGATCGCGTTCCTCTCTCCTGTGGTCAACGCGATTGTCCGCACCTCATTTCTGAGGCATGAGACTCGTTCATCGTGGAAGAGTTTGAGATTTTTTGCTCGCGCCCTTCTGCCTATTTCCGTGATTGCTGTAATGCTGTACTTCCTTTTTATTGGACCGATTTTTTGGCAGTAGTGGAGATGGCGATGAAGAAGACATGAATGACGGCAAGGTTGCGGCGGCCGTTGTGGTCGATAACGGGAGGGTTCTGCTGGTCCGCCGCGCGGTGGCGGAAGGCCGGCTCTCGTGGCAGTTTCCTGCTGGGAAGTTCGAGCCCAGCGAGTCTGGTGAGCAGGCGGCCGTCCGGGAGACGTTCGAGGAGACCGGGCTCGCAGTGCGACCGATCGGTAGTCTCGGCGAACGGGTTCATCCAGACACGGGTCGAGTGATGATTTACGTGGCGTGCGAAATGGTGGGTGGGGCGGCCCACGTGGCGAGCAATGAAGAAGTAGCTGAGGTCGTGTGGTGTGACCGGGACTCACTCATGGCTTTGGTCCCGTACCCGATCTATGAACCTGCGCAGCGGTATCTGGATGATCGCCTTCGTTCCGGCGAGCGTCGGGCACTGGGTGGCTAACTGGGTGACGACCAGAGTGCTCACCGCCGGACGTCCATGGACGCCAGCGGACAGTTTGGGCAGCTCAATGCGGCTTTTAATCAAGGTTAACGTGCCATGATCGTTCCTTGACACGGAAGCAACTTGAAGGCGCGCCTGATCGAGATCACAGTCGACACAAGGGGACTGTGTCGATGCTGCGAGTTCCCGCGGCGGATCGGATGAGTACTGGTTCATAGGTTCGGAGTCCGACCACCTCGCCTAGCCTGCGGAGGCTGACGAGTGTTGCCCCTCGTTCTCGTGCGCGGGTCCGGTGTGTCGCGATGCGGGCGTGAATCTCGTCGGCGGTTGGCGGCTGGTAGGGCTGCTGGGAAAGCGCCTCGGCCTTTCGTCTTTCGTGGTCAAGTTCGGTTCGTCCGCAACGTTCACGGGTGGCTGTTTCTACGTCGGCGAGCGAACGGGCGTTCATCAGGTCTTGTGCGACGTGGTTGACAGCCAGGAGTGCGTCGACCTCTGCTATAAGGAGGTCGGCGCTGGAGGCGTCGATCGGGACCAGTGCGGCGCTGTCGCGGATCTCTGCGCTCCCCTCTATGCCGAGGGCTGCCGCCGACAGCAGGGCGGTTGCTTCGGACGGGTGGTGGTTGAGGGCGGTCATGAACGGCCGTACATCCTCGGCGCTGACTCGGTGAGTCACCATGCTCGCCCTTGTCATGGCTTCGCGCACGTAATTCCCGGGTAGCTCGCCGTCGAGACCGGGGCCAGCGACCACGACTCGGGCGGGCAGCGGGAGGCCGGCGACCGCCGCCAATGCGAGTGAGTCGGCTAGCGGGCTTGACAGTTCGGGTTCGTGGCCACTTGCCGCGATGTCGCCGCCCACGTCCACCAACGTCACGCCGACGGCCTTCACCAGGGCGGCCAGCTCGGTGAGCTGCTGGCGCAGGCCTTCGGCTCCCCAGGAGGGGTCGAGCAGGAAGAAGCGTCCTTCGGTGTACTCGGCGAGGATGGTAAGGCCGGACGTTCCGCCCGCGCGGAGTTTGCTGTGGGCGGTGACTTCCCAGACGTGGGGTGCGTGCTGAAGGAGGCCGTCGAAGTCCTCGGCCGTCCTGGGGCCGGGAGTGGGATCGATGATGTACCTATCCCACGAGAAGCTGGCGACGACACGGTTAGCGGCGCCCTGGGGATCGAGGGCTTGTCCCACGATCAGGGCGGCGAGGGCGTCGCCTCCACCACCTGCGGCAACGGACAGTGTCGTACTCACCGGGCTCACACTACGACGGTAGGCTAGAGGTGGCCAATGGCCTATACCTTTAGTTGATCTCCAGTAGATTGCGTGTACCTGTGCCCGAAATCAAGGTTGTCCTGCCGAAGTACCTGCAGATTGCCGCTCACTACCGGGATCGAATCCTCCAGGGCGACCTGCAGCCGGGTGATGAGGTAGACAGCGAGCGCAGGATTGCCGACACGTGGGGCGTGGCGCGACCGACTGCAACGCGAGCGCTGGAGACGCTACGGCGGGAGGGCCTGATCGATTCACAGCAGGGCTCAGGCACGCGCGTCCGCGATGTGCGTACTCACCGGCGGGCCTCGCACCGGTACAACCGCTTCCGGACGCAGGGTGCGCAGTACGCCGCCGATGAGTCGATGGAACTACTGACGGTCGGCGTCGTCGATGCGCCCGAGCATGTCGCCGAGGCACTGGGGCTCGAACAGCCGGCCCAGGCGATGACCCGGCGTCGACTCATCTCCCGGCAGAGTTCCGGCCCAGCAGAGATTGCCACGTCGTGGTGGCCGCCATCGCTGGCAGAGCACGCCCCACGCCTTCTGGAGCCGGTCACACTGGGCGGGATCGGAAGCGTACGGTACGTCGAGTCGACGACGGGCCGAACCGCGTCCTACGCGCGTGACCAAACCTCCGCCCGTCTCGCGACGGCTGAAGAGGCTGCGCTGCTCCAGCTTGGCGATGGACCGGCCGCAATTCTCGCGTACCGGCACACGGTCTATGACACGGCGGACCAAATCCTCGAGTTCGCGGAGTCGGTGTACCCGCCGGATGCCTGGAGCATCGAGCAGGAGTACCCCATCGAGGCCTAAGTTCCCGGTTCGGGATTAGGCCTCGCCTTCTGACTAAGTTGGCATATACCACTAGCCAGTAAGTGGTATGGTCCACTTACGAGAGGAGGTGAGTTTCATGACACGTGGTGTTCTGAACACTCCCGCAGTTGGATCGGTCGCAATCGTCGAACCACCGGTGTCGCAGTGGTACGCGCGGCGTGCCGGGGTCACGGCGTTGGTCGTGGGCCTGGTGTCCGATGCGTTGGTGACAGCGGTCGCGAGCGTGTTCTGTCCGCTGCTGTTGGCGGTGGTGCTGGGTGCGCTGGCCGGTGTCGTGTGCGCGTTGGTGGCGGCGGTGCTGGTGCGTGTATGGCCGGTGCTGCGGACGTTGTGGTGGTGGTCTTTCGAGATCACCGGCTGGGTGTTCGTAGCGGGTGGCTGGGTCACGGTGGCGCATCTGACGGTCTGGTGGATCGCTTCGGCGCTCCTGCTGGCGGTCGCGGCGGCAGTGTTCGTACCGCGCCGGTCGCGCCGATTCGTGTATGCGTGGTCGTGGTGCGCGGTGGTTCGCCACCGGCTCCGGCTGTGCTTCGCCACTTTGGTCCGCTCGCAGGTGCGGGTGACAGGTGGCCGTCCGGCGGCGTTGCCGCTGCTGCTGTGGGCACGGCCGACGCTCGCGGGTGAGCGGGTGTGGCTGTGGCTACGGCCGGGCCTGGCGCTGGAAGACCTGGAAGGCAAAGCAGGTCTGATCGCGGTCGCGTGCATTGCCAAGCAGGTCCGGATCGCTCCCGCGTCGGAGCGGTACGCCGCGCTGCTGCGCGTCGACATCGCCCGCCGTGACCCGTTGACGGGCCGGATCGACTCGCCGCTGGCGCTGCTGATCCCGAGCCTGCGCAACACCGGAGCGGACGTGCCGGTGTCCCCGGCCGTCCCGCCGATCGGCCTGGAGCTGGCCGATATCCAAGAGCCTCCGGCACCCGAACCGACGCGTGGTGGTCGCCGATGACCGCCTGCACCTGGGTGCCGAAGGAAGTCCCGTCCCGAGCCATCACCGACGAGGAGAACTGAGATGGCGAACGAAACCAGCATCACCATGGTCGGCAACCTGACCGCCGACCCCGAGCTGCGGTTCCTGCCGAATGGCACCGCGATGGTGAAGTTCACGATCGCGTCCACGCCGCGCACCCTCGACCGCCAGTCCGGGGAGTGGAAGGACGGCGACCCGTTGTTCATGAACTGCACCGCGTTCCGCGACATCGCCGAGAACATCGCCGAGTCGCTGGCCAAGGGCACCCGCGTCATCGTCACCGGCCGGCTGAAGCTGTCGCGCTGGGAGGACAAGGAAACCCAGGAGAAGCGGTCCGCGTACGGCCTGGACGTCGACGAGGTCGGCCCCAGCCTGCGCTTCGCTCAGGCCAAGGTGCAGAAGATGAACCGCAACAGCGGCAAGGGCGACGGGTTCACCCCTGACGTTCCGCAGGACGACGCCTGGAGCATCGCCGCTCCGGCGACGATCTGACAGGGGCCTAGGACATGCTCCCTGTCCGCGCCGCGAAGTCGGCACTTGGCCCGGTTAAGCCCGGCCTGCCCCTGTCGATTTTCGACCAGGTTCCGATCGGGATCGATGAGTTCGGCGTGCAGGTGCTGATCCGGCTGATCTGGCGCAACTTGCTGATCGGTGGTGAGCCGGGCGCGGGTAAGTCGGCCCTGTTGAACGTGCTGGTCGCGTATGCGGCGCTGTGTGCGAACTGCAAACTGATCCTGTTGGACGGCAAGCAGGTCGAACTGGGCCAGTGGCGTAAATGCGCTGAGGCATTCATCGGTCCGAACATCGTCGAAGCGTTGGTCTTGCTGGCCAAGTTGCAGAAGATGATGGACTACCGGTACGGGTTCCTGCTCGACGCCGAGCGCCGCAAGGTGGCCGAGAAGGTTCAAACCCTCTCGCCGGTGACCGGTGAGATTTCCTGGGTTCCGGACGCATTCGACCCGTATGTGGTTGCGATCGACGAGATCGCCTACTACAGCGCGACGACCGGTGACAAGAAGCAGCGCGAAGAGTTCGCGGCGCTGCTGCGCGACCTGGTCGCTCGTGGCCGTGCGGTCGGCATCATCGTCATCGCCGCGACCCAGCGGCCGAGTTCGGACATCATCCCGACGTCGCTGCGTGATCTGTTCGCGTGGCGGTTCGCCGGGCGGTGCACCAACGACAGCTCGTCGGACATCGTCCTCGGGCACGGCTGGGCCAACAAGGGCTGGACTGCGAACGCGGTCAGCCCGAACAACCCCGGCGCCGGTCTGCTGATTGCTGAGGGTGGCAGTCCGCAGCTGGTCAAGACCGCCTACCTGGATGACCGCACCTGTGCGGCCATCGCCGCCTACGCGGCCGACATGCGCGCCACCGCCACCGACGACGGCCACCGCAATCTGCGGCTGCTGCCGCCGGCGGCCTGACGCGCCCTCAAGACCTCCCGGAATCCCCGGGCGGACATCACCACTCCGAGTGGAAGGAGGGCCGAACATCATGGCCCGACGCAATACCTCCGTCCAGCCGGTTCAGCCGGTCAGGGTCGTGCATTACGTCGACCCCGCCATGCAGTCCGATCTTCAGCGGTACGGCCTGCTCAACCCGGCCGAGATGATCCGGCAGCAACAGCGCAACACCGAGTTGTACCTGCGCTGGAAGACCCGCCAGGCCGAGATCAAGGAACGCGACCGTAAATACCGCCGGTTCTGGACTGGCTTCGGAGCGCTGGTCGGCCTGGCCTTCCTCGGCCTGGTCGCCGTGATCGGCCGGCTGGTCTTCAACTTCCTGGCCGCCCTGGACCTGGGCGTGCTCGCCCTGCCCGTCGTCCTGGTCCTCGTGGTCAGCCTCGGGTTCGGCGGTCACCGCTGCATCACCATCGTGCAGCACTGGCACTGACCAGCACCGACACGGTTAACCCGAGCGGACGACACAGGAATCTGCCGTGGAAAGCGACCTGTGCCGCCGCCCTGACACCAAACCCACATCCGATGGAAGGAGTCGGCACGATGAACCCTACCCAGAATCAGGGCAACTACGGTCCTGAGCACTCCGACGGTGAGACTGGCATCGCCGCCCAGCTTGCTGGGCTGCTGACCAACGGCCACCGTTTCCGCACCTGGATCGCACAAGCCGTCAACGCGGCGGCCCACCCGGTGATCTCGGCCCCGGCCGAAACCGAGCCGGTCGGTTACGACGTGACCGACGCTGGTCGGGCCGCGCTTATGCAGCCCGCTGCGCAGCCTGCACAGCGAGTTCTCTGTGGCGGCCCCGGTGTCTCCTGCCGCAAGTGCGGCACGGACATGTCCTGCGTGTACGTGTGGGACGAACCGGTGTGCCCGGACTGCGGAAACGTGGTCCCTGCGGACAACCCGCACGGCTACCTCGTCACCGGGGCGGACACGGCCCCGTCGACCTGCCCGGTCGACCTGGTCACCGAGACCGACGACGAGACCACCGCCCGGGTGCTGCGCTTGGCTGCTGCCTATCTGAAGCGGCACGGCTGGATCCAAGGCGCTTACTACGACGCCACCTCGGGGTCGTTCGCGCCTCCGGCGTGCCTGGTCGGCGCGATCGGCATGGTCTGCTACGGCGGCCCGGTCGACGCTCCGGCGCAACACTTCGACGACCCCGGCTTCCTGGACTTCGAAGCGGCCGTGCTGCACCTCGACCGGTACCTGCTGGCCGAGGACGGCTCGGAATCGTACGAGTTCAACGACGCCCGCGGTCGCCGTGTCGAGGACGTCACCCGTGTTCTTCGCGACGCGGCCACCCGGCCGGCGCACGAGCTGATCGACGCCCTTCGGGTCATCGACCAGCACAACGCTGACATAGTCGCGCTCGCGGAAATGCTCGTGCCGAGTGGTGTCGCGCGTTGCCCGTACTGCGGGAGTAGCCGCCGGGCGGTGCGTGTGGCCATCGACGAGGGGGACGGCCCCGCGTTCTGCGACCACGACTGGCACGACGGTGGGTCCGAGGGCGGTGACGTCCGATGAGCAAGAACACCGTCAAGCCCTCCTTGACGCCGAAACCGCGTGCGAAGCGGTCCAAGCGTGAGGTGGAGAACGCTGCGTTCGACGCGTTCGTGCGGCGCATTCTGCGGGCCAACGCTCGCCGCGTCGCCAACGGTGACGTTGAGGCACTCGCCTCGCTGTCGCAGTTGTCCAGCGAGGTCGACGCGGTCACCCGCATTGCCGTCGCCGGACTGCGCAAGGCTCCTTACTCCTACTCGTGGTCCGAGATCGCCGACCGGCTTGGTATCAGCAAGCAGGCCGCGCAACAGCGCTACGGCGACCGGACCGACCGGGGCGCGCTTGACCGCCGGCTTCTTGAGGCCGGGATCAGCGTCACGGTGGCGACCCTCGTGCAGGTGTTCGCCGATCACGACCCCGGTATCCCGGCCGCTTCGGTGTGCCCGGGATGCGGCTACCGCTACCCCGACAACGTCCTGGACTGTCCCACGAACGCCACCGTGCGTCCGCTGCTCAAGCGGCGGCGTGGAGAGGACCTGCAAGCGGTCGCCCGACTGTCCCCGGAGCAGTTCGAAGACCTGCTCAAGGCCAACCGTTCCAAGGTCACCCGTGCGGCCCGTAGCACGAGGCCCGAACCGCCGACGACACCTGCTTACCAGGCGACGTCGTTGTTCGACCTCGCCGGAAAGGACGCGCACCGATGATCCGCTATCTCGTTTCGTACATCGCCAACAACAACGGCCGCCTCTCCTACGGCAGCGTCGAAATCACACGGTCCGAGCCGATCTGCTCGACACAGGACGTCGCGGAGATCACCCGCGAGCTGCATGACCACACGGGCCTGCACTCGATCATCGTCCTGGGCTTCTCCCAGTTCGCCGAACCCGGCGAGGAGCTGACCCGATGACCAACCTGAACAACCACACCGGCCGCACCGGGGAACCCCGGCTCGCTGCGTTCGCCTCCTGGGCGGTCCTGGCGGCCTCGTTCGCCCTGTCGGCGTCCACCTGGATCGCGATGGCGGTCCTGTCCGGATTCACCAGCGCTGCAACACTTCCGGTCATCGACGTCACCCTGAAGGTGGCGTGGCTGATGCCGGTCGCGATCGACGGATACGTCGTTGTCGCCCTGGTGCTGTGGATGTCCAACGTCCCGGCGACGGTCGCCGAGTTCGCCAAGAAGAACACCTACGGTGCAGCGGGCATCGGCATCGCCGCCCAGTCCGCCTACCACCTGCTCATGACCCAATCCGAAACCGACCAGTCATGGCGCGTGGTCCTGGCCGCGGTCGTCGGCGCACTTCCGCCGGCCGTCGCCGCCCTGGCCGTCCACATGCGTGCCCTGATCCGCCGCGAGATCGACCGCACCCCGGTCGCCTCCGGCACCGCACCGGCCAACGAGCCCGCGCGGACCGCAACTTCCGTGTCCGTCCCGGCCGTCCCGGACCCTGTCCAGGCTCCGGCCCCGACCCTGCCCGCCGGCGCGACGCCGAGCATCACCGCGCCGCGACCGGCAGACACCCCGCAGCCGTCCACGACACCGGCCGTAACGCCGGAACCCGTGACGGCCACCCGGACCGAGCCCGTACCGACCCCGGCCGATGTTGCCGTCCGGGTCACCCCGAGCCCGACGAAGGTTCCGCTGCGACCGACCGCCACCCGGCCGGCTGCTGCGGGCGCCTCCAAGCCCCGGCCCCGTAGGACCGCGTCGACCGCCCCGGCACAGCCGCTGGCCGCTTCCGCCCTCGACATCTCTGTCACCGAGCCGAAGCCTGCACAGCTGTCCCTGCCGTTGCCCGTCGATCCGGCCCTGCTGGTCAAGGCCCGCGAGATCGCCACGCAGTACCGCACCGAGCACGGCACGCCGATCACCGCGAACCAGCTCGCCGCCCGCGCACGGGTGAACACCGAACAGGCCGCACAGGCCCTGGCCGTGCTCGACCTCGGCCCGCACAGCCCCACCACACCGGTCCCGACCGTCAACGGCACGACCGTCAAGGCCGCCCGCTGACCCGTCTCGCCGATTGAGCGTCGTGCCCGAAACACCTTGTTTCGGGCACGGCCCCGGCCGACGAGCCGACCCCACCCCATCACCAAGGAGAACCCCGCCGTGACCGTCTACGTCGACAACTACCGCTGCCCCACCACCGTCGGCCACCTGTCCGGCCGTTGGTCCCATCTCACAGCCGACACCCCCACCGAGTTGCAGGCGTTCGCTGCCCGCATCGGCCTGCGGCCGGCCTGGCTCCAGGCCCGTTGCCGCTACGCCACCTGCCCCGCCCCCGACGGGGTCTGTGTGCACTACCACTACGACGTCGTCGACACCATGCGCACCCGCGCCATCAACGCCGGTGCCATCCCGATCGACATCCGCGACTTCGGCGCGCTCATCGCCGCCCGCCGCACCGCCGCCCGGCAGACGTCGGAGGCGCTCCGATGAGCCTCACCTTCACTGACATCTTCTGCGGAGCCGGCGGCTCCTCGATCAACGTCGCCCAATGGATCGGCCAGCGCCTCGCCGCCGCCCTCTCCGGGGGCGTCGCCGCGTGACCCTCTCGACGCTGCCCGCCGCACCCGAACCCACCTTCACGGGTCCGGGTACGGCGGCGTGCGCCGAGCCGGTCACCGTCCCCGACTGGTGGCGACGCTCCACCGACCTCAACAAGCAGGCCATCTCCCGCGCCACCCGACCCGACTACGAAGCCTGGCTAACCCACGTCAAAACCGCCTCCGCGTGCACGCGGCCGGTCCGGCTGGCCGGAAGCATCGCCACCATCGACACAGCGACCGGCCGCATCCTGTCCGAGCGGCACACGGCGGACCTGCCGGACGGGGTCATCTACAAGCCCTGCGGCAACCGGCGCGAGAGCGTGTGTCCGGCCTGCTCCGACCGGTACAAGCGCGACGCCTACCACGTCGTACGGTCCGGGCTGGTCGGCGGCAAAGGCGTCACCGAGCAGGTAGCCCGGCACCCGGCAGTGTTCCCCACCTTCACCGCACCCTCGTTCGGCCAGGTCCACACCCGGGTCGTCCACCGGCACACCTGCACCCGACGCACCGACTGCGACTGCCGCCCGGAACCGTGCCACGCCCGCCGCGACCTCACCACCTGCCCGCACGGGGTACGGCTGGTCTGCTTCGCCCGGCACGCCGAAACCGACCACAACCTCGGCACCCCGCTGTGCCGCGACTGCTACGACTACGACGCGCAGGCCGTGTGGAACGTGACGGCCGGGGAACTGTGGCGGCGCACCAGCATCGCCATCAACCGGTACATCCGACGCGTCGCCAAACAACGCGGCGTCACCGACGTACCCGTCACCACCTACGACAAGAACGGCAAAGCCCGGACCCGGTGGGTCTGCCCCCTGCGGCTGTCGTTCGGCAAAGCCGCCGAGATGCAACGACGCGGCGTCGTGCACTTCCACGCCATCGTCCGCCTCGACGGCTACCACCCCGACGACCCGGACGCCATCACGGCACCCCCGCCCGAACTGGACGCCGCCGACCTCGTCGCCGCCGTCGACCACGCCGCCAGCACCGTCAGCTTCACCACCGACCCGCATCCCGCCAACCGGGAGGGGTGGCCGATCAGCTGGGGCGCTCAGGTCCTCACCAAAGTGATCACCGTCGCCGCCGACGGGCAGGTCACCGACGCCCAGGTCGCCGCGTACCTCGCCAAGTACGCCACCAAGTCCACCGAGATCACCGGGCACGCGTCCAACCGGCTCACCGACGACACCGTCACCCTGTACGCCGACCCGGACGGCACCCACACCGAACGACTCATCGACGCCTGCTGGCGACTCGGCAACTTCCGCGCAAACCCCGAACCGCCGGCCCCACTGGCGGCCAAGCGGCGGGCCGAACCTGCCCCGGCCGACCCGTTCGGCCCCCTGCGCACCGACCCGGACTGCGGTGGCTGCACCCGCTACCGGATCTGCCCCACCTGTGCGGCCGAGCAGGTCGCCACCGAGGATGCGGCCCGCCGCACCCCGCCAGGGCCACCGGCAAGCCCGTACTTCCGGCTCCGCCGGTGGGCACACATGCTCGGCTTCGGCGGCCACTTCCTGACCAAATCCCGCCGCTACAGCATCACCTTCGCCATGCTCCGCGACCAACGCGTCACCTTCCGCCGCGCCCAAACCGGCGGACCCGAGCAGGCCGAACCGGCCGTGGAGCCGACCACGCTGGTCGTCAACTTCCTCCAATTCGTCGGCGCAGGCTGGCAGACGCCGGCCGACGCCATGCTCGCCAACACCTCCGCCGCGATGGCCCGAGAACACGCCGAGAGCGCCAGGGAAGCCCTACAGACCCTGGCCGCGTGAACGGTCGTCAACCGTCAAGGCCGCCTTGACGGCTCGCTGAGAAACCTAGGCACATCCACGGATTGGGGCACTACGCATGACAGCGCATGTAGGTGCGACTGCTGTCGAACGACTCTGGACGGTTGACGACGTCGCTGCCTTCCTCCAGGTGCCGGTCGCAACGCTTTACCAGTGGCGGCATCACCGCAGCGGGCCGCCAGCCTTCAAGGTTGGTCGCCACCTCAGGTACGACCCCGCTGGGGTGCTGACTTGGCTTGCTCTCCAGGGAGGTTCCGACGATGGCCGTCGATGACCTCTGGTACCTGGTGAAGCGGGGGCCTGACGGCGCTCGCCTGCCATCCAAGAAGCACGGCCGGGGGAAGCGCTGGCGGGTCCGCTGGGTAGACAACCTGGGCAACGGGCGAGAGCGACTTTTCGAGCGGAAGGCCGACGCCGACCGCTACGACGCCAACGTGCGAGCCGACCTGAGCCGGGGCCAGTACATCGACGACCGGGACGGGCAGATCACGGTTGCGGCCCTCGCCGACCGGTGGCGAGCGGACCAGCTACACATCGACAGCACGGCCATCCGGGTCGAGCACGCGATCCGGCTGCACATCGTGCCCAGCCTCGGGCAGATGCAGGTCGGGCAGGTCCGGCCCAGCAAAGTGCAGGCGTGGGTGAAGGACCGGAGCCGGGTGCTCGCACCGACGACGCTGCGGGTCGTGTACGGCTACCTCAACGCCATCTTTGCCTCGGCGGTGCGTGACCGGCTCATTGCGAGGACACCGTGCATTGATATCCGCCTACCCGGCATCGACCGGGGGACGCGGGTGATCCCGTCGCCTGAGCAGGTGCATCGGCTCGCCGCGTTGATGCCGTCCCGCCTCTCGGCGGCGGTGTACGTGGCTGCCGGGTGCGGTCTGCGGCTGGGTGAGGTGCTGGGCCTGGAAGTCGATGACATCGATTTCGAGCGGGCCGAGCTGGGAGTGCGGCGGCAGCTGAAGATGCACAAGGGGCGCCCCCCGTACCTCGGACAGCCGAAGACCAAGACGAGCGCGCGCACGGTTGAGCTACCCGAGGTGGTGGCGTCCGCCCTGCGCGCGCATCTACAAGACGCCCCGGGGCCGGTGGAGGTGGATGACGACACCGACTTGCGGCGACCGACGCGGCGGCCGGCCCATCTGGTGTTTAGAGGTGCGAACGGCGAGCCGGTCAACGCCTCTACCTTCTCCCGCACCTGGACGCCGGTCCGCACCAAGGTCGGGCTGCCGCCGCGCTGGGGATTCCACGGCCTGCGGCACTACTACGCGACGCTGCTGATCCACGCCGGGGCAAGCGTCAAGACCGTGCAGCTCGCACTCGGTCACTCCACGCCGACGATCACGCTTAACCAGTACGTCCACGAGTGGCCGGACGTGCTGGACCGCACCCGCGCGCTGGTCGACGGCGCTCTCGGCGTACGCGAAACGGCGGCCACGTCGGCTGGGAGCCGAGCATGACCGCCGCTTCCTACGTTGTGCCCAGGTTGTGCCCAAGATCAAATCAGCGGGTAAACGTGCTGGTCAGGGCACTGCGAGGGGTCAGACGTTGTAGTACATCTCGAACTCGTGCGGGGTCGGGCGCAGGCGGACCGGGTCGATCTCGTTCACGCGCTTGTAGTCGATCCAGGTCTCGATCAGGTCGGGGGTGAAGACGCCGCCGGCCGTGAGGAACTCGTTGTCGGCCTCGAGGGAGTTGAGGACGGCGTCGAGGGAGCCGGGGACCTGCTTGACGCTGCCCCACTCCTCCGGGGGCAGGTCGTACAGGTCCTTGTCGATCGGGGCCGGGGGCTCGATCTTGTTCTTGATGCCGTCGAGGCCGGCCATCATCTGGGCCGAGAACGCCAGGTACGGGTTCGACGACGGGTCCGGCACGCGGAACTCGATGCGCTTGGCCTTCGGGTTGCTTCCCGTCACCGGGATGCGGGTGCAGGCCGAGCGGTTGCGCTGCGAGTAGACCAGGTTGACCGGGGCCTCGTAGCCGGGCACCAGGCGCCGGTAGGAGTTGACGGTCGGGTTGGTGAACGCGAGCAGCGAAGGCGCGTGGTGCAGCAGGCCGCCGATGTACCAGCGGGCCATGTCGGACAGGCCGGCGTAACCGGTCTCGTCGTAGAACAGCGGTTCGCCGCCGAGCCACAGGCTCTGGTGGGTGTGCATGCCGGAGCCGTTGTCGCCGAAGAGCGGCTTGGGCATGAACGTCGCCGTCTTGCCGTGCTCCCAGGCGGTGTTCTTGATGATGTACTTGAACAGCTGCATCTGGTCGCCGGCGTGCAGCAGGGTCGAGAACTTGTAGTTGATCTCGGCCTGGCCGGCGGTGCCGACCTCGTGGTGCGAGCGCTCGACGGTGAAGCCGGTGTCGATCAGCCGGCGGACCATCGAGTCGCGCAGGTCGGAGTAGTGGTCGAGCGGCGAGACCGGGAAGTAGCCACCCTTGTAGGCGGTCTTGTAGCCGCGGTTGCCACCCTCCTCCTCCTTGCCGGAGTTCCAGGCGCCCTCGATCGAGTCGATGTAGTAGAAGGCCTGGTTGGCGGCGGTGGAGTGGCGGATCGAGTCGAAGATGTAGAACTCCGCCTCGGCGCCGAAGTACGCCGTGTCGGCGATGCCGCTGGACGCGAGGTAGGTCTCGGCCTTCTTCGCCACGTTGCGCGGGTCACGCGAGTACGCCTCGCGGGTGAACGGGTCGTGGATGAAGAAGTTCAGCGCCAGCGTCTTCTGCGCCCGGAACGGGTCGATGAAGGCGGTGGTGACGTCCGGCAGCAGCATCATGTCGGACTCGTGGATGGCCTGGAAACCGCGGATCGAGGATCCGTCGAAGGCGAGGCCGTCGGTGACGACACTGTCGTCGAACGATTCGACCGGGGTGTTGAAGTGCTGCATCACACCGGGCAGGTCACAGAATCGTACGTCGACGAACTTGACGTCCTCGTCTTTGAGGTATCGCAGGAGTTCCTCGGGATTGGCGAACACACGTCCTCCTGGCACAGGATTTCGATACCGGGGCGGCGTGGATCCGCCGCGTGGCTAGGCTGCTGGCGACGCTATTGCTACGGAGTTGCTCAGGCGTATCCCTATTGTTTCCGTCGTGTTACGGAGCCGGAGAACAAGCCGTGACTCACGCGAGGTTATCGCGATGTCGGCGGCGGCGCTCCCGGTCGGGCAAACCGGCCCGGTTACGCTGACGGCATGGCAACGACCAGCGACAAGCCGGTGGCGCTCGATCTGGCGCAGACCGAGGTGGCCTCGTTCGGGCGCCGGGTCCTCGCGCTGCTGATCGACTGGGCGGCCGCCACGCTGGTCGCCAGTTTCCTGGTCGATGACCTGCGCACCGACGCGTGGCCGCAGCTCGGCGTCTTCGTGCTGGTGCACGTGTTCTTCGTCGGCCTCTTCGGACAGACGGTGGGGATGGCCCTCGCGCGGATCCGCTGCGTCTCCGTCGTGGACGGTGGCGCCGTCGGGATTCCCCGGGCCTTCGTACGCGCTGTGCTGCTCGCGCTGTTCATCCCCGCGATGATCTCCGATGGGGACGGTCGCGGCCTGCACGATCGGGCCGCCCGGTCGGTCATGGTCTCAGCCGGCAAGCGTTGAGCGGTTGCTCCGAGGCAGGGGCGATCCTGATCGGGATGGAACGGTGCCTGCCGCGTACGTCTGGAATGGGTTTTTCGGTGGTCAGCGCTGACGCTGCTGGCGGAACGCGCCTTTCGAAGGCCGCATGTTCTTCGGGATCGCGCCCTTCGGCATCTGCGGGCGGGCCATCAGGGCGCCGAGGCGCTTGTCGAGGGCGTTGACGTCTTTGCCGGTGAGGTTGCGCGGCAGGCGCATCAGCGTGGTGCGCAGCTTGCGGATGTTGAGCTGGCCCTCTTCGGTGCCGATCACGAAGTCGTAGAGCGGGGCGTTGCCGATCACCTTCGACAGGCGCTTCTTCTCGCCGCCGAGCAGGCCGCGGACGCGCTGGGTGTTGCCCTCGCCGAGCAGGACCACGCCGGGCCGGCCGATCACCACGTGCACCATGTCGAACTGGGTCGTCGAGACGGCCGCGGGGCGGACCCGCCAGTCGCCGCGCATGTTTTCGATCAGCGAGGCGGCGGCGCCGGGCTGGCCCTCGGCCGCGTTCATCATCGCGGCGTTGGAGCGCAGGTTGAGCACGATCACGGCGGCCAGCAGGGTGACCATGAGGCCGACCGGGATCCAGATGTAACCGCCGATCAGGAGAACGACGAGCACGGTGAGCGCGACCGGGATCAGAACCGCGGCGGTGAGCAGCGGAATGAACCACTTGTCCTGCTTTGCCGTGAACGAGAACACCTGGCCGATCTGCTTCAGGCGCTCGCCGAACGACACCTTCTCCTGGGGGTTTGCCATAACTCGGAAGTGTAGTGGGACGGCGGTGCCTTACGCGGGCCGGGCACCGGGCCGGAGCCCGGGTAAGGAGGGTACGGCGGTCAGAATGGGGAGCGTGCCCCATGTGGCCGGGGTGCCTTCGAGCGAAGAGTCGATGACATCAGCGAATGATGTGTCGAAAGGTGCTCGAGATGTTTCCCATGTCCGACCCGTACTTCCGGCTCGACCTGCACCGCCAGCACGTGGCCGAGCTGATTCAGGAGGCCGCTGAGTACCAGCTGGCCCGGTCCCTGCGCCGGCCGCGTCTGGCCCGGTGGCGACGCCCGGGGCGCCGGGAGGCCGTCGCCCGGGCGGCTGCCGCCATATGAACGGGGGCCGATTCCTGTCGTACCCCCATGGCATGCTCGACGCCATGACAGCGCACCTGCACAGCGAGGTTCTGGTGGGCCGCGAGGCCGACCTCGACCTGCTGCGTGACGCGCTGAAACGGGCCCGCAGCGCCGAGCCGTCCACCGTGCTGGTGGGCGGCGAGGCGGGGGTCGGCAAGACCCGGCTCGTGGAGGAGTTCCGCCGCGCCCTCGCCGGGGAGCCGGTGCGGGTGCTCACCGGCCAGTGCCTCGAGCTCGGCGAGGAGGGGCTGCCGTTCGCGCCGTTCGCCGCCGCCCTGCGCGAGCTGGTGCGTGCCGAGGGCACGGCCGTCCTCGACGGGCGGGAGCGGGAGTTCGCCCGGCTGCTGCCCGAGCTGGGGCCGCCGTCCGAGCCCGGCGACGCGCGCCGCGGCCTGCTCTTCGAGTCGGTCGGCGCGCTGCTCGAGCGGGTCGGCGCCGACCAGCCGATCGTCCTGGTCATCGAGGATCTGCACTGGGCCGACCGGGCCACCCGCGACCTGATCGGTTACCTGGTGCGCAGCGCCCGGGCACCGCAGTTGCTGATCATCGGCACCTACCGCACCGACGAGCTGCACCGGGGGCATCCGTTGCGGCCGTTCCTGGCCGAGCTCGATCGCGTCCGCGGGGTGCAGCGCCACGAGCTCGACCGGCTCGACCGCGACGGCACCGCCGAGCTGCTCACCCAGCTCCTCGGCGCGGAGGCGGGGGCGGTGCTGGTCGACGTGGTCAACGAGCGCGCCCAAGGCAACCCGTTCTTCATCGAGCAGCTCTCCTCGGCCGCCGACCCGGCCTGCTCCGACATCCCGACCAGCCTGCGCGACCTGTTGCTGGCCCGGGTCGACCTGCTGCCCGAGCCGGCCCAGCGGGTGCTGCGGGTGGCCGCGGTCGGTGGCACCCAGTTCGGGCACGAGCTCCTCGCCCGGGTCGCCGGCATCGACGAGGGCGCGCTCGAGTCGGCGCTGCGCACCATCGTCACCGCCCAGCTGGTCGTGTTCGACCCCGACGGGGGTTACGAGTTCCGGCACGCGCTGGTCCGCGAGGCCGTGCACGACGACCTGCTGCCCGGCGAGCACGCCCGGCTGCACGCGCGCTACGCGCAGGCGCTCGAGGCGGAGCCGCAGCTGGTGCCGGCCGGCCGCGCGCCCGCCGAGCTGGCCCATCACTGGCACGCGGCCCGCGATCATCCGCGGGCACTGCTCGCGGCCAAGCTCGCTGCCGACGCCGCCGGCCGCACTTTCGCGTACGGGGAGCAGGCCCGCCTGCTCGACCGGGTCCTCGAGCTGTGGGAGGACGTGCCGCAGCCCGAGTCCCTGCTGGGCATCGAGCACCTCGACCTGCTGGAGGAGGCGGCGCTCGCCGCGATCGACTCCGGCGAGCACCACCGCGCGCTGACGCTGACCCGGGCGGCGCTTGGCGACCTCGATGCGCAGGCCTCGCCCCTGCGGGCCGCGCGGCTGCTGCTGCGCCGGGCCAAGCTGCTGCGCAACACCGGCAAGAGCGACGGAGCGGCGGAGTGCGCGGAGTCCTACCGGCTGCTCGGGCTCGCGCCGGCCGGGTCCGACCGGGTGCGTCTGCTGGCCGACCTCGCGCACGTCCTTTCGAGCACCGACCCGGAGCAGGCCGCCCGGGTCGCGCAGGAGGCGATGGCCGCGTCCGCGGCCGAGACCGATCTGGCCACCACGGTGGCGGCCGAGGTGGCCCACGGCGAGGTGTGCGCCGGGCGGACGTCGCCGGGCGAGGCGATGCCGATTTTGTACGCGGCGGCCGAGCGCGCCCGCGAGGCCGGCGACCTGTCCAGCCTGACCAAGTCGTTGGTGACCATCTCCGACGTGCTGTATGCGCTGGGCCGTTACGAGGAGTCCGCCGCCGCGGCCGCCGAGGGGGTGCCGCACGCCGACCGGGTCGGGGTCAGCCGCACCACCGGCGTGTTCCTGCTGGCCAACCACGCCGAGGCGCTGATCGCGCTCGGGCGGTGGGACGAGGCCGACGCCCGGCTCGCCGAGGCCGCCCGGCACGACCCGCCCGGCCGGATGGCCCTGCCGTGGGTGCGGCAGCGGGCCTGGCTGCGACTGGCCCGCGGGCTGGACGGGGCCGAGCCGCTGGTGCGCCAGGCCACGATGTGGTTGGGCAAGCCCTACCTGCAGGCGGAAAATCGGCTCTACGTTCTCGACCTGCGGATCCTGCAGGCGCTCGGCTCGGGAGACACCGCCGCGGCGGTCGAGGTCGCCCGGCCGGCCATCGCCGAGCCGTCCGTCTTCGAGCAGCCGCGCTATTCGTGGCCGCTGCTGAGCTCGGCGGCGCGGGCCGCGACGGCGGCGGGGGACACCGAGCTGGCGGCGGCGGTCGCCGCGGTGGCCGCGCGGCTGCCCTGCCGGTCGCCGGCCGAGCTCGGCTACGCGGCCCACGTCCGGGCGGTCCTCGAGGGTGGGGAAGAGCGGTGGCGGGCCGCGGTCGAGGCGTGGCGGGCCGACGGCCACCGGTTCGAGCTGGCCGGCGCGCTGCTCGGGCTGGCGGAGGCGCAGGCGGCCGATCGGGGGGCCGCGGCCGAGACGCTCGGCGAGGTCAGCGCGATTGCTGACGAGCTGGGCGCCGGGCCGCTGCTGGCGGCCGCCGACACGCTGGGCCGGCGGCTCGGCGTGCGGGCGCCGACGCCGTCGGTTCCCGGCACCGCGGTGCTCACCGCCCGGGAACGGGAGGTCCTGCGGCTGGTCGCCGAGGGACAGAGCAACAGCCGGATCGCGGCCAGTCTCTACATCTCGCCCAAGACGGCCAGCGTCCACGTCTCCCGCATCATCGCCAAGCTGGAGGTGACCAACCGCGGCGAGGCGGCCGCCGTCGCCCACCGGCTCGGCCTGCTCACCTGAGCAGCCGCGCCGGGCGGCATGCCCGCGCCGGGCGGCAGGGCGCGGCTGCGCCGGGCGGCTGGCCCGCGGCGTGCCGCCGGCTGTGCGCTGAGCGATGGCTGGCGGTGCCGGTGGCGTGCGGGGTCAGGCGAAGCGGCGGTTCGTGCGGATCAGCCAGGTGATGGCGGCTATGCCGGTGCCGATCATCAGCAGGCCCATGACGATGGCGATGAAGCTGGTGAGGCTCATGCCGCCCGCGGTGGTGTCCGACGAAGTGGCGGGGGCCAGCGCCGCCGGGCTGGTGGAGAAGGCCGGGGCGGCGGTTTCGTAGGTGCTGGACGACGCCGATGGGGACGGCGAGGACGACGTCGCGGTGGCGGTCGGCGTGGCGGTTGTGGTCGCGGTCGAGGCCGGCAGCGGGGTCGCGGTCGTAGGGGACGCGGTCGGGGTCGTCGTGCAGCCTTCGGCGGGGGCGCGCCAGCTCGCGATGTAGGTCGTGAAGCTGCTGTCGCGGATCGTCAGCGTGCTGCCCTTGGCCGGGTGGAGGGTGGTGGTCGAGCCGGGGTAGATGCGGATCCGGCGGGAGCCGGTCACGAACACGGCGGGGGTGCCGCCGCTGTTCGACAGCTGGGCCGTGAAGGTGCCGTCGCAGGCGTTGGTGAAGCTGACCGCCGGGCGGGCGGTGCAGGCGGTGGAGCCGCCGGCGTACCACGCGAGTGGGCCCTTCGAGCGGGCGCCGGCGCCGGTGGCGGAGCCGAGCTTGGCACTGCCGTAGAGCGGGCTGCCGCTGGTCGACTCGGTCTGGAACGTGGCGCCGAAGAACGCTTCCACCTGGGTGTAGCAGGAGGGGACGGCGGCCTTGAGGGTCACGCTCCGGTTCGTCGCGGTGATCGTGCCGCGGGCGGTCTCGTAGATGAACTGGCCGGACGCGGTGCCCGGAGCACCCGTCGTGTACGAGACCAGCGAGAACGTCTGGCTCTGACCGGAGCAGAGCGCCCGGGTCGCGGTGATCGTCGCGGTGCCGGCCGCGCCGTCGAAGGAGTGGCGGTAGGTGGCAGCGGCAGCCGAAACACAACCGGTGGTGGCGGAGACGGAGGCGGCGGTGGCCGAGACAAAAGGGGCGGCGGCCGCGGCCGGGGCGGTGGCAATGGCCACGGAGGTGGCTATGCCGGACAGGACGAGCAAGAACCGACGCACGGCCGGGGCCCCCAAGAAACTCGGTCGCTTGGGGGCGGTCTCACCACTGACTCACCGGGCCGTTCGAGGGTGACCGAGTGGAGCTCGGCCCGGGTCTGCGTCTCCCCGCCGGAACGAATTGTCCCGACTGATCAAGATTAGGCAGGATAAATGGTCATCGCCAATGGCCCGAAAAGCCGGATACCAGAGGGGCCGGACACGACGATGCCCCGGCCGTCGGACGGCCAGGGCATCGGGAAAGGCGAACCAGGTCAGCCGCGGGCTTCGAGTGCCTGGCGGTAGAGACGACCGGCCCGGTACGACGAACGCACCAGCGGGCCGCTCATCACGCCGGCGAAGCCGATCTGCTCGGCCTCCTCGCGCAGCTCGACGAACTCCTCCGGCTTCACCCAGCGCTCGACCGGGTGGTGCCGCGGCGTCGGGCGAAGGTACTGCGTGATGGTGATCAGCTCGCAGCCGGCGCCGTGGAGATCGCGCAGCGCCTGGGAGATCTCGGCGCGCTCCTCGCCCATGCCGAGGATCAGGTTGCTCTTGGTGACCAGGCCGGCGGCGCGCGCCTGGGTGATCACGCCGAGGGAGCGGTCGTAGCGGAAGCCGGGACGGATGCGCTTGAAGATGCGGGGGACCGTCTCCACGTTGTGGGCGAGCACCTCGGGCGCCGCGCCGAAGACCTCGGCCAGCTGGACCGGGTCGGCGTTGAAGTCGGGGATCAGCAGCTCGACGCCGCAGCCGGGCTGCAGCTTGTGGATCTGGCGGACCGTCTCGGCGTAGAGCCAGGCGCCGCCGTCGGGCAGGTCGTCGCGGGCCACGCCGGTGACCGTCGCGTAACGCAGGCCCATCGTGGCCACCGACTCGCCGACGCGACGGGGCTCGTCGGCGTCGAACTCGGCCGGCTTGCCGGTGTCGATCTGGCAGAAGTCGCAGCGGCGGGTGCACTGGTCGCCGCCGATCAGGAAGGTGGCCTCGCGGTCTTCCCAGCACTCATAGATGTTGGGACAGCCGGCTTCCTGGCAGACCGTGTGGAGGCCTTCCTTCTGCACCAGGCCCCGCATCTGGGTGTACTCGGGGCCCATCTTGGCTTTGACCTTGATCCACGGAGGCTTGCGCTCGATGGGAGTTTCGGCGTTGCGCGCCTCGATGCGCAGCAGGCGGCGGCCCTCGGGAGCAATAGTCACAGCCCCGAGATTACGCCTGAATAGGCCCCCGCCTAGACAGGGGCGACGAGGCTCACGTGACGGTTGGTGTGACCGCTGTCACCCGTACACCGCTAAATAGGTTTCGCTCGAAAGACAGGCGCTGTTAACGTCCCGAAGACGGCAGTGACGGAACCGAGTAACGCTCCGATACGCCGGCCGAGAGAGCCACCCCGAGCTGTGATGGTGGCCCGTGCGCCGGGGCGTGAAGACACTCCCGAGCCGAGCACGACAAGAGGCGCCCGCAAGGGCGTGAAGGTGTGGTGGCACCGCGAGGATCCCGCTCGCCCACACCTCCCTGGGGCCGCGTTGCAGACCCAGAGGAGGAAAAGCCATGCAACGCATCCTCTCCACCCAGCTGGCGCAGCACGCCGGCGAGACCGTGACCATTGCCGGTTGGATCCACCGCCGCCGCCTGCTCAAATCGGTGGCGTTCCTGATCGTCCGGGACGCCGAGGGCTTGAGCCAGGTCGTGGTCAAGGAAGCAAAGGCCCTCGAGACGCTCACCGAGGAGAGCGTCGTCGAGGTCACCGCCACCGTCACCCGCAACGAGCAGGCCCCGGGCGGCGTCGAGCTGACCGGCCCGAGCATCCGGGTGCTGTCGGCGGTCGACGTACCCCTGCCGTTCGCACTGCATCGACCGGCGCTGAGCGCAAGCCTGCCCACCCAGCTGGACCACGCGGCCTTGGCGCTGCGTCACCCGGCGCGACGCGCCGCCCTGAAGGTCGCGGCCGCGGCAACAGCAGGCTTTCGTACGGCGTTGAGCGAGCAGCGTTTCGTCGAGATCCAGACGCCCAAGATCGTCGGCTCGTCCACCGAGTCGGGCGCCAACGTGTTCCCGATCGACTATTTCGGACGCCCCGCCTACCTGGCGCAGTCGCCGCAGCTCTACAAACAGTTGATGGTCGGGGTCTTCGAGCGGGTCTTCGAGGTCGGCCCGGTGTTCCGCGCCGAGCCCAGCGACACCGCCCGCCACCTGGCGCAATACACCTCGCTGGACGCCGAGATGGGTTTCATCACCGACCATCGCGACGTGATGGCGACGCTGACCCGCACGCTGTCGGTGATGATGGCGACCGTCGCCGCCCGTGCCCGGGTGGCGACCCCCAAGGTGCTGCCGGAGATCCCGGCCGTCTCGTTCACCGAGGCGCTGCGGATCGCCGGGGCGGCCGAGGGCGAGGAGGACCTGTCCCCGGCGCACGAGCGGGCGCTGGGGGAGTGGGCGCTGCGCGAGCACGACTCCGAGTTCCTCTACGTGACCGGTTACCCGATGCGCAAGCGGCCGTTCTACACCCACCCGGACCCGTCTTCCACGGCGTACTCGAACGGCTTCGACCTGCTCTTCCGGGGTTTGGAGATCGTGACCGGCGGACAGCGGCTGCATCGGCACGCGGACTACGTCGCCGCCCTGACCGCGGCCGGCGAACCGCTCGAGCCCTACCGGGGCTACCTGGACGGGTTCAAGTACGGGATGCCGCCGCACGGTGGCTGGGCGATCGGCCTGGAACGGTTCGTGGCCCGGCTGCTCGGGATCGCGAACGTGCGCGAGGTGACCGCGTTCCCGCGCGACCTGCACCGCATCACGCCTTAACCGGGTCTTGACGCCGGATGCGGTCGACTGTGCCGGTGCTCATCGATCTCGATGCAACCCCGGCCCCGGCCCGACCGCGGCCGCGCCGGGAAATTCGGCTGCTCAAGCCGGCCGCGCTGGCGGCGCTGCTCCTGCTGTTCGTGGGCGGGGCGGCGTCGCCGGCCCGGTCCCACGCGATGGTCGTGGTCGCCGACACCGGCGGCGTGTCGGTGACGGCGCATCTGCTGACCGCGAGCGCGCTCTACCTCACCCACATCGCCGACTTCGCCCCGGAGACGCCGGAGGACGCCCGCAGCGTGGTCGAGGCCCGGCCGCTCGTGCCCGGCGGCCCGCGGTGGAGCGTCACGGTGCGGGCCACCGAGCCGGTCCTCACGCTCGACGACACCGGGAAGACGCTGGTGGTGCGGCCCGGCAAGGAGGGCACGGTCACGTTCCTGGACGCGATGACCGGGCGGGCGCGCTGGAGCACCGAGGACTCCACGGTGTCCGCCCTGGCCGGCGCCCGGATCGTCTACGGCGATCTGGGCATGGTCCGGATGGCGGACGTCGCGACCGGCCGCAACCGCTGGGAGCGGGAGGCGCAGCCGATGGCGCTGGACGTGGACGCGGCACGCCGGATGGTGCTGGTCATCGACCAGGAAGGCCTGCCGTCGGTGCTGTCGGCGAAAGACGGTCACGTGCTGGCCGGCGCGCGCAACATCGGCATCGACCCGTTCGAGTGGGAGCAGGGCGGCCAGTCCGAGACGATCATCGGGGACACGCTCTACCTGCACACCGACATCTTCCTGGCCGCGTACCGGCTGCGCGATCTGCACCTGCAGTGGCACGCGCGCATCGCCGAGCCGGACGTGCTCGGCGTGTGCGGCGCCCTGATCTGCGCCGCCGGGGGGCACGGGGTGACCGCGGTCGACCCGAAAACGGGCGGGATCCGCTGGACCGGACCGCGGTGGCGGACGATCTCCGCGGACGGCATGGCGGTCGGCATCGATCTCACCGCGGCCCGGCTCGATCCGGCGACCGGGCGGGTCATCGAGGAGTTCGGCCGCGGCGCCACCGTCGGCGACCTGCTGCTGCGCAACGACCGGGACCGCACCTGGGTGACCGGCCTGGTCAGCCGGGAGATCATCGGCGTGCTGCCACTGGTCGTCAGCACCCGCTCCTGCACCGCGGCGGGCGATTATCTGGCCTGCCCCACCGGCGGCCAGACGGTGACGGTGTGGAAGGTCAGAGGACCGTGGCGATGGTGACCGCCACGACGATGGCCAGCGGGACGATCGTCATGCTGATCAGGATGGCCCAGGCGATGGGGTGGCCGAAGTTGAGCGCCACCCCGCCGCCCTTCTTGGGCACGAACACCCGCTTGTCACGCGGATCGCGGTAGAGAGCCATCAGAGCAGAGTAGGCAGGTGCTTTTCGAGCACCGGCAGCACCTCGGCGACGGTCACCTCGCGGCCCAGCTCGGCGCTGAGCGAGGTGACGCCGGCATCGCGGATGCCGCAGGGCACGAACCGGTCGTACGCCGTCAGGTCGCAGTCGCAGTTCAGCGCGAAACCGTGCTGGGTGACGCCGCGCGCGACCCGGATCCCGATCGCCGCGATCTTGCGGTCGGGGCCGCGCTCGTCGGCGAGGACCCAGGCGCCGCTGCGGCCCTTGATGTCCGAACGGGCCGCCGTGACGCCGAAGTCGGCACAGACATCGATCAACATCTGCTCGGTACGCCGGACGTAGGCGACCACGTCGATCGGGTCGGGCAGGCGCAGGATCGGGTAGCCGACCAGCTGGCCCGGCCCGTGCCAGGTGATCTTGCCGCCGCGGTCGACGTCGACGACCGGGGTGCCGTCCATCGGCCGGTCGCCGGGCTCGGTGCGCTTGCCGGCGGTGAAGACGCTGGGGTGCTCCAGCAGCATGACGGTGTCGGGCGAGGTGCCCGCCACCACGGCGTCGTGCAGCCGGCGCTGTTCGTCCCAGGCGTCGCGGTAGTCGACCAGGCCGGAACGCAACACGGTGAGCGTGGAGGTTGTCACGTCATCCACCCTAGCCCCGGTCCTTACCGGTTGACCGGGTCGACTCCCTGGCGGATGCGCCACACCAGCACGTCGTCCACCTTCTCGGGGGCGCCGAGCAGGTCGGTCGCGACGATCTCGAGCGCCGCGTGATAGAGCATGCCCTCCGAGCCGGTGATGGTCTGCGGCAGGAAGACCGCGTCGATGCCCCAGTACTGGAAGTCGTTGCGCGCGTTCGCCCGGTCGCGGTTGGTCACCTCGGTGATGTGGCCGTACAGCGCGGCCCGGAGGAAGAGCCAGTCGGTGTTGTGCCAGACGGCGCCGATGCGACCCTTCACCTCGGCGCCGCCTTCGGACGGGCCGAGGAAGTAACCGTCGGGGATGCGGAACTGCCGGCCCCCACGAGCCATGTTGTACGCCTGCCAGCGCTGCCCGTCGGCGGCCACGTTGATCGCGAACGGCAGCGCGGACAGCGTCCCGCCGTCGGGAACGTACTTCTCCCAGGTGCGGTTGGCGATGAACGCCGGCTCGGGCGCCCGCTGGGTGTAGAGCAGCGGCAGCGGGAAGATCGGGAGCAGCGCGAACACGAACGCCGTGGCGAACGCGGTCTGCGCCGGCTGCGGCACCGCCTCGCGGTCGAGGAGCACGTCGGCGGTCAGGGCCAGGACGATCCCGATCACCCCGACCAGCACCAGCGCGAACCGCAGCGGGAGCGCCGAGTCGAACAGCGGCAGGTTCTGGAGCAACGCGTACGGCATCGGGATGTCGGTCTCGGTGCCCATGTAGTGCAGCCGAGGGCCGAGCGACAGGGTCATGAAGACCAGGCCGACCACGATCAGCGCGCGCAGCGTCGCCCGGCGGCCCTTGTCGGCCCGGCGGTACAGCATGATCAGCGAGGCGATGACCAGGATCATCAGCGGCAGGCCGAAGAACGACGTCGCCTCGGTCGGGTTGGGCGCCAGGTCGCTGCCGAAGCCCGCCTTCGCGGCCAGGCTGCGCTGGGCGAACGAGAAGTACGACGCCAGGTCCTCGGCGTAGTGCGTCTGGTTGAAGCCGGTGCCCTTGAACGTCTGCGGGCCGGCGAAGTGCATGTACAGCGGGTAGGCCAGGATCGCGCCGGCCACCACCGCGGTCACGCCCAGGGCGGCCAGCACGGTGGGCAGCGCCGCCCGCGCCTCCGGCCAGGTGGTGCGCGACATCGACCAGGCGATCACGAAGACGGCGCCGGTCAGGGCGGTGAAGAACAGGCCCTCGGCGGCGAGCGAGAACGCGGTGCCGAGCAGCAGGCCGAGGATCGCGCCGTTGCGCAGCCAGCGGCCCTTCTCACGCAGTTTCAGCAGCCACCACAGCACCACCGGGGCGATCCAGCCGGACGTCCAGTTCAGGTGGCCGTTCGCGTGCGAGATGAAGCCCGGGGCGAAGCCGCAGAACAGGCCGCCGATGGCCGCCGAGAGCCGGTTGCGGGCGAGCCAGCGGTTGAGGAACACGTACCACGCGAAGGCGGAGCCGGCCAGGTTGAGCGTCAGGACCGTCACGAACGACACCTGCGGGCCGGCCAGCACGGTCACCGGGGCGAGCAGGATCGCGTAGACGGTCACCGACGTGTTCGCGGCCAGGTTGACGCCGAGCGGCGTGTTCAGCAGCGTGGTGAAGAACGGATCACCGCCGTCGCGCAGCAGGTGCACGCCGTACGACAGCACCCATTCGAAGAACGCGGTGTCGCCCACGTTGTCGGCGAGGACGTTCGTGTACGGCTGTTGCCACAGGCCGTGGGTGACGTAGACAGCCATGCCGATCGCGGCCACGGCGACGAACACGTGGAAGCGCAGCCGCTTGACGATCGACCGGGTGGTCGCGGGCGGCGGGGGCGGCTGGTCGGCTTCGGACTCTTGGGTGGGGGCTGCGACGGACATCACGCGCAGGTTAGCAAGCGAACGCCGCTCGATCAGCTTTGCGCGGCAGCTTCCTGCCCGATCGCGGCCCGTAGAGCGCTCTCGATGTCCGGATAGGTCCACTCGAACCCGGCGCGCCGGAGCACGGCCGGCACCGCCCGCTCGCTGATCTGCAGCTCCTCGGCGAGGCCGCCGAGCGCCAGATCGAGCGCGAAGCCGGGCAGCGCGAGCACCGCGGGCCGGTGCAGCACCGTGGCCAGCGCCCGGGTGAACTCGGCGTTGGTGCACTGCTCGCCGCTGACCATGTTGACCGGGCCGGCGATGTCCGTCCGCTCGAGCAGGAGCGCGGCCGCGGCGAGCCAGTCGGCGAGGGAGATCCACGCCATCCACTGCCGGCCGGCGCCGAGTTTCGCGCCGGCGCCCAGCTTGAACGGCAGCAGCAGCGGCTTGAGCAGCCCGCCTCCGGCGTCGACGATCGGCGCGGTGCGCAGCGGCACGACCCGGGTGCCGGCGTCCTCAGCGGGGCGGGCGGCGGCCTCCCAGACCCGGCACAGGTCGGCCAGGAAGGTCTTGCCGGCCGCGGTCTCCTCGGTGGCCGGGGTGTCGCCGGTGTCGCCGTACCAGCCGACGCCGGAAGCCTGCAGCATCGTGTGCGGGCGGTCCTCGGCGGGCAGGTTCTTGATGGTGCGGGCGAGGGTGCCGGTCGGGTCGACCCGGCTCGAGCGCAGCACGCTGCGGTAGCGGGCGGTCCAGCGCTTGTCCCCGATGTTCGCGCCGGACAGGTTGATCACCGCGTCGGCGCCGGCCACCACGGCCGGGTCGAGCTGGCCCTGCGACGGCTGCCAGCTGGCCTCGCCCGGCCCGGGGGAGCCGTGCCGGACCAGCCGGGTGATCTCGTATCCGTTGCCGGAGAGCCGGTCGGCCAGGCGCGTGCCGAGAAAGCCGGAGGCGCCGGCCATGAGGATCCGCATGACACCCATGATGCCCGCATTCGAACCTGTTCAAAACGAGAAGGGGGCGCTTCCGCGCCCCCTTCTCGTGAAAAGCCTTACAGGCCGAGCTCGTACTCGAACTGGCCGCCCTCCAGGCGCTCCTTCAGGGTCACCAGGAAGCGGGCCGCGTCGGCGCCGTCCACGATCCGGTGGTCGTAGCTCAGGGCCAGGTAGACCATCGAGCGCGGCACGATCACTTCGCCCAGGTTCGGGTCGGTGACGACCACGGCGCGCTTGACCACCGCGCCGGTGCCGAGGATGCCGACCTGCGGCTGGTTGATGATCGGGGTGTCGAACAGCGCGCCCCGGCTGCCGGTGTTGGTCAGCGTGAACGTGCCGCCGGAGATCTCGTCCGGACCGATCCGGTTGTTGCGGGTGCGGTCGGCGACGTCGGCGATCCGCTTGGCCAGGCCGGCCAGGTTGAGGTCGCCGGCGTCCCGGATCACCGGGACGATCAGGCCCTTCGGGGTGTCCACCGCGACGCCCAGGTGCTCGCCGTCGTGGTAGGTGACCGTTCCGGCCTCGAGGTCGATCGACGAGTTGACCACCGGGTGCTGCTGCAGCGCCTCGACCGCGGCCAGGGCGAAGAACGGGTTGAAGGTGAGCTTCACCCCGTGCTTGGCCTGGAAGTCGGCCTTGGCCTTGCTGCGCAGCTCGGCGACCTTGGTGACGTCGACCTCGACGACCGTGGTGAGCTGAGCCGAGACCTGCAGCGACTCGACCATGCGGCGGGCGATGGTGGCCCGGGTGCGGGTCAGCTTCTCGGTGCGGCCGCGCAGCGGGCTCGGCGACGGCTTGGCGGTCGGGGCCTTCGCCGGCGCCGCCGGGGCGGCAGCGGCGGGGGCAGGCGCAGCCTTGGCGGCCGCAGCGGCCTCGGCCGCGTCGAGCACGTCCTGCTTGCGGATGCGGCCGCCCACACCGGTGCCGGTCAGGGTGGACAGGTCCACGCCCTTGTCGGCGGCGAGCTTGCGCACCAGCGGGGTCAGGTAACCGGCGTCGCCGGCGCCGTTCGCCTGGACCGACTCGGCGGCCGGAGCGGCCGGCTGGCTCGGCGCGGACTGCGCGATCTGCGGGGCCGGCGCCGACTCGATCTTCGGAGCCTCGGCCTGCGGAGCCGGAGCCGGCTTCGGGGCCTCCTGCTTGGGGGCTTCCTGCTTGGGGGCTTCCTGCTTCGGGGCTTCCGCCTGCGGGGCCGGCTTGGGCGCTTCGGCCTGCGGCGCCGGGGCGGCGTCCGCGGAACCGATCACCGCGAGCACGGCGCCGACATCGGCCGTCTCGTCCTCCGGCACCTTGATCTCGAGAACCGTGCCGGCGACCGGCGACGGGATCTCGGTGTCGACCTTGTCGGTGGACACCTCGAGCAGCGGCTCGTCGACCTCGATGGTCTCGCCGACCTGCTTGAGCCAGCGGGTGACGGTGCCCTCGGTGACGCTCTCGCCGAGCGCCGGCATCTTCACCTCGGTGCCGCTGCCGGACGAGGCCGAAGCGGTCTGCGGGGCCGGAGCCTCCGCCTCCACCGGCTTCTCGGTGGAGGGAGTGGTGGGAGCGGCGGGCTCGGGCTCCGGCTCCGGCTCGGCCTCGGCGGCCGGGGCGGGCGCAGAAGAACCCGCGTCCTCGCCGTCGCCGGAGATCACAGCGAGCTCGCTGCCGACGTCGGCCGTCTCGTCCTCACCGACGACGATGCGGGTGAGCACGCCCGCGGCCGGCGACGGGATCTCCGTGTCGACCTTGTCCGTGGAGACCTCGAGCAACGGCTCGTCGGCCTCGACTCGCTCGCCCTCCTGCTTGAGCCAGCGAGTGACGGTGCCCTCGGTGACGCTCTCACCCAGCCGCGGCATGGTGACCGATGTCGGCATGTCTCAGAACTCCTTCTAACCGCGTCTTCGTGAAAAAAGCTGATCAGCTGTGCGAGTGCAGGGGCTTGCCGGCCAGCGCGAGGAACGCCTCGCCGAGGGCCTCGTTCTGCGTCGGGTGAGCGTGCACCAGCTGAGCGACCTCCTCCGGGAAGGCCTCCCAGTTGTAGATGAGCTGGGCCTCGCCGACCTGCTCGCTCATCCGGGCGCCGATCATGTGCACGCCGAGAACCGGGCCGTCCTTCTCGCGCACCAGCTTGACGAAGCCCTGCGTCTTGAGGATCTGGCTCTTGCCGTTGCCGCCGAGGTTGTAGTTGTACGACTCGACCTTGTCGGCGCCGTACTTCTCCTCGGCCTTGGCCTCGGTCAGGCCCATCGAGGCGATCTCCGGGTCGCAGTAGGTGACCCGGGGGATGCCGGTCTCGTCGATGACCGCCGGGCGCAGGCCCGCGATCTCCTCGGCGACGAAGATGCCCTGCGCGAAGCCGCGGTGCGCGAGCTGGAGGCCGGGAACGATGTCGCCGACCGCGTAGATGTTGCCGACGCCGGTGTGCAGGCGCTCGTTGGTGAGCACGAAGCCGCGCTCCATCTTGACGCCCTGCTGCTCGTAACCGAGGTTGGCGGTCGTCGGGCCACGGCCGACCGCGACCAGCAGGATCTCGGCCTCGACGGTCTCGCCGCCGGCGATGGTCACCTTCACCCCGCCGTCGCTCTGCTCGACCTTCTCGAACGGCTTGCCGACCTTGAAGTTGATCTTCCGCTTGCGGAACGCGCGCTCGAGCTGCTTCGAGACGTCCTCGTCCTCGAGCGCGACCAGCCGGGGCAGCGCCTCGATGATCGTGACGTCGGCGCCCAGCGACTTCCACACGCTGGCGAACTCGACGCCGATCACGCCGCCGCCGAGCACGATCGCCGAGGTCGGCACCCGGTCGAGCTTGAGAGCGTGCTCGCTGGTGAGGACCCGGCGGCCGTCGACCTCGAGGCCGGGCAGCGAGCGGGAGTAGGAACCGCTGGCGAGGATCACGTTGCGGCCGGTGTAACGCCGGCCGGCGACCTCGACGGTGTCCTTGCCGACCAGCTTGCCCTCGCCGGCCACGACGGTGATCTTGGGGTTTTTCAGCAGACCCTGGAGGCCCTTGTACAGACGGGAGACGACACCGTCCTTGTACGAGTTGACCGCCGCCATGTCGATGCCCAGCAGCTCGGCCTTGATGCCGAACTGCTCGGCCTCGCGGGTCTGGTCGGCGATCTCGGCGGCGTGCAGCATCGCCTTCGTCGGGACGCAGCCGCGGTGCAGGCAGGTGCCGCCCAGCTCGGCCTTGTCGATCAGCGCTACGGAGAGGTCGAGCTCGGCCGCGCGCAGAGCGGCCGCGTAACCACCACTGCCGGCGCCGAGGATGACGATGTCGAAGGTTCCGCCGTTCGGCTGGCTCACGTTGACTCCAGTGGTCGCATCGTCGCCATGTGGGTCACACAATGGAAACGGTCACAGTATGTCCAAGCCATCTTGTCACTTATGGAACCGATCGATGCAGTCAGGTGGCCACCGGCGTGCCGCCACGTCGTACCCTTGCCGCAATTGACGGTGAGGAGCGGGCGGTGGCCTGGTTTCGGCGGCGCAGAGAACCGGGTCGGCCGGCAGGTCGGCCGGTGGATCGTGCCGATCTTGAGTATTTGGCGGAGTTCGTCCACTCCCGTCGCGGCGTCGAGGCGTTCATCGAGCCGCGCACGACCGTGACCGAAACCACGGTGTTGCTCGTGGCACACGACGGCGAGTGGACCCGCCGGCGGATCGAGTCGCCGGAGATCGCCCGCCGCTGGGCGCACGGGTTGTCGGTGCCGATCTACGACGTACGCCTGCTGGGTTATCCGCAGCGGATGCGCGACTTCAACGCCCGGCAGAAGCACCGCCCGGCGTAAAGGTTACGCCGGGCGATGCCCGCGGCTAGGCCAGATCGTCGATCGCCTGCAGGAGCGTGCGGATCGGCACCCCGGTGCCGCCCTTGGTCAGGTAACCACTGGCCTCGCCGGTGTTGTAGCCCGGCCCGGCGATGTCGATGTGCGCCCACTCGACGCCGTCGGCCACGAACTCGCGCAGGAAGATGCCGCCCTGCAGCATGTGCCCGGCGCGGTCGAGGCTCGAGTTGGTCTGGCAGATGTCGGCGATGTCCGACTCCATGCCCTTGCGGACCTCGTCGGGCAGCGGCATCGGCCAGGCCGGCTCGCCGACCTTGTCGCCGGCCGCGCGGATCAGCTCGGTGGCCGGCTCCGAACCCATCAGGCCGGCGATCTTCTTGCCCAGCGCGATCACCTGCCCGCCGGTCAGCGTGGACGCCTCGAGCACGTAGTCGGTGCCGTCGGCGCAGGCCCGGGCGATCGCGTCGCCGAGCACCATGCGCCCCTCGGCGTCGGTGTTGAACACCTCGACCCGCTTGCCGTTGAACATGGTGATCACGTCGCCGGGCCGGTAGGCCGAGCCGGACGGCATGTTCTCCGCCATCGCGAGGTAGCCGCTGACCGCCACGCCCGGCTTGAGGGCGGCCACCGCGAGCATCGCCGCGCCGACCGCGGCCGCGCCGGCCATGTCCGACTTCATCTCCCACATGCCGGCAGCCGGCTTGATGCTGATGCCGCCGGTGTCGAACGTGATGCCCTTGCCGACCAGCGCGACCCGCTTCGGTGACTCGACGCCGGCCGGTGTGTAGCTGAGCTTCACCAGCCGGGGCAGCGCCTCCGAGCCCTGGCCGACCGCGACGATGCCGCCGTAGCCACCGGCCTTCAGCTCGTCGAAGTCGAGCACCTCGACCTCGAGCCCGGCCTCCCGGGCGGCGCCGACCACGAGGTCGGCGAACTCCGGCGGGCGCAGCGCGTTCGGCGGCATGTTGACCCAGTCGCGGGCCAGCCGCACCGAACCGGCGACCACCCCGGCCCGGATCACCTCGGCCCGGGCCGCCTCGTCGGCCGCGTCCGGCACGTGCACCTGAAGCGCCGCCACCGGCTCGCGGCGGTTCGGCTGCGGCTTGGTCTTGTAGCCGGCGAACTTGTAGCCGCCGAGCAGCGCGCCCTCGAGGATGGCCCGCAGCACGCCGGGCGCGTCCTCGTCGTCGGGCAGCGGCAGCGCCAGGGCCACCGTCGCGCTGCCGGCGAGGGCGCGGACCGCCGCGCCGGTGCCGCGGCGCAGCTTTTCCGGCTCGGGGGCGGAACCGGACGGCTCGTCGCCGAGGCCGACCGCGACGATCAGTGGCGCCGCGATCGTGCCGAGGGTGGCCAGCTTGGTCACCTCGCCCGGCGCGCCGCTCGCGCCGAGCAGAGCCAGCGTCGAGGTCAGCTTGCCGTCGAATGCGGCGGCGATGCTCTCGGCGCCGGCCGCCGGCAGCAGAGCGCCCCCGTCGTCGGGCTGGCTGTGCAAGCCGATGACGATGGCGTCGACGGCCAATTCGGCCGGGTCGGAATCGACCAGGCTGAGGCTGGGCTGGCTCACATGCACTCCGGACTTCGGGCCGGCGTCCTCTTGGGCGGGCCGGCTGTCGGTGGATCTCCCGGCGCGATGGCTCCGGGTGAAGGGCGTCCCCGCGACAATAACGACTCCCAAGGTCACGGGTAAGTTGACTCCTATGTCTGCCCTTTTCCGATCGCCGCTGCACGAGCGCCACGTCGCCCTGGGTGCCAAGCTCGCCGCCTTCAGCGGCTGGGAGATGCCGCTGGAGTACGCCGGGGGCGGTGTCCTCAAGGAGCACGCGGCCGTGCGCGAGTCGGCGGGCGTGTTCGACGTGTCCCACCTGGGCAAAGCCCGGGTGCGCGGGGCGGGCGCGGCCGCCTTCGTGAACTCCTGCCTCACCAACGACCTGGGCCGCATCCACCCCGGTAAGGCGCAGTACACGCTGTGTTGCGACGAGACCGGCGGCGTGGTCGACGACCTGATCGCGTACCTGTTCGCCGACGACGACGTCTTCCTCATCCCGAACGCGGCGAACACCGCCGAGGTGGTGCGCCGGCTCGCCGCGGTGGCGCCGGCCGGCCTCACGGTCACCGACGAACACCAGGCGTACGCGATTCTCGCCGTCCAGGGCCCGTCGTCCGCCGACGTGCTCGGCAAGCTGGGCCTGCCCACCGACCACGACTACATGTCGTTCACCACCTCCACGCCGGGTGACACCGAGCTGATCGTCTGCCGCACCGGGTACACCGGCGAGCACGGCTACGAGCTGGTGGTTCCGTGGGACGACGCGGAGGTGGTCTGGGACGCGATCGCCGCCGCCGGGGTGCGGCCGTGCGGGCTGGGCGCACGCGACACGCTGCGCACCGAGATGGGCTACCCGCTGCACGGCCAGGAGCTGTCCCTCGAGATCAGCCCGGTGCAGGCCCGCTCCGGCTGGGCGGTCGGCTGGTCGAAGCCCGCGTTCTGGGGCCGCGAGGCGCTTCTCGCCGAGAAGGCCCAGGGTCCGCGGCGGGTCCTGCGCGGCCTGGAACTGACGGGCCGCGGCATCCCCCGCGGACACATGCAGGTGTACGCCGGGGAGCAGCTCATCGGCGGGACGACCAGCGGCACGTTCTCCCCGACGAAGAAGGTCGGCATCGCTCTGGCCCTGATCGACACCGCGGCCGGCGTCACCGACGGTGACGACGTCGAGATCGATGTCCGCGGACGGCGGGTTGCCGCCAAGGTCGTCAAGCCGCCGTTCGTGCAGCCCTCCGTGCGGTGAGCGTCACCTACGGACAGCTCCGCGACTGGGTCCTCGCGCTGCCCGGCACCCGCGAGGTCTTCGTCGAGCAGTGGGACCACCCGACGCTGCGCTACGGCGACAAGATGTTCGCCTCGGGCAGCGAGGAGTCGACCACCGCGACGGTCAAGGCGTCCCTGGAGGACCAGGCCGAGCTGATCGCGGGCGCGCCCGAGGTCTACCAGAAGGCCGCCTACGTCGGGCGGTTCGGCTGGGTGCGGGTCGACCTCGCCCGGGCCGACCCCGGCGAGCTGCGCCAGCTCGTGATCGAGGCGTGGCGGCGGACCGCGCCGAAGCGGGTCGTGGCCGCCTACGACTCAGCGCAGGGAGAGCACGACCAGGGCTGACGTGGTGGCCAGCTCGACCGAGGCGCCCAGCACGTCACCGGTGATGCCACCGAACCGGCGTACCGCATGACGCAGCAGCGCCAGCACCACGGCGAGCGCGACGGCGACGGCGGCCGGCCCCTGCCAGAGACGGTCCGGGCTGGCGGCCGCCGCGGCGACCGCCACGACGATCGCGGCGAGGAACGCGACCACCGCCGGAACCGTGCCCGCCACCAGCGCCCCCAGTCCCTCGGGCCGGGCCGCCGGCACGCCCGCGCGGCAGGCCACCGTGATCGCCAGCCGGCCGGCCGCGAACGCCGCGATCAGCGCCCACGGCGAGATCTCGGTGAGCGCGGCGGTCTGGATCAGCAGGGTCAGCGCGACGGCCGCCACCCCGAACGGCCCGATGTCCGACTTCTTCATGATTTCCAGGGCTTTGGCGCCGGACCGGTAGGAGCCGAGCGCGTCCACCGTGTCGGCCAGGCCGTCCAGGTGCATGCCGCGCGTCAGCAGCGCCGCCGCCGCGACCGTCACGGCCGCCGCCACCAGCGGGGGAGCGCCCAGCTCGCGCAGACCCCAGAGGACCGCGCCGAGCCCCCCGCCGAGCGCCGCACCCACCAGCGCCGCAAGCGACATCGCCCAGCCCGCGGCGCCCCGATCCACCCGCCCACCACGAACCGGAAAAACCGTCAGCGTCGTAACAGCCAGCCGAAGACCGGCCCCGGCGCTCGTGCCCCGGTCCACGCCCGGTTCCGGGCCTACACCTGGCTGGCCTACACCTGGCTGGCCCGCGCTTGGCTGGCCCGCGCTTGGCTGGCCCGCGCTTGGCTGGCCCGCGCTCGGCTGGCCCGCGCTTGGCTGGCCCGCGCTTGGCTGGCCCGCGCTCGGCTTCTCGGCCATGCTCGGGTCCTTGCTCACGCCCCGGTCGTGGCTGGGCCGGGGCCGTCCGGCGTGGGCTCGGTGTAGTCGCCGTCATCGTCGGACGGCTCGGCGCCGTCGTCGGCGGGCTCGTCGTCGTTCGGTGCGAGGAGGTCGGTCAGGCCGCCGTCGCCCGGCTCGGCCAGCATGGCCGGGTGCACCGGCGCGGCCGCGGCCAGGCCGATCGCGGTGCGCAGCAGCGGCAGCGCGGCCAGCGCGTTCGCCCCCTCGCCCAGGCCGAGGCCCAGGTCGAGCACCGACTGCAGGCCCAGCACGTCGGCGCCCTGCCGCACCAGCTCCACGCCGCCGTCGTCGGGCAGCAGCGCCCAATGCCGGATCTGGCTGCCGATGTCCCGCGCGACGAGGGCCGCCGCGATGCCGAGCGGGCCGTCCAGCAGCACCGGCAGCCGCCGCGACGCCGCGCCCAGCAGCGCGCCGGTCGCCACCGCCAGGTCGGCGCCGCCGAGCTCGCGCAGGATGTCCTTGGCGCCGCGCGACTCCTGACGGATCCGGTGCAGCGTGTCCCGGATCGCCGCGCAGCGGACCATCCAGGCCTCGTCGTCGTAGAAGCCGCCCGGCCGCAGCACCCGCGGCAGCAGGGCGGCCGCCTCGGCGGCGGTGGTAGCGGCCGAGACCGCGGTGGCCACCGCGTCGGTGCCGACCCCGATCGAGGCCAGCACGATCAGGTCGCGGCCCGCGTCGGCGGCGGCCTCGGCGAGGCGCCAGCCCTGCCGCAGGGCGACCTCGACCGCGGCGTCGTCGATCACCGGGCCGTCCTCCATGGCGCCGCCGGCGGCGACCCGCAGCACGGCGATGTCGGCGCCCGCCTGGCCGGCCAGGCGGCTCAGCACACCCTCACCGTGTTCCACCTCGGCGACGCGGCGTTCCACGTCGGCCGGGTCGTCGCCGGCCGCGGCGCCGCCGGCGTGGCTGCCGGAGATCAGCAGGACGCGCGGGGAGGTCCAGGCGCGGGGGATCGTGGTGCCCTGGGTGCCGGCGGCGAACTCGACCGCCTCGGTCAGCGCGCCCAGACCCGCGCCGGCGAAGTCGACACCGGCCAGGCGGTCGCGGGCGTCGGGACCGGCGTCGCTGTCCGGCATCGGCAGGTCCATGCCGGGCTCGATGGCGACCAGTCCGCCGATCGTGGGGAGCTGCTGGGTCGGCTCGTTGATCACCGCGGCCGGCGCCGGCGCCTCCGCCTCGGCGGCCGGGGCGACCAGTTGCGGCGCGGCCGGCTCAACGGCGGGAGCGAGCGCGGTCGGTGCGAGCGTGGCCGAATCGGTCGTGGCCGAATCGAGCGTGGCCGGAGCGGGCGTGACCGGCTGCGGCGCGACGGCCGTCGGCATCGCTACCGAATTTTCGGACAAATCCGAAACGTCGGCGCCCTTGAGCCAGACCGGCCGGCCGGCGACCACCAGGGCCACCCGGTCGCAGGACTCGGCGAGGGCCTGGTTCGTGGTGCCCAGCGCGTCGGTGAACGCCCGGCCCACCGGCGTGGCCGCCACGAGAGTCAGCCCGACCTCGGGGCTGACGAACACGACACGCCCGGCGCACGAACGGACCGCGGCGGCCAGCGCCGCCACGTCGGCCTCGTCGTCGTTGGGCTGCCGGGCCGGGTCGAGGAGCGCCGCCACCCAGCCGCCGAGGTCATCGACGAGCAGCGTGTCGTCCGGCTTCGCGTCGGCCAGCAGGGTGGCCAGCCGCCCCGGATCCGCCCCGGTCTCCTCGGTCGACCACGACTGTGGCCTGCGCCGCTGATGTGCCTCGATGCGCCCGCGCCACTCCGGGTCGTCCTCGCCACCCACGGCCGTGGCCACGTAGAGCACCGAGGCGGCGCCGGCGATCAGCGCCTCGGCGAACGCGGACTTGCCGGAACGAATGCCGCCGAGCACCAGGACCGTCTGCCACCGATCATCGGACATGCCCCGTACCTTAAGGCCGGGCCGCACAGGCAGAAGCCGTAGGGTGGAGGCCGCACCGAGCACAGACGTAAGGGGGAACGGCGGATGCCGTGGATTTGGCGGTACGAGAACGTCGACGGACAGTCGGTCACCGGCCCGGCCGAGACGTTCAGCAGCCAGTCCGACGCCGAGTCATGGATCGGCCAGGAGTGGCAGGAGCTGGCCGGCTCGGGCGTGGCCCAGGTCGTCCTGGTCGAGGACGACCGGGTCGACTACAAGATGAGCCTGCTCCCGGCGGAATAGCGGACTAGACGTGACCTACGAACCGGTCTACACCCGCACCCCGCGCAACGCGTTCGTGCCGAGCCCGGTCTTCGTCGGCATCCTCGCCGTCTTCGGCGTGAGCGGCTGGATGACCTGGGCCGGCTTCGGCAACGTCAAGGTCGACGTGTTCCTGTTCATCGTCACCGGCTGGCTGCTGTCCCTGTGCCTGCACGAATATGCACATGCCCTGGTCGGCTTCTTCTCCGGCGACAAGACGGTGGCCGACCGCGGCTACCTTCGTCTCAACCCGCTGAAATACACCAGCCCGCTGCTGTCCATCGTGCTGCCGGTGATCGTGGTGATCCTCGGCGGCATCGGCCTGCCCGGCGGCGCCGTCTGGATCGATCACCAATACATCCGCAGCAAGGCCAAGGATTCGCTGATCAGCGCGGCCGGCCCGCTCACCAACGTGCTGCTGGCCCTGATCGTGGCGGCGCCGTTCTGGGCCGGCTTCGGCCTGAAGCTGGTCCCGACCGCCACGGGGCAATACGTCGCGACCGGCGAGGCCGCCCACCTCGACTTCTGGAGCGCCCTGGCCGCCCTGGCGTTCCTGCAGATCACCGCGAGCGTGCTCAACTTCCTGCCGATCCCCGGCCTGGACGGCGGCAGCATCATCCAGCCGTGGATGAGCCCGGCCTACCAGCGCGCCTGGAACCTCTTCGCGCCGTACGGCTTCATCCTGCTCTTCCTGGCCCTCTGGCAGACCCGGCTGGGCGACTGGTTCTTCACCATCGTCTACTGGCTGGGCGAGCACCTGGGGTTGTCCCAGGTGCTCATCCAGTACGGACTCCAGCTGATGCGGTTCTGGAGCGGCAGCTAGCGCTACGGCCGGCGGGCGGGGCTCTGCGTCTTCGCCGGGTCCCGCTCGGTCACCGGCTCCAGGACGGCGTCGATCGCCTTCATGAGGTCCGGCTCCAGCCGTACACCTGAGGCTTTGACGTTGTCCTTGACCTGCTCGGGGCGCGAAGCGCCGATGATCGCCGCCGAGACGTTCGCGTTCTGCAGCACCCATGCCACCGCGAGGGCCGCCATCGACAGGCCGGCCTGCTCGGCGAGCGGCTTGAGCTCGGCGACCGCCGACAGCACCTCGTCGCTCATCAGCCGGGAGATGAAGTTCGCCCCGCTCTTCTCGTCGGTCGCCCGCGAACCGGCCGGCGGCTGCTTGCCCACCTCGTACTTGCCGGTGAGCACGCCCTGCGCGATCGGTGAGAAGACCACCTGGCCGATGCCCAGCTCGATCGAGGTGGGCACCACCTCGGCCTCGATGACCCGCCAGAGCGCGGAGTACTGCGGCTGGTTCGAGACGAACGGGATCTTCAGATCCTGAGCCATCTCCCACCCGGCGCGGAGCTGGGTGGCGTTCCACTCGGACACCCCGATGTAGAGCGCCTTGCCGGAGCGCACCACGTCGGCGAACGCCTGCATGGTCTCCTCGAGCGGCGTCGTGTAGTCGTAGCGGTGCGCCTGGTAGACGTCCACGTAGTCGGTCTGCAGCCGGCGCAGCGACGCGTCGATCGACTCCATGATGTGTTTGCGGGACAGGCTGCGGTCGTTGGGGCCGGGCCCGGTCGCCCAGAAGACCTTGGTGAGGATCTCCAGGCCCTGGCGGCGCTCGCCCTTCAGCGCCCGGCCGAGCACCTCCTCGGCGCGGCCGCCCGCGTAGACGTCCGCGGTGTCGAAGGTGGTGATCCCCTCGTCGAGGGCGGCCCGCACGCAGGCGAGCGCGGCATCCTCCTCGACCTGGGAACCGTGGGTGATCCAGTTGCCGTAGGCGATCTCACTGATGAGCAGGCCGGAACGGCCGAGATGACGGAACTCCATGCCCATTTATAGAACGGGACGCCCGTCGGTCAGTAGCCGGTCCAGCTCCTCGAGCACATCGGCCTGCTCCTTGTACTTCTGCTCGATCAGCATTTCGCCCTTGCGGTTCAGCGCGCCCCACAGCCCGTACTGGTCGGCGATCAGGAACGCCACCGGGTGGATCACGATGGTCGCGTACCCCGGCTCGACGATCATCTGCCCGCTGCGGTCGACGACGCCGACCCGGTCGCCGGCGTCCACCACGGCCAGGCCGTCATCGGTGAAGCCCTCGATCGGCCCACCGGACACCAGCGGCGTCACGAACCCGAGGAACCGCGGCTGCACCACGACCCGCCCGTGCCGGTCGATCACGCCCCAGCCGCCGCGCCGGATCAGCGCCAGCCCGTGGTGGAACGGCTTCGCGTCGTCGAACCCGCCCGGCACGATCAGCCGGTTCTGCCGGTCGATCGCGTACCAGCCGCCGGCTTCGTCCCGGGACACCCAGGCCAGCCCCTCGGCGAACCGCTCGGCCGCCCGATAGCCCGACGAGGCGTCGATGACCACCGCACCTTCCAGGTCGATCAGCTCCCAGGCCGGCGACTCCGGTCGCCGCACCCAGGCCAGGCCGTCCGCGAACGGCTGCGCCTGCGCATACCGCGGCGGCACCGCCCCCACATAGCCCCACAGCCCCGACCGCTCGTCCCGGATCGGCCGCGGCGACTCGGCGAGCCCGAGGATCTCGTCGTGGGTCCGCGGATAGGGCCCCCAGTCACCGCCCGCGGTCTTCCCGGTGATCGTGTCGAGAGCCAGCTCGATCCGCTCCACCAGGTCCGGGTCGGCGCCCTTACGCAGGTCCAGCGCCGTCTCGAAGTGGTTCATCGCCTCCAGGTAGCGTCCCTGATCGAACGCCGACCGCCCGGCCAGCTCATGAATCTCGGCCCGCAACCGCGACGGCAGCTCCGGCGAACTGGCCTCCGCATACAGCTTGTCGGCCTCGGCATGATCACCCCGCCACTGCAGCGCATGCGCGAGCCGGGCCTGCACGATCGCGGTCCGCCGCAGTTCACCGGTGGCCTGCGCATGCTCGAGCGCCTGCCGCCCGTCCTGCACCGCGGCGTCCAGCTCACCGAGCAGCCGCTGCGCCACCGCCCGCAGGCTCAACAGCCGGGCCCGCACCGCATCCCGCTCGGCATATTCCAGCTTGTCGGTCAGCCGATCCACGACCACCCACATCGGGGCGTCGTCGTCGATCTCCTCCCGCAGCGTCGCCGGATCGAACGCCCACGGATAATCCGCGAGCACCTGCTCCGGATCCGCCCGCCGGTCTTTGCCCGCCGACCCCTTCCGTTGCCGGACAGGCCCACGAACGGCACTCCCGGCCGCGTCCTCCGCATTGCCGGAATCCGCAGGCTGAGCGTCGCCGCTGCTCTCGGCCGCGCCTTGCGCTTGCCCGGCACTTTCGCCATTCAGATGTACGGGCGCCGACGTCCCCGCCGAACCAGCCCGTTCCGCCGCTTCGACCGACGCGGAGAGCCCCGACTCATCGGGAGCCGCCCCGGTTCCGTCCGCCGGACCGCCACCGACCGGCGTAGCCACGGAGCCGTCCGCCGCCCCCGCCTCATCCGTCTCCGGCACCGCGGCGCGCTCCGGCGCAACATCGCCGGCGGATTCCGGTCGAGGGCCGTCCTCCGACTCCCCGACGTGCTCGGAGTCAGCAGCGCGGGACGACGACTCGAGAGCCGGCAGCTCCGGCGCATCGACAACCGATCCACCGGCCGCAACAAAGACCTCAGCCTCAACCCACATGGCATCAACCGGCTCATGGTCAACGAGCTCAGCCTCAACCGGATCAGCGTGCACCAGCTCAAAGCCAACCGCCGCAGCCTCCGCCGGGCCCGCGCTGATCGGTTCCGCGCTGATCGGTTCCGCGCTGATCGGTTCCGCGCTGATCGGTTCCGCGCTGATCGGTTCCGCGCTGATCGGTTCCGCGCCCGTTGTCGCGCTGGTCGGGGCCGTGTTCGCCGGGTTTGCGCTGTTCGGCGCAGCGCCGACCGAGTCTGCGCCGACCGGGCCGGCGCTCGTCGGTTCCGCGCTGACGGGGCTCGCGCTGAACGGGGTGGCGCTGGTCGGCCGCACGCCCAACGGCGCGGCGTCGGCCGACTGTGTGTCGAACGGTGTCGCGCTGGTGGGCCGCGTGCTGAACGGCGAGTAGTCCGCAGGCGGGCCGCCGGCCGGCGCCGAGCCGGAAGACGCGTCGAAGGTCGAGAGTTCGGCGGACTCGCGGTCGATGGGGGTGGCACTCACCGGAGCCCCGCTCACGGGCGCTGCGCTGGCTGGCGCGGCGCTGATCGGGGCGGTGCTGGCGGGAGCGTCCCAGGTGGGGAAGGCATCGGGCTCGGCTTGGGCGGGTGCGGCGCTGACCGGGGTTGCGCTGGCTGGCGCAGCGCTGATCGGGGTCGTGCCGGCGGGCGCCTCCCAAGTGGGGAAGGCGGCGGGCTCGGGCTCGGCGAAGGAGGCGCTGACGGGCGCGGCGCTGGCCGGGGTCGTGCCGGCGGGGGCGTCCCACGTCGAGAAAGCTGTGGGCTGCGGCGCGGCAGAGGCATCGCTCGCCGGCGTTGCGCTGACGGGGGCCGCGCTGGCCGGAGTTGTGCTTGCGGGCGCGTCCCAAGTGGGGAAAGCGGTGGGCTCGGGCTGAGCGGGCGAGGCGCTTACCGGCGTTGCACTGGTCGGTGCGGCGCTGGTGGGCGTTGTGCTGGCGGGCGCGTCCCAGGTCGGGAACGCGGTGGGCTCGACCGGGGTGGCGCTCACGGGCGTTTCGCTTGCCGGGGTGGGGTCGGCTGACGCCGGGCTGGCCGGGGCGCTGTTCGCTGGTTCGCCGAAGCCTGGGAAACGCGCCGGCTCGGGCTCTGCCGGGGAGGTGTCCGCGGGCGACGTGGCTGCCGGTGCGGAGCTGACCGGCGTGCTTGTTGCCGGCCCGCCGAATGCGGAGAACCGCGCGGGCTCGGTCGGCGCAGCGCTGACAGGCGTGGTGCTCGCCGGGAAGCCCTCGGCGGTCTTCGACGAGAACGACTCGGCGGCCGGCCCCGGTGTGGAGACCGGCTCGGGCGTGGTGGCGTCCGGGTTCGTGAGCGACTGGGTGTCCGGGACCGGGGCGAACCAATTCTGTTTCTCCGGGGCGCCGCTGACCGGGGCGTTCTCGTCAGTGGCCGGTTCCAGCTCGGGCTCGGTGGCATGGTCCGCAGTTGCCGTGTGGGACGCCGAGACAGGCTGGGTAGAGGAGAGCACGACCGACTCGGGCCAGGTGGGCGGTGCCGAAGCCGGCACAGCGGAGGCCGGCACAGCGGAGGCCGGCGCCGCAGAAGCAGGCAGCCCAGAGGCTGGCACTGCAGAGGAAGGCAGCGCAGAGGTCGGCACTGCGGAAGCCGGCACTGCGGAAATCGGCACTGCGGAAGTCGGTGCGGCAGGAGCCGGCGCAGCGGAGGCCGGCGGTGCCGAGGCGGGTGGGGCGGATGCCGGCCGCGCGGACTCCACCGGCGTGGTCGGGTCGAGTGGCACCTGGGTCGGGGCGCCGAGGCCGCTCATCGACAGCAGCCAGCCCAGGCCGTGGCCCTCGGGCTCCGGCTCGGGTTCCGGCTCGGCTTGGGGCTGAGCGTCGTTCGAGGTCTCGTCCGATGCCGGGGGTGCGGCGGAGCGGGCCCAGGCCGACTCGGCCCAGTTCGGCTCGGGCGCGGTGGCGGGTGGTGCAGTCACCGGCTCGACGCCGGAACCAGCGGTCGGGCCGTCCGGCAGCGCGAACTCCTCCTCGGCCGGCGCATAGGCGTGCGACTCCGGCGGCACCTCGAAGCGCCTCTCCTCGGCCGCCGAGTTCCAGGCGCGCACCTGCGGGCCTCCGCCACTGACCGGCTGGGCGGAGGCAGGCGCCGACGTCGGCCCGCTCGGGTAGCCGCGCTCGCCTTCCGGCTCGGCAGCCGACTGCGGATAGCCCTGTTCGGCCGCCGGTGCGGAGACCGGCCGCGGGTAGCCCTGCTCGGCTGCGGGCGCTGGCGTCTGCCTGGGGTAGGCGTGCTCCGCTGCGGGTGCGGAGACGGGCCGGGGGCGGTTCTGGTCGGCCGCGGGTGTGGAGGCAGGCCGGGGGTAGGTCTGGTCGGCTGCGGGTGCGGAGACGGGCCGGGGGTAGGTCTGGTCGGCCGCGGGTGCGGAGACGGGCCGGGGGTAGGTCTGGTCGGCCGCGGGTGCGGAGACGGGCCGGGCGTAGGTCTGGTCGGCTGCGGGTGCGGAGACCGGGCGGGGGTAGGCCTGGTCGGCTGCGGGGGAGTGTGGCTGCTGGGGCCGGCCGTGTTCGGTCGCGGGCGCGGAGACCGGCCGGGAGTAGCCCTGGTCGGCCGCGGGCGTGGCTGAATGCGGCTGCTGGGGGTAGCCGGGCCGGGAGTAACCCTGGTCGGCCGCCGGGGGTCGCTGCGGGTAACCCTGCTCGGCCGCAGGTGTGGACACCGGCAGGGGGTAGCCCTGGCCGGTGGGCGCCTGCCGGGGGTAGGCGTGCTCGGCCGCGGGGGCGGAGACCGGGCGAGGGTTTCGCTGGTCGGCCGCGGGTGGGTAGCCGCGGTCGCCCGGTGCCGGTCGTGCGTAACCGCGGTCGCCGGTCGGTGCGGAGACCGGGCGCGGGTAGCCCTGGTCGGCCGCGGGTGCGGAGACCGGCCGGGGGTAGGCGGCAGAGTCGCCCGGGCCGATGTGGGCGGGGCCGACGTGGGCCGGGCCGGAGACCGGGCGGGCCTGGCCGGGGACGGAGGGGTACATCGGCGACGGGGGCGAGGCCGGCTGCGACGGCGTGACCCTCGTCGGCTGCGGGGCCGGCCGGGCGGTCATGGGGGTGCCGATCTCGGGCGCGGGGCGCAGGTCGAAGGGCGCGTCGGAACGTCGTCCGGGCGGGCGCTGCCCGTCGTAGTTGGGGAAGGCCTCGGCCGGGGCGGGACGGGCGCTTCCGTAAACCCCGGGCGAGCCCGGCGACACCGGCCGCGGCCCAGGGGCGGAGCGCTGCGACTGGTCCGGGGTCTCGTCGGGACGACGGCCGTAATAGGGCGGCCGGGCCGCGCCGTAAGCCTGCGGAGACTGCGGCTGCGGAGGCTGCGACCGGCCGGCGGGGGATCCGGGGTGCGGCTGCTGTGCATCGCGCTGGAAGTCATCGCGGGAATCGCGCGGATCGCGGGAATCGCGACGAGGCGGCTGGGACTGGTCGCGGAACTGCGACTCGGACTGGCGGCCGTACACCGGGGCGGAACCGCGGCGCTGGTCCGGCGGCGCCGGGCGGCCGGGCGGCGTGGGACGGCCCGGTGTCTGCGGGTGCCGATCATCGGTGATCCGGTCGGGCATGGACATCGGCCGGTTCCACGACGGCTCGTCGCGCTGCTGCGCCGGCACCGCGCCGCCGCTCCGGGCGTAGCCGCTGCTCTCCCGCTGGTCGTACTCGCGCTGGGGCTGGGCGGGCCGTTGCTGCGCCTGCTCGTCGGGAACGTAGCCGGAGGCCTCGTAGACCGGGGTGTGCACGGCCTTACGGCGGCCCGGGTCACCGGGATAGCGCTGGCCGGGCAGCGGCTCCCACTCCCAGGTGATCTCGTACACCCAGGCGGGCTCGTCGCCCCACCGGTCGTCGCCGAGTTGCGAGCTCCAGCCGTTCATCGGGCAGCCAGCAGCAGGCCCGGCAATTGGCGACGCTCCGTCACGGCGAAATCCACTTCTCGGTCGAAAATGCGCGGTGGCCGTCCGGAGACCCGGGTAGAGTCTCCCGGCTCCACTGCGGGGGGTTTGAAAGGAGATTAACGGCGTGGACGGGATTGACGCCAGGGTGCTGACGATCTCTCCCAGCCGACCGTTCCGCGTTTCCGTCGCTACTTTCGGTGCACTGGTGTGGTCGGGTTTCCGGCGCTACGCGACCTATCGGCAGGCCACCATAGCCGGATCGTTCACCAACATAGTCTTCGGCTTCCTTCGCTGCTATGTGCTGTTGGCCGTGGCTGCCGGAGCAACGGGCAATCGCCCGGGCGGGTACGACGCGGAACAATTGGCGACATACGTCTGGGTGGGACAGGGCTTACTGTCCGTTACCGGGATCTGGGGCTGGACCGAACTGTCCGACCGGATCCGCTCCGGCGACATCGCATCCGACCTGTTACGTCCGGTTCCTCCGGTCGTGTCGTATCTCGCGGCCGACCTGGGCCGTGGCCTGCACGGCATGCTCACGCGCTTCATCGGCCCGCTGATCGCCGGCGCACTTTTCTTCCCGCTGGCGCTGCCGCATCGGTGGCCGACCGTCCCGCTGTTCATGCTGTCCATCGTCCTGGCCGTGCTCGGCAGTTTCGGCTGCCGCTACCTGGTCAACGCGACCGCCTACTGGCTGCACGACGCCCGCGGCCCGATCCTGCTGTGGACCCTCGGCTCGGGCGTGCTGGCCGGCCTCTACTTCCCGCTGCGCCTGCTGCCCGACTGGCTGGCCGTCACGTTGTGGGTGGCCACGCCGCTGCCGGGCCTGTTGCAGAGCCCGCTGGACGTGCTGGTCGAGCGGGACCGCCCGCTCGTGCAGGCCGGCCTGGTCGCGCTGCAGGCGATCTGGGCGGTCGTCCTGCTGGCCCTGGCCGCATGGGTGCAGCGCCGGGCCGAGCGCAAGCTGGTGGTCCAGGGTGGGTAACGCCCGGATCTACGCCGCCCTGGCCGGCGGCAAGTGGCGGTCGATGCTGTCCTACCGGGCGTCGTTCGCGGCCGAGGTGCTGAGCAACGTCGGCGCCACCGCCCTCGACGTGACCACGGTCTTCGTGCTGTTCCGGGCCACCGCCACGGTGGGCGGTTTCACACTGGCCGAGGCGGTCCTGATGACCGGCCTCACCGCGTTCGGGTTCGTGCTCGCCGACATGACGGTCGGCAACATCGACGACCTGAAGCGGTACGTGCGGACCGGGCTGCTGGACACGATGCTGACCCGGCCGCTGCCGGTGCTGCCGCAGCTGGTCTTCACCGATCTGCCGCTGCGCAAGGTGCTGCGGCTGGTGTTCGGCGCGACCGTCTACGCCGTGGCGCTGGTCGCGAACGACGTGCACTGGACGGTCGGCCGGGTGCTGCTGGCCGCGGCCGCCCCGGTCGGCGCCGCCCTGTTCTTCGGGGCGATCTTCGTGCTGACCGCGAGCTTCGCGTTCTGGTGGGTCGAGTCGGGCGAGATCGGTAACGGCTTCACTTACGGCGGGCGCGATTTCACGTCGTACCCCATCACGGTTTACAGCAATTGGTTCCGCGACCTGTTCGCGTACACACTCGGCTTTGGTTTTGTGGCCTATCAGCCGGCGCTGGCCCTGCTCGGCCGCGCCGATCCGCTGGGTCTGCCGGCCTGGGCCGGCTACGTCTCCCCGCTGGTGGCGCTCCCGGCGGTGGCGATCGCCACCGCCGTCTGGCGCATCGGCATCCGTCACTACCGGAGTACGGGCTCATGATTCGGATGCAAGACCTTCGAAAAGATTTTGACGTACGCGTGAAAGCCGGCCGGCTGCGGCGGGAGAAACGCACCGTGTCGGCCGTGGACGGGGTGAGCCTGACCATCGAGCCGGGGGAGATGGTCGGCTACATCGGCCCGAACGGCGCCGGCAAGTCGACCACGCTGAAGATGCTGACCGGGGTGCTGTCGCCGACCTCCGGCGAGGTGTCGGTGTTCGGGCTGGCGCCGGTGCCGCAGCGCACCCGGCTCGCCCTGCGGATCGGCGTGGTCTTCGGGCAGCGGTCGCAGCTGTGGTGGGACCTGCCGCTGCGCGAGTCGTTCCAGCTGCTGCGGCACATCTACCGGGTGCCGCCGGCGGAGCACGAGACCCGGCTGCGCCGCTGTCGCGACCTGCTCGACCTGGACTCCTTCCTGGACACCCCGGTGCGGCAGTTGTCGCTCGGGCAGCGGATGCGCGGCGAGATCACCGCGGCGCTGCTGCACGGCCCGAAGGTGCTGTTCCTGGACGAGCCGACGATCGGACTGGACGTGGTGAGCAAGCAGGCGGTGCGCTCGTTCCTGGCCGAGCTGGGCGCGACCGGCGACGTGACGCTCGTGCTGACCACCCACGACCTGGCCGACATCGAGCGGCTCTGCGACCGGCTCGTGGTGATCGACCACGGCCGGGTGGTGCACGACGGCACCATCGAGGCGCTGCATGCCCGGTACGGCTCCCGGCGCAGCCTCGTGGTGGACCTCGACGAGCCGCTGCCGCCGGGGTTCACGCTGCCCGGGGCGTCGCTGACCGGCGTCGAGGCGGACGGCCACCGGGTGACGTTCGCGCTGGACGGCGCGTCGGCCGGCACGGCGGTGGCCGGCCTGGTCGCGGTCGCCTCGGTGCGCGACCTGTCGGTGCTGGAGCCGGACATCGAGGACGTGGTGGCCCGCCTCTACCAGGCCACCTAGACGTGTTCCATGACGAGCACGGCCCAGGACGGCTCGAGGGCCTCGTAACGGTGCGGGACGTCGCCGGGGAAGGTCACGTAGTCGCCCGGCCCGAGGTCGACCTCCTCGCCCTCGGGGCCGGTGCGGATCCGGCCGGCGGCGCAGACGAGATGCTCGACGCTGCCCGGGATGTGCGCCTCGGCCTCGCGCGGCGTGCCCGGCTCGAGTTCGAGCACGTAGAGGTCGCGGCGGGCGTGGGCGGAGCCGGCCGCCAGCAGCGTCGCCGCGTAGACCGACTTGTCGGCCAGCAGCCGCGGGCCCTCGCCGGCCCGGATCACCCGCACCTGTGACGGGGGTGGCTCGACCAGCCGGCTGAACGGCACGCCGAGGGCCACGCCGAGCGACCACAGGGTCTCGATGCTCGGGTTGCCGCTGCCCGCCTCCAGCTGGGAGAGCGTCGACTTGGCCAGGCCGGCCCGGCGGGCCAGTTCGGCGATGGAGATGCCGACCCGTTCGCGTTCGCGGCGCAGGGCCGTCGCGATCGTGGCGAGCGGGGGTGCCGGCTGCTGCATGTTCGCTCCGTCGATCAGGTCGTTCGATTTGACGAACGCCGGGCTCATCGTTCAATATTTCAAACCATGCGTACGGTACAGCGAACGGCCGAGGATCGCGTACTCCGGCGCGACGCGGCCACCATCGCCGCGGCCATGATCGCGGTGGGCGCGTCGTTCGGGGCCATCGCCATCGCGTACGGCCTGCCGGTCTGGGTGCCGTTCCTGATGTCGACGGTGGTCTTCGCCGGCGGCTCGCAGTTCCTGGCCGTCGGCCTGTTCGCGGCCGGCAACCCGGTCGCCGCCGTGGTGGCCGGCCTGCTGCTCAACGCCCGCCACCTGCCGTTCGGCCTGGCCGTGTCGGAGGCGGTCGGGCCACGCCTGCGGGACCGGGTGATCGGCAGCCACTTCCTGACCGACGAGGTGGCCGCGTTCACGCTGGCCGAGCCGGATCCGGCCCGCCGCCACCGGGTCTACTGGATCATCGGGTTGACGCTGTTCACGTCCTGGAACATCGGTACCGCGCTGGGCGTGCTGCTGGGCGGCGCCACCGGCGATCCGGACGCGCTCGGTCTCGACGCGGCGTTCCCGGCCGCGCTGCTGGCCCTGATCATGCCGTCGCTGAAGGATCGGGCCACCCGCGCGGTGGCGCTGACCGGCGCCGCGATCGCCGTCCTGCTGACCCCGGTCCTGCCCGCCGGCCTGCCGGTGATGTGCGCGCTGCTGGGCCTGCTGACCCTCATTCGCCCGCGCCGCCGCCGGACGGAGCCGTCATGCTGATCGCCGCGATCATCGCCCTGGGCGTCGGGACCTACAGCATGCGGCTCGGCGGAGTGCTGCTGCGCGGGCGGCTGAAGCTCTCCGCGACGCTGCAGCGGCTGCTGCCGATGGCGGCCGCCGCCCTGCTCGCCGCGCTGGCCGGAACCGCCGCGCTGATGGCCGGCACGGACTTCGCCGGCGTCGCGCGGCCGCTAGGCGTGCTCGTCGGCGGGGTCCTCGCCTGGCGCAAGGCCCCGTTCGTCGTGGTGGTGCTGGCCGCCGCCGCGACGGCGGCACTGCTCCGGCTGGCGGGTGTGCCCTAGAGCTTCTGGCCGAGCTCGACCTGCGGCTTCGGGACGCGCATCCGGCGGAACGTCAGGCCGCGCATCACGCCGTAGAACTGCAGGGCGCCCATCCGCTGGTCGGACTTCGGGAAGCGCTCGTTGACCAGTTTCTTGACCTTGCGGGCGATCAGCACGCTGTCGACGATCACCGCGACCGCGAGCAGGGCCCACAGCAGGTTGCTGGCCAGCTGGACCTGCTTGTTCTGGATCGTCGAGCCGATCAGGACGATCAGCGCGCCGCCGAAGAACCAGGTGCCGACCGTGCGCCGGGAGTCGATGTAGTTGCGGATCAGCGCCCGCTCCGGGCCGCGGTCACGGGCCAGCAGGTAACGCTCGTCGCCGTTGCGCATGCCCTCGGTGGCCTCGGCGCGCTCCACGCGCTGCCGCTCGCGCATCTGCTTCATCGCCTCGCGGCGGTTCTCCGGAGCGGGGGCGTTGACCTTGCGGCCGGTGCTCTGCCGCTTGGGCGTGACCTGGCCGAGCTCCTTCTTGCTGGGCGTGTAGCTCTTCGGCCGAGGGGCAGCCTCGGTCACCTCCTCCGCGGAATCGGGGGTGGCGACGTCGGCTGACTTGCGGCGAAAAAGCGAGGACACGCTAGGAGAGTAGCCAAGCGGCGCGATGTCGTTGACACCGCGCCGCTCATCTTTACAAATCAGAGCCGTTCGACGTGCGCGCCGAGCGCGGCCAGCTTGTTCTCGAAGTCCTCGTAGCCGCGGTTGATCAGGTCGACGCCGTACACCCGGGAGGTGCCCTCGGCGGCCAGCGCCGCGATCAGGTGGGCGAAGCCGGCCCGCAGGTCGGGGATGACCAGGTCGGCCGCGTGCAGCTTGGACGGGCCGGCGATGACGGCCGAGTGCTTGAAGTTGCGGCGCCCGAACCGGCACGGGGTGCCACCGAGGCAGTCCCGGTAGACCTGGATGGTGGCGCCCATCTGGTTGAGCGCATCGGTGTAGCCGAGCCGCTGCTCGTACACCGTCTCGTGCATGATCGACAGGCCGCGGGCCTGGGTCAGCGCGACCACCAGGGGCTGCTGCCAGTCGGTCATGAAGCCGGGGTGGACGTCGGTCTCCAGCGCCACCGGCTGCAGGTCGCCGCCCGGGTGCCAGAACTTGATGCCGCCCTCGGCGCCGGTCACGCCGGGCCGGCCGACCCGGTCGTCGGTGACCTCGAACTCGCCGCCGATCGAGCGGAACACGTTGAGGAACGTCATCATGTCGGCCTGCCGGGCGCCGAGCACCTCGATCTCGCCCTTGGTGGCGAGCGCGGCCGCGGCCCAGCTGGCCGCCTCGATCCGGTCCGGGATCGGCTTGTGCGCGTAACCGTGCAGCTTCGGCACACCCTGGATCTCGATGACCCGGTCGGTGTGGACCGTGATGATGCCGCCCATCTTCTGCAGCACGCAGATCAGGTCCATGATCTCCGGCTCGATGGCGGCGTTGCGCAGCTCGGTGGTGCCCTCGGCGCGGACGGCGGTGAGCAGCACCTGCTCGGTGGCGCCGACGCTCGGGTAGGGCAGCTCCAGCTTGGCGCCCTTGAGGCCGTTGGGCGCGCTCAGGTGCATGCCCTCGGGCGCCTTGTCGACCACCGCGCCGAACTCGCGCAACGCCTGGATGTGGAAGTCGATCGGGCGCGGGCCGATGTGGCAGCCGCCCAGGTCGGGGATGAACGCCCGGCCGAGGCGGTGCAGCAGCGGGCCGCAGAACAGGATCGGGATCCGGCTCGAACCGGCGTGCACGTTGATCTCGTCGGTGCTGGCGCTCTCCACGTTCGTGGGGTCCATCACCAGCTCGCCGTCGTCGACCCCGTCGGTGACCTTGACGCCGTGCAGTTCGAGCAGGCCGCGAACGACCTCGACGTCGCGGATGCGCGGCACGTCGTACAGGCGGCTCGGCGTCTCGCCCAGGAGGGCGGCGACCATCGCCTTCGAAATGAGGTTCTTCGCGCCACGGACCCGGATCTGACCTTGCAGCGGCGCACCGCCGTGCACGACCAAGACGTCGTCGGTCAACGTAACCTCCAGCCGGTGGGCGGTCGGGGCCGCCCAAGTGTTGTCGAGGGGCATTGCGCGGGTGGGGGGTACCCGCTTCTGCAACCGGGGAAGCATAGCGCTGAGTGACAATAAGGGAAGTCGGCACAACGCCCACACGGCGAGGAAATGCTGATGATTAAGACAACATAAAGGCGCAGCCCTTTCCGGGCTGCGCCTTAACGGTTACTCAGGGTTACGGAAGGGCCAGCATCTGGTCAAGCGCGACGCGCGCGTGGTGCGCGGTGTCGGCGTCGACCGTGATCTGGTTCGGCACCCGGCCCGCCACCAGTTCCTCGAGCGCCCACACCAGGTGCGGGAGGTCGATCCGGTTCATCGTCGAGCAGTAGCAGACCGCCCGGTCGAGGAACGTGATCTGCTTGTCCGGGTGGGCGAGCGCCATCCGCCGCACCAGATTGAGCTCGGTCCCGACCGCCCACGCCGACCCCGGCGCCGCCGCGTCGAGGGCCTTGATGATGTATTCGGTCGAGCCGACGTAGTCGGCGGCCTGCACCACCTCGTGCTTGCACTCCGGGTGGACCAACACGTTGACGCCAGGAATGCGCTCACGAACCTCGCGGACGCTGTCCAGGGTGAAACGACCGTGCACCGAGCAGTGCCCCCGCCACAGGATCATCTTGGCGTCGCGCAGCTGCTGATCGGTCAGGCCACCGCCGGGCTTGTGCGGGTCGTAAAGAACACAATCATCAAGATCAAAGCCCATGTCGAGTACGGCGGTGTTGCGCCCCAGGTGCTGGTCGGGCAGGAAGAAGACCTTCGACCCCTGCTCGAACGACCAGGTCAGGGCCCGCTTGGCGTTCGACGACGTGCAGACCACGCCGGAGTTGCGCCCGACGAAGCCCTTGATGTCGGCGGAGGAGTTCATGTACGTCACCGGGACGATGTCACCGGTGATGCCGAGGTCCTCGAAGCGCTCCCACGCCGTCTCGACCTGGCCGAGCACCGCCATGTCGGCCATCGAGCAGCCGGCCGCCAGGTCGGGCAGCACGACCTTCTGCGCCGGCGTCGTCAGGATGTCGGCGCTCTCGGCCATGAAGTGCACGCCGCAGAACACGATGAACTCGGCATCGGGGCGGGCGGCCGCCTGCTGGGCGAGCTTGAACGAGTCGCCGGTCACGTCGGCGAACTGGATGACCTCGTCGCGCTGGTAGTGATGGCCCAGGACGAAGACCCGGGTGCCGAGCGCGGCCTTCGCCGCGGTGGCCCGGGCGACCAGGTCGGGGTCGCTCGGGGCGGGCAGATCACCGGGGCAGTCCACGCCACGCTCGGAGGCGGGATCGGTGGCCCGGCCGAGCAGGAGCAGCGCGGTAGCCGTATTGGCTGGTTCGGTCCAAGTCGACGTCACAAAATCATCGTCGCACAGCGCGGGACGGCCATCTCCCTCGCTCATAGTGGCCTGCCACACTCAACGCGTGCGCGTACTTATCTGCCCGGACAAGTTCGCCGGGACCCTCTCCGCCCCCGCCGCCGCGTCCGCCATCGCGGCCGGCTGGTCCGCCTCCGATCACCTCGTCCAGCGGCCGCTGTCCGACGGCGGCCCCGGCTTCGTCGAGGTGCTCGCGGCCGCGCTCGACGGGCGCCTGATCGAGGTCGAGACGGTCGACCCGCTCGGCCGCCCCGCCCGCGGCGAGGTGCTGCTGGCCGGCAACACGGCGTACATCGAGAGCGCCCAGGCCTGCGGCCTGCACCTATTGACCAAACAAGAGCGCAACCCCAACACCGCGACGTCGTACGGGCTGGGCCTGCTCCTGCTGGCGGCGGTCGAGGCCGGCGCGGCCGAGATCGTGATCGGCCTGGGCGGCTCGGCCGTCAACGACGGTGGGGCCGGCATGCTGGCCGCGCTCGGCGCTGCCCCGGTCGACGTGGCCGGCTACGCCTTGCCGTACGGCGGCGCCTACCTGAACGCGGCCGCCGGGCTGGCCGGCGAGCCCCGGCTGCGTGACGTGCGCCTGGTCGCCGCGACCGACGTGGACAACCCGCTGACCGGCTTGCACGGCGCCAGCAAGATCTACGGCCCGCAGAAGGGCGCCACCGAGGAGGACGTCTACCGCCTCGACGCCGCACTCGAACAGTTCGCCGGGGTGCTGGAGAAGGCCTTCGGCGTGACCGACCTCGAGGTGGCGCCGGGCGGCGGCGCGGCCGGTGGCATCGGGGCCGCGCTGATCGCCCTGGGCGGCCGGGTCGTCTCCGGCATCGGCCTGGTCACCACGCTGATCGGGCTGACCGCCGAGCTGGACGCGGCCGAGCTGGTGATCACCGGCGAGGGCTCCTTCGACCACCAGTCGCTGCGCGGCAAGGTGGTGGCCGGCATCGCCAACGGCGCCCGCGACCGCGGCCTGCCCTGCATCGTCGTGTGCGGGCGCAACGAGACCGGCTTCCGCGAGGCGGCCAGTGCCGGGGTGACCGAGACGGTGTCGCTGACCGATCATTTCGGCTCGGAGACGACCGCCCTGGCCGAGCCCGCCCGGGGTCTCACCGAGATCGCCGGTGAACTTTCGCAACACTGGAGCAGGTGAGCTGGGCCACCCGGATTGGGAATCGTTCCGATCAGGGTTAGCGTTGGGCAGTACGGCACATGACCGCACCCTGCAGGGAGATACGCAGTGACCACTGAAGCGCACACCCAGTCGACCGAGGTCGCGGCGCCGACCGGCGTCATCCTTACCGACGTCGCCGCGGTCAAGGTCAAGGCCCTGATCGAACAGGAAGGGCGCGACGACCTGCGCCTGCGCATCGCCGTTCAGCCCGGTGGCTGCTCCGGCCTTCGTTACCAGCTCTTCTTCGACGAGCGTTCGCTCGACGGCGACGTGGTAAATGACTTCGACGGTGTCGGGGTCGTCGTCGACCGGATGAGCGCCCCTTACCTCGCCGGCGCGACCATCGACTTCGCGGACCGCATCGACGCTCAGGGCTTCACGATCGACAACCCGAACGCGCAGAACTCCTGCGCCTGCGGTGACTCTTTCCACTGAGCCATCCCATAACGCAAGCAGCAGGCCGTCCCGTTAACGGGACGGCCTGCTGCGCGTAACGTGCCGGTAGGCTTCGCACGTAACGCCCCCTGTTCCCGAACCTCGAGGGCCGACATGAAGATCGCCGTCACCGGCTCGATCGCCACCGACCATCTGATGCATTTCCCCGGGCGGTTCGCCGACCAGCTCATCGCCGACCAGCTGCACAAGGTCTCGCTCTCCTTCCTCGTCGACGACCTGGTGGTCCGGCGCGGCGGGGTGGCCAGCAACATCGCGTTCGGCATGGGCCAGCTCGGTCTCCGCCCGATCCTGGTCGGTGCGGTGGGCGTCGACTTCGCCGACTACCGGTCCTGGCTCGAGCGGCACGGTGTCGACTGCGACTCTGTGCACGTCAGCGAGGTGGCGCACACCGCCCGCTTCGTCTGCACCACCGATGACGACCTCAACCAGATCGCCTCGTTCTACGCGGGCGCGATGTCCGAGGCCCGCAACATCGAGCTCGGCCCGGTCGCCGCGCGCGCCGGCGGCGTCGACCTCGTGCTGATCAGCGCGAACGACCCGGCCGCGATGATCCGCCACTCGCAGGAGTGCCGGACCCGCGGCTTCAAGTTCGCGGCCGACCCGTCGCAGCAGCTCGCCCGGATGGAGGGCAGCGACGTGCTGACCCTGATCTCCGGCGCGGAATACCTGCTGACCAACGACTACGAGCGCTCGCTGCTCGAGACCAAGGCCGGGCTCACCGGCGAGCAGGTGCTCGAGCAGGTCAAGATCCGGGTCACCACGCTCGGCAAGGACGGCGTGGAGATCACCGGCCGCGACATCGAGCGGATCCACGTGCCGGTCGCCCGTGACGTCATCCCCGACGACCCGACCGGCGTCGGCGACGGCTTCCGGGCCGGTTTCTTCGCCGCGATCGGCTGGGGCCTCGGCCTCGAGCGGGCCGCCCAGGTGGGCTCCCTCGTGGCGGCGCTGGTGCTGGAGTCGGTCGGCCCGCAGGAGTACGACATCAGGGGCGAGGACTTCGCCAAGCGCTTCGCCGACTCGTACGGCGACGTGGCGGCCGCCGAGATCAAGTCTTTCCTTCCGGCGTAAGACATGCTGGCTGTCTTCGCCGGGCTGCCCGGTGTCGGGAAGAGCACGCTGGCCGCCCAGGTGGCCGGCGCGCTCCCGGCCACGGTGCTTGCCGTCGACATCGTCGATTTCACGTTGCAGCGCTACGAGGTCACCGAACCGCGCCCGGGTTACGCGGCGTACGGGGCGGTGGCCGCGCTGGCCGAGGTCAATCTCAAGATCGGCCACCACGTGATCATCGACGCGGTCAGCCCGGTGAAGGCGGCCCGCCAGCTCTGGGTCGAGGTGGCCGAGCGGGCCGGCGTGCCGCTGCGGGTCGTCGAGGTGGTCTGCGGCGACGACGCCGAGCACCGGCGGCGGGTCGAGGCGCGCTACGCGACGCGCGATCACGACGGCGTTCCCGACTGGGTGCGGGTCCTGGAGCGGCAGAAGGAATACGAGCCGTACCTGGGACCGCGCCTGGTGGTGGACACCTCGCTGGCGGTCGAGCCAGTTGCGCCGGTGGTGGCGTACCTCAGCTGAGTCTTTTGATCTCGAAGGCGTTTTTCGACGGCGAACCGAGGTACTCCTGCTCCTTCATCCGGCACCAGGCCGGGATGTCATTGGCGGCGGCTGGGTCGTCGGCCAGCACGCGAATGACCTCCCCGACTTCGGCATTTCGGATTTGCCGTGCCAAAGCGATGACGGGCAGTGGGCATTTCTGCCCGAGGCAGTCGAGGGTCATCACATGCCCGCCTCTTTTCGGATCTCTCGCACCAGGCCCGGCAGGACGCTGAGGAAGCGGTCCACCTCGTCCGCGGTCGTGCCCCGGTGCAGCGACACCCGCACATTGCCGTGGCTCAGCACGCCCATCGCCTCCAGCACGTGACTCGGGCGCAGCGTCGACGCCGTGCACGACGAGCCCGACGACACCGCGAACCCCTGCCGGTCCAGCGCGTGCAGCAGCGCCTCGCCGTCCACATAAAGGCAGGAGAACGTCACCAGGTGCGGCAGCCGGTCGACCGGATCACCCACCACCTCGACGTCCGGCACGGTCGCCGCCACCCGCTCGCGGATGCGGTCCACCAGGGCCGACAACCGCACCGCCTCGGCCTGCGCCTCGCCGAGAACGGCGCGCAGGCTCGCCGCGGCCGCCACCGCCGCCGGCAGGTCCAGGGCGCCCGGCAGACCAGGGCGATAAAGATCATCTTGCGGGTACGGCGAGATCCAGCGCACACCCTTGCGGACCACGAGCACGCCGACGCCCGGCGGCCCGCCCCACTTGTGCGCGCTCGCGCTCAGCAGCGACCAGCCCGGCGGCACCGGCGCCCGGCCGACCGACTGGGCCGCGTCCACGAACAGCGGCACCCCGGCCTCGGCGCAGTAATCCGCCGCCGCGGCCACCGGTTGCCGCGTCCCCACCTCGTGACTCGCGCTGATCAGGCTGGCCAGGGCCACCCCCGGCGCGGACACCGCCCGGTCCCATGCGGCCAGGTCGAGCCGGCCTTCGCGGTCGACGCCGACCTCGGTCGCCTTGCCCTTGCGGGCCGCGTGCAGGACGGCCGAATGCTCGATCGCCGAGTGCACCAGGGTGTCGCCGTGCCGGGCGCGGCCGGCCAGTCCACCGAGCACCGCCGCCTGCGCCGCAGCCGTGCCCGAGGGCCACAGGGACACCTCGTCCACCCGTACACCCAATGCCTCGGCGAAAGCGGCGTGCGCCGCGTCCCTCAGCTGCTGGGCCCGCCGGCTCGCGGAATAGAGGCGCGCCGGATCGGCCCAGCCGTCCGCGAGCGCCGCCATCAGCGCCTCGGCCGCCACCGGATGCAGTGGAACCGCGCTGGCCGCGTCCATATAAGCCGCCGCTCCGGCGGGAACGCCCATGTATTCCACTCCCGGAACGGTATCGTCCGTTTGTTGAGGTGTGCTCGCAGGCGGTTCAAGATCCGACCCCCGAAACCGGACGGCGGGTTTTGGTCGAGTAGTCTGCGACCGTCGGTACGCCTTGCCGCTCGATGTCCCTTTTCGGGTGGGGCGGCGCTGCTAAGGAGGCATAAGCAGGTGGGCGCAAAGAGCAAGGCCACACGGCCGCGGACCGCATCCCGGATCGCCGGGCTTGGTCTCGGCGCCGCGGGCCTGCTGATGCTGCTCTCGGGCTGCTCCATTGAGGGCTTCGGGAAAGCATTCGGCAACTTCGGGTGGCCCAGCCGCGGCGTGAGCCTGCAGGCACACAAGATGTATGACCTGTGGATCGCCTCGGTCATCGCGGCGCTCATCGTCGGCATCTTCGTGTGGGGCCTGATCTTCTGGTGCGTGATCCGGTACCGCAAGCGCGGCGACGAGCTGCCCGTGCAGACCCGGTTCAACATGCCGATGGAGGTCCTCTACACGGTCACCCCGATCCTGATCGTGGCGGTGCTGTTCTACTACACCGCCATCGTGCAGACCGATGTGGACAAGCTCTCCAAGAACCCCGACCAGATCGTCCAGGTCACGGCGTTCAAGTGGCAGTGGGAGTTCGACTACCGCGACGGCATGGGCAAGGACGCCAACACGGTCGCCTCGACCGTCGGCTCGGCCGACGTCATCCCGCTGCTGGTGCTGCCGGTGGGCGAGAAGATCCGGTTCGAGGAGACCAGCAAGGACGTCATCCACTCGTTCTGGGTGCCGGAGATGCTGTTCAAGCGCGACGTGTTCCCGGGCAGCGCCCGCAACGTCTTCGAGGCGACGCTCGACAAGGAAGGCCGCTACGTCGGCCGGTGCGCCGAGCTGTGCGGCACCTACCACGCTTTCATGCAGTTCGAGCTGGTCGCGGTGTCGAAGGACAAGTTCGACACCTACCTGACGGCGAAGAAGGGCGGCGCCACCACTCAGGAAGCGATGGCGCAGATCGGCTTCACCGGCAAGGAGGCGTACGCGGTGACCACCGTCCCGCTGAACACCCGCCGGCAGGCCAGCGGCTGGAACCAGTCCAACACCGTGGCCGCGGGGAAGTAGGGGTCTGCTGTGAAGACTGAATACAAGATCTTCGTCGGGGTTGCGGCGTTCCTGTTCGCGGCGTCTGCGCTCTATGGCTTCTGGACCCACGGCGAGACCGGGCAGACCGAGTGGATCGGCGTCGTGGCGCTGATCATGTCGGGGTTGCTCTGTTCCATGTGCGGCGGGTTCTTCTGGTTCGTCTCCCGGCGTATCGAGCTGCGACCGGAAGACCGTGAGGACGGCGAGATCGCCGAGGGCGCCGGCGAGATCGGCTTCTTCAGCCCGGGGTCCTACTGGCCGTTCGGGATCGCCCTCTCCGCCGCCATCGCCGCGCTCGGTCTGGTCTTCTGGATGTGGTGGCTGATCGGCGCCGGCCTCATCATGGTGATCTTCTCAGCGTGCGCCATGCAGTTTGAGTACTACTCCGGCACCCGGCACACCGCCGAACACTGACCCCCGCGGGTTAAGCCCAGCCAATACCCCATTTTTTGTAACGAGGGCGTATCCAGGGAACGACCCGCGCGGTCGCCGTCAATGAGTTGAGCCCGCGGGGGTCAGTGTTCGGCGGTGTGCCGGGTGCCGGAGTAGTACTCAAACTGCATG